>DAIMHX010000007.1:0-57651 GCA_036723055.1 Microbacteriaceae bacterium
CAGGTAAGTTCGCATGCATATCGGACTGATTGCCCCGCCCTGGTTGCCGGTTCCACCTCTGGCCTATGGGGGATCGAATCGGCTGGGGATACGCTCGCACGGGCGCTCGTCACAGCCGGTCATGAGGTGCTGCTTGCGGCATCTGGTGACAGCACGTGTCCGGTCGAACTGATCCCGGGGTTTCCGCCGGTCGAACGCAGCTACGGAGGGAGTCAGCCTGCAGGAACTGCGCCACGTGAAACTGGCATATCCTGCCCTGTCAGGCGTTGACGTGATTCACGATCACACTCTGGCTGGTCCGCTCTACTGCAACCGACCGAGCGGTGTACCGGTCATAGCCACTGTTCATGGTCCCTTTCGTGCTGGACATGCTCGACGTCTACGGGGCTAGGGCGCGGGATGTCTTCATCGTTGCGATCGCGCATCACCAGGCATCCACCGCCGTCGGATTAAAGATCGCGCGCGTCATCCATCACGGAATCGACGCGGCTGACGTGCCGGTGGGTAGGGGACTCGGCGGGTACGTCTGCTTTCTCGGACGGATGGATCCGAACAAGGGTGTACTCGAAGCGGTCAGGATCGCGCGCCGAGCCGGATTGCCGCTGCGGATCGCCGCCAAGATGCATAAGGCCGCCGAACGGGACTATTTCGACACGGCCATTCGGCCTCCTCGGCCCGGAGACGGACTATCTGGGTGAGCTGAATGTCGCGGAGAAGTACGAATTGCTGGGTGGGGCAGTTGCGCTCTTGAACCAGATTCAATGGGCGGAGCCATTTGGAATGGCGATGATCGAGTCTTTCGCGACCGGTACGCCGGTGGTTGCCACGCCCCAGGGATCCGCTCCCGAACTTGTCGATGACGGGCAAACCGGGTTTCTGAGAGCCGGCGTGGGCGCGTTGGCCGAGGCGCTTCAGCATGCGGGGGAACTGGACAGGCGACTGTGTCGTGCCGCGGTGGAGGGACGCTTCAGCGCCGCGCGCATGGCGGTCGACTACGGGAAGCTGTATTCCGATGTGCTCGGTGCTAAACGGGACAGGTGGGCGAGTTGAGCCTGTTGCCCGTGCACGCGCCAGCGCCTCGGCCTCGGATAGTGTTCACACTCGAATCACAACCTGCAAAATAGGCCCGCCCCTGGAATCGTCCGTGCGTGCAGTGATTGGCGATATGCCGACACCGACGTACCATTTCGCGAATACTGGGATCGTCCAGGTCGGGATGAACACACGAGCCCCGCCGAGCGCGTCGGTGGGGTGAGCGGTGGATTACCCCTTGAATGCGTCCTTGACCTTCTCGCCGGCCTGCTTCAGGTTCGCCTTCGTCTGGTCGGCTTTGCCTTCGGCCTGGAGCTTTTCGTTGTCGGTCGCATCGCCAACGGCTTCCTTGCCCTTGCCCGCTGCTTCTTCCGCTGCGTTTTTGATCTTGTCAGAACCACTCATGATGACTACCTTCCTTCTCGCGTCGAACGAACCGTCGCCGTCATAGTAGCCCTTCCACCTCCCGCGCGGAGGGCATAAGCTCCGGAGCGGTTCTGACCGCATATTAGTGTGAGCTTGGAGCTGTGATAAAAGGCAAGATTCTCTTCTTAGCGGGGACCGCGACGCGCTTCGTGCTTGGCTCGAAGGCGGGCCGCCAGACCCATGAGCGGATCAAGGCGAAGACGAAGCGAATATGGGGCGACCCGAGCGTGCAGACAGCCGTCGTGCAGGGTGCGAATGGCGCCGTCATCGGCTGGACGGACATCAAGGTCTCAAAGGCCGCCAATCCGGTAATGGCGACGGTCAGCTAGCCCGGTTCCCCTCCCGAGATTGCCCAGTGCCGCCGCGCCGGCACTGGGCAATCCGCGCCGACACGCACGCCAGTACCCGGCGCCGCCGGAAATCGTGGTTAACCTTGGGGCATGTCGACGCTCAAGAAACCCGTCGGCCGCCAGTCCAGATCTGTGTACTTGCGCCGCCGCCTCCTGG
The DNA here is from genome assembly GCA_036723055.1 of Microbacteriaceae bacterium. Lineage (GTDB taxonomy): Bacteria > Actinomycetota > Actinomycetes > Actinomycetales > Microbacteriaceae > Cryobacterium. The sequence continues at coordinate 1,966 of DAIMHX010000007.1, forward strand.
TTGGGTTCGGCCTGCTCGCCGTGCTCGTCATCATCTTCCTGATCATTGTGAAACCGGGGTCAAGCATCGGGAAGCCTCGCGAGACGACGACGACGCCGACCGCGTCGCCCGCCGCAACGGATGCCTCCACGACGAAGCCCGCCACCCTGGCACCCACGGTCGAGGGGGCACCCTGTGTCCCCGCCAATGTGCAGGTCGAGGCGATCACCGACGCCGTCAACTACGAGCCGGGACAACTGCCCAAGCTGTCGCTGAGCATCACGAACACCGGCAAGACGTCCTGCGTGATCAATGCCGGCACCTCAAAACAGATCTTCACCGTGACCAGCGGCAAGGACAACTACTGGACCTCCAGCGACTGCCAGACCAGCCCTGCCGACGCGCAGGTGACGCTGAAGCCCGGAGTCCCGGTCAGCTCGGCCACGTCCGTTACCTGGGACCGCACCCGCTCGGCGAAGAGCACGTGTGGTGCCGCCATCCGCGACGCCGCACCCGCCGGTGGAGCCTCCTACTACCTGAAGGTGAGTGTCGACGGGATCACGTCGGCGACCCCGAAGCAGTTCCTGCTGTACTGAGCGGCCCGCGGCGATCCGTTCGCTTGTGGCGTGCGCTCTCGGTTCGGGGTGCCGCCGCCTCGAATGATTGAATGGATCCGTGACCGATCCGACTCCACCGACCCGATCTGACGCCCTCGCCGAGGCGCTCGCCGCACAGGACGTCGTGGCCGTTGCCTACGCGCTCCGCAACGACGTGATCATCGTGCCGCAACTGGTCGTCAACGGTCAGGCGGAGCAGGTGCGCGTCTTCGGCCGTGAAGGCACCGACAAGCGGATGCTGCTGCTCTTCTCCTCGACCGAGAACTACGTGCGCATGCTGCCCGATGACCCGAACCCGCAGGTCATGGTGGGCGACGCCCAGTGGCTTCGCGAGTTCCTCACGGTGCACGAGCGTACGCTCGAGATGGTGTTCTTCGACATCGCAGGTCCGCATGTGATGCAGGCCGCTCCAGCCGACCTGATGCAGGCGCTCGGCCCGCAGCCGGGCGAGGAGTCGCCGGACGCGTCTTGAGCGTCGGCTGCCGCCCCGATGGGGGTGCAGGGCCGGTTGGATCAGGCCCAGAACGTGATCGACCGCTGCCGTGACCTTTCGCAGCGGAACGGGCTGGGTCGGTGGGCGACGGAGGCGGCTCGGGAGCAAGCTGAAATCTTGGCCGCGCAGGATGACTTCCGCTCGGCCTTCGAGGCCTGCCGGAACTTCCACGAGCAGACTGTGGCGCAGGGAGCGAGCGAGAATGAGGCCAAGGGTCGCATCCTCGAGGCCATGTTCCAGACGGCGGAGTCCCGTCGGGAGAGCGAGCGGTATCGCGAGCTGGCCGAACGGGATCCGCTCACCGGGCTGCACAACCGCCGGCACGGAGACGACCAGTTCGGTGTCGCCCTGGCGCCGGACGACGGCCGGGAGAGTTCTGATCTGTTGCGAACGGCCGATCTGCGGTTGTGCGTGGCCAAGCGCGATGGGCGTAACCGGGTGGTCAACTGCGCGACGATTGCCTCGTCGTCTGCGGATGCGACCAGCCCGCTCCCCGAGGCCATCGCCGTCGGTTAACCCTGGCGGCTCATGGCGTTGGACGGCTTAGAACGCTCGGTCGAGCTCGGCCTCGCGCCGGGGCACGCTCGTGGCGAGTGCGCGGGCCACGGCGGTGGCGATCGACCCGCTGGAGTCGTCGATGCGTGTCGTGAAGCCGAGCCGGGTGGCCTCGCCCGTGCGCTGTCTGGCCGCTGACACCGCACGGATCTCGCCGGCGAGGCTGATCTCGCCGAAGGCCGCGACGTTGTGGGCGATGGCCCGGTCCTTGACGGCAGACGCGATGGCGAGGGCGATGGCGAGGTCGGCGGCCGGTTCCGTGAGGCGGATGCCGCCCACGGTCGAGACGTAGACATCCATGCCGGCCAGCACCAAACCGGCGCGTTTCTCCAGGACGGCGAGGAGCATGGCGACCCTCGACGGGTCCACGCCGTTCGTGACGCGGCGGGGGTTCGGCGCCTGGCTGGCCACGACGAGGGCCTGCACCTCCACCGGCATGGCGCGGCGGCCCTCCAGCGCGACCGTCACGCAGGTTCCGGACACGGGGTCGGTGCCGCGGCTGAGGAAGAGCCCGCTGGGGTCGGGGACCTCGGCGATGCCGTCGCCGGTCATCTCGAAGCAGCCCACCTCGTCGGTGGGGCCGAACCGGTTCTTGAGCGCCCGCACGAAGCGCAGGGCGGTCTGCCGGTCTCCCTCGAACTGGCACACCACGTCGACGAGGTGCTCAAGCAGGCGCGGGCCGGCGATCGATCCGTCTTTGGTGACGTGGCCGACGAGCACGATGGGCAGGTCGCGGTCCTTCGCCACCCGAATCAGGGTGGATGCGACCTCCCGCACCTGGCTGGGCATGCCGGCCAGGCCGTCGGAGAGTGAACTCGACACCGTCTGGACGGAGTCGACGATGACGAGGTCGGGTTTCACCGCGTCGATCTGGCCGATGATGGTGGCCAGGTCGGTTTCGGCGGCAATGAAGAGTTCGGGTTGGAGCGCCCCCGTGCGTTCGGCGCGCAGGCGCACCTGGCTCACCGATTCCTCTGCGCTCACGTACAGCACGCGGGACTTCGCGGCCGCAGCCCTCGAGGCAACCTCGAGCAACAGCGTGGACTTGCCCACGCCGGGTTCGCCGCTGAGCAGGATCACCGAGCCGGGCACGATGCCGCCGCCGAGCACGCGGTCGAACTCGTCGATGCCGCTCGGCCAGTGCGCGACGGCGCTGGTGTCGACGTGGGTGATCGGCCGGGCGATCCCGTCGCCGGTGACCGTGGTCGGCTTGAACGCGCGGATGATGCCGGTCTTCTCCCCGGCATCCAGCACGGTGCCCCATTGCTGGCATTCGGCGCAGCGCCCCGCCCATTTCGGTGTGGTCCAGCCGCACTCGGTGCAGTGGAAGGAGGAAAGGGGCTTGGCCATGCCAGCGAGCCTAGCTGCGGCCACCGACGCCCGGTTACGCGTCGACCGTGGCCTGTGGAATCCGCCCGGCGATGTTCGCGCTGAGGTCGGGCAGGAACGCGTCGGCCCACACCCGGTACCCGCGGTCGTTCGGGTGGAACAGGTCGTTGGCGAACTGGGTGGCGATGCTGCGCAGGCCCTGGCGCTTGGTCGTCGCGTGCAGCGGCACCACGGTCAGCCGGTGTTCGGCGGCGAGCTCGCGGAGGATGCGATTGGCCACGGCGACCTTGCGTTCGTTGTGCGGCAGGTGGAAGCAGGGCAGGTCGGCGACGATGGCGTGGTCGGGGAGAACCGCGAAGAGTTCACGGATGCCCGCCTCGAATGCCGCGGCATCCCACTGGGCGATGTCGTTCGCGCCGATCGCGACCGTGACGATGTCGGGCTGGAGCCTGGTGAATCGGGGCAGCTGGTCGCGTACCGCAAGCGCGACGGTGGCGCCCGAGACGCTGAGATTGACAACGCGAACCGTGCGGCCGGTGGCCAGGCGGATGTGGTCGGCCAGGACGCCGACGTAGCTGCGGTCCGGTGCGCTGGCACCGATGCCCTGAGCCGCGCTGTCACCGATGGCGACGTAGAGCAGCTCGCCCTGCACCTTGGCGTGGTCGCGCCACCACTTCGAGTGGATGGGCAGCGTTTCACTCATCACGACCGCGTTCTCGGCGACCCGCGCGCGGAACTTCTTGTAGTTGAGCGCGGCGGCAGCGCCGATTCCGGCCGCCGACACGATGGTTCCGGCGGTGGTTGCGAAGGAGCGAAGGCCCCGGTTTACAGATGTCACCCGACGAGGTTACTGCGGCGCGCTGAGCATCCGCTGGTCGTTCGCTGGAAGCTCGCTCGTTCCGATTCGCGTCGTGCCTCTGGTCTGAACTACAATCGACCCCGGTACCGTGTCCGAGCGGCCGAAGGTGCAACTCTCGAAAAGTTGTGTGGGGGAGACTCCACCGTGGGTTCAAATCCCACCGGTACCGCCACAGGGTTGTTCCTGGAACGGGTTGATTCTGTTCCAAGAACTCCACCCAAAACGAATGGCCTCCGAGATTTCGGAGGCCATTCGTCGTTTCCGGTACGGGTAGCGGGTGATTTTCCGCGCTTGCCCTCTGGCGGGCGCTGGCTATATGCGAATGCACGACCCGAATCGCTCATTTGGCCGTTCTTCGACGCCGCGAATTGTCTGGGTCGTGCGGTGATGTGAAGAGTGACGTCGACGACTCGAGGTTCTCCTCGAAGAGGTGTGGCGTACAGGTTCTGAGCGGCGGGTCGAGTTCCTCGCAATCAACGGCACCGGGAAGCACCTGAAGGGGCCTCCTTTTTCCGCCTCGAGTCTCTTCGATCCTCCGACTCCGGGACACCTGCTACCCTGCAATCGTGGCGAGCCAAGGAATTCCGCGAGCGGAGTCCTTCGTGCCGGCATCCACAATGCTCGTGGTTTCGCAGCTCGCCGACCCGCACTTCGACGGTCGCGGACGTGCCGAGCAGATCGAGAAGCAACTCGAATCGGCCATCCGCGTTGGCCTTCTGACCTCCGGCGATCGGCTGCCCCCGAGCAGATTCTCGCGGAGCAACTGGGCGTGTCTCCACTCACGCTGCGTCAGTCGCTTGCCACTCTTCGAAGCAGGGGGCTGGTCGAAACTCGCCGCGGCCGAGGTGGTGGTAGTTATGTGAATGGTCAGATCCTGGTTACGGATGGTCAGATTGATGCAGCGCTGGCTCGCTTCGGATCCGACCAGCTCAGGGATTTGGGCGACCATGCTGGAGCGATCGCCTCGACAACCGCACGTTTAGCCGTGGAGCGCGCAGACGTGGAAGACATCAGGCGCCTGCGCGAGCTAGAGCGACAATTCGCCCGGGCCGAGACGCCGAATGAGCTTCGTCGAACGGACAGTCGACTTCATATCGGGATCGGAGTGGCAGCCCAATCCCCGCGTCTAACGGCCGCAATGGCCAAGATCCACTCTGACCTGGCCCCGCTTTCCTGGGGGAGCTCGTGGGTGGGCCGGCGCATCGGTGTGTTCATTGAGCTGATCGCGGCGGTGGGTCTCGTCATCGCCCTCCTGTTCCACATCAAACAGCCCGTCAGCGTGCTCTTCGCGACGAATCACACGGGCGACCACAACAACCTCGGCTACCTGGGCGCGTTCCTGGTCGCATCGCTTGCGTCTGGGTTCGTAATGTTCGGATTCGACACGGCAAGTTCGCTCGGTGAAGAAGCCACGGACCCGAAGAAGGGTTCTCCGAAATCGATTCTTCGTGCTGTAACGGCGTCGTTCGTTTTGGGAGGCGCGATTCTCCTTCTGGGCATCCTGTCGGCGGAGAACATCAACGATCCGAAGATCAGTGCCAGCGACGGTGGACTGCAGTACCTGGTGCTCAGAGCCTTGGGTCAGCCCGTCGGAACGCTCTTCCTCGTCGCCATCGGCATCGCAATCACTGTGTGTGCGCTCGCTGTTCATGCTGCCTGTATCAGGGCTGTTTTTGCTATGGCGCGAGACAATAATCTTCCCTTCGCTCGTCAACTCTCGAGGTAAATGCGAAGTCGAAGACGCCGGTCCTTCCCGCCATCGTGATCGGCGCTATCGCCGTACTCATCCTCATCGTCAACGTTGGCCAGCCGCAGATCTTCACAGTCGTAACGAGCGTCGCGGTTGTCTTCATCTACGCCGCATACCTGATGGTGACCTTGCCAATGCTTGTAAGGCGGCTGCAGGGCAGCTGGCCCGGAGATGGCCCAGGCAGGGGGTACTTCTCCCTCGGCCGATGGGGTCTTCCGGTCAATTTCATCGCGGTGATCTGGGGCAGCCTGATGGCACTCAACATGGTGTGGCCGCGCGAGGAGATGTACGGGGCATACCCGTGGGGCGGTGTCATCAGCATCAGCCTGATCGGCGTCGGCGGTTTCCTCTACTACTGGTTCCGCCTTCGCAGGGGCACGACGATCCTGCTTGAGCACCAGGCGGGCGCTCCCGGCGGTGCGAGAGAGGCGCTGAATCAGGAACTCGTCTAGTCGAACGAATTGAGGAGGCGGGATGCCAATCTCCCGCCTCCTCAATCCGGCGTTAAAGAACAGGCGGCCGCGGCCCATTCGGCGAAGCTGGAATGGACAATGCTTGGTATGGGCGCTTCTTGCACTCATTCCCCGCTCGCGAAGTCATTGAAGCTATAGAGATGAAAGCCCGCGAACGGTAACCCGGCCTCGCTCGCGGAGTCGAGCAGGTGATCTCGGAATTGATTGGAATCGAAGTTGCCCGTGATCAACCGCAGATTATGACTCTTGCGCGCGAACGACAGGGATGGTCCAACTCCGATTCTCGCTGCTATCGCGAGGAGCCGACTCATTCGGACCGTTCCTGGCACTCCGAACCAGACCGGTAGCGTGATTCCGACCGTTTGCAGTCGACTGAGGTAGGCGACCAGCGTCGCAGTGTTGAAGCACATCTGGGTGACGACGCAGTCTGCTAACTCCTGTTTCTCCGCGAGCACTTCCAGCGCGCGGTCGATGCTCATCGCAGGGTGGCCGTCGGGGTATCCGGCGACTCCTGCAGTGAAACGTTCACCGGTCAGTTCGCGGATCGATCGGAGCAGCTCCCCTCCGCTACCGAAAGTGTCGTCGGTCGACTTGCCGTCACCGCCGATCACGAAGAGGGCATTGACGCCAGCCTCGTCGAGGCGAACAAGGTGCCGTCGCAGCTCCTTCTCTCCGCCGATCTGTCTGGCGGCGAGGTGTGGGACGACGTCGTACCCGAGATCTGAGAGCTCGATAGTAGCGTCAATGGTCCTTCGGATGCCGTCCTTGGGCAGACAGGTGACGGTTAGAGTTGTCGATCTCGGGAACGCGGAAACCACTCGAGCTGCAAGTCCGGCACTCGGGATTATCTCTACGCGCGCCCGATACTCCTTCGAGAGATCACGGCGATGGCGCGTCAGCACTCAACCATGTTGAGGTTGAGTGCAAGCCCTCCACGAGCGGTTTCCTTGTATTTGGCGCTCATGTCGGCGCCTGTCTCCCGCATGGTCTTGATGGCCTTGTCGAGCGAGATGTGATGTTCGCCGTCTCCGCGGACGGCCATCCGCGCTGCCGTTATCGCCTTGACGGATGCGATTGCATTTCTTTCTATGCAGGGGATTTGTACTAATCCTCCGACCGGATCGCAGGTGAGGCCGAGGTTGTGCTCGATGCCGATCTCGGCGGCGTTCTCGACCTGCTCCGGGGTGCCGCCAAGCACCTCGGCGAGGGCCCCTGCTGCCATGGAGCATGCGGAGCCGACTTCACCCTGGCACCCGACTTCCGCACCAGAAATCGATGCGTTCTCCCTAAACAACGCTCCAATCGCTGCGGCAGTCAGCAGGAAACGGACGACGCCGTCGTCGTTGGCGCCGGGGACGAACCTCATGTAGTAACCCAGGACGGCAGGAATGATGCCAGCCGCCCCATTTGTCGGTGCGGTCACGACGCGCCCGCCGGCTGCATTTTCTTCGTTCACGGCCAGGGCGAAGAGAGTGACCCATTCCATAGCGCGAAGCGGATCATCCAGATCGGCGCAGGCATCCAGCTTCGCTCTCTGAACCGCGGCGCGTCGACGGACGTTCAGCCCGCCCGGGAGGATCCCCTCATGTGCTGAGCCATTGTCGATGCATTCCTGCATGACGGCCCAGATGTTGAGTAGTCCCGCTCGGACTTCCTCCTCTGTACGCCAGGACAACTCATTCTGAAGGATCAGATCGCTGACTCTGAGGCCAGTTTCCTTGGCTCGGGCGACGAGTTCGTCGCCGCTGCGGAACGGGTGGGGTACGGCGGCGTTGTCGGCGACAACAACGGGCGGCCTGGTCTCGTCCTGGTCAAGCACGAATCCTCCTCCAATGGAGTAGTACTCACGCCCCTCGATGAGGGATTCGTCGGCGGAGAACGCTTCGAACCGCATCCCGTTTGAGTGGAACTCCAGCCTCTTGCGACGGTGAAGGATCACGTCGTTGTCGACGGAGAACTGAACGGTGCGAGTCCCGCCAAGAACAAGGGTGCCAGATCCTCGCGCGGTCTCAACGCTGGACTCGGCGGAGATCGGGTCAACGAGGTGGGGTTGTTCCCCTTGCAGGCCCAGGATTATTGCCTTGACGCTGCCGTGTCCGTGGCCCGTTGCGCCGAGCGAACCGAAAAGTTGCGCTTTGATTCGGACAACGCTCTCAAGTTTGCCCTGAATTCGTAGCCGCTCGATGAACAGATACGCGGCCTTCATAGGACCGACAGTGTGTGAACTGGACGGACCGATTCCGATCTTGAACAGATCAAAAGCACTGATGCTCATGTCGCTTTACTCCTCCGTGGGGGTGGTTACTGGGTCGCGAGTGGATCGCTCGAGGCATCGAGGAGCCAGTCAGCGAGATACCTGGCGAATGAACTTCGCACCAGGATTTCGATCTCTGAGGCGCTGTCATTACGTGCGAGAAGCATCACGACGGTTTGACCGAGGAAGCTCTGAACTGCGGACCCTTTGCTGAATGAAACGGGGTGAAGGTCGATGGATGTTCCTTTGGCCAGAAGTCCTGCGGCGTCCCCAGTTACCAGGAGGGAGATGCGCTGACCGGATTGCTCAACCACGGCTCCGTTGCATTCGCTGACAGCGTTTCGTAGCCGCCCCTCGAGATCGAGCCGGCCGATCCGGTCGATGACAAGCCATTCGTCGGGACCGAGCCAGATGACCGTTCCGATGTCCGTGTCGACCCAAGTGGACGCCTGCGTCGGCACTTCCGCGCCGAACAGCTCTGCGAGGGCCATCACGTTGTCCGGGGCCACTCGGACGTTGTAGTGGCGAGCAAGCGGGAGCACCTCAATGCGCACGTCTGCTGATGCCGCCGCTGTGAATGCGTCCCGGTACTCATCGAGGGGTCCGCGTGCCTGCAGCGATCTGACTAGCGTGTTATCCGTCACGGCGAGCTCCTTCGGGGTCGAACAGTACGTGGCTGGTGAGAGTGACTGGAACGAGTTTGCCGTCGACCACCGCGTTCAGGGTTTCACCAAGACGTGTGTGGCCTGCCTTGAGGAGAGCGAGGGCGAAGGTTCGTTTGAGCGCCGCGCTGCGATAGCTGGAGGTCACAAATCCGTCCATCGGAATGGGCGTCTTCCGGAGGGCGTCGGTGGAGACGAGTTGTGTGCCTTCGGGGAGGAGCACGGTTCCGTCGACGGGAAGGATTCCCACCAGCTGTCGGCGGTTGGGATCGTTGTTCGCAGTACGTGCAAATGACCGTTTGCCCACGAAATCGAGTTTCTTCTTGGACACCACCCACGACATTCCGAGGTCCTGCGGGGTGACGGTCCCGTCAGTGTCTTGCCCAATGATGGGGTAGCCCTTTTCGGCCCGCAGGACGTGCATGGTTTCTGTGCCGTAAGTCGTGATTCCGTACCACTGGCCGGCGGAATGGATGCGCTGCCACAGGTCGAGTCCGTACCAGCTCACGACGCTCACTTCGTAGGCAAGCTCGCCGGAGAAGCTCACGCGAGCGAGCCGAACGGGGACGCCGTCCATTTCCGTGTCTCGCCAGGTCATGAACGGGAAGGCTTCGTTGGACACATCAACGTCGGGGAAGAGTTCGCCGATGAGAGCGCGAGACTTTGGTCCCACGACCGGGAAGGTCGACCAGTGCTCGGTCACCGAGGCCAGGCGCACCTGGAAGTGGGGCCACTCAGTTTGTAGCCACTCTTCTAGCCAATCAAGGATCTTGGCGGCTCCGCCCGTTGTGGTGTAGATGAGGAATCTGTCCTGGTCGATACGGAGGACTGTTCCATCGTCGATGACCATTCCGTCGACACCGCACATCACTCCGTAGCGGACGGAACCGACCTTGAGCGTGCTCATCAGGTTGGTGTACATGAGGTCGAGGAATTCGCCGGCGTCTTTGCCCTGAACGTCGATCTTGCCGAGAGTTGTGCCGTCAAGCATGCCTACTCCGGTTCGGACAGCGGCGCACTCCCGATAGACAGCGTCATGTATGTCTTCGCCCGGCCTGGGGTAATACCAGGGTCGTTTCCACTGTCCGACGTCTTCGAACATCGCGCCATTTTGGACATGCCAGTCGTGAACGCTCGTCACGCGCACCGGGTCGAAGAGGTCGCCGCGGTTGCGGCCGGCGAGAGTCGCGAAGGCGACGGGTGTATAGGGAGGCCGAAACTTCGTGGTTCCCAAATCCGAGATGGCAACTCCGGACAGTTCCGCGGTGATTCCCGAGGAAATGATTCCTGAGGTCTTACCCTGATCGTGAGCGGTTCCGATGGTTGTGTATCGCTTGACGTGTTCGACGGAGCGGAGGCCGGCGCCCACCGCTCGCGCAATGTCGGCGACGGTGGCGTCCCTTTGGAGGTCCACGAAGTGCGTGTGCAGGGTCACCGGGTCGCCCGTTGGGACGTACCAGACGACCATCCCCGGGTTCGCATCGTTGTCCTGAGCTGCGTGGGGGGTTAGGGGTTCGCCCTCGTCCAGGCCAAGTTTGCGTAACGTCTCGATGGCCACTTCGCGTCCATGGGAGAGGACATCATTGAGGGAAAACCGCCCTGCGGCCGATCCTGCGACGGCGATGCCGTCGACTTGCGCGTAGGGGATGAACGCTCCAAGTCGGGAATCGTAGGTCAGCGTGCCACCGGCCTGACTGTACAGGTGCACTGCGGGGTTCCATCCGCCGCTCACCAGGAGCGTGTCGGCCTCGAGTGCGGTGGCCACTCCCACGACGCCTCCGCCGAATGCCGCATGTGAGACGTGAGTGAGCCGGTCGGCGCCGTCGGTCCCTGTGACGACGCTCCCCGAGTGGACGGTGATGCTCCTTGCGGAGGCTTCATCGAGCCAGCCCTGACTTATGACCCGGCGGGCATCGATGATTCCGGCAATTGGCACACCGGCGTCGTGAAGCGCGAATGCGACTGTGTAAGCGCTATCGTTCGTGGTGAAGACGGCGACGGCGTCCCCGATTCGAACGCCGTACCGGTTGAGATAGGTACGCGCTGCGTTGGCCAGGAGGATCCCTGGTCTGTCGTTGTCAGCAAAGACGACGGGGCGCTCATGTGCGCCGGCGGCGACGATGATCTGTCGAGCGCGGATGCGCCACACCCTCTGTCTGAGAGCGTCGGCAGGCGAGTCGGTGCCGAGATGGTCCGTTCGGCGTTGCACGGCGAGCGCCAGACCGTCGTCGTAGACGCCGAAGACGGTCGTCCTTTGCAAGTGAGATACCCGGGAGTTCCGGCTGAGTTCATCGACGATGCCCCTGATCCACTCAAGAGCCGGACGGTCGTCGACCTGCTGGAGGGTGCTGAGCAGACTGCCGCCGGCCTCTGGCTGCTCGTCGACGATCGCAACTCGAAGGTTGGCCCTGGCAGCAGTGACGGCGGCTACAAGCCCTGCCGGCCCCGCTCCGACCACGAGCACGTCCACATGCAGGTGAACGGCGTCATACCGGGCGAGGTCTTCTGTATCGGCGAGCTTTCCCTGCCCGGGGACACCGTGTGCGACGAGGCCGGGAGCCAGCTCGATTGTGGTGGCTAGCTGCATGGGATCGGGGAAAGGTGCGTCGATCTGCACAATGCCGCTGGGATCTTCTGCTCCGGCGGCCGCAATTCCGCGCGCACGCCCCAACTTGATGCTGCTGGTGACGGTATGCACACCGTTTGCCAAGAGGGCCGACGCGAGGGTATCTCCGACGTATCCCTCCAGTTCCTCTCCGTTGTAGCGGAACGTCACAGGCGTTGCACGATCGACGCGGCCGCCGTCGTCTGTGCGGAATGGCTGTCTCACGGAAGCACCGGCGCTTTCTCATCGAGTTCGTACACTGCAAGGAATCGGTAGGTTCCGGTGTCACGGAGGGCGTTGAACCACCGGCGGCATCCGGCGGAGTGCACCCACCGTTCGGCGAATGGACCCTTCGGGTTGTCCCGGAAAAAGACGTAGTGAGCCCATTCCTCATCGCTGAGCTCGGCGGGGTTCTCCGGGTAGGCAATATGAGCCTGCCCACCGTATGTGAAGTCGATCTCTTCGCGAGGGCCACACCGGGGGCATTCAATGAGTTGCATGGGGAATCCTTCAGTACCTGTTGATGTCTAGTGGGCGACCGCAGCCGCGCCGTGCTCGTCGACGAGGCGGCCGTTGACGAATCGTTCAAGGTTGAACGGGGCGATTAGTTCGTGCGGCTTGCCAGTGGCAATCGTGTGCGCGAGAACGTGCCCGAGGCCTGGCGTGGCCTTGAAACCGCCGGTTCCCCAGCCGCAGTTGAGGTAGAGATTCTCGTATGGCGTCAACCCCACGATGGGTGAGGCATCCGGTGTGACGTCGACCACTCCTCCCCACGAGCGCAGAAGGTGAGCCCGCGCGAAGATCGGAAACAGCTCGACGGCCGCTGCCATCTGCCTCTCGATGATGTGGAAGGAGCCACGCTGACCGAAGCCGGTGTAGGTGTCGACTCCGGCGCCCATGACAAGTTCACCCTTGTGTGCCTGCGAAACATAGACGTGGACGGCATTGGACATCACTATGGTGGGGTGGACCGGCTCGAGCAGCTCTGAAACGAGCGCCTGAAGCGGGTGGCTTTGGATGGGCACCCGGATGCCAAGCGTGTCGGTCAGGGTCGAAGTGTGGCCTGCGGCGGTCAGGGCCACGCTTCCCGCCCCGATGTCGCCTTTGTTGGTGCGCACACCGACTACTCGGTCGCCGTCAGTGAGAAAGCCGGTAACCTCGGTGTCCTGGATCAGGTGCACTCCTGCCTGGCTGACTCGGCGGGCGAATCCCCATCCGACATAATCATGCTTGGCGATGCCCGCTCGCGCCTGATAGGTTGCGCCCAGGACCGGGTACCGGATGTCTGGCGACGTGTTGACGATGGGGCAGAGTTCCTTCACCCCGGCTGCGTCGACCCACTCCGCGTCGATACCGTTGAGTTTGTTAGCCTCGACGCGTCGCCGAGAATCACGAACGTCTTGCAGGGTGTGCGCGAGGTTTAGGACACCCCGCTGGCTGAACAGAATCGGATAGCCGAGGTCCTCCTCGAGACCCTCCCACAGCTTCAACGAGTGCTCGTAGATTGCTGTGCTCTCATCCCACAGATAATTCGACCGAATGAGGGTCGTGTTTCTGGCCATGTTCCCGCCGGCCAGCCATCCTCGCTCGATCACAGCGATGTTGGTGATGCCGTGGTTCTTGACGAGGTAATGAGCGGTCGCCAGGCCATGGCCGCCGCCGCCGACGATGACCACGTCATAGTTGCGCTTTGGGATGGGGTTTTCCCAAAGGAAGTCCGGGTGTTCAGGCAGGTCAGCGCCAGGAGTGAGCGGAGTTCCAGGCCTGGTGTTGCTCATGACAGCACCTGTCCGATGCCCTCATACAGCGGGTGACGCTTGGCCAGCTCGAAGACTTGGTCGCTGAGTTCGCTGAAAACCCGGGCCGGAAGCCCAGGCTTCAGCACGGTCGCAATGATGTCGGCGACCTGTTCGAAGTCGGCATCCCGGAAACCGCGCGCGGCAAGGGCCGGTGTCCCGATCCGGACTCCGGAACTGACCATAGGCGGACGCGGATCGAACGGAACCGCATTGCGATTGACCGTTATGCCGATCTCGTGCAAGCGGTCCTCGGCCTGCTTGCCGTCGAGTTCGGAGTGACGGAGGTCGACGAGCACAAGGTGGACGTCCGTTCCGCCGCTGACGACACCGATGCCGGCATCGATAGCGTCCTGCCGCAAGAGCCGGTCGGCAATGATCTTGGCACCCCTGAGGGTTCGCTCCTGACGTTCGCGAAAAGCCGGTTCCGCCGCCAGCTTGAATGCAACCGCCTTTGCGGCGATGACGTGTTCCAATGGCCCCCCTTGCTGGCCCGGGAACACAGACGAGTTGAACTTTTTTCCGAGGTCTGCCGTGGCCAGGATGAACCCGCCTCGTGGACCGCCGAGGGTCTTGTGCGTCGTCGACGTGACCACATGAGCGTGCGGAATCGGGGATGGGTGCAAGCCGGCGGCAACGAGGCCGGCGAAATGCGCCATGTCAACCATGAGGTAGGCACCCACGCTGTCGGCAATTCTCCTGAACTCGGCGAAATCGAGCTGTCTTGTGTAGGCGGACCAGCCGGCCACGATGAGCTTGGGTCTGTGCTCTTGGGCGAGGCGGTCGATTTCAGCGTAGTCGACCAGGTGGTCGCGCTCGCCGACGTGATAAGCGACGGCGTTGTAGAGCTTGCCGGAGAAGTTCAGGCGCATTCCGTGCGTGAGGTGACCGCCGTGGGCAAGATCAAGCCCGAGAATCGTGTCGCCCGGTTCGAGCAGCGCCGACATGGCCGCGGCGTTGGCCTGGGCGCCGGAATGAGGCTGCACATTCGCATACTCAGCGCCGAACAAAGACTTGATCCGGTCAATGGCGAGTTGCTCGATGACGTCGACGTTCTCGCAACCGCCGTAGTAGCGGCGGCCGGGGTAGCCCTCCGCGTATTTGTTCGTCAGGACCGATCCTTGCGCCTGCATCACCGCCAGGGGCGCAAAGTTCTCACTCGCGATCATTTCGAGCGTGTTCCGCTGCCGATCGAGTTCCCTCCCGATGGCTGCGAAAACCTCAGGGTCGACGTCGTCGAGCTTTCCGGTCAACGGATTCTCGCTGGAGTCCTGTTGTGAGATCTCTCTCTCAGGGGCTATCTGAGTCACGCCGGCTCCTAAAATCTATCTGTTGTCCAACTGGTATATCAGCCTTGAGACGAATAGTATTTCTATATGGAGTGCAGTGTCAACACCTCGGCGACCGGGGGCGAGCAATGCCCGTAACCGCTGCAACTACGTCTGTCGAGAGGGCCGAGTCTCTCGCTGACTATGCCTACGGCGTGCTCCGAGACAGGCTGATAGTTCTCGACATTCCTCCCGGCGCTCCGATCAACGACGAGCAAATCGGGAAAGAGCTCGGCATCGGACGCACACCGGTTCGGGAGGCGCTCAAGCGACTGGAAGTCGACCACCTGGTGGCTGTTTATCCGCGTCGGGGAACCTTCGCGGCCACCGTCGACATCACCGACCTCGCCGAGATTTCCGAAATTCGAGAGCGGTTGGAACCGCTCGCCGCAGGACGGGCCGCCCGGCTCGCCAACGCCACGACAAGAGCGGAACTTGAATCACTAGCGGCCACTCTGGAAGGCCTCGATCCGAAGGCAGAAAGCCGGCGTGACGTCATGCGCTACGACATCCAGGTGCACCGAAGCATCTACCGAGCCTCCGGCAGCCGGCACCTGGAAGACACCCTGGTGCGCTACGACAACCTCGCAACGCGAATCTGGTGCGTCGTGCTTGATCGACTCCCCACCATGAGCGATCACGTCATGGAACACGTCGAACTCTTGCGCCACATCGTGGCAGGGAATGCACAACACGCCGAGGCTGTCGCGCTCAACCATGTCACGGCGTTCGAACGACTTATCCGCAGCGTGCTCTGACTGCGGACTTTCTCCGCAGACGGCGACTTCTCTTTCAGCTGCCGGGGCTGGCGCAGGTAGAGCCGCGGCCGATCCCGAATGAGTCGGTCATGTTTCGGACAGGTCAATCATTTGCCGAAGGCACCCGTGAACCCTTGACACGGCGCCGTCGGCGCGAGACGCTGTTGCGAACTACGAATCACGTTGTCATAACTGCGAACTAAGGGTTTCGATATGCGGATCTGCGCTCTTGCCAGCATTGCCCCCGGGGAGGCGATTCGATTCGATGCGGTCTCACCGCCTATCGCCATCTTCCATACCGAGGACGGTGAGGTCTTTGCTCTCGATGACACCTGCACTCACCAAGATGCCTCCCTGGCTGACGGGTGGTTGGAGGATTGCCAGGTGGAGTGCCCGCTGCACGCCTCTCGGTTCGATCTGCGAACAGGAAGGGTCGACGCGCCCCCGGCGAAACGTGGCGTGCGCGCTCACGCTGTCACGATCGTCGACGGGGACATCCACGTGATCGTGAGTGAGGCAGAGCCCAACCTGCCTCCCGGAGTTAGCTACTAGTTTCGGAAACGGAGCAACATGAAATCAGTGACCATCGTGGGGGCGGGACTCGCCGGACACGCCAGCGCGAAGGCACTTCGGCTGCAGGGGTTCGACGGTCGAGTGACAATCATCGGGGACGAAACGCACCGCCCCTACGACCGACCGCCGCTGTCCAAGGATTTCCTCGCGGGCGCGGCGCAAGCTGAAGAACTCACGCTCGAGGCCGAAGGCGAAGACTTACAGGCTGAATGGATACTCGGCGCCCGAGCGGCGGCCCTGGGCCCAGGGGACCGCACGGTGACGTTGACGGACGGCCGCATGGTCCGCTCTGACGCCGTCGTGATCGCGACGGGGTCCTTCGCCAGAAGCCTCCCCGGAGTTCCAGCAGGAGTTCACACGCTTCGCACTCTCGACGACGCCATCGCGCTCAAGACCGAGCTGGTCTCCGGCGCGCGCCTGGTCGTCGTCGGCTCTGGGTTCATCGGGCTCGAGGTGGCATCCACCGCCAGGTCTCTCGGCCTTGAGGTCACCGTGCTCGGCTCATCAGGCAATCCGCTCTCGCGCTCCTTGGGCGCCGAGGTCGGCATCGCCGTGCAGCGACTGCACGAAGCCCACGGAATCGTTGTGAGGAATAACACAATCGTTGATGCGGTACTCGGCGCCGAGCGAGTGACGGGGGTACGCCTAGCCTCCGGGGAGGTGATTCCTGCCGACGTGGTCGTGATGGGCATCGGTTCCGTGCCCGCCGTTGAGTGGCTCTCGAATGCCGGACTCAATATTCGGGGCGGCCTCGTGTGTGGCGAGTTCGGCGCGACCGCAGCAGCCGGAATCATCGGTGTCGGGGATTGTTCGGCGTGGTTTGACCCGGTTCGCGGCCGTCACCATCGAGTTGAACACTGGTCCGATTCCCGGGATCGGCCCGCCGCCGCGATCGCCGCTCTTCTGTCCGGCGGCCCACCCCCACGCGGCGTCCGCCCCAGCTACCTGTGGTCCGACCAGTGCGGGGCAAAAATCCAATTCGCCGGCAGGGTGATGGGCGACGAAATCGTCGCGCTCGAAGCCGGCGGTATCGACAGCGGCGATCTATTCATGGTCTACCGGCGCGCGGACCGGCCGGTCGCGGTAGTCGGCATCAACCAGCTGCGATTGGTCGCGGAGTGGCGCAAACGACTGGCCTCTTTAGCCGTCGGACCGAGGTCCGGCGCGCCCACATCATTCGCACGACCTGCAGCGCTTTCCCTATCCGACGAGACCCCAGTAGGAGTATGACCCCATGATTATTGAGCAACTAGACAACCCGGTGGCCGGCTCGCTCATGCAGACGCTGCCCGGATCCGCATACACCGATGCGAACGTTTTCGCTCTCGAACAGGAGAAAATCTTCGAGCGGATGTGGTTCTGCGCGGTCCGGGGCAGTGACGTAGCTGAGCCCGGCGCGTTCAAGACAGTTCAAGTCGGCCGTGAGTCGGTCATCGTCAGCCGCAATCGCAAGGGAGAGCCCCGCGCGTTCTTCAACGTGTGTCGCCACCGGGGTATGCAGGTGTGTTCGGGCGAGAACAGCGACGGCCAGCGCACGTTCCGTTGCGGCTATCACGCCTGGACCTACGACCTCGACGGGAAACTTATCGCGGCCCCCAACCTCACCAAGATGCCGGACATTGACCGTCAGGACTACGGGTTACGAAGGGTTCACGTGAGGGAATGGCTTGGCTACATCTGGGTGTGCGTGGCCGATGAGGCGCCGTCGTTCGAAGAGACCGTGCTCGGGGAAGTCGTCGACCGGCTCGGCGAAGTCTCCAATCTCGATCATTATGCGGTGGATACCCTCGCTGTCGGCAAGCGAATCGTGTACGACGTGAAAGCAAACTGGAAGCTCATCATCGAGAACTTCATGGAGTGCTACCACTGCGCCACGATTCACCCGGAACTGACCGAGGTGCTGCCGGAGTTTGCAGACGGTCTTGCCGCCCAGGTTTTCGTCAACCACGGTGCCACGTTCGGTGAGGACATCATGGGCTTCACCGTGGACGGTTCGGCTGGCGTTGACCTGCTTCCCGGCGTGAGCCCGGACCAGGGACGGAAGTACTATGCGATCACCGTGAAACCGCAGGTCTTCATCAACATGGTCCCGGACCACATTATTCTCCATCGCATGTTCCCCATCGCCGAGGACCGCACCATCGTGGAGTGCGATTGGCTCTACCTGCCGAGCGTCGTCGAGAACGGTACTGACCTCACCAACTCCGTCGAGTTGTTCGACCGAGTCAATCGCCAGGACTTTGACGTCTGCGAGCGCACCCAGCCGTCCATGTCCTCCCGAATGTACAGGGACGGCGGCGTACTGGTTCCGGCCGAGCACCACATCACGGAGTTCCACGAGTGGCACGGCGCAATGTTGGCCTCGTGACCGGGGCGGCACGACTAACCCAGGTGCCCCATCAGGTCACTGATCCTCGCGGCCGCCGCGATGACCTCACCTGCCTGCCCCCGAAGCAGCTCCGACGGCAGCCGGTAGCTCGGGCCGGACACCGACAGCGCAGCGATTACGAGCCCTCCAGGCCCGCGAATCGGGGCCGCGATCGCGTTGAGCCCGTCCTCGAGCTCGCCGAGAGTAACCGCGAAACCCTCAACGCGGGCACGCGCGAGTTGCTGGGCCAACGCCTCCCGGTCGGTCATGGTCGCGGAGGTAAAGCTGGCGAGGTTCGCGCCGAGCAGCGCATCGGCCTCTTGCGTCGGCAGCCAAGCCAAAAGCACCTTGCCGGAACTGGTGGCGTGCAGTGGCGTGGGGCGTCCCACCCAACTATCGACCGTAATCGTGCCGGCACCCTCGGCCTGGTAGACGTTGACCGCACCGTCGCCCTGCTTGACCGCTATGTTGACCGTTTCGCCGACGAGGGCCGCAAGCGCGCGGCTGGTTTCGGCACCCTGCACCGCCACGTCGAGACCCGCCCATACGGAGCTCGCCAGCCGCAGGAGGTTCGGCCCGAGCCGGTAGTGCCCGCCGGCACCCGCAACCTCGACCATGCCGCGCGAACGCAGTACCGCGAGCAGGCGAGAGATCGTCGAGCGATGCACCCCCACCTCGGTCGCCACATCGGAGACGCTCGCTTCGCCCCTCCTGGCGATGATTTCCAGCACCGTTACCGCGCGGTCGACGGACTGGGCCCCGGTATGTTCCCTACTCGTATTGCTCATCCTGCAATCCAACCTCATTCACCAGACCACCATGTGCCAACGGAGAGAGCCGAACCATGAAGACAGAGACCTTCGATTACGTTATCGTTGGCGCCGGCAGCGCCGGATGTGTGCTCGCAGACAGGCTGAGCGCGGACGGCAAGTCGAGCGTGCTTCTTCTGGAAGCAGGCCGCAGCGACTACCCGTGGGACCTTTTCATCCAGATGCCGGCTGCGCTGATGTTCCCCAGCGGCAACCCGTTCTACGATTGGCGCTACAAGTCCGACCCGGAGCCCCATATGAAGGGGAGAAGGATCGCGCACGCCCGCGGAAAGGTGCTCGGCGGCTCGAGTTCGATTAACGGGATGATCTTCCAGCGCGGCAATCCGCTCGACTACGAACGTTGGGGCGCCGACCCGGGCATGGAGAGCTGGGATTTCGCACACTGCCTTCCCTACTTTCGGCGGATGGAGAACAGTCTGGCCGCGAGCAGGGACGATGAGTTTCGCGGCAAGGGAGGGCCGCTCGTCCTGGAGCGCGGACCGGCCGACAATCCGCTCTTCGGAGCATTCTTCGATGCGGCCGTGGAGGCAGGCTATCCGCGCACCGAGGATGTGAACGGCTATCAACAGGAGGGGTTTGCGCCCTTCGACCGCAACGTGCACAAAGGCAGACGATTGTCGGCCGCGCGCGCGTACTTGCGGCCGAACCGGCACCGATCCAACCTCACCGTGCGCACACGCTCCCACGTGACGGACATCACCTTCTCCGGAACCCAAGCGACGGGAGTGAGCTACGTCAGAGGCAGAAAACAGGTGACCGTCGGTGCAGCCGAGGTTATCCTCTGCGGTGGCGCGATCAACACGCCACAGCTGTTGCAGCTCTCCGGAATCGGCAATGCCGCGGACCTGGCGGCGCTCGGTATTGCATCGGTTGTCCACCTGCCTGGAGTCGGCGCCAACCTGCAGGACCATCTTGAGGTCTACGTGCAGAGCGCCTGCCTCGAACCGGTGACGATGCAGCCCTACCTGGCGAAGTGGCGGTACCCGTTCATCGGATTGCAGTGGCTGCTGTCCCGGTCTGGTCCCGCGGCCTCGAATCATTTCGAGGGTGGCGGCTTTGTTCGATCCAACGACGACGTTGCCTACCCTAATCTCATGTTCCACTTCCTGCCGATCTCGGTGCGTTATGACGGCTCGGGGATGGATCGGCGCCACGGGTATCAGGTTCATGTCGGCCCCATGTACTCGGACGCCCGCGGTGCTCTCAAGATCACGTCGACGGACCCGCGCAAACATCCATCGATGCTCTTCAACTACCTGTCGACGGATCAGGACAGGCGAGAGTGGGTCGAGGCGATCCGCGTCGCTCGGAGCATCCTTGGTCAGCCGTCAATGAATCCATACAACGGCGGGGAGACCTCGCCGGGCTCCTCAGTTGCGACGGACCAGGAGATCATCGACTGGGTGGCAAAGGATGCCGAGACGGCGCTACATCCGTCCTGCACCGCCAAAATGGGGCCGGCCTCCGATCCGATGGCGGTGACCGACCCCCTCACCATGAGGGTGCACGGGACTCAGGGACTTCGCGTGGTGGATGCCTCGGCGATGCCCTACATCACCAATGGCAACATTTACGCTCCGGTCATGATGCTCGCCGAGAAGGCCGCGGACCTGATCCTGGGCCGGGAGCCGATGGCCGCGAGCACTGTGGGATTCTACCGTCACACGCCGAAGGCAGGCTAGGCAGCCAACACCGCGCCCGAAGCGCGTCCCGCGTTGCGGGACGCGCTTCGACGGAATTCAGCGGAATACGACGGTACGGCTGCCGTTGGGGAACACACGGCGTTCGCTGTGCCACTGCACGGCGCGCGAGAGCACTTGTGTCTCAACGTCGCGGCCGGCGGCAACCAGGTCTTCCGGGCCGAAGCCGTGGTCAACGCGAACCACATCCTGTTCGATGATGGGTCCCTCGTCCAGATCGTCATTGACGTAGTGGGCGGTCGCGCCGATCAGCTTCACACCGCGGTCGTGGGCCTGGTGGTACGGCTTTGCTCCCTTGAAACTGGGGAGGAAGGAATGATGGATGTTTATGGCGCGGCCGGAGAGCTCGTGGCTGGTCTCCGGCGACAGGATCTGCATGTAGCGAGCGAGCACGACCAGGTCGATCTCGTGGAGGTCGATCAGGTGCAGCAAGGTCGCTTCCGTCTCCGCTTTTGAGTCCGGTGTGACGGGAAGGTGCAGGTACTCGATGTCGTAGGAGGCCGCCAGCGCGGCGAAATCCGGGTGGTTCGAAACGATGACGGGAATTTCGATGTTGAGAGTGCCGATTCGATAGCGGTATAGCAGGTCGTTGAGGCAGTGACCGAAGCGGCTGACCATGATGAGGGTGCGCGTGGGGGTGGCGCTGTCGACGAGCTCGAAGGCCATTCCACGGCGTTCCGCGACCTCGGTGAACGCGGTCGAGAGCTCGTCGAGGGGGGGAGCGCTGCCGGCGAAATCGAACTGCAGGCGCATGAAAAACCGGCCAGTGTGACGATCATCGAGTTGTTGGCTACTGATGATGTTCGCCCGGTGTTGGACGATGAAGCCCGCGACCTCGTGCACGAGGCCGGGGCCATCTTGGCAGGAGAGAGTGAGGATGTACTCTCGACCCGGTTCACGATACGGCGGCATGATGTTCCTTACTCTGGCGAAAGGGCGGAATGAGATGCATATTACGCAACATGTAGCAAGTTACGCAACACATTCAAAACATGCCGCTGCGTGGCCACAGATGCGACTCTTGCTCGGTGTTGAGAAAAGTGAAAGGCAGCTGAAGGTGAGCTGGTGGACAACTAACGCTAGTATCCGGCCATGGCTTCCAATGATCCCGGTGACGTTGTCGCTGCATCCGACCGACTGGCGACGAAGACTGAGCCGGGGATGACGGCGAATGGACTGGTGCAGTCAGTCGACCGGGCCCTGACAATCCTTGAGCTTCTGGCAGAGGACGGAGAGCTCGGGGTAACGGAGATGGCGAAGACTCTCGGCGTGCACAAGTCCACGGTCTCACGCCTTGTGGCGACGCTGGAAGAGCACGGGCTCGTTGAGCAAATCTCCGACCGTGGCCAATACCAGCTTGCCCTGGGCGTCGTGCGCCTCGCTGGCGCAGCACGCGGACGTCTTGACATCGTGACTGAGAGTCGCCAGGTGAGCCGGGAACTGGCCGCCCGGACCGGTGAGACGGTAAACCTCGTGATTCTGGCCGGCCTCGAAACTCTCTACCTCGACCAGGCGTCCAGCCTCTCAGCCCTACAAATCCACAACTGGCTCGGGAAGCGCAACCCTGTATACGCGACCGCGAACGGCCGGGTTCTGCTGGCGTGGCTGCCGCCCACGGAAATAGAACAGATCATCGACCGGCTCGTCGAATCGAACGGTGCCTTCGAGCGCCACACTGAGAAGACGATCACGGACCCGGAGGCGCTCCTGGGCATCCTGGCATCCGTGCGCGAGCAGGGCTACGCGGTCGCCGTCGACGAGCTCGAGCTGGGACTGACGGCGATCGCGGCGCCGATCCGTGGCAACAGCGGAACAGTGATCGCCTCAATGTCTGTGTCGGGCCCGAGCTTCCGGCTCACTCCAGATCGCATCGCCGCTGCGATCCCTCCGCTGCTCGCGGCCGCAGCCGAGGTCTCGACCCGCATGGGCTACCACGCGTTCATGTCCACGGACTGACCCGCTCGAGCGCACGCATTGAGGGTGCTTCCCTCCTGCCTGCCCGAATTTCCCGCGTTTTCGGCCGGGAAATGTGTCTGCGACGAAAAGATTGTGTTTCGGTCAGGTACAAATCATCGGAATCACTTGACGAGGGTGCGTCCAGCATCGCAATATGTTGCAAAGGAAGCGTCACGATGCGCAATATGCAACGACAAAGCCGACGCTTCTCTTGCGGCAGGACGCGAACGAGCGCCGTGCCGTCTACTCCGAAGAGGAACGAAGACCGTGAGCTATCCGAATATCGCCGTGCGTGACGCACCATTGGTTCTCGAGGGTCTCTACCTCGAAGGCGAATGGAAAGTCTCCGACGGTGGGCGCACGCGCGAGATCCGCTGTCCGGCCGACGGGAGTCATGTCGCGAGGGTTGTCGAGGCCACGGCAAGCGACGCGGCCACGGCCATTGGCGTGGCGCGCAGCGCATTCGATAGCGGCATCTGGTCATCCGTTCCCGAGTGGAAGCGCGGCGAGCTGCTGCATCGCACCGCGGAACTGCTCGTCCGTGACAAGGCCGTGTACGCCAGGGCTGAAGCGCTCGACACCGGAAAACGCCTGGTCGAGGCCGAATATGACATGGACGACATCATTGCCTGCTTCCGCTACTTCGGGAACATCGCCGGCACCGATGCCGGCCGTGTGATCGCCACCGGTGACCCCGATGCGATAAGTCGCATCGTCTACGCCCCGGTCGGCGTCTGTTCGCTCATCACCCCTTGGAACTACCCGCTTCTGCAGGTCTCCTGGAAAGTCGCCCCGGCGCTCCTGGCCGGGAACACGTTCGTGCTGAAGCCGAGCGAACTCACCCCATCCACGGCCATCCTGCTCATGAAGACGCTCACCGAAGCCGGACTGCCGGACGGCGTCGCTGGTCTGGTCACCGGCTCCGGGCCTGAGGTCGGCAGCGTGCTCAGTTCGGATCCGCGCGTGGATCTCGTGTCGTTCACCGGCGGGCTCAACACCGGCAAGGCGATCATGGCAGCCGGGGCGGAAACGATCAAGCGAGTTGCCCTCGAGCTGGGCGGAAAGAACCCGAATATCGTCTTCGCCGACGCTGACTTTGAGACCGTCGTTGACCATGTCCTCACCGCCGTTTTCTTGCATTCCGGCCAGGTCTGCTCCGCCGGATCTAGGTTGATCATCGCCGAGGAAATCCATGACGCTGTTCTGGACGCCGTCGTGGAGCGCGCGATGCGCATCCGTCTCGGCGGCCCGTTTGATGCGGATGCCGAGACCGGCCCGCTGATCTCTGCCTCGCACCGCGACAAGGTGCACGCCTACGTGCAGGCCGGAATCGCGGAGGGCGCGGTCTTGCGTTGCGGCGGGAGAATTCCGACCGAACCGGCGCTCGCCGGTGGCTACTTCTACCCGCCAACGATTCTCGACGGATGCTGCACCGAGATGAGGGTTACGCAGGAGGAGTCATTCGGCCCTGTGCTCACGGTCGAGACATTCACCACGGAGGAGGAGGCAGTCCGCCTCGCCAACGACACGCCCTACGGCCTGGCCGGAGCGGTCTGGACCTCCGACGCGTCCCGCGCGCAGCGGGTCGCAGAGGCCCTGCGGTGCGGCACGGTCTGGATCAACGACTACCACCCCTACGTGCCGCAAGCGGAGTGGGGTGGGTTTGGCCAGTCGGGCAACGGGCGAGAGCTTGGCCCTACCGGCCTGGCCGAATACCGCGAAACCAAACATATATGGCAAAACATCAGACCCAAGCCCCAGCTGTGGTTTGGGTCGTGAATCCTTGACCAACAGCCCCGCACGACAATCGAGCAGGAGCGGATCATGAGCGTAGCAACCACGACGGCCACCATGATTGACAGCAGTTCCGTCGCGCCGGACGTCGATTTCTCGATCAGGAACCTCTGGAAGGTCTTCGGTCCGGATGCGGCAAAAATCGTCGCCGACGCATCGCTGGCGCGACTCAGCGCCGCCGAGATCCTGGAAAAGACCGGATGCGTCACCGCCGTCCGCGACATCAGCTTCGATGTATCGCACGGTGAGGTCTTTGTTGTCATGGGGCTGTCCGGATCGGGCAAATCGACCCTCGTTCGATGCCTCACCCGGCTGATCGAGCCGACCGCCGGTCGAGTGCTGCTGGAGGGGCAGGACGTCATGGACCTCGGAAGCAGGGAACTGCGCGAAGTGCGACGCCGCAAAGTCTCCATGGTCTTCCAACACTTTGGGCTGCTTCCGTTTCGCTCGGTCATCGACAACATCGCATTCGGCCTCGAAATTCGGGGTACAAGCAAGGCCGCGCGATACGCCAGGGCGCGCGAGGTCATCGACCTGGTTGGCCTGCATGGCCTGGAGCAGCGGTTCCCGGATCAACTCTCCGGCGGCATGCAGCAGCGCGTCGGCCTCGCAAGGGCGCTCGCATCCGACCCGGACGTGCTGCTATTCGATGAGCCGTTCTCGGCGCTGGACCCGCTCATCCGACGGGACATGCAAGCGGAGGTAATTCGCCTGCACCGCGACATGGGCAAGACCATGGTCTTCATCACGCACGACCTGTCCGAGGCTCTCAAACTCGGCGACCGCATCCTCATCATGCGCGAAGGTGAACTCGTGCAGATCGGGACGGGCGACGAGCTTGTTGGAGCCCCTGCGGACGCGTACGTGGCGGATTTTGTCTCCGACGTGTCACGGTCTCACGTGCTTACGCTCAAGTGGGTGGTGACGCCCGTGCCGGACGGACTACCCGCGGATGGCCCGAGCCTGCCGGCCGACACCGTCATCGCCGAGGCGATCCCCGCGGTACTCGGCTCCTCCATTCCGGTGCGGGTAATCGCCGACGGAACGGTGATCGGCGTCGTCGACAGGGACGCCATCCTGCGCGAAGTCGCCGGGGCGAGGGCCTGATGGCGGTGAGCGAGTCCTTCGGTACGCCAACCGCGGCGGGGTGGCGGGTCATTCCCCGCTGGGCTTACACGGTGACCGTGGTGCTGTTGGGGTGGACCCTCGGCTGGCGACTGTTTGCCAACAGCTGGAACCTGCCGCTGCAGAGTGCGGAGGTCACGCCGCTGCACCTATGGCTCAACGATGTCAACGACTGGGTCGGCAACAACCGCAATAGCAACCCCGTCTTCGTCTACATCTTTGACAGCATTCGCGGTTTCGTCGGCTGGGTGGCATCCATCTTCACGCAGCTTTTCGTTCAAACGGATGTCGGGCTGCAGCTCCCAGAAATCGGCTGGCTCGGCGTGGTCGCGCTCATGGCCTGGATCGCCTGGCTGGTCGGCAACTACAAGGTCGCGATCCTGACGGCCCTCGGATTTGCCGCCCTCGGTTTTCTTGGCGTGTTCACGGCGGCGATGTCGACCTTCGCCCTGACCGTGACCGCAGTGCTGTTCTCGCTGGTCATCGGCATTCCACTGGGCGTGTGGGCGGGGCTCAATTCGCGGGTAGAACGCGTGGTCACCCCAGTGCTGGATTTCATGCAGACTCTGCCGTCGTTCGTCTACCTCGCCCCGCTCGCCTTGCTGTTTCTGATCGGCCCGCCCGCCGCCGTGATCGCTACGGTGATCTATGCGGCACCGCCGGTCATCCGGTTGACTGCCCACGGCATCCGGACGGTACCCGCGTCGATCGGTGAAGCCGTCGACTCGCTCGGCGCCAACCGGCGACAGCGGCTCTGGACCGTCCTCTTCCCGCTCGCCAGGAGCGCCATCGTGGTCGGCATCAACCAGACGGTCATGGCAGCGCTGTCCATGGTCACTATCGCGGCGCTGATCGCTGCGCCCGGCCTTGGTCAGCTCGTGCTGCAGGCGTTGCAGTCCCTCAATATCGGTGACGCCGTCGTTGCGGGCTCAGCCATCGTCATCCTGGCGATCGTTCTCGATCGAGTGACCACCGCGGCGAGTATGCGCGCCGAGATCAGCGCCAGAATGTCGAACCCGGAGCGCAAACGGTTGCGCAGAATCGCGCTGATTGCCGGATTCGCGGTGGCGCTTTTGGCCATATTCCTGTCGCGCACTGTCCTATGGGCAGCGCAGTTTCCGACCTCCCTAATCGTTGGCGGATGGCTGAGTTCAGTCGTCAATGTCATCAGCCTCTGGCTGCAGGCCGTGCTTTCGATTTTCACGACCAATTTCAGGGACGGTTTCACCGTCGCGATCCTTAACCCATTCCAGTCTCTGCTGACTGAGTCGCCGTTCCCGCTGGTTGCACTCGTCGTGCTGAGCCTCGCGTTGCTTTTTGGTGGTGCTCGGGCAACCATCGTTTCCGGCGTCTGTCTCGCCCTGATCGTCGCGTCCGGATTATGGGAAGACGCCATGGTTACCCTCGCTTCGACCCTCATCGCGACCCTCATCACCATGGCCCTCGGCCTTGTCGTGGGTGTGGCGATGGGACGATCGTCTCGGGTGGACGGCTGGCTTCGCCCGAGCCTCGATGCCGCCCAGACAATGCCTGCCTTCGTCTACCTCATCCCCTTCCTCGGGTTGTTTGGCCCGTCGCGGTTCACGGCAATCGTCGCAGCGGTCGTGTACGCGGCACCGGTGTCGATCAAGATCATCGCCGAAGGTATTGCCGGGGTGTCATCCGACACGGTGGAGGCGGCGCAGTCGAGCGGTTCGAGCCCCTGGCAGACCATCACCAAGGTCCAGTTGCCCCTGGCCTCTTCCTCCATCGCTCTCGCGACGAATCAGGGCCTTATCTACGTGCTCGCAATGGTTGTCGTCGGCGGTTTGGTGGGGGGTGGGGCGCTCGGCTACGACGTCGTGGCCGGTTTCAGTCAAATCTCGCTCTTCGGCAAGGGTTTCGCTGCCGGGATCGCAATTGTGCTGTTGGGGATAATGCTCGACCGGATAACCCAGGCCGCGGCGAAGCGCGACCGCACACAGTCCTTCGGCGTCCGCCGGGCACGGTTCACCACAGCACCAGCAATGCACTAACTAACGCACCAAAGAGAGGATCATCATGGCCCTGCACCACCACTACCGCCGTCGCTACACCGTTAGCATCGCCACGGTCGCCGCATCCCTGCTTCTCATGACTGGTTGTAGCAGCTCGCTGAACACTGGAGTCGGCGCCGCAAGCGCGACGAAATGCGGAACCGTCAACCTGGCAATGAACGACTGGGTCGGCTACACCGCCGACGCCGCCGTGTACACATACGTTGCCGAGAAGAAGCTGGGCTGCACGGTCAAGCAGCTGGGCCTCACCGAACAGGTGGCCTGGCAGGGCTTCAGCAATTCGACCGTGGACGTGATCATGGAGAACTGGGGCCACGAAGAGCTCACGAAGAAATACATCACCAACCAGAAGGTCGCCGTCGATGCTGGTCAGACCGGAAACGAAGGCAAGATCGGCTGGTACATTCCGCCGTGGCTGGCAAAGGCCCACCCGGACCTACTCAACTGGGAGAACTTGAACAAGTACGCCGACAAGTTCCGCACCTCTGAGTCGGGAAATGCCGGGCAGCTTCTTGATGGCGACCCGTCCTATGTCACCAACGACGCGGCGATCGTGACAAACCTGAAACTCAACTACAAGGTCGTCTACGCAGGCTCAGAGGCTGCGCTGATTCAAGCTTTCCGCACCGCGGAAAAGGAAAAGACATGGCTGATCGCGTACTTCTATGAACCGCAGTGGTTCATATCGGAGGTCGCTCTCCAGAAGGTGGCCCTCCCTGCGTATGTGGCCGGCTGTGACTCCGTCCCGGCTGCGGTCGCGTGCGATTACCCGCTCTACACGCTCAACAAGGTCATGTCCACAACCCTCACGAAGACCGCTCCTCCGGCAGCGGCACTGCTGAAGAACTTCTCGTGGACGAACGCAGACCAGAACCTGGTCGCCCAGTACATCTCCGCGGACAAGATGAGTCCGGCCGCGGCAGCGAAGAAGTGGGTTGACGCTAACCCGGCAAAGGTGGCCGCCTGGCTCAAGTAGGGCAATGACATCCGTCCCCGGTGTCACTCATTCGTGTTGGCGGATGCTGGGGGCGGACACCGCTGGGCAGAGTTCGTGCCCAGGATGATGGGGATAAATCTACTTGTGGGAAATGGAATGGGAGCGTCGATGATTCAGCCGACTGTCGTAATCATTGGGGGCGGTGTCGTTGGAGCCTCGCTCGCGGACGAAATCACCGCGAAGGGTTGGACCAACGTCACCGTGGTCGATGCCGGGCGACTTCCCGATGCCGGGGGTTCGAGCTCGCACGCCCCTGGAGTGGTTTTCCAAACTAATGGTTCTCAGGTCATGACCGAGCTGGCGAAGTACACCGTCGACAAACTCAGCTCCCTCAGCTGGCGCGGCGAACCGTGCTTCCTCTCCGTCGGCGGCCTCGAAATCGCCACAACGCCGGCCCGCGCCGAGGAACTCAAACGCCGTTTCGGATACGCACAGTCCTGGGGGGTCGCCGGGGCGCGCCTGCTGGACCCCGCCGAGACTGTGGCGACGTGGGACCTGCTCAATCCCGAACACATCTACGGGGGCCTCTATGTACCCAGTGACGGCATAGCCAAGTCGGTCAAGGCGATCGCCGCGCAACTGGACCGAGCAGTCTCCCGGGGAGCACGGATTCTTGACGGGCATGAGGTGATCGGAATCACAACCGAAGGTGGGAAGGTGACCGGCGTCGACACCGATCTCGGCCATCTCGACGCCGACATCGTGGTCTGCTGCGCGGGAATCTGGGGACCGAAGATCGCCGCGATGGTCGGCCAGGCGCTTGCGCTGACCCCACTCGCCCACCAGCTGGCGTGGACGGCGCCAATCCCGGCCCTGGCCGGTCACCGCGCAGAGGCCACCAGGCCGGTGCTGCGCCACCAGGATGCCGACCTCTACTACCGCGAGAATGGAACCAGCCTTGGCATCGGCTCGTATCGCCATCGCCCGATGCCGATCCCGATCGGTGACTTTGGCCGTTGGGACGGGGAGGTTATGCCGTCGGTGCAGCCGTTCACCCCTGAGGACTTTGAGTTTGCACTCGTGGAGAGCGCCCGCATTCTCCCGGCCACCGCCGGCACCAACCTGAGCGAAGCGATCAATGGGGTTTTCTCGTTCACGGTCGACAACATGCCGCTTCTTGGTCCGCACGCAAGCCTGGACGGATTCTGGTTCGCCGAAGCAGTCTGGGTAACTCACTCTGCCGGTGTCGGCCGCGCGATGGCAGAGTGGATCGTCGACGGACACTCATCAACGTTCGACCTGCACGCATGTGACATCAACCGGTTCGAGAAATTCCAGCTCGGCCCTCAATTCGTCGAGGCCACAGACTCGCAGAACTTCGTGGAGGTCTACGACATCATGCATCCGCTCCAGCCGCGCGAACACTCGCGGCCGCTGCGCACCTCCCCGTTCTATCCACGGCAGCAGGAACTCGGCGGCATGTTCCTCGAGGCGGGCGGCTGGGAGCGTCCGCACTGGTACAGCGCCAACGACGCGCTCGTTTCAAGCGACCGCAACACCGGCTGGAACATCCCGGAGCCGGACGAGTGGGCGTCGCAGTATTGGTCGCCCACGATCGCGGCAGAGGCCGCCATCACCAGGACGGATGTCGCTCTCTACGACATGACAGCGCTCAAGCGCCTCGAGGTAAGCGGCCGCGGTGCCACCGAATTCCTACAGGGAATCGTCACAGGGAACGTCGGCCGGGCAGTCGGGTCGGTGACCTATTGCCTCATGCTTGGCGAGAACGGCACCATCCGCTCCGACGTGACCGTGGCCCGGCTAGGCGAGGAGCTTTACCAGGTTGGCGCGAACGGCGCGATCGACCTCGACTGGTTGCGACGCCAACTTCCCGAGGAATCCGCTGTGCAGGTGCGTGACACCACGGCTGGAACGTGCTGCATCGGCATCTGGGGGCCCAAGGCCCGCGCCGTAGTCCAATCACTGACCGACGATGATTTCTCGCACGAGGGCTTTGGCTACTTCAAGGCCAAGTCCGCCTACCTCGGCCTGATCCAGGTTACCGCGATGCGGCTGTCCTATGTTGGCGAACTGGGCTGGGAACTGTATTGCACTGCGGATGTTGGCCTCGCCCTTTGGGACACTCTCATGGCCGCCGGCGAGGAGCATGGAATCATCGCGGCCGGTCGAGGCGCATTCAACGCCTTGAGGCTGGAAAAGGGTTACCGTTCCTTTGGCTCGGATATGAACAACGACCACACGCCGGCTGAGGCCGGGCTCGAATTCGCCGTGAGAATGGCCAAGCCGAGTTTCCTCGGCCGCGAGGCGCTCGCGAACGGAACGCCGCCAACCAGGAAACTCAGCCTGCTCATCATCGATGAGCCGAACGGAATCGTTCTTGGCTCTGAACCGGTCTACTCAGAGGGCGAAGCGGTCGGCTACGTCACCTCGGCGGCCTACGCATACACGCTCGGCACTCCATTGGCCTATGCCTGGCTTCCGATTGAACTGACGATTCCAGGGACCGGCGTGGAGATCGGCTACTTTGATCGGCGGATTCCGGCCACCGTTGCGGCGGAACCGGCTTTCGACCCGGATGGAGAACGAATCCGATGCTAGGAATCCGGCGTTAGACGCAGACGACGAGAACCTGGCTCGGAGCCACTGGTCTCATGAGAGCGCGAACAGCGTGGCTGTGGCTTACCGGTCCTCCCGCTGAGAGCCGTGACGTTTGGCGTCCCTGCCGGAGTACACGCGGCGGCCGACACCCGAACAGGGGTAGTCCCCGCCGCCCTCCCGGTCTACTCTGATCCGCACTGGCAGCCCAGCCTGCCCGTTCGCACAAAACTCCACAGAAGCTCGGGTCGAAATCGATAGGGGTAGACCATGTTGAGAAAGCTCGCCCTGATTGCCATAGTTGTGCCTGCCGCATTGATGGTGATTGCATTTCCGGCTTACGCCGCACCTGCTCCGGTCTCCGGGGCCATTTTTACGACCGACAGCACCGGGGTTCCTGTGAACTTGAACATCTACCAGGACAAGCAGGACGTCTACCTCAATGGCGGCCCGGGCATCAATGCCCCGGACGGAGCGGCCGGGTTGCCTGCCGGCATCTATTCGTTCCAGGTAACCGACCCGTCCGGCAAAGACCTGCTCTCCACTGACCCTGTCGCCTGTCGGCAGTTCACCGTCAATGCTCAGGGAGTGATTCAGAATGTCACCCCCGGTGGTGCTTGCGCCCACGCCGTTGGTGCCGACGGCGAAGACGGTGGTGCAACCGTGCAGCTGTTCCCGTACCTGGACACGACGAACAACGGTGGAGTGTACAAGGTGTGGGTCACCCCGACAACACAACTGAACTGCAGCGCCGCCGGGAACAAGCACTGCTTCGTCCCGCGCTACAGCAAGACCGACAACTTCAAGGTCAAGAACAACAGGATCGTGGAGATCGACACCCGTTTCTGGAAGGCCGGCTCCGCCGACCCGATCGACGGACTGCTTGCCACATGGACCGACACGAATGGCGCCACGAACGCGAAGTACTCGGAGTACAACCCCGCGATCCTGGCTTTCCATGAGGCGCACGTCGAAGCGGCAGAGCAAGGCACCCATCAGATCCGGGTCGCCGACCAGGCCAACTGCAACATCGACCACGTCGTTTCTCCCACTGGGGCGACGATCAAACCGAACGGCGGGAAGGCGACAGTGACCGTTGTGGTGGGCAACCACGATGCAGGTGATGTGACGTACTTCGTCGACGTTTACTGCACCAGCTGACCCGACCAATAGTTGATCCAAGACAACGGCCGCGATGCTGCTAGCGGCTGCACCGCCGCCGTTGACTTGGTCAGCATCAAACCCTCAGACAGCAATCACCGCGAAGGACATGGCGCAGGCCGGTCGAATACTGCAGCCGGCAAACCTGGGCCGGGCGCCCGGTCGTGCACATCAGCGTCGGCGGCCGAGGAGGCGATGGTCGCTACCGGGTGAGCCGTACTCGCGGTGCCATTGCCATCGGCGACGTCGCCATCGGCATCGTTGCGATCGGGCTTCTCCCCGTGGGCGGTTTGGCGATCGGTCTGGTCAGCCTCGCGTGGCTGGCGGTGGGCCTCTCCGCCGCCGGCGGTGTCGCCATCGGGTTGACGACCGCCGCCGGCGGCGTCGCCGTTGGCGTCACCACCTACGGCGCAACCATCTGGAGTTCCGCAGCGGGCGCACGGCTGAGTTCAATCTCTGGCCCACGCTGAGCAGCCGGTAGAAGGCGTCAGAACGGCGGCGGCTCGGGCACCAGCTCCGACGCCAGCGCCGGTGGAAGCGCGGGCATGGGACTGATGCGGTTGGCCGGTTCGGTCGTGAAGGGACGCCCGGTCGGCGAGGTCCATCTCAGGCTGCCGTCGCCCACGTGTTCCAGGGTCCAGCCGGTCTCGCTCTTCAGTGCGTGGTCGCCCGGACAGAGATGGGCGAGGTTATCGTGTTCGGTGCGGCCGTCGAATTGCCAGTCCAGGGAATGGTCGAGGTCGCAGCGGCGCGCGGCGCGGTTGCAGCCGGGGAACCGGCAGGTCTCGTCACGGATCCGGAGCCAGCGTTTCAGCGCTTTCGGGACCTTGTAGCTGTCGCGGCCGACCGAGAGCACGACCCCGGTCTCCGGGTGGGTGAGCAACCGGGTGAAGCTCGGTGCCCTAGCCGCGAGGCGCCGGGCGGTGGCCGGGTCGATCGGTCCGTACCCTTCGAGGTGGGCGGGTTCTTCGCTGTGGCCGAGGAGAGTGAGCACCGGGACCGTCACGTTCACGCTCGCTCTGACGCCCTCTCCAAGGCCGGCGGGGGTGACCCCGTCGATGAGCAGGTCGGCGAGGGCATCGGCGCGGAGCTGGGCGAGGGTACGGGGTTCGGTGGGCCCTTGCAGGCTGAGGGCGAGGTCGGTGGCTCGGACGTATGCGGCCTGGACGGTATCGGCGGCGTCGTACCAGGTCAGTGACGCCATCCCGTCGGCCTCGGGTTCGAAGAACACCGTGCGGTCACCGACCGAGGTCTGGTGCCGCGCGGTAATGGTCTCCGGGTGCAGCCGTTCCCGCAGCAGGCGGGCCTTGTATTTGAGTTTGGAGGCGGTGAGGTTCGCCGCGGCCGGAAGCAGGGCCTCCTCGAACGCCGCCTTCGCGTCGTCGGGCACGGTCCAGGCCTGCTCGATCAGGGCCTGCGCCTGCCGGTAACTGATTTCCCCGTTCTGCAAGGCTTCCCGGGTCGCCGGCAGCTTCTCGGCCAGGGCCCGGCTCTCGGCGATCAGGTTCTCGGCCGTGCGTTGCGGCACCCGGATGGTGCACGCCAGTTCGCTCACGAATTCGCGCTGGGCGATCGTGCTTGCATCCCACCGGGAACCCGGTTCCCGGGCCGAGGTCGCCGCGTTCGCCGCGCTGAAGCGGCGGGCTTCATCGACGAGTTCCGCCCGGGCGGCAAACGCCTGCGAGATGGCTCGCTCGGCGGCCGCGATCGCCTCGAAGCGGGCACCTTGTGCCTCCTGCTGGGCGATGACCGAAGCTGTCATGGGAGCCACATTACGCGTACCGGCCGACATTCTTCTGACCTGCGCCGGCACTGTGAATAAGCTGGTCAGGGCCGAGATTGTGGAGGACAAGCCGGCGGCAATTCGGGCGCCACCGCCATCCGTTCGGGCAGGGGCGGAACGCCGTGAATCGCCAGACACGCCGACCCTGTTCGGTGACCTTGGCGGGGGAGCGCCCCGCGCTGTTTCTTGCGCTTGGTGGAGCCGAGCGGCCGAAGCATTGCGCAACCAGGTCGCGGCACTGTGACGCCGCGCTACCGCGCATGACCGGCCGTGTCGAGGCTCCGCGCTGAACCGGCGGCGGTTCCAATAAGTTTTCACAAATCGAAGTCCCCGCGCCACGGCGCGCCAAGCAAATGGAAGCGAAACCATGTCCCTGAACAACACCGAGACCACGATCCCTGGGTCGCGTCGCCCCGCGTCGCATCCGCACGGCCGTCAGAATACCCGTGTCTCAATCCGCCGGACCGGCCTGCGCGCGACTTTCGGGGTCGCCTCCGCCGCGCTGGTTGCCTCAGCCTTGGTTGCCACGGTGCTGAGCGGATGCACCGCAGCCACGACCGCGACGGACGCGACAGCACCCGCCGCGACCGGCCCCGCCGCGGAGCTTCGACTCGGTTACTTCGACAACGTCACGCATGCGCCGGCCCTGGTCGGGCTGGAAAAGGGGTTCCTCAAGAAATCACTCGGGAGCACGAAGCTGAGCACGCAGATCTTCAATGCCGGCCCGGCGACCATCGAAGCGCTCAGCGCCGGCGCGATCGATGCGGCCTATATCGGGCCAAGCCCGGCCGTGAACAGTTTCGTCAAGAGCGCGGGCCAGTCGGTGCGTGTCGTCTCCGGGGCGACCAGTGGAGGCGCCGCGCTCGTGGTGCGCGCCGGAATCAACAAGCCCGCCGACCTCGCCGGAACCACGCTGGCGACTCCACAGCTGGGGAACACGCAGGACGTCGCCCTGCGGTCCTGGCTGGGCAAGCAGGGCTTCACGACCGACACTACGGGCGGAGGTGATGTGCACATCGCCCCGACCGAGAATGCGCAGACCCTCGCTCTGTTCCAGAGTGGCAAGATCGACGGCGCCTGGCTGCCCGAACCCTGGGTATCGCGGCTCGTGCTCGATGCCGGCGCGAAAGTCCTCGTCGATGAAGCGTCCCTCTGGAAGACGGCGCCTTCCCCACGACGGTGCTGCTCGTGCGCAGCCAGTTCCTCGCGGAACACCCCGACACGGTGAAAGACCTCGTGGCCGCGAACACGGATTCCGTGAACTGGCTGACCGGACACCCGGATGAAGCGGCCTCCGTGATCAACAAGAAGCTCACCGCGGACACCGGCAAGGCGCTCTCTGACGCCGTCATCGCCCGTGCCCTCACCAAAGTGACGTTCACGACGGACCCTCTCGCGACGACTTTCCCGGTCCTGCTGAAGGCGGGCGTCACGGTAGGCACAGCGAAAGCCGGGGATCTGAACGGCCTCTTCGACCTGGCGCCCCTGAACGACGTGCTCGCGAAGGCGGGCGCGAAGCCGGTCTCAGCCGGCGGCCTCGGAACGGAGTAACCGACGACCGGGGGGCGGCTGCAGGAATGGAGCGGTCGAGCGCTCGGCGTCAGCCGCCGCCGACGTGGATGCCGGGCCGGCGCGCCGGGTCGGGTTCGCTCTCGCGCAGGATCTCCCGCACCACAGGAGCCGTGTCGCCGCGCCCGAGCAGGAGGTAGCGCAGCAGGTGTCCGAGGGGGTTACCCTCCGACCATTCGAAGTAGGCACGCGGCCGCACGCCGGCCGCGTCCCGCATCGCAAGGAGGATCGCGGCGATCGCATTCGGGGCCGCAGGGCTCTCCGCCCGCAGCACCCGGTAGCCGGCGACTTCGACGCCGCGAACCCGCAGCGTCTCACTGAATCCGGACGGATCCACCACGTCGATCTCCAGGAACAGCACGTCGGCAGCGCCCGGCACCGGGTTCATCCCGCGCTGTTCGGCCTCCTTCGCGGCGTACCCGGCCTTCCCGTCGGCCTGCGGCCGGTTCGCGATGACGTTGAGGGCGCCGTCGAAGACGAGGGAGTCCCTGATGAACTGGCGGGCGGCGTCGTCGAACTCGACGCGCTCCACCCGAAGCTCCGTCGTGCGCGTCACCCGGGACACCAGCGAAACGACGATGATCCCGGCGATGAAGAACGCCGAAATCATGATGCCGTCGGGCTTCTCCAGGATGTTCGACGCCAGCGCGTACAAGAGCACGAGGGTCAGGATGCTGAAGGCCACGGCTGCCGGTCGTTGTTTGCGTCGCACCGCCGAAATGGTGACGGCCACCGCGCCGGACACCATCATGAACAGGATCCCGGTGGCATAGGCGCCGGCCTGGGCGTTGACGTCGGCGTTGAACCCGATCGTGATCAAGATGCTGATGCCCGTGTAAACGAGTACGACCGGCCGCACCGCTCGGCTCCACTCCGGCGCCATCCCATAGGCCGGGAGGTACCGCGGCACGATGTTGATCAGGCCGGCCATCGCGGATGCCCCCGCGAACCAGAGGATGAGGATGCTGCTGACGTCGTAGGCGGTACCGAAAACGTTCCCGACCCGCTCATGAGCCAGATACGCGAGCGCGCGCCCGCTGGCGTCGCCGCCGGCCTTGAACGCGTCGGCCGGGATGAGCACCGTGGTGACGAAGCTGCTGGTGAGGAGGAAGACGCTCATGATGACGGCGGCCGCGGTCAGGAGCTTGCGGGTGTTGCGGATGCGCGACGCCAGTCGCTCCTCGGGGGTTGCCCCCTTCGAGGCAATCAGCGGCATCATGCTCACCCCGGTTTCGAACCCCGACAGGCCCAGTACCAACAGCGGGAACGCGATGACCGCCGGGCCGACAATGTCGCCGAAGCCGCTGCCGCGCGCGGTGAGCGCATCCGTCCAGCCGGCCAGGGCGCCGGGCTCGGTGATCACGTCGTACAGGCCGACGCCGATCACGATCCCATTGAGCAGCAGGTACACCGCCACCAGCGGAATCGCCACCGTGACGGCCTCGCTGAAGCCGAGCAGGAAAACGCCGCCGAGAATAAGCAGCAGCACCACCGTGATCGTGACGGCATGTCCCTCGAGGAATTTCGGCGCGTAGGGGTTTTCGAGCAAGTGCACCGTCGCATCCGCCGACGACAGGGTGATCGTGATGATCCACGACGTCGCGACGAAGCCCAGCAGCACGAGCACGAAGAACTTGCCCCGCCAGAACGGCAGGAGCCGCTCCAGCATGGCGACGGAGCCCTGCCCGTGCGGGCTCTCCTGGGCAACGCGACGGTACATCGGCAGCATCCCGAGGAGGGTCAGGCCCACGATGAGAAGCGTCGCCAGCGGCGACAACGCGCCGGCGGCCAGGGCGGCGATGCCCGGCAGGTACGACAGGGTCGAGAAGTAGTCGACGCCGGTGAGGCACATGACCTTCCACCAGCTGTGCGTCGAGGCGGTTTCCTCGGCGCTCTCCGGGCCGACGGGGTGCACCCGGTTCTCCAGGAGCCACCGCGTCAAGCCGCTCGTTGGCGCCGTCGCCCTCGGTGGTCGGGGAACGCTGGCGGGGATTTCGGGCACTACCGGTGTACTCACCGTCTTATTCTGCCCCGCCCGCGCTTTGGGTGCATGATGACGTGGTGATCAGCCTCGCTTCAGGGGCCCGGCCGGAGGTATCGCATGAAAATTGCTTTCGTCGGCGATGTGATGCTGGGGCGACTTGTCAACGACAGGCTGAGCAGTGCCCTGCCCACCTTCCCGTGGGGCGACACCATGCCGGTCCTCAGTCAGGCGGACATCCGGATCGGGAATCTCGAATGCGTCCTGGCCGACGACGGCACGCCGTGGCCCGGCAAGATGTTTCATTTCCGGTCGGACCGCAAGAACGTCGACAGCCTGAAGGCCGCCGACTTCACCGTGGTGTCACTGGCCAACAATCACGTGCTCGACTTCGGGCAGGGCGCCCTCCTCGAAACCCTCTCGACGCTCGATCGGCACCAGATCCTGCACGCGGGTGCAGGAATCGACACGGATGCCGCCCGGCAGCCGGTCATCTGGCAGCATGACGGAAGCGCCCTGGGCTTCCTCGCCGTCACCGACAACGAACCCGGCTGGGCGGCCGGCCCCCAGAAACCCGGCGTGCACTACGTGCCCAGCGACATCTCGGACGGCCGCGCCGTGGAACTGACGAGGCTCGTGCGGCGGGTCAGGAGCCAGGTTCGCCTGCTGATCGTCTCGGCCCACTGGGGACCGAACTGGGGCTTCGATGTTCCCCCGGAGCACCGGGGACTGGCCCACGCCCTGATCGACGCCGGGGCCGACGTGGTCTTCGGCCACTCGCCGCACATCGTTCGCGGGGTCGAGGTCTACCGCAACCGGCCGATTCTCTACAGCACCGGCGACTTCGTAGACGACTACGCGATCGACCAGTTCGCACGGAACGACCAATCGTTCATTTTCGTGCTGGAAACCCGGGGCAGCATCCCGCACATGCTGCACCTGTATCCGACGATCATCATCGACTTCCACGCCCACATCGCCACGGCCAACGCGTGGCCGATCGCCCGGCGGATGCAGGGACTCTGCAGCGAACTCGGCACGCGGACGACGTGGTTCCCCGCGGAAAACCGACTAGAGATCCCCCTCCACGAAGGCGGCGCTACCGTTTGATCTCGGGGAAGTGCTCGTCCCGCCATTCGTCGGCCAGGAACGTGCCGGCCGCGGCCGCGTCGGCCTCCCTGGCGCGGAGTTCCACCCGGCGGATCTTGCCCGAATTGGTCTTGGGCAGTTCGAAGAACTCGATGCGCCGCACCCGCATGAACGGCGGGAGGTTGCTTCTGGCGTGGAGGAGCACGGCGAGCGCGGTTTCCCGGTTGGATTCCCACCCGACGGCCAGCACGATGTAGGCCTTGGGGATGTTCAGCCGGGTGTCGTCAGGGGCGGGAACCACGGCGGCTTCGGCGACGGCCGGATGCTCGAGCAGCACGCTTTCGACCTCGAACGGCGAGACCTTGTAGTCCGACGATTTGAAGACGTCATCCGTGCGTCCGATGAAGCTGATGTTGCCGGCGGCGTCCCTGCTTGCGACGTCGCCCGTGCGGAAATACCCGTCCCTGAGCACCTCAGCGTTGCGCTCCGGGTCGTCCAGGTACCCGGTCATCAGGTTCACCGGATTGCTGGCCAGGTCGAGGCAGATCTCGCCTTCATCCGCGAGCCGGCCGGTGATCGGATCCACCAGCACGACGGATACCCCGGGCAGGGGCATCCCCATGGAGCCGGGCTTGACAACGGAACCGGGCGTGTTGCCGACGATCGCCGTCGTCTCCGTCTGCCCGAACCCGTCCCGGATGGTCAGGCCCCAGGCGCGCTCGATCTGGCTGATCACTTCCGGATTCAACGGTTCACCGGCCGAGAGCAGCTCGCGCAGGCCCTCCGGCTTGCTGCCGGCATCCGACTGGATCAGCATGCGCCACACGGTTGGCGGGGCGCAGAAGGTGTTCACCCTGGCCCGGCGCAGCTGGTCGATGAGGGCGGCGGGGTTGAACCGGGCGTAGTTGTAGACGAAGACGGTCGCCTCGGCGATCCACGGGGCGAAGAAGGAGCTCCAGGCGTGCTTGCCCCAGCCGGGCGAGCTGATGGCCAGGTGAATGTCGTCAGGGCGAAGCCCCAGCCAGTACATCGTCGTCAGGTGTCCGACGGGGTAGGAGGTTTGCGAGTGCACGACCATCTTCGGCTTGTTCGTCGTGCCGGAGGTGAAGTAGATCAGCGACGGGTCGTCCGACGACACGACCACCGCGCTCTTCTCCGGCGTAACCAGCGCGGCATCCGAGTAGCCGGCCCAGCCGGCGGCCTCGCCGCCGATGCAGATCCGCCCGTAGTCGCCGGGCACCGATTCGAACTTCGCCGTGTCGGCCAGGTTGGCGAGCACATGATTGACGCCGCCGCGGAGCACCCGGTCGGCCAGGTCGATCGAGCCGAGTGCCGTCGACGTCGGCATGATCACGGCGCCGAGCTTCATGATGGCCAGCATCGACTCCCACAGCTCGACCTGGTTGCCCAGCATCAGCATCACACGATCACCGTGGCCGACGCCGCGCTGCGCCAACCAGGTGGCAACCTGGTCTGACCGTCGCGACATCTCGGCGAAGGTGACCTTCAGTTCGCGGCCGTCTTCTTCGACGATCCAGAGAGCCGTGGCTTCGTTGCCCTCCGCCAGGACGTCGAACCAGTCGGTGGCCCAGTTGAAGCTGGTGCCGACGTCGGGCCAGCGGAACTCAGCCGAGGCGCGGGCGTGGTTGTCTCGGAGCGCGAGGAGCTGGTCGCGCGCGGCACGGTAGGTGGTCGTACTCGTTTTCTGAGCCATGCGCCTGTATCTCCCCTGGGACAAAGCCGGAGACGGCACGATGCTTGATCGGCCGTCGATGCCCGTTCTCGACCTAACGTACTCGGAAGTCCTAGTAAATACTAGGACTTCCGAGTACCTTGGTCGGGAGCAGCACAACGATGTCGCTTCGGAAGGCAGGTTTTTCATGGTTCGCGAGTTGACCCACTTCATCGGTGGCCAGCATGTCCTGGGAACGTCCGGGCAGTTTGCCGACGTTTTCGACCCCAACACCGGCCAGGTGCAGGCGCGGGTTCCCCTCGCGGACCGGGCGGAAATGGAAGCCGCCGTCGCGAATGCGGAGGAGGCGCAGGTCGAGTGGGGCACCTGGAATCCGCAGCGCCGAGCGCGGGTGCTGCTCCGCTTCCTCGACCTGATCAACCGGGACATGGATTCCCTCGCCCGCCTGCTGTCCTCCGAGCACGGCAAGACCGTGGCGGATGCGCGCGGCGACATCCAGCGCGGCGTCGAGGTCATCGAGTTCGCGGCCGGCGGACCGCACCTGCTCAAGGGCGAGTACAGCGCCGGCGCCGGCACCGGCATCGACGTGTACTCGATGCGCCAGCCGCTCGGCGTCGTCGCGGGCATCACCCCGTTCAACTTCCCGGCGATGATTCCGCTCTGGAAGATGGGCCCGGCGCTCGCCAGCGGGAACTCGTTCATCCTCAAGCCCTCCGAGCGGGACCCATCCGTGCCGCTGCGGATCGCCGAACTCTTCCTCGAGGCCGGCCTGCCGGCCGGCGTGCTCAACGTCGTCAACGGCGGCAAGGACGCCGTGGACGCCCTGCTGCAGGACGACAGGGTGAAGGCCGTGGGCTTTGTGGGCTCCACGCCGATCGCCCAGTACATCTACACGCAGGCCGCGGAGCACGGCAAGCGAGCCCAGTGCTTCGGCGGTGCCAAGAACCACATGGTGATCATGCCGGATGCCGACCTCGACCAGGTCGCCGACGCCCTGATCGGTGCCGGCTACGGTTCGGCGGGGGAGCGCTGCATGGCGATCTCCGTTGCTGTCCCGGTGGGGAGGGCAACCGCGGACGCGCTCGTTGCGAAACTCACCCAACGCATCCGGGCGCTCCGGGTGGGCCACTCGCTCGACGAGACGGCCGACTACGGGCCCCTCATCACCCGCCAGGCGCTCGAACGGGTGGCTGACTACATCCAGATCGGCGTCGACGAGGGCGCCGACCTGCTCGTCGATGGACGCGGATTCTCCCTGCCCGGCCACGAGGAGGGCTTCTTCATGGGGCCGACCCTGTTCGACAACGTGACCCCCGAGATGCGCATCTACCAGGAAGAGATCTTCGGCCCGGTGCTGATCATCACCCGGGCGGACAACTACGAAGACGCCCTCCGGCTGCCGAGCGAACACGAATACGGCAACGGCGTGTCGATTTACACCAATGACGGCGACGCCGCGCGCGACTTCGCCGCGCGGGTCAACACCGGCATGGTGGGCGTGAACGTGCCCATTCCGGTCCCGATCGCGTACCACACGTTCGGCGGCTGGAAGAAGTCAGGATTCGGCGACCTCAACCAGCACGGGCCGGATTCCTTCCGGTTCTACACGAAGACCAAGACCGTCACGACGCGCTGGCCGTCCGGCATCAAGGATGGCGCCAGCTTCGTCATCCCGACGATGAACTGACCATGTTCCAGCTCACGGACGAACAGCAGGCCATGGTGCACATGGTCAGGGACTTCGCGGCGGATGCGCTCGCCCCGCATGCGGTGGAGTGGGACCAGACCAAGCATTTCCCGGTCGACGTGCTCAGGGAGGCCGCCGCGCTCGGTATGGGCGGCATCTACGTGCAGGAGGACGTCGGCGGATCCGGACTCACCCGCGGCGACGCCGTCCTGATCTTCGAGGAACTTGCCAAGGGGGACCCGTCGATTGCCGCCTACCTCTCCATCCACAACATGGTGGCCTGGATGATCGACACCTTCGGCACCGACGAACAGCGCCACCGGTGGGTGCCCGACCTCACCACCATGGACGCCCTGGGCAGCTACTGCCTGACCGAACCGGACGCCGGCTCGGACGCCGGGGCGCTCCGTACCAGGGCGGAACGCGACGGCGACGAGTACGTGCTCAACGGGACGAAGCAGTTCATCTCGGGCGCCGGCGCCTCGAGCACCTACGTGGTCATGGCCCGCACCGGCGACACCGGCAGCCAGGGCATCTCGGCGTTCGTGGTTGCCGCCGACACTCCCGGCCTGTCCTTCGGCCCCAACGAAAAGAAGATGGGCTGGAACGCCCAGCCCACGCGCCAGGTCATCTTCGACAACCTGCGCGTGCCGGTGGCCAACCGCCTGGGCGCGGAAGGTGACGGCTTCGCCATCGCCATGAAGGGGCTCAACGGCGGCCGGGTCAACGTGGGGGCCTGCTCGATCGGGGGCGCCCAGTGGGCGCTGGACCAGAGCGTCGCCTATCTCAAACAGCGCAGCGCATTCGGGAAACCGCTGATCGAGAAGCAGGCGCTCCTCTTTGAGCTCGCCGACATGGATACCGAGCTGGAGACGGCCCGCACCATGCTGTGGCGGGCCGCCGACGCCCTGGACCGCGGCGCCGACGACGCGGTCAGGCTGTGCGCCATGGCGAAGCGCGTCGCGACCGACGCCGGTTTTTCCGTGGCCAACCGCGCCATCCAGCTGCATGGCGGCTACGGTTATCTCGCGGAATACGGAATCGAAAAAGTCATGCGCGACCTGCGGGTGCACCAGATCCTGGAAGGCAGCAACGAAATCATGCGCCTGATCATCGGACGTAACCTGGCGGACAAGCGATGACCGGCGCGTCTGCGCCCGGGGGCGTCGGGTCGGGAAGCGTCGGGTCGGCAAGCGCAGAGCCGGAGATCCTGCTGCGCCGGGAAGGCCGGCTCGGGCACATCATCCTGAACCGGCCCCGGGCGATGAACGCGCTCACGCACTCGATGGTCCAGGCGATGTCCGCTGCCCTCACCGAGTGGGCATCCGACGACGCCGTGCAGACGGTGCTGCTGACCGGCAGCGGCGACCGGGGGCTCTGCGCCGGCGGCGACATCGTCGCCATCTACCGGGATGCCGAACGCGGCGGCACGGAGACGGCGCGGTTCTGGGCCGACGAGTACGTGCTCAACGCGCAGATCGCCCGATACCCGAAACCGTACGTCGCGATGATGGACGGGCTGGTGCTGGGCGGCGGTGTTGGCGTCTCCGCGCATGCGTCGATCCGGATCGTGACAGAGCGCACGCGACTGGGGATGCCGGAGACCGGCATCGGCTTCGTGCCGGATGTCGGCGGTACCTACCTTTTGTCGCGGGCGCCCGGCGAGCTCGGCACCCATCTGGCGCTCACCGCCGGAATGGTGACCGGCTCCGACGCGATCGCGCTGGGGCTCGCGGACCACTACCTGAACAGCGAGAAGATCGCCGGTCTGGCCGAGGCGCTGACCCGCACGGACGCGCATGATGCCGTGCGGGCGATGGCCGAGGCCGCCCCGCCATCGCCTCTGCTGGCCGAGCGGGCGTGGATCGACGAGTGCTACTCGTTCGACACCGTCGAGGAGATCGTCGGCGCGCTGCAGGCGTCCTCCTCCGAAGCGGCCCGCGATGCCGCCGCCGTCATCCTCACCAAATCGCCGACCGCGCTGAAGGTGACGCTCGCCTCCCTGCGCCGGGCGAGGGAACTCTCCGGCCTGGAGGAGGTGCTCGACCAGGAGTACCGGGTCTCGCTTCGCTTCCTCGCGGGGCCGGAGCTCGTCGAAGGCGTTAGGGCGCAGGTCATCGACAAGGACCGCGCCCCGCGCTGGTCGCCGCCGACCCTCGCCGAGGTCGCTCCGGATGCCGTCGACGGCTACTTCGCCGACCTGGGTCCCCGGGAACTCCGGCTGGCGCGCGCTGGAGCGCGCCACCTCCACCCGTAGACGCTCGACC
This sequence comes from Microbacteriaceae bacterium, assembly GCA_036723055.1. GTDB lineage: Bacteria > Actinomycetota > Actinomycetes > Actinomycetales > Microbacteriaceae > Cryobacterium. The sequence continues at coordinate 46,589 of DAIMHX010000007.1, forward strand.
GATACGAACGCAGGAGAACAAGCCATGAACACACGAATCGCATTCATCGGGCTCGGCCACATGGGCGGACCGATGGCCGCCAACCTGGTCAAGGCCGGTCACACCGTCACCGGATTCGACCTGGTCCCGGCGGCGCTCGAGCAGGCCCAGCTGAACGGCGTCACGGTGGCCGAATCCGCGGCGGCCGCGGTCGCCGGAGCCGAGGTCGTCATCACCATGCTGCCCAGTGGCCGGCACCTGCTCGAGGCCTACCGCGGGCATGCCGCGACGCCCGGGCTGGTCGCGGCGGCGGAACCCGGCACGCTGTTCATCGACTCGTCGACGGTCGACGTCGAGGATGCACGCACGGCCCGCGACATCGTTGTCGCCGCCGGGCACCGCGGGCTCGATGCGCCCGTTTCCGGCGGCGTCGGCGGCGCGGAGGCCGGCACGCTCACCTTCATGGTCGGCGCAGACGAGGCGGACTTCCGGGCGGCCGAGCCCATCCTGGGCGTGATGGGCGCGAAGGTCGTGCACTGCGGCGGCTCCGGCGGCGGCCAGGCGGCCAAGATCTGCAACAACATGATCCTCGGCGTCTCGATGATCGCCGTCTCTGAGGCCTTCGTGCTCGGTGAGAAACTGGGGCTCACCCACCAGGCCCTCTTCGATGTCGCGTCGACGGCCTCCGGCCAGTGCTGGGCGCTCACCACGAACTGCCCCGTGCCAGGGCCGGTGCCGACCAGCCCGGCCAACCGCGACTACCAGCCCGGCTTCGCCGGAGCGCTCATGGCCAAGGACCTCGGCCTGGCCCTCAACGCCCTCGAATCCACCGGGGTTGCCGCAGTGCTGGGGCCGCTCGCCGCGAAGATCTATCGCCGTTTCGCCGACGAGGGCGGCGCCGGACTGGACTTCTCGGGCATCATCAACAGCATCCGTTCGAAATCAGACGAGGAAGCCACCGCATGACCACCTACGAAAACATCCTGCTCGAGCGCCGTGGCCGGGTGGGCCTGATCACGCTCAATCGTCCGCAGGCACTGAACGCGCTCAACGAGGCGCTCATGCGCGACGTCGTTGCCGCCGCGACGGAACTCGACCGGGACAGCGAGGTCGGGGCCATCGTCATCACCGGATCCGAGCGGGCGTTCGCGGCCGGCGCCGACATCAAGGAGATGGCGACGCAGAGCTACATGGACATGTACGCGGCGGACTGGTTCGCCGGCTGGGGGGCGCTCGCCGCGGTGCGCACGCCGGTGATCGCCGCCGTCGCCGGGCACGCCCTCGGCGGCGGCTGCGAACTGGCCATGATCTGCGACTTCATCATCGCGGCGGACACCGCCAAGTTCGGGCAGCCGGAGATCAAGCTCGGCGTCATCCCCGGGATCGGCGGCTCGCAGCGGCTGACCAGGGCCATCGGCAAGGCCAAGGCGATGGAAATGATGCTGACCGGACGCACGATGGATGCCGCAGAGGCCGAGCGCTGCGGGCTCGTCGCCCGGGTGGTCCCCGCCGCCGAGCTGCTCGACGACGCCCTCGCCACCGCCGAGAAGATCGCCGGGATGTCGGCGCCCATCGCCATGCTCGCCAAGGAAGCCGTGAACGCGGCCTTTGAGACGACCCTGGCCGAAGGCATCCGTTTCGAACGTCGGCTCTTCCACTCGACGTTCGCCACCGAGGATCAGAAGGAAGGCATGGCCGCGTTCGTGGAAAAGCGTGCCCCGTCGTTCACCAACCGGTAGCTAGTCTTGCGGCTCGGCGAAGTCGCCGGCTTTGCGGCGGAAGGCGGCCAGGATGCCGATCAGGTTCTCGAGGTCGTGCGGCGCGAGGCCGGGGGCGGTGAACACCTCGGCGTTCAGGCGCTCCGTCGCGGCGGCCACAATCGCCTTCCCGGCCGGGGTGATCTCCACGAGGGTGGCCCGTCGGTCGCTCGGATGGGCGAGCCTGCGCACGAATCCGGCGGCCTCCAGCCGGTCGACGGCGTTGGTCACGCTGGTGGGATGCACCTGGAGCCTGGCGCTCGCCTTCGCCATGGGCAGGGCTCCGCTCCGGGTGAAGCTGAGCAGGGTCAGCAGCTCGTAGCGGGCGAAGGTCACCCCGAACGGCTTGAGCACGGCTTCGATCCGCGCGAGCATGATCTGCTGGGTGCGCATGATGGACGTGATGGCCGACATTCCGTCGGCCGCGTCCACCCAGCCGTGCTCCACCCAGTGTCGGTGAGCCTCGGCGATCGGATCGCCCGGCAAGTGTGACGCTGCTGACACCGTTTCTCCCGTCTAGGCCCGTGCAAATCGTACCGAATGCCTCGGCTACTGAACCCTGATTCCGTGCACGATGAGCGTGGCGAGTTCGTCGTAGGCCTGCGCGTCGGACAGGCCGGTGCTCTCGGAAATCCGCCGCTGCTGGATCCGGACCATCACCGAGGACACCGCCTCGGCCACGAAAGCGGCCGGCACCTCGCGGAAGGACCCGCTGGCCACGCCCTCGGAGATGAGCTCCCGCACCCTGGCCGCGGCGATCTGGGTGTTGCGCTCGTAGATCTCGCTGGCCGGGGGGAACGCCGAGACGTCGTCGATGAATGCGGCGGATGCCGGACGGAGCTCGTCGCCGACCGCCCGCAGGTAGACGGCGATCCGGTCCGTCGGATCGGTGGTCGCGGCCAGCTTCTGCTCGACCCGCTCCGCAGCTCCCTTGAAGAAGAAGACAACGGCCGTTCGCACGAGCTGTTCGCGGCTGCTGGCGAGCGAATAGATCGTCGACTTCGAGCAGTGCAGCCGATTCGCCGCGGCCGAGAGGGTGATGTCGGAGAAGCCCTCCCGCAGGAAGAGCTCGACCAACTGGCCGAAGAGCTCGTCCTGCCTGGCCGACCAGCGCCGTGGGCGTCTCGCGGGGAGGGAGTCGGTCAGCATGGTCATACTCTTCCAGATGAATTTCAGTGTACGCTCGTACCCGGAATCGTATCATCGTGGATGCGTTCAGAGGCGAGGCGTACCGTGACGATCACCCAAGACATCCTGAGCGAACAGGCGATCGAGTTCCCGGCGGCCGAGCCCGCCGAGACCCCCACCCCCTACCCCGACGCCGACCTGATCTTCGTCACCGACCTGCTCTCCGCCGACGAGCGCGAGCGGCTCTCCTTCGCTCGGGCATTCTTCCGCGCCGAGGTGCGCCCCGTCGCGGTGGAGTACTGGAACCGCGCGGAGTTCCCGTTCTGCCTGCTGCCCAAACTGGCCGAGCAGAACCTCAGCGGAATCGGTCAGGGCCGCACCAACCACCTGTTGATGGGCCTGCTGCAGATGGAACTCACCAGGGCCGACACTTCTGTCTCCACGTTCTTCGGGGTGCACCACGAGCTCTTCGCCGCCGCGATCGAGACGCTCGGCTCTGACGACCAGCGCGCCAGGCTCCTGCCGGATCTCCTGGCGCTTCGGAAGATCGGCGCCTTCGCGCTGACCGAACCGGAGCACGGGTCGGACATTTCGCGGGAGATGGAAACCACGGCGACCCGCGACGGCGACGACTGGGTGCTCAACGGCCAGAAGCGCTGGATCGGCAACGGCGCCATGGCGGACTACGTGCTGGTGTGGGCCCGGGACACCGACGACCAGCAGATCAAGGGCTTCATCGTCGAGAAGGAGCGCGCCGGATTCACGTCCACGCTCATCGAGAACAAGATCGCCCTGCGGATCGTGCAGAACGCCGACCTCACCTTCCGCGACGTGCGCATCCCGGTCACCAACTGGCTGCCGGGCACCCGGAGCTTCCGGGACACGAACGTGCTGCTGCGCAATTCGCGGGTGTGGGTGGCCTGGCAGGCCGTTGGCCAGCAGTTCGCCGCCTTCGACGTTGCTCGCGCCTACGCGATGGAACGCCGCCAGTTCGGCAAGCCGATCGCATCCTTCCAGCTCGTGCAGGAGCAGCTCGTGCGCATGATCGGCAACGCCACCATGTCGCTGTCCCTGATGATCCAGATGGCGCGCCTGCAGGAGAGCGGGCGCCTGACCATGGACCAGGCTGCCCTGGCCAAGGCAACCTGCACCTCGCTGATGCGCGACACGGTCGCCCTCGGCCGCGGGCTCCTCGGCGGAAACGGCATCAGCACCGACTTCGAAATGGCCAAGATCTTCGCCGACGCCGAAGCCATCTACTCCTACGAGGGAAGCTACGAAGTCAATGCACTCCTGGTTGGCAGGGCAGTGACCGGCATTTCCGCGTTCGTCTGACGCCGACACCCAGAAGGAGAATCATGCAGCTCACCAACACGGCAGCAATCGTCACCGGGGGAGCATCCGGCCTCGGCGCAGCGACGGCACTCGCACTGGCCAGAAGCGGTGCGAGCGTCTTCGCGCTCGACCTGGCCGCCAGCATTGAGAAGGCGCCGCAGGTCGAGGGCGTCGAGTACATCGCGACCGACGTCACCAGGCCGGATGACGTGCGCCATGCCGTCAGCATCGCCTCGGCCGGCAGGCCGCTGCGCACCGTCATCAACTGCGCCGGCATCGCGCCGTCCATGCGCATCCTCGGCAAGAAAGGCGTGCACGACCTCGGCCTGTTCGCCACGGTCGTGCAGGTCAACCTGATCGGCTCCTTCAACGTGCTCGCCATCGCCGCCGAGGCGATCGCACAGACCGAGGCCGACGAGGACGGGCAGCGCGGCGTCATCATCAACACGGCCTCCATCGCGGCGTACGAGGGGCAGATCGGCCAGGCGGCGTATGCCTCGTCGAAGGGCGGGATCGTGGCGCTGACCCTCCCGGCGGCCAGGGACCTGGCGCAGTACGGCATCCGGGTGAACACCATCGCCCCCGGCATCGTCGAAACGCCCATGCTGGCCACCATCAGCGAGGAATTCCGCGCCGGCCTCGCCGCCGGGGTGCCCTTCCCGCACCGGCTCGCCAGGCCCGACGAATACGCCAAGCTCGCCCTCGCGATGATCGACCACGACTACCTCAACGGGGAGACCATCCGGATGGACGGCGCCCTCCGGATGGCACCCCGCTAACCCACGACCGCTAGCCTTGGGGATCGCGGCGCCGCATTCGGTGACTCGTGAAAACCGGCTTCTTGAAAGGCAGCAGCATGATCACCCTCTCCTGGCTTGTCATCCTCACCGTCCTCGCGGCGGCCCTGGCCATCTTCGACGGGGCGGGGCGGCTTCGCGGCAAGCGCGGCACGCGCGGCACGTCGCTGCTCCCGATCGCAGAGATCGCGGCCGCGGCGCTGATGCTGGTCTCCGTCTTCACGGCGCTCCCGGCGCCGTTCACGACGTTCCTGTTCGCGGTCATCCTCGAGGTCGTGCTCGTGCTGATCCTCGTGCTGCGCGGCGCGGGCCGGAAGGGCACCCCGGCGATCACGATTGTCGCGCTCATCCTCAACACGGTCGTCGTGCTGATCTCGGCCGGCTGGCTGCATATTCCCGGATTGGCATAGATCCCGGACCTCGCCGCCGGGGCCGACGAGGTCGGCGTTTTCGTGGCGCGGGAAGTACCCCGCTTCGCGGGTGGCGCGCCTCCCGCGAGCGGCGCACCTGCAGCGCATCGGGCGCCCCGGCTCGCTCTGCCGGTGGGTGGGTGCGGCGCGACTGGCGGGAAGCCACGTGATAGCAGCACGCCCTGAGCGCGTATGCCCCCCATCCGGGGCGTTGACGGGAGGAATCCTCACTCAACAGACTGTGGGCCTTGGCCGGGACCCGAACCCTGCCATTTCCCGGAGGACCCAATGCAGGTTTCGAGCGGCAGCCCCGACGCGAATCGGCGTCACGCTGGACGACGGCCAAAGCTACTACGTCAGCATCGGCCTGCGCTGACCGAGTGGTGAACCGGAGGCCCCGCGCACGCCGCGGGGTTTCCGGCCCGCCCGGCCGACGTGTCATCATCGGGGAATGAAACGCAACGCATCCGCGCACCTCGTGCTCGAGGCGCTGGCGCCCGCGCAACTCGTCCTGTCGGTGGCCGTCGCCGCCGAAGCCGACGCGTCCGAGTCGCTGACGATCGCACAGGGCGGGCTGCCGCTGCCGTACCGGGAGATCGTCGACCAGCACGGCACGAGGCTGCAGGTAGCGGATGTCGGGCCGGGGCAGATCGAGATCAGCTACGACGTCGAGGTGGTCGGCCAGGCGTCCCCGGCGGAGGTGACCGCCATCGACTTGGTGCGCTACCTGCGCCCGAGCCGCTACTGCGAGTCGGACCGGCTCGGACCCACCGCGCGCGCAGAATTCGCCGGACTCCACGGGATCGACCTCCTGGCGGGAGCCAGTTCGTGGGTGGGGCAAAGGCTACGCTATGTGCCGGGCGCAAGCCTGCCCACGGACGGCGCGGTTCGCACCCTGCTGGCCAGGGAAGGAGTGTGCCGCGACTACGCGCACCTCGTTATCGCGCTTCTGCGTGCGCTCGATGTGCCGGCACGACTGGTCGCCGTGTACGCCCCCGGGCTCGACCCGATGGACTTCCACGCCGTTGCCGAAGCATACGTCGAGGGGGCGTGGCATGTCGTCGACGCGACCACGCTGGCACCAAGACAGACCCTCATGCGCATCGCGACCGGCCGAGACGCGGCCGATACCGCCTTCCTCACCACCATCGGCGGCGCCGTGAACCTCCTCGCGATGCAGGTCGTCGCCGTTGCGGACGAGCTCCCGCGAGACGACGTCCGTGACCTCGTGCAGTTGCGCTGACCCCCGTCGAGGGGCGAGTCTGTTGGACGGGGCTCGACCGCGCGGTTAAACTGCTCAAGGCATCGCAAGGCTGCTGAGCAGGATGGAAAGAGACTGACTATGACGCAGAACGTACAAGCGGTGCCCCGCATCAGCGCCCTTATTCGAGGCGACTCGACCGGAGAAATAACCATCGACGGCGTCAGCCAGCACGTGGCGGCGGCCGACGAAGCCGGTGTCCGGGAAGAAATCATCACCAGGGTCACGGCGACGGCGCTCGCGCTCGGCCGGGCGGTCCGGCTCCTGGCCGAGGATGAGCAAGGCCATACGCCGTTGATCGTTCATCCCGACGGGCGGGTCGAGGACGACGGGGACTTCATCCCGACGCCTCCGTCCGCCGAGAACCTCAGGCCCGCCTCCTTTGTTGACGATGCCGACGATGCCACCGAGGGCTCCGAACCCGGCTCCGATGCCGACGATTCCGACGACACCGACGAGCCCAAGGCGAGCCGGTTTGCCCCGGTATCCGACTTCCGCGCACACCTCGGCCTGGGCATCAACGTCGGTGACGCCGACTACGACGATGACGCGGATGACGACAGCGACGACGATGACGTCGACGAAGCGCTGGACCTCGACATTCTGCCGATGACCGTGGCGATGCCCGTGCCGAAGTCCGTGCCGAAGTCCGTGCCGTTTCCGGCATCCGCGACGCCGGAAACACCCGTCGAGCCCTACGAGCCGCCGGCCGCCCTGTCCGAGCCCGAGGGCGAGGTCTTCCCCCCGAATCTCGCCAATTTCCTCAGTTCGCGGCCACCCCTCCCGGTGAGCCCGGCGCTGCAGGGTTGGCGGGGAACCATTCGCCGGCTCAGCGGCGGGCTCATCTCCCCGGCCCCCGGCGGCATCGAGGTCTCGCACCGCGCCGCTATCGCTGCCGTGCAGCGCCCACTGAATGGACCTCGCACCATCGTCGTGCTCAACCCCAAGGGTGGAGCGCACAAGACGACCGCGACGCTGCTGATCGCGGCGACCTTCGGCATGCACCGCGGCGGCTACACGCTCGCGTGGGACAACAACGAGACGATGGGAACCCTCGGAGTGCGGGTGCAGGCGGCCCATCACACGAACACCGCCGTTGACCTGCTCCGGGACCTCGAGGATTTCGCCTATTCCAGCACCGCTCGCGTGGGAGACCTCGACGCCTATGTGCGAAACCAGGGTGAGGCCCGGTTCGACGCGCTTGCTTCCGACCTCGACCCGGCCGGCGCGGCCAGCATCGACGATGTCGCCTTCGGCAAACTCCACGCCGCGCTGAGTCGCTTCTACCGCGTAGTCATCATCGACACCGGCAACAACATGCGCGCATCCAATTGGGAGGCCGCCGTCGAAACCGCCGACCAGCTCGTCGTCGTCTCGACCATCCGCGAGGACACCGGATACGGCGCGGCGTCCCTGCTCGACGGGTTGCGCCAGAAGGGCCATGCCGAGAAGGTCGCCCAGGCCGTCACGATCCTGGCCTCACCGGCCAAGACCGCCGACAAGCAACTGTCGCGTCGGCTGCACGAACATTTCGATCAGCTCACCCGCGCGGTCGTCGACGTGCCATACGACCCCGCCCTCGTCTCCGGCGGCCCGCTGAACATCGATGCCCTCGCCCCGCGCACCCGCGAGGCCTGGCTGCACGCCACGGCCGCGATCGCCGAGGGACTCTAGTCCGGGCGGTCGCACTCAGCGGGCGCATAGCCTGATCGGGGATACTTTCCGAGTCCCATCTTCAAACAGAGAGAGCCTCGTGCGCACACTCCCCATCTTCTTCACCGTCGCCACCGTGGCGGTCCTCGCGCTCGCCGGGTGCAGCGCGTCGCCGTCCGGCGAAGCGACAGCCTCCGCGACCAGTGCGCTCGGCTGCACCGAGTCAGGCACGAGTTCGGATGCCATCAAGGTCACGGGTGCCGTTGGTGCCGAACCGAAGGTGTCCTTCGGTTCGCCCCTGAAGGCCGGCAAGACTCAGCGCACCGTCGTCAGCAACGGCAAGGGAAAAGCCGTCAAGACCGGTGATTCCGTGGCGATCGCGTATGCCGCCTACAACGCCTCGACCGGCAAGAAGCTCAGCGCGGGAGGCTACGGAACCGATCCCGGACTGGTCGTCAGCGTGGCCGCCGGCAAGAGCGTCATCCCGGGCATCATCAAGGGCATCGCCTGCTCCAAGGTGGGATCGCGGGTCGCCGTGGTCGTGCCGCCGGCCGACGCGTTCGGCGCAACCGGCAACACCAACCTCGGGGTCGGCAAGACCGACAACATCGTCTTCGTGATCGACGTCAAGAACACGGTTCCGACCCGCGCGACCGGCGCGACCCAGAAGCCGAAGGATGGCTTCCCCACCGTCGCGCTCGCCGGCGACGGCGCGCCGACCGTTACGGTGCCGAAGGCCGATGCGCCGAAGGCCCTCCAGACCGAGGTGCTCAAGAAGGGCACCGGAGCAACCGTCGCCGCCGGTGCAACCGTGACCGTGCAGTACACGGGCGTCATCTGGTCCAGCGGCAAGGTCTTCGACCAGAGCTGGGGCAAGGGCGGACCGACCTCATTCCCCCTGGGCCAGGTCGTGCCCGGCTTCGCGCAGGGCCTCATCGGCCAGACGGTGGGCTCCCAGGTCGTGATCGTGATTCCGCCGAAGCTCGGCTACGGGACGGCGGGCAACAGCTCCGCGGGCATCAGCGGCACCGACACCATCGTCTTCGTCGCCGACATCCTCGCGTCCTCGAAGTAAAGTGACGCCGGCGACGGCCGGTGAACCGATGCCGGCGAACTAGAAGCCGGTCGGTTCGGTCTCGAACTCGGGCTCTTCCGGCCTGGCCTCGTGATGGAGCGGCCGCAACGCCTCCGTCTGCTCGAACCAGAGCAGCGCGTCGTAGCGGCCGCCCATCCGCGTCGGCACGTAGTTCCCTGACTCGTGCCCGGGCTGGTAGACCACGCCGATCGCGCGGTGCGGCAACCAGGCGGAGAGCCACGGGCCGGACCGGTCGTCGCCGAACACCAGCACGGCCGGCTCGCCGAGCGCGCGGTGCAGGAGATCCTCGTGGCTGCCGGCCCGGGCATCCGGCACAGGGAGAGCCTGCTCCGGCGTGCCCCAGGCGCCCGCGGCGAGAACCGTCCCGCCGTACGACGCGAAGCCCACCAGGACCACGCCGTCGGCGGCATGGCGCTCGCGCACCAGCTGCCCGACGTTGACGAGCCCGTCGGCGGCCATGTCGGTGGCCCTCGCGTCGCCGACATGCGTGTTGTGTTCCCAGACCAGGCCCTTGGACGTCGGCCCGAGGTGGTGTGCCAGCCGGTCGATCGTGTCGGCCATGTGATGGTCACGGATGTTCCACGACTCGCGATCGCCGCGCACCATGATGCGGTAGTAGTGCTCGGCGTCGGCGGCGACCTCCGCGTTCTGCGCGGCGTCGAACGCCTCCTCGTCGTCCGCGAGGTCCCGGGTGCGGCGGCGCACCTCGACGAGCAAGGCGACCACGTCGGCCTCGCAGGACTCCGGCACCAGCCTCGTGCCCCAGGCGTACCGGTGCGGGTCCTCCCGGTAGGGCACGAAGCACTGCCAGGCGCGCATCGCGGCCGTCACCGCGTCGGGCGCGTTCGTCTCGAGCCAGGCGATGATCTCGCGCAACGAGTCCCACAGCGAATACACGTCGAGGCCGTAGAACCCGACGCGTTCGTTTTCGGGCCGGACCAGGTTGCGCTCGCGCAGCCACGCGAGGAATTCCGCCACCTCCTGGTTCGCCCACATCCAGGTCGGCCACCGCTCGAACCCGGCGAGCAGGCCGTAGACGTCGAGCTCCTGGTCCTCCTGGCCGCGCACCCAGCGGTTGATCCGCCAGCAGTCGGGCCAGTCGCCCTCGACGCCGACCCAGGTGAAGTCGTGCTCCTCGATGAGCCGCCGGCTGAGCAGTGCCCGCCACCGGTAGTACTCGTGCGTGCCGTGCGAGGCCTCACCGATGCAGACGAATCGGGCGGATCCCGCCCGGTCGACGAGTTCGCCCAGGTCTTCGGCGCCGCCCAGGGGAACGGCCAGGGATCGGATCTCCGAGAAGACGTCGGCGCCGCTCGGACCACGCTGCACGGTGTTCATCTGACTGCTCCCTCAACGCTTCTCGAAGTGATCGGTCTTCTCGGCCAGGCGGATGCGGAACACCACGGCTTCGTGTGCCTGCTCGACCTCGAAGCACAGCTCGGGGTTCGCCCGCCTCATCCGCAGCTTCATTCCGCCGCCGCTGCGACCGTAGACGCAGCCGTCCGCGTAGGCGTAGGTGACGGGCACGACACAGGTGCGGCCGTCGGCACGGCAGCCGAGTCGACCGATCAGCGCGGCGTGCAACACGTCGTCGATCTGTTGCGCGTTCAATTCACCGGGCATGCGTCCAGTGTCGACGGCGGTCCG
>DAIMHX010000007.1:57751-66404 GCA_036723055.1 Microbacteriaceae bacterium
CGATCTGTTGCGCGTTCAATTCACCGGGCATGCGTCCAGTGTCGACGGCGGTCCGGCGTCAAAACAGTGCCTTTGGTCCCGGGCGCGGCGCCCCAGGCGGCCTAGCGGGCAGCCCCAGGGCGACGCACTATGGAGGCCACGAAGCGTGTCCAGGCAAAAGCCGAGATATTCCAGATGGAGGAGTGCGGTCATGATCAGGTCAATCACGGTGAGTGCGGGAGACGTGCAACTCGACGCCGACGTCGACGTCCCGGCCGGGGCCAAGGGGGTCGTCGTCTTCGCCCACGGCAGCGGAAGCAGCAGGCGCAGCCCGCGCAACCTCCAGGTGGCGAAGGCGCTGCACGAGGGCGGATTCGGCACGGTGTTGTTCGACCTGCTGACCCCCGCCGAGGCGCGACGCGACGCCGTGGACGCCTCGCTGCGCTTCGACATCCCCCTGCTCACCGACCGGCTGACCGCTGTCGTCGACGGGATCGGCGGCCAACCGGAATGCGAGGGATTGCCCGTCGGGCTGTTCGGGGCGAGCACCGGTGCCGCCGCGACCCTCGGCACCGCGGCCGCGCTCCCGGATGTCGTCAAATCGGTGGTCTCCCGCGGCGGTCGCCCCGACCTCGCCGAGGACGCGCTGGGCCAGGTGCGAGCGCCGACCCTGTTGATCGTGGGGGCCCGCGACGGTCAGGTCATCTCGCTCAACGAATGGGCCGGCGAACGGTTGCCGGCCGAGCACGAGATGGTCCTGGTGCCCGGAGCCACCCACCTGTTCGAAGAACCGGGGACCCTCGAGGAGGTCTGCCGACTCGCGGTCGCGTGGTTCGAGAAGACACTTACCCGCTGACCCGGTTCGTTCATCGTCGATTGGCCGTTTTCCTTGCGCCACAAAATGTATGCGCATACACTTCTCGGATGCGCTCATGGCGCTCATGGCGCTCCTGCCTCCGGTCGCAAAGCCGGGCACAGGTGCCACACAAGGTCAACGACGACACGAAGGAACATCAGCACACCATGACTGAAACCCCCGATCGCATCCGCGCCGCCGGCGCAGCAACCCGCCGCCAGTTCCTCGTGGGGGGCGCATCCGTCGCCGCCTTCGGGATGGCCACCGCGAGTGCGGCCCCGGCGGGCGCCACAACGTTCAGGACGCCGTCCGCATCAGGGGCGCTGGGCGGCGGCGTCGACCGCGCAACCATCCAACGCTGGGCCCGTGACACCTGGGACTCGCTGGTCGCGATGACCGATCCCCACACCGGGCTGCCCGCCGACAACATCAGCGGACCGCTGGATGCGCCCAGGCGCAGCGGCTACACCTCGCCGACCAACATCGGCGGCTACCTGTGGAGCACCGTCGTCGCACGCGACCTGGGGATCATCAGCGCGGGGGAGTGCCGGCGGCTGCTGACGCAGACCCTCACGACCGTGTCCCGCGTGAAGCACCACGAACCCAGCGGCATGTTCTACAACTGGTACGACGAAGCCACCGGAGATGTCGTCACGGTGTGGCCCGAAGACGGCAACACGGTCTACCCGTTCCTGTCCAGCGTGGACAACGGATGGTTCGCCGCCTCGCTCATGGTCGTGCGCAACGCCGAACCCGCGGTCGCCCTGCTGGCAAACACGCTGCTGCGCAAGATGAACTTCGGCATGTTCTACGACAAGGATGCCCGCCCCGGCATCGCGGCCGGCCTCCTGCGCGGCGGCTTCTGGGACGCGAAGCCCAATGTCGACACCGCGGAGGGCAACTACCTGGACAACGGGCCGGACGTCTTCTACACGCTCAACCACTACGACATCCACGTCAGCGAGCCCCGCATCGCCAGCTACATCGGCATCGCCCACGGCCAGATTCCGCCGGCCCACTACTACGCCACCCAGCGGGTGTTCCCGGACTCCTGCGACTGGTCCTGGCTGGAACAGAAGCCGGTCGGCGAGCACCGCACCTACGCGGGCATCGACGTCTTCGAAGGCGCATTCACGTACCGCGGCATGCACATCGTCCCGAGCTGGGGCGGCGACATGTTCGAGGCCCTCATGCCCGACCTGTTCGTGCCAGAGGCCAGCTGGGCACCGAAGTCGTGGGGGGCCAACCACCCGCTCACGGTGCGCGCCCAGCGCGAGTTCGGGATGGACGACGCCAAGTACGGTTACTGGGGATTCTCGCCGGCCAGCCGGCCCGGCGGCGGATACACCGCGTGGGGCGTCGACGCCATTGGGATGGACCCGGGCGGCTACGCCTCCGACATGGAGGGCACCAACACCGACGGCGGTTTCGCCGGATGCCGCGTGGGCAACAACCCGACGCCGGCCTGGGGCGACGGGGTCGTCACGCCGCACGCGGCGTTCCTGGCCATGCAGTACGAACCGAAGCAGGCCTTCGACAACCTCGTCAAGATCGAGCGTGAACTCAAGGCCTACGGCGAGGGTGGCTTCTACGATGCCGTCGCGGTCAAGTCGGGTCTCGTCGCCCGCCGGTACCTGTCGCTCGACCAGGCCATGATCCTCGGCGCGATCGGCAACGTGTACTGCGACAACGTGATCCGACGGAACTTCGTCCGGGGCGAGATCCAGGCCAGGATCAAACCCCTCATCGGGATCGAGGAATTCGGCGCCGGCGTCATCGCCTGACCCGACCCCGCTTCGCGCGCCGGGACCAACCGCCCGGCGTGCGCTGGCGTGCGGCCTAGCGAGCGAAGGAAATACGAGGCTGGCGCACCGGTTCACGTCTCACACTTGTGTTGTCACAGCCCGAACATTTGAGCAGGTAGACCGGAAGATAAGTCCGCTCGTTGTGCGCAGGGTTGGGAGTAAGGTTCGCCTGTGAACGACAGAATGGGCACGTGATTCGCATAACCTGAAACTCCCTTTGTTTTAGTTCTTATGGAAGAACGTTAGCGGCAGGCGTTTCCGAGTTGTACCCCCTAGACGTATCGGGAAATTCATGCTTGCGTCACACCATGAGGTGCTAAGGAGTGCGTCATGGACGTGACCCGGGAGCAGCGGGCGGTGCAGCTTGCCGACCTGGATCGACGGATGCGTGACGAGACCGAACGCGAGGCCGTCCTCGCCCGCCGCGCGCCCGATTGGTACGGCACGCTGCGGTGGCTGGTCAAATACAGCGCGGAGGAGAAAGAGGGCTTGCCCGTGAAGGGCCCGTTGACGCCGCTGGCCTTGTCGTACCTCGTGGGGAGCAGGTTCGGTCGTAACTCGTTCACACGGCGTGGGTCGCGACCGAGGTCTTCGACGTCGACGTGTAGGCGGTCTTCGTGCCCCGCACCGTCACGGTGAGCGTCTTGCCGAGGTCGGACTTGACGAGCGTGTAGCTCGACGCCGTCGCGCCGGTGATGGCGACGCCAGCGCGCTTCCACTGGTAGGTGAACCTGACCGGGCCGGGGCTCCACAGGCCGGTGCTTGCGCCAAGGACGTAGCCGACCAGGACCGTGCCCGAAATCGTCGGCACAGCGGCCTTGAGGATGCCCCTGGCAACGCCGGCGGTGGCGGCGGACGTGCGTGACGCGGTCGCGTAGTTGGTCTTATCGCCGTGGACGACCGCGGAGATCGTCTTTCCCAGGTCGGTGGCTGTCAGCCGGGTAGGAGCGACCGGTGGCGCCTGTGATTGCGACGCCCGCCCGATTCCACCGGTAGGAGAATGACTCAGGGGCGGGCATCCAGGATGCGGCGGTCGCAGTGAGCACCGAGCCGACACGCACCGTGCCTGAAACCGTCGGCGTCGTAGTCGCGACCATTTTGGGGGGTCAATAACCGACACCGCGCCGGTGGTGACAACCGCCGTCGACGCGTAATAACGTGGGGGCACAGCATCCAGCGCTACTCACCCCATCCCCACCGGCAGGGACATCCGCATGACCATCATCGAGGCCATCGGCCTGACCAAAACGTACGAGTCGAAGAGCGGCCCGGTTCGCGCCCTCGACGGGCTCGACCTGTCCGTTCCGCGCGGCACGGTGACGGCGCTGCTCGGTCCGAACGGGGCAGGCAAGACCACCGCCGTGAAGATGCTTACGACACTGATCCGGCCCGACGCCGGCACCGCACTGGTCGACGGCATCGACGTGGCCGTGAACCCCAAGGCCGTGCGCCGCATCATCGGCGTTTCCGGCCAGTATGCGGCCGTCGATGAGAACCTGACCGGCTTCGAGAACCTGGAAATGGTGGGCCGGCTGTACCACCTCGGCGGGAAGGCGGCGCGGCGTCGCGCGCACGAGCTGATCGACCTCTTCGACCTGACGGAGGCAGGCAACCGGCCGGTGAAGGGATTCTCCGGCGGCATGCGCCGCCGCATCGACCTCGCCGGGGCCCTGGTGTTCAACCCCAAGGTCCTGTTCCTCGACGAGCCGACGACGGGGCTGGACCCGCGCAGCCGCCTCGCCCTCTGGGATGTGATCAAGAGCCTCGTCGCCAGAGGCACGACCGTGCTGCTGACCACCCAGTACCTCGAGGAGGCCGACCAGCTCGCCGACGACATCGCCGTCATCGACGACGGCCGCGTCATCGCCGAGGGAACCTCGGACCAGCTCAAGGCGCAGATCGGCGGGCACCGCGTGGTCGTCGCGCTCGTCGATGCGGCCGACGGTCCGGCCGCGCAGGCAACCCTGGCTCGGCACGGGCAAGGCGAGCCGATCGTCACGGGCGACGAGCGCGGCGTCGAGGTTGCGGTGGTCGACGGACCGCGGGCGCTGCAGCACGTGCTTGCTGACCTGGGCGCTGCCGGCATCCGTTTGCACGATGCGGGCATGCGCAGGCCGACCCTCGACGACGTCTTCCTCAAACTCACCGGGCACACGGCCGACCCGGCGGCGGACGCAAGCGCGGCAGACGCGAAAGTGGAGAAGGTCAGATGAGCATCGCAACCCCGCTACCGGCCTGGAACCCGATCGCCCGCTGGTACTCCGACGGCTGGACCGTCACCAAGCGGAACCTGATCAAGATCAAACGCTCCCCGGACATGCTCGTCTTCGCCGTCATCCAGCCGATCATGTTCGTGCTGCTGTTCAGCCAGGTCTACGGCGGCGCCATCCAGGTGCAGGGAACCGACTATGTGCAGTTCCTGATGGCCGGCATCTTCGCCCAGACCGTGGTGTTCGGGTCGACGTTCTCGGGCGCGGCCATGGCGCAGGACCTGAAGGCGGGCATCATCGACCGGTTCCGCAGCCTGCCGATGAGCGGCTCCGCCGTGCTCATCGGCCGCACGAACGGTGACCTCGCGCTGAACACCATCTCGATGGTGATCATGATGGGCACCGGTCTCGCGGTTGGCTGGCGGGTGAACTCGTCGCCGCAGGAGTTCCTCGCCGGGGTGGCCCTGCTGCTCCTGTTCAGCTACGCGTTCAGCTGGGTGATGGCGCTGCTCGGCATGAGCGTGAAGAGCCCGGAGGTCATTAACAACGCCTCGTTCATCATCCTGTTCCCGCTCACCTTCGTGTCGAACGCGTTCGTGCCGAGCGACACGCTGCCCACCCCGCTGCGCCTCTTCGCCGAGTGGAACCCGGTGTCCTCGCTCGTGCAGGCCGCGCGCCAACTGTTCGGCAACGTCGGCACGGCGCCCGTGCCGGACATCTGGACCATGCAGCATCCGGTGCTCACGGTGCTGATCGGCATCGTCGTGCTGCTGGTGGTCTTCGTGCCGCTGTGCATCAGGAAGTTCGCGTCGATCAGCTCCCGGTGACCGGCACTGCGGGAGCAGGGATCAGCTGCGGCGCTTGCGGGGGTTCGGAGAGTTTCGGGTGCGGCCCGGCGCGTTCTGCGTCTTCTTGGCGGTGGCGGGTTTTGCCTGCGCGGCTGCCGCCCGGACAGCCTTCGCTGCGGCCTTGGCCTTGTCGGTCTTCTTCGCCTTCTTGGGGGGTTTGCCGCCGTCGGGGTGAGCGCCGGGGGAGCCGGCGCGGGAGCTGTCTTTCGTGCGCCCCCGCACGATACCGACGAACTCCTCGATGTCTTCGTTGGTCTCTGCACTCAGCCAGGCCAGCGCAATCCGCGTCTCGGCGACCCCCTGCACCGGGAGCGAGATGACGTCCTTGCGGCTGTGCAGGCGGGCGAGCGAGTGGGGGAGGATGACGATGCCGACGCCGGCGGCGACCTGCTCCATCACCTCGTCCAGGTCCTGCATATCGGGCAGGGGACGGCGGGTGCCGTCGCGAACCTCCGTGGCGATGTCCCGCCATTCCGGAACTTCGTCAGGGTTCTGCAGGAGGTGTTCGTCGGCCAGTTCGGCCACGGTCACGGTTTCGGCGGAACCGAGGGCGTGGTCCTTGGCGGCGACGACCACGGGGATCTCGGTGTAGAGCCCGATGACGCTCAGGTCGCGCTCGTCGATCGGGAGGCGCACGAGGCTCACGGTGGCGCGTCCGTCGCGCAGCACCGCATCCTGTTCGGACGGATCGGTGCGAAACACCTCGAGCGGTACATCCGGCCGGCGTTCGGCCCAGGCGCGCGTCCATTTGGTCGGCGTGACACCGGCGGCGAAGCCAATCGACAAGGTCATCGGCATCCTTTCTCACGGCGTCAATTCCGCCGTTTCGGCGGTTCTCTCAGGCTATACGCTTGATAGATGATGTCGGAGAAGAAGACCCAGACCATGAAGCCCGTCACGGCGGCCCAGAAGCTCGGGATTCTGCTCGAGGCAGCACCGGAGGAATTCCAGAATTCGCCGATCTCGCGCACCGAACTCGCCGAGCTCGACGCGAACCCGCCGGCCTGGCTGGTCGACCTGCGCGCCAACGGGCCGCACCCCAAGCAGGTCGTCGCCGCCAAGCTGGGCGTGTCGATTTCCGGCCTCCTCCGCGGCGAGATGACCGAGCCGCTGACGACCGCCGAGATCAGCGCCCTGCTGCAGCAGCCCCCGGCCTGGCTCGTCACCGAGCGCGCCACCCAGCACGAGGTTCGGGAAGAGCAGATCCGGGTCAAGGACCGCGACGCCGAGCGCATCCGCAAGGCCGCGCACATCGCCCGCCAGGCCGCTCAGGTCGAGGGCAAGCCGGCCAAGCCGGTCAAGGCCAAGGGCCGGACCGGCCGCGGTTTCTAACCGTCGGTCCTCGGCCGAGGTTCTCGGCCGAGTTGTTCCGTTTGTTCCCTGACGAATTACCCTCTGGCGATGTGTACTCTGTCGAATTCGACGGAGATTTTCGCCGTTTGGCCCCGAAAATGGCCTGATCGGGTCCGTTGGGGCCTGAATCTCCGTCGAATTCGGAGTGGTCAGGCGCAGTCGGGGGGCTCGGTCGCGAGCGCAGGCGCGCGGCTAGGCGGGCGGGGCGGCGTACTGCTCGCGCAGGAACGTGACGATCTCGCCGAGTTCGGCCTGCGACACCGAGTGCGCCATGCCCTCGTAGATCCGCTCGGTGAGCGCCGTGTGCACGGTGAGCCAGGCCTGCGTGCGGTCGACGGCCTGCGGCGGGATGATGGCATCCGCCGTGCCGCGGCCCCAGAAAACCGGCAGGCGCAGGTCGGCGAGGCGGGCATCCTCCGGGCGCTCGCCGCTCGCAACGAAACCGGACAGCTGCACCGCGAACACGAACCGGTCGGGCGCGTGACGCAGCAGCTGCAGCGCCATCGCGCCGCCCTGTGAGAAGCCGAGCAGACCGATGGATGTCGGCTGCTCCGGCAGCGCGTCCAGCCATTCCAGCACACCGGCGGCCGCCGCGTCGAGGCTTTCGGCCCCTGGGTCGCCAGGCGTGCTGATCGGGAACCACGCCCAGCCCTGCCCGGCCGACAGCGGTGCCCGCAGCGACGCGATCACCGGTTCCAGCGGCAGGTGCGGCGCAAGCGAGAACAGGTCTCCCTCGTGTGAGCCGTAGCCGTGCAGGATGAGCAGCAACGGCCGGCCCGTTCGGTCGGCGCCGGAGGCGGACCAGAGCACGGCATCCGTGTCGATCGGCTCGATGCGGTCGCTGTTTTCCATGAGGGTCCTCGCGTTCGGGGTCGGAGTGCGGTTTCGGGAGTTGGGCCTGGAGCGCCTGCTCTCAATCCTTTCACTGCCGCGGCGCGGATGTGGCGATGCGCGTAATGCTGAGCATCGCGCGCGGCGCGAGGTTGTGAGCAAGAATGAAGACATGAGCGTGCGCACACCTGACCCAGATCCCGCAGACTGGACGCCCGAGCCGGAGGACGGTCCGCCGTTGAACACGAACCCGGGCTGGCTCAGCGACGCAGAGCTCGCGAAGATCCGTCGCCGGCTGCCGCTGCTCTACGTCGAGGCCGTGCCGGTGCGCGTCGACGGCCTCGGCCAGGTCGTGGAGATCGGGGTGCTGCTCCGGGCGACGCCCGAGGGCAAGATGACCCGCACTCTCGTCTCCGGGCGCGTCATGTACGGCGAGACTCTGCGCGATGCGCTGTTCCGCCACCTCGAGAAAGACCTCGGGCCGATGGCGTTCCCGCAGCTGCCGGCGAGCCCGGTGCCGTTCTCGGTGGCCGAGTACTTCCCGCTGCCCGGGTTGACCGCGTTCACGGATGAGCGCCAGCACGCCGTCTCGCTCGCCTACGTCGTTCCCGTCACGGGAACCTGCGACCCGCGGCAGGACGCGCTCGAACTCACCTGGATGTCGCCGGAGGAGGCCGCCTCAGACGCGGTTTCGGCGGAGATGGAAGGCGGCCGCGGCTCACTGCTGCGCACGGCGCTCGCCTCGGTCGGCCAGCTGCGCTAACGGCGAGG
>DAIMHX010000007.1:66504-67707 GCA_036723055.1 Microbacteriaceae bacterium
GCTAGGCCTCCTTCGTTCCCGAATTCGACGGACATATTCGGCTTTTCGGGCCCCAGCGGGGCGAAAATGCCGGTTTCGACGAAAATCTCCGTCGAATTCGGCAGGGGCGGGCGGTGGCCGACGTGGGCGGGGGGCTAGCGGGAGAGGCGAACCTCGCTCAGCGGCTCGCCGAGCACCTCTTCGACCTTGGCCTGGCCGTCGGGCGTGTATGCGTTGCGGGCGTAGAACCCGTGTGCCCGGGAATCGTCGGCGGCCACCCAGAGGTACGACGGTCCTGGGTCGACGACGGCGTCGAAGAGTCGCTGGCCGATTCCGGTGCCGTGGTGGGCGGCGAGCAGGTAGACGAAGTAGAGCTCTGTGACGCCCGGCAGGTCGGCGTCGTGGCCGGGTCCGCTGCCGGCGAATCCGATGATCTCTCCGTCGACGATGGCCACCGCCTGACGGTAATCCGGCCCTTGCTTGGTGTACCGGCGCCACATGGTGGCAAGGCGCTCAGCGTGGAGCTGCGACAGGGCCGCGGCGCTCAGCAGGTGATCGTAGGTTTCGTGCCAGCAGGCCGCGTGCACGCGTCCGAGACTGTCGGCATCCGCTTCTTCGACGGGCCGAACAACGACTGTGGTGTCCATGTCCCGACACTAGCCGACCGATGCGGCGCCGCTGACGCCCCGGGGGTCGCCGCCTCCCGGCTCGCCGCCCGCGCGTGCATACCTCCTGCAATTCGCCCTGATCATCCCTGATTCGCGCCAATTCCGGCGCATTTTTACAAGACTGCAGGAGTTATGCACGATGCGGGCGGGGGACCCGGGCGCAAGGCGCAGAACATGGGTGCAGGGCGCGGGCCGGGAAGCAAGCGCGCAGACGGCAAAACGGGCCGGCCTCGTGAGAGACCGGCCCGTTCAGGGCACCGGAGTGCCGACTAGCTGGAGTGCTGCGACTAGCTGGAGTGCTGTGACGCGGAGAGGTTAGCCCTGGGCGCGGCGCGGTGCCGAACGGCGTGCGCCGCCGGTCGAACCGGCACCGCGGACGAGGCCGCCGACCTGCAGGCCGCCGGTGCGGCCGGAGCCCTGGGCGGAGCGTCCGCCGCCGTTGCCCTGGGGCGCGTGGCTGCGGCCGGATGCCGCGGGGCGATCCGTGCGCTCGTGACGGCTGCCCGCGGGGGCGACGTCGTTGGTGCGCTCTGAGCGTCCGCCACGGCCACCGGCG
>DAIMHX010000007.1:67807-72963 GCA_036723055.1 Microbacteriaceae bacterium
CGCCACGGCCACCGGCGTCGCGGCCGCCACGGCCGTTGTCACGGTCGTCGCGGTTGACGCGCTTGCGCTGGGCGTTGGCACCCTGCGAGCGTCCACCCTGGGACTGACCCTGCGGCTGCTCGACGCGCGGGACGGGCTTCACGTACGCGGCCACGTCACCGACGAGCGCGTCGACGGCGGGCGAGTTGGCGTTCACGCGCTGCGGGGTCACCTTGATGGCGGCCTTCTTCAGCAGGGCATCCGTGTCGCGCTTCTGCTCAGGCAGAACGACGGTGACGACGTCACCGGCGCTGCCGGCGCGGGCGGTGCGGCCCGAGCGGTGCAGGTACGCCTTGTGCTCTGCGGGCGGGTCAACGTGGATGACGAGTTCGATGTCGTCGACGTGCACGCCGCGGGCGGCGACATCCGTGGCGACGAGCACCTTGACGTCACCGGCGCTGAACGCGGCCAGGTTGCGGTCACGGGCCACCTGGGACAGGTTGCCGTGCAGGTCGACCGAGGGGATGCCCGAGTCGGTGAGGGACTTAGCGAGCTTCTTGGCCTGGTGCTTGGTGCGCATGAAGAGGATGCGGCGTCCGCTGCCCGAGGCCAGCTTCTGCACGAGCGCCTTCTTCGATTCGGTGCCGTCGACCTCGAACACGTGGTGGGTCATCGCGGAGACGTGGCTGGTGGCCTCGTCGACCGAGTGCAGCACCTCGTTGTGGAGGAAGCGGCGAACGATCTTGTCCACGCCGTTGTCGAGCGTGGCCGAGAACAGGAGGCGCTGGCCGTCCTTCGGGGTCTTGTCGAGGATGCGCGTGACGACGGGCAGGAAGCCGAGGTCGGCCATGTGGTCGGCCTCGTCGAGCACGGTGATCTCAACCGAGTCGAGGTTCACGAAGCCCTGCTTCATGAGGTCCTCGAGGCGGCCGGGGCACGCCACGACGATGTCGACGCCGGCCTTGAGCGCCTGGACCTGGCGGCCCTGCGAGACGCCACCGAAGATGGTCGTCGTGTTGAGGCCGTACGCCTCGGCGAGCGGGGTGAGCGCCGTGGTGATCTGGGTGGCCAGCTCGCGGGTCGGGGCGAGGATGAGGCCGAGCGGGCGACCCGGGCGGCGCTTGCCGCCGGCGAGCTTGCCGCCGAGGCGCGAGACCATGGGCAGCGAGAACGCGAGGGTCTTGCCGGAGCCGGTCTTGCCGCGGCCGAGGACGTCGCGTCCGGCGAGCGTGTCGGGCAGGGTGTCGACCTGGATGGGGAAGGGGCTGTCGATTCCCTGGCTCGTCAGGATGGCGACGAGGGGAGCCGGCACGCCGAGCGTGCTGAAAGAAGAAGGAGTTGCAGACAAAGTGGTGCCTTTCGGGCATCAGAGTCCTCGCCCGGACCGATGAACGCCGCATAAGCGGCGCTCCGGAACAAGGAGGATTCACATGGCGAAGGTGCCGAAGGGCACATCCGTTCGCCGTAAGAAAGTTACTTTCGAAAATCGGGCCGGGCCTGCAGATGATGCTGGCGGCCTCGATAAGAAGAGGGCGTTCTACGACGCAGCAAGCGCAGCAATGCACTCGCAAGTTCTTCCAGTCTAGCGGGTCGTGTCAAGAGGCCGGTTTTGCGGACGCAATTCGGCCGTGATGGCTACTCGTTTCGGCTGGGGTACAGCTCGCCGACCGGGATCTCGACCGGCACGATGTTGCCTGCCTGCGGCAACGGGCACGCCCACATCGGGTCGTACGCGCAGGACGGGTTGTAGGCGAAGTTGAAGTCGAGGATGAGCGCGTCGTCGTCGACACCCGGGCCGAGGTCGGCGCCCTTGACGGTGTCGAGCAGGTAGCGCCCGCCGCCGTACGTGCCGCCCGGCTTGCCGGCCAGCGCGTCCTTGAGCGGGAGGAACAGCCCGCCGGCGTAACTGGCGAGCCGCCAGACGTCGAGCGAACCAATGTAGGGGAGTCGCACCGAACCGACCAGGTCGAACGGCACCGTGCCATCCGTTCCTGTTTCGACGGTGATCCGCAGCGGCTCCTCCGCGCGGTGCACCTCGACCTCGAACCGCCAGTCGGGGTCGTAGGGCGCGATCGACAGGCCGGTGAACGCGGCCCGGTCGTCGGGCAGCAGCGGTGACGACGGATGCCCGGCAAACAGTTCGTCCCGCCCGGACCGCCACAACTCGTGGCCGGCCGCCGGCCGTTGCGCGCTCAGCTGCCGCACGCCGGCGTAGAGCCCGAATACGCGCCGACGCCAGTCCGCGATCTGCAAGGCTCCGATGGAAGAACTCATTCCTTGAGGCTAGCAACGCCGCGTGCGTCACGCGCCCGATTTGTCTGCCGCTCGAGGCCCGCCGAATTCGACGGAGATTTTGGGCGATCGGCGCGCAATGGTGCACTTTTGGCCCATTTCGGGCAAAATCTCCGTCGAATTCGATTGTGTCGCGTGCGTCACGCGGGCTCGGCAGCGGGCTGCGCGACGGGCTCGGCGTCGATGCCGATGTCGTGCCGCCAGGTGGGGGCAAGCTGCGCGAGGCGCAGCATCCGCCACTGCCAGAACGCCCAGAAGGCCGGCCAGAGCAGGATCGTGGCGGGTCCGGCGCGGAAGATCAGCTGGTCGCGGTAGAGGGTCTTGCCGGTCCCGGCGGGGTCGGGCGCGATAGCCATCCGGTGGTCCCAGAGGGTGACCGCGGCGAGCGAGCCGGACACGCCGCGGCCGGTCTCGCGCAGGATCCGCACGCCGTCCGGCCGCTCGGTCGATTCGCTCAGGCGGATGACCCGGGTGCCCAGCGGAACGACGCCGAGCCCGCGGAGCATCGCCGGATGCTCACCCGGCTCCCACGTGGTGGGGAAGCCGTCCGCGGCGAGCGACTCCATCTCCACGAGCGGGGAACTCACCTCCCGGAACACGGCGGGACTGTGGATGGCGCGCCAGGCGGCATCCGGGGGGCAGTGGAGTACTTGTTTCAGCAGCACGCGCATGCCCCCAGTCTGTGTTGGATGCGCATGCAGTACAACTGGAGGCGTGGCAATCAGATACTGGCTGGGAGTTGCGCACCGCGAACAGGTGCAGCGCGGCGTGGCAATGGGCATGGCGCAGGCCAACCACGGCGCCAGGGCCGGACTGGAACGGATGGGCGAGGCCGACGGGCTCGTCTACTACTCGCCGAAGACGGAGTTCGAGGGTGATTCGCTCAAGGAGTTCACCGCGATCGGCCGGATCGCCGACGGCATTGTGTTCCAGGCTGGCGCGCCCTCCGACACGAGCGACTATCGACCGTGGCGCCGCCGGGTCGACTACGACCTGGCTGCCGTGGCCACGTCGATCCGGCCCCTCCTGTCGGTGCTCGACTTCACCAGGGACAATCCGGACTGGGGCTACCAGCTGCGGCGCGGCCTGATCGAGATCTCGCGGAACGACTTCGAGGTGATCCGCCGGCAGATGCGGCGCCCCTCGGCCGGGGAACGGTAGCGGGCTCCACCGCGCCGCGCCCGGCCCAGCCTCGCCCCGGCCCGCGCCTCGCCCCGGCCCACCCTCGCCCCGGCCCGCGCCTCGCCTGCGAGTCCCGCTTTTCGTCGAGATTGCCCGTTCCGGTCGAGATTGACAGGGCACACCGGGCAATCTCGACCGCACCTGTCAATGTCGGTGCGGGTGGCCGGTGCGGGCGCGTCGTCGGGGCGGGCGCGTTCAATAGACTCACCCCATGACTGGCGAACTCTGGTGGGTACCCTCGGCCATTGTCCTCGCTGTCGTTCTGGTCGTCGTCGCGCTCATCGTGCTCGTCGCCCGGCGCGGGGCGAGGGCCCGCAGGCTCACCGCGAGCGCCGCGGCTGCCGAGCTGGCGCGCACGGCCGCGATCAGCCTGGTGCGGGCGGACGACCTCGTGCAGGCCGCCGCCGACGAGCTCGGCTTCGCGATCGCCCAGTTTGGCGAAAACGCCACGCGGGAGTTCGCCACCGCGCTCGCCACCTCCCGTCGCCAGCTCCGCGACGCCTTCTCCCTGCAGCAGAAGCTCGACGACGCCCTGCCGGAGACCGACGCTGAGCGGCAGCACTGGAGCGAACAGGTCATCGTGCTCGCGGACGAGGCGACGGACCGGCTGAACGCTCAGACCCGCGACTTCGACGCCAAGCGCGGCGTCGAGCGCGATGCCCCGGTCGTGCTCGACCAGCTGCGTCGTCGCCTCGACCGGGTCGCCGACCGCCTCGCCGGCGGCGCCGCCAGCCTCAACCGGCTGGCGCTGAGTTACGCGGACACGGCCCTCGCCCCGATCAGCGGCAACGTCGGGCGTGCTCAGGTTGCCCTCGACGAGGCCAGAGCCGCAGCGGATGCCGCCGCCGCCCGCCTCGCCGACGGCACGGCCGAGCCCGTCGGCGAGCAGATGCGCGCCGCAGAGCACGGCGTCTTCCTCGCCACCAAGCTGCTCGACGCAATCGAAACGGGCGAGGACCAGCTGCACATCGGATTCGCCAGCCTGGCCAAGGCGCTGGACACGGCGGACGCCGAGCTGGCCGAGGCCCGCGAGCTGCGCGATCGCCACGAGGAGTCGGAGGCGAGCGCGGAACTCAACCGGGTCATCGCCGAGGCCGACAGCGTGCTCGCCGAGCTGCGGCATCCGTCACGCCGGTGCGACCCTGGCGTCGACCTCGCCCGCCTGCGCGAGGCGATGGACGGCCTGGACGTCATCCGTTCGGAGGCGCGCAACCGGCAGCTGCGGCTCGAGAACGCCCGCGCCGCGCTCGTCGGGGCGCTCCTCGCCGCGCGCAGCCAGATCGCCCTCACCCGCGACTTCGTCAGCGCGAACCGCGGGCGCGTGGGCGCTGCCGCCCGCACGCGGCTGGCCGAGGCGGAGCGCCAGCTCGCCCTCTCCCAGGCCGAGGCCGACCCGGTCACCGCCCTCGACACCGCCCGCCGGGCCATGACGAATGCGACGGATGCCGAAGCCCTCGCCCGCTACGACGTCCGCTGAGCGCACGGCGGCGGCTAGCCTTGACGGGTGAATGACGCGCAGCCGCAGCAGAAATACCAGGTTCGATTCGACTGGGGGCTGGCCGGGTTCCAGGCCCTCACGGGGCAAGCGGACGTGGTCATCCTCGCCGACGCGCTGCCCGCGGCCGGTGCCGCGGCAGGGGCCGAGAGTGGCGGCGCTCACGGCGACGCGCTCGCCTACCTAACGCCCCTGTCCGCCCACCGGG
>DAIMHX010000008.1:0-54827 GCA_036723055.1 Microbacteriaceae bacterium
CTTGCCCAGTTCCCGGAGGGTGTCGACGATGCGGTCCATGAGCGCCTGCTCTAGGTCGCGTTCTGCTGCTTCCTCGGTCAGTTCCAGAAAGTCGAACACGTAGGGATCTTTGGCGATCTGCCGGGCCAGGTCGGAATCAGCGGGCGCCAGCTCGGCGCTGAAGTTCGATGGCGCGGCGCCCGTTCTCTCGAGAGTGCGGTTCTTGATCTGGTTGAGCAGAACGTTCCGGGACCAGCCGTTCTTTGCGGCTGCCGTGGCGTACCAGTCGCGGGTGTCAATGTCGTCGAGTTTGTCGAGGAGGACCGTGATGTGACCCCATGGCAATTGTCCAACAGCCTGTTGGACAATTGGGAGCTCTTCAGTCCAAGCGGCCGCGAAGGCCCTCATGTAGAACAGATTGCTGCGCGACAGGCCGGTCATCTGCGGGAATTCCAAGCGCAAGTCATGCGCCAGGCGATCCATGACCCCAGCGCCCCACCCCTGCTTCTCCTGCTCAGAGAGGATGGAGCGACCGATGGACCAGTACAGCTCGATGAGCTGCGTATTGACCGTGCGCTGCGCCCGCACCTGAGCATCGCGGACCCGGCGCTTGAGCGAGCCGAGGAACTCGGAGTATCCATCGGGAAGAGCAACATCATCACGGGCCATGGCCCCATTGTCTCCCGGCTGTGATCGGTGATCGCCCCACACGCTCGCCACAGAAATGCCTAGCCGGCGGCGATGTAGGACCGCGCAGCGGCCATGACCTCTCGGGAGCGTCCGTCCGAGAGCGCTTCGGCCGGCGACGCATCGCCCAGTTCCGGATTCATGCCCATAAGCCACGCCTTGGCAACTTCAAGCGAGTCAACCGAGATGAGGATCTCGAACACCTGAAAAGTGTCTCTCAAGAGCTTCTCGCTCGCATGCGGCGGCCGAACCGTTGCATGTGCCCAGCGAGCGAGCGTACGGGCGTTCTTGCCCACGATCACCCCAAGAAGCGCCTGGCCCAGCTGCGCCTGCAACACCGCCGCGATCTCGAAAACGCTCAAAGCCACGGATCGGTCATGTGCCGCGTGGTCAGCGCTGGCACGTGAACCGCCCCCGGTTGAGATATTGGTCATGATCAACTACCTCCCACCTGCAGACTCTTACCCTCCCGAAGGTACCATCACGGCGGGCGAAATGTCGGGCAAGTTGTTCGGCAATTTGTCGGGCGACATGTCGGGCAATATGACCGATAATAGATAATATGTCAAGTAGAAAGGCCCTTGCGGCGCGGTTCCATGGCTGCGGGGCGTCGCAAATGTCCTATCTCATCTAAGTTAAGGCAATCTCATTTCAGTTGAGGCATTAGGGGGTTTTGTCTCATTACAGTCGAGGCAGATGGCCAAGTTCCGCGTGTTTCCGCGGTTTAGAGATGAATGGCAGTGGCCTGGATTCCTCGATTTGCCTCAACTAAAGTGAGACGGAATCCGATTCTTTGTCTCATTTCAGTTAAGGCACCGCGGAAAAATCACCCTATCTGCCTCGTTTTAGATGAGACAGGACAGCAAATTAGTGTCCTGTTTCATCTAAGTTAAGGCATTCTCATTTCAGTTAGGGCATCAGGGGTTTTGTCTCAGTTCAGTTAAGGCATTAGGCCCGGGCGTCTCAGTTCAGTTAAGGCATTAGGCCCGGGCGTCTCAGTTCAGTTAAGGCATTGTGTGATTCTGTCTCATTTCAGTTAAGGCAATTCTCGACTGGTCCATCCACGGGGTGGCCGCACGGATCGCGGCAAGGTCCCTGGCAAATGCGCACGCGAAGGCGGTCCGAGAATATCGGGCGCTGGAGGCGCTGCGGCCTTTACCGCCTCTCACACCAAGCCTGCTCCGCCGGCTTCGCGACTCGTTACGGTTACCGGATCGCGAGGGATGATCGGGACGAATGGGCGGCACGGCCACCGCGCGCCGTTGCTCGCTACAAGGCAAGCCTGCCGACGGCACACGCACATATACCCGCCTAAACAAGGTCACAGGGGCCGATATAGCCTTCGGCTCGGGTCAACACAAAGTCTCCTCGGAGACGGCTACCGGAAGTTTTTCTTTGAGTCCGTCTCGTTGGGGTGGCCAGTCGCGGCTTTCGTGATGTAGACGCGTCCTGGCTTCTTCGCCTTCGGGTTTGGCTCGTCAACGGCGTACCAGAGGCGAGCACCGTCGGTGACTTTGTACTGCCACTGAGCCAGGACTACGCCATCGACGAGCACCGTCGAGAGATCGCCTCGGAGCTGGTAGCAACGATCGGGGTCGTACTTCGTAGGATGCGCGGTGAGATAGTCGTACGCGTCCACGAGGGCGTTCTTCGCGAACGCCTTCAGGTCTGTCCACCCGCGTTCGGCAGCGGTGTTTCCTAAGAAGATCTCGTACTCGGTGCCCTTGATCGGCCGCGGAACCGCGACAACGCGCTTCCCCGCCATCTATGGGCGATCGACGCGGACCGGGACGGCGGGCAACTCGATCGGCTCGACGGGTCGCATGCCCATCGCGTAAGCCAGGGCCGTCTCCTTCCACTCCTGCTGCGCCCGCAGCAGGCGCTCAAACGTTCCCAGCTCGCTCGCGGCATACAGGAGCTGTTCGATCTCGGCGGCGTACGCGCTGAGTTCGCCCGCGTTGAACTCCCCCGTCCAGGCGAAAAGATCAGTGAGCGCGGCTACGACGTCGCCCTTGTTCCGGCCGATCGCTCGGATCAGACGGCTCGACAGCGCGACACCATTCTCGAGGATGTCGAGATCATGACCGCGCAGGATCACGAGATCGTCACCATCACGGCGCGTAATACGGACCTGGCCCTCGTCAATGTGAGCCAGAACCTCCTTGGGCTTTCGCAGAAGGTCGGTGAAAGTCGCGGTACTCATACCCACATGCTACATCAGATAAATATCTGATTGGCTGTGGGAGGTTGCGATCGTAGTCGCATGGCGACACCGAACAACCACAGAACGTCGCAAAACTGTAGCGCCTGGACGCGTCGCAAGGAGACGAATAACAACACCGCTACGACCTGCGGCGCGACACTGATGCGCCCTTGACTGGGCATAGCCTCCCCCGCCATTCCTGGACAGACCCCGATGTGCGGAACAGGCTGAGGCCGCCGCTCTCATCGCTGCTTCCGGCTCCGACGCGGTGCGTACCGCGTTCGCCTTGTGGTCGGACGCGACCAACGCGGTCGATGACGAGTTCGACGCGCTCGAATTCGAATGGTCAGAGAATCCCGGCAACTCTCCCAACACGGACAAACTCGCAGACACGCTTGGGCGGGACAAGATCGCGGCTTGCGGCTCGCGGCATCGCCGGACAGCTGATCCGAGAAGAGATGGCCGGGTCATAGGCTGCGACAGCTTCGAATGGCGTCGTCGGTGACGCGCTCGATAGCACCGGTTCCGTCTTTCGGAGCAGCGATGGGTCATCGAGAATTTCGAGTGGCGTCGTCCCCCACCGAGACTTCGTCGAGGTTACTCGCGCGAGATTTACGCAAGCGAGAGATGTCTGCAGGCATCGTCATGACGGCGTTTACAGCGACTGTGACAGTACTGATCATGGCCCTGAGACTTGGATTGGCGACGGCCACTGGGCACCGTCCCCAAGGGGCCGTCCGCTCTTCGCTCTTCACCACGCCCCCAGTGATAGGTACAAATGCCCGATCGGCATCAATCGTGACCTTTGAAGTCCGGCCGTCGTGGCTCTACCGCCCATAAGGTGAGCCAGGGTCGCTGTCTGGAGTGCCTCATTTTTCATCGTGATGGGGCGGCAGTGATGTTGGCGATTCGACCTGGGGTTTTCGTGGCGGCTGCTTTTGTGGCTATTGGTGCGCTCGTCGGAGGGGTTGTCACTCCGGCCTATGCGGGAGACGCGCGGGCCGGCCTCGCGGCCGTGGTGCGCTCGGAGGATGTGACCGATGTCTCGCAGGAGGCGTCCGGTACGCCTTCGACTGAGGCTCCCACGACCCCGACCGGTGATTTCTCACCCTCCACACCGCACGACACGGAAACGCCTGCGGCCACCACTTCCCCGGAACCGCCGGCGCCTGCTGGGTCGACGCCCGGGAGCGGCGAAGCATTCGACGCATCGACGGCCCAGGTCGTCGGGCGCGGGGAGTATGACCAGACGTATTTGACCCCGGACGGGTCGAAGATGACCCAGCTCTCGTTGGAGCCGTTGAACGTTCAGGTTGATGGAGCGTGGAAGCCGATTCAGACGGACGTGACCGGTGTTGGTTTCTGGTCTTGGCTCGGCTTTGGCGGTGCTGAGGTTCCCCAGCACCCGTTGGAGCCCGAGTTCGCGGCCACGGCGAGCGACCCGAATGTGTTGAGCTTGACCAACGACAACCACACGATTGGTTTCACTTTGCTCGGGGCTGCGGACAGCCAGCTGAACCGCGACCTCGCCCTCTGGTCCACAACGAAAGATCACCTTGAATACCCGGACGTGTTCCCGAACACGGACCTGGTCTACGACGTCGAAACCGGCGGCGTCAAAGAACTGTTGCGCTTGAAGCAGGCTCCCGCTGCTGACGAGGACCCGTCGTGGTCATGGGACGTCAATGCGGACGGTCTCACGTTGGCCAAGGACGCGGATGGGAACGTTCAGTTCACCGACCAGTCGGGCACGAGCGTCTTCGTGATCCCGCGGCCGCAGGTTTGGGATTCCGCGGGCAACTCGGACAAGCAGGCGAACGCTTCCTCGAGCGTGGCGCTGACGCTTCGTCAAGACGGTTCCAAATGGGTCGTGACCCTGGGCGTGAGCCGAACGTGGCTGGATGACCCGGCCCGCGTGTACCCGGTGATGGTGGATCCGACGACGACGGTCCCGCACAACGACACGCACGCGTACAAGACCAACGGTCAGCAAAACATCAACTACGGCGTTCAGGTCGGAAACACGAACGTTAACGGGACGTGGCGCACGCTGGCCCATTACAACTACGAACAGTTCTTCGGCAAGCAAATCCTCAACGTCCAAATTGGCGTCGGCGTCGACAGCAGCGACAGCACCACGACCACGCGGGTCGGCGGGGTGTATCACGCGACCGCCTTCAACTACGACGGCGTCGGCGAGAAACTCGCGAGCCTGTCGGTCGACGCATCCGGCGGACTCGCCTATGACGACCGGTTGACGACACGGTACGCACAATGGGTGCGTGACCGAGAGAGCGGCGCGTATCTGATCTTTACGGGCGACGAGTCGAACACCTTCACGTACAAGCACCTGGACACCCTCATGTCCGTGTGGTGGAAAGACTTCCCGACACCAGGCTCGTTGACCACGCCGTCCCCGACGAACGGTGGATCTTCGTCAATTTCGCCGACATTGAAGACCGCGGGGTACACGGATCCGGGCGGCGCGGGAATCAGCTTCAAGTTCAGTGTCAGCGAGAACTCGAATGTGGATGTCGGGACCGTCTGGAATTCGGGATGGATCAGCGCCGATATGGCGACAGTTCCGCAGACAATCTTGCAGGGGAACAAGAAGTATTACTGGAAAGTCGACGTCAAAGACGCCTATGACGGTGTGTTTGGCACGGATACTGAGGTGAGTTCTGCCACGTGGAGTTTCACGACGATTCCACCGCCCATCCCCAACGAGGCGACAGCTTCGCCGACCGACGGGGAAATTGTCACAACGTTGACGCCAACGTTCAAGGTCGATCCCGTTACCGGATCGTCACCGCAATACTGGTTCCGAGTCGCGACCGGCACCGACGCGAAGTCAGGTGCCATCGTGAACTCCGGGTGGCAGTCGAGCCCCACGTGGGCCGTGCCGGTCGGCACGCTGCAGGACGGTGGCCGGTACTCCTGGGGCGTCAAAATCAAGGCAGGCACGACGGAGTTCGAACCGTTCTGGGTGCACCAGATGACCGTAAACCAACGGATCGGGAACTCTGGACCAGCCCCGACAGACGCAGCCGGACCAGTGGCGGTCAATCTCGCCAATGGAAACGTGTCGATGCAGTTCGCCTCGCCAACCGTCAGCACTGTCGGCGGCCCCATGGGGTTCTCCTTCTCGTACAATTCGCAACAATCCTCCGACAGGGGACTCACGGGCAGTTACTACGACGTGACGCCCGCTGCCGGGCAGACCCCGAAGTATGTGTTCACGTCAACCATGAAGCCCGTGCTGGTACGCACGGACCCGCAGATATCCTTCGAATGGGGGACGGTTGCCCCGGCCCCAGCCCTCCCGCTGGACAACTACCTGGTGCGGTGGACAGGGTTCATCACCCCACCGTCGGCGGGAAACTACACCTTCGGTTTCGTCCGCGACGACGGAGCTCGTCTGTTCCTAAACGACAATCCCACCCCCGTGATCGACCAGTGGACGCAGAGCGTGACGACGACACCGTCCTACGCCACCTCTGCGTCGTCACTGAGCGGACCGACCCCGATCACCGTGGAATACAGCGAACAGATTAACGGCGCATACGTCCAACTGTGGGTCAAGGACTCGTCCGGCAATGAGTTCATCGTGCCACCGGACTGGTTCACCACGAAGCTGGATAGCCTGCCCAACGGCTGGTCGTCATCCTCGGCACTATCCGGGGCCGGCAGCGACTATGCCAAGGCAAGCGTCACCGAAAGCGCGGTCATCCTCACTGACACCACCGGGACAGCGCACACGTTCACGAAGACGTCAACGGGCGGCTACAAACCGCCGACAGGCGAGTACGGCGTCCTTGCCCTGGACACGAAGGGACAGGTCTCGCTCACCGATGAATCCGGTGCGACGACCCTGTTCAACCCGGCGGGCAAAGTCACCCAAGTCACCAGCGCCGCCGAGATCACCAATCCCGCCGCCCCCGTCACCGCGTACCGCCCGGCAACCGGTCAAGTGGACCGCATTTCAGACCCCTTGTCCGCTGTCACCCCGGCGACCAACCCCGCAACCTTCACCCGTGAGGTTCGCTTCGCCTACGCCGGCGACACCGCCGCGAGCGTGGGCTTGAGCGCCGCCGACACGGACGGCACCGGGGCAGCCTGCCCGATTCCGGCCGGATACCTCGCGCCGCCAACCGGGATGCTGTGTCGGCTGATCTACCCGGGACACAAAGCCGGGGCCGACGACACCACCCAACTGCTGTACAACGTCAACAAACAACTCGCCGGGATCCTCGACCCCGGTCAGGAGCTGACGACATTCGGGTACACCACCACCTCGGCGAAACGTTTGGCCTGGCTCCGGGATTCAACGGCCAACGACTGGTTGGCGGCCGACACGACCCGCACCGCGGCGAGTACGAACCGTACCTCCATCAGCTATGATTCCGGCCGGGTCAACACCGTGACCCTGCCCGCTCCCGACGGCGTCAC
The DNA here is from genome assembly GCA_036723055.1 of Microbacteriaceae bacterium. Lineage (GTDB taxonomy): Bacteria > Actinomycetota > Actinomycetes > Actinomycetales > Microbacteriaceae > Cryobacterium. Next base: position 7,319 of record DAIMHX010000008.1, read on the forward strand.
CCAAGCCGCGCGGCCCGTCAAGACCTACACGTACGCGACCGGCACGACGTACGTGGACGTGGCCGGTTTGACGGTTCCAACCACGGCCCCGTCCAACGGACACGCGCGAACGGTCACTTTCGACGATGCTTACCGGAAGTTGACGGATATGAGCGCGTCGGGTTTGAAGGGGACGCTGGCGTGGGGCGATCAAGACATGTTGTTCTCCCAGACGGATGCTTTGAGTCGGAAGACGACGAACATCTACAACGACCAGGACCGCCTGACGGACACGTACGGGCCGGCACCCGAGACCTGTTTCGATACCACCACCCGGATACCAAAGAGTGGGTGCGCTGTGACGCCGGCGCACTCCTCGACGACGTATGACTCCGGTCTGAATGGGCTCAACGCCACCTGGTTCGACAACCCCAGCCTGGGCGGCACACCCAAGTCCTACAGCCTGGGCGTCGGCCCCGCCGACGGAAGCGTCAACAAAGACTGGGCCGCCAACGCGCCCGTGACCGGTTTCCCCGTCGACAAATGGTCGCTGCGACTCACCGGGCTGATCAAGTTCAATCAGGCCGGCACGTACAAATTCCAAACCTACGCCGATGACGGCAGCCAAATCTGGTTGGACGACGTCCTCACTAGCGATGACTGGGTCTCCTCCGCCGCCCACTGGTCACCAAACGGAAACGTGATAGTGAAAACAGCCGGGCAGACCATGCGGATCCGGGTGCAGTATTGGGACGACTCCTCGACGGCCAGCCTCGCCCTGTACTGGACCACGCCAGGCGGAACACACGAGATCATCCCGGGCCGCGCCCTCACCCCGGACTACGGCCTGACCACCGGAGGAACCGTTGACGACTCCGCCCCCACCGGGGTCTCCGGAGTCTCAAGCGCGCAAGTGCCATCGATGACGTCGACCACGGACTATGGGGCATCCCCCTGGCTAGGACAGGCTTCGACGACGACCGTGGACCCGGCCGGATTGAACCTGCGCACCAACACCGTCTTTGAGACCGCAGGAACTGGATACCTTCGCCGCACCTCAAAGACGCTGCCCACAGCGACGAGCACGGGAACCTCAGCAGCCACTGCGGGAACCACGTTCTCCTACTACGGCGACCAGCAGACTATCGGCCAAGCATGGACCGTGACCACACCAATCTGCGGCGTACCAGCGAGCACTCCGCAGTTCGGCTTCCTGAAGAAGTCCACCGGTCCCACGCCAGCCGTCGGGTCAGCGATCGTCACCCAGTACGTGTATGACCTGATGGGGCGCGCGGTCGGCTCAAAACGCAGCGGCGATCCAGGGTGGACGTGCGCCACCTTGGACCTCCGAGGCCGCACAACCAGCACCAGTTACCCCGCCTACAGTGGCTCCCCAGCCCGGACCGCAACGTTCGCGTGGACAGGCGACAACACGGCCGCAGGCGATCCCCTCACCACCTGGGCTGAAGACCCAACCGGTCGCGTGACCACGAAGACCAACCTCCTCGGTCAAGCCGTCTCCTACACAGATGTGTGGGGCACCGTCACCACCGCCGATTACAACCTCCTCGGCCAAGCCCTGACAACGACCAGCACGCCCCCCGGCGGTATAGCGTCCGTGCAGACGGCCACCTACAATCTCGACGGCCAGGTCGTCTCCGAGTCCATCGACGGGCGGCCGATCGCGGCCGTCACGTATGCGCAAGGTCAGCTGGTTTCGGTGACCTATCCTGCGGGCACGGGAAATGCGGGCAACGGAACAAGCCTGACTGCGATCACTCGAGACGCTGCCGGCCGGGATACTGGCTTCTCGTGGGCGTTCCCCGGCCAGAACACGGTCTCGGACCAGGTCGTCCGGTCCCAGTCCGGGCGAATCCTCCAGGACATTCTCTCCGACGGGCCCGCAGCCTCCGCCTCGACATACAGCTATGACACGGCCGGGCGCCTGATCTCCGCCATCATTCCGCGACACCAGCTCAGCTACGGGTACGGACCATCCACTGGTTGCGGGACTGGGGCAGTTGCGGGCGCCGGGCTCAACGGGAACCGCAGCACGCTCACTGACAGTCTCGACGGCGGCACGGCGGCAGCAACGGCGTACTGCTACGACGCCGCGGACCGTCTCATCTCGACAGCTGTAACCAACCCGCAAGCGGATGCGGACCCGATCGCCGGCATGAACCTGACCGCCTCCGCTCTCGCCTACGACGCGCACGGGAACACCGTGACCCTGGCCGATCAAACCCTCGCCTACGACACGGTGGACCGTCATCGGTCCACAACGCTGGCTTCGGGAGCAAGCGTGTCGTACGTGCGTGACGTGGCTGACCGGATCGTCGCCCGCACCGAAACACCGGTCGGCGGTACCGCGTCTACGATCCGTTACGGATTCACCGGCAGCGGCGACAGTCCTGATCTGATCTTGGATTCGGCGAACGTGCTCAAGCAACGAACACTGTCGCTGCCCGGAGGGGCGAGTGTTCAGGTGCCGGCCGCGGGCGACCAGGTCTGGTCGTACCCCAACCTGCACGGTGACGTCACGGTGACGGCTGATCAGACTGGCACGCGCGTTGGCGCGCTCTTCAGCTATGACCCGTTCGGGCAACCGATCGACTCGGCAACCGGCCGGATCGGCACCGCCGTCGCAGACCAGGCCGTGCCCGACAACCAACCCGGGGCCGCGGACAACGCGTGGGTGGGCGGCGCACAAAAGCTCTACGAGCATCTCGGAAGCATCGCCACCATCGAAATGGGTGCCCGGCAGTTCGTCGCGGCCCTCGGCCGGTTCCTCGAAGTCGACCCGGTCGAAGGTGGCAACGCCAACGACTACGTCTACCCCCTCGACCCAGTCAACAAATTCGACCTCACCGGCCTAATGACACCTGACGCCTACGAAGCAAGACTGGCCGCGGGCTACGCACCCAACCCAAGCCTGCTATCCATACGCCCTTCCGCCCGACCGGCTGCGACTCGTGGGCACCACGCAGCCGCCCGACCACGCGCCAGGCATGACGCAAGCCAACAGCAGACCAGAGCCCTGAAGTCCATCCTGAACACAATTTCGTCGATAAGTGGGTGGGTCGCTCTTGGATCCCACACTCTTGGTGCCGCAGCTTTTGCTCTCTGCGGGGCCGGACCCGCGAGCTGTGCCGTTGGGGCTGGGATCGCGGAGGTCTATGGAGCATTGGGCGACATCGCAGGTTGGACATCGGCAGGCACATACTGTTACGCAAACGGATTCGATTCCCGGTGTGTTGGCGGCATCGTATACGGTTTGGGGATCACCGCCTCTACAATGTTCGCCCCGCCTTTTGTTAACAATGGAGTAAACGCGGTGGCAGACTTCGTTTGGCAGATGGGTGGATGACGTCAATGCAGGAATTAATTCGAATTGAGCCGAAAGGGGCTACAGGGTGAACTTCGTGGGACTTCCAGTCGGGCTGGTCCTGATTGTTACTGGTGCCGTCGTGATTTGGTTGCGCAACCGGATTGCGCAAAATCTTCCTGCCGTCACTGCGAGGCCATCTTTCCGAAATTTTCCGCGAAAGAACTCTCCGAAATCGGTAGCTGCGGCCGGCTTCATATTCATCGTCCTGGGCCTAATACCGATCGCTTTCTACATCCACTCGATTTCATGAAACCGAGACATTCGTCAGCCTCAGAACAATGACGACGACGTCCGTCCGTCCGTACCTTTCTCGAGTCGAATTGGAGCGCTAAGGAAATTGTTATTTGGGAGTCGAAAATGCCCAAGGGAATGAGCAAATTAGACCGGCAGGTCGCGCATGTCGCTCGGATACTCCCCCTTGCCCTTGCATGGTTTGAAATTGCTTCCTCGATCGCAATGTTTTGCTGTGCACTTTGGCTGCTCTTTCAGGACGAGGGCGGAGGTCAGGGTGCAGGCTGGTTCCTGTTGGTGGTCACGGCGAGCTTGCTCGCATTGGCTCGTTACACATTTGGGCGGTACCGCCGGATCTAGATTGGGAAGCGTGGAAGCATTGCCACCTTCATCACCGGTTCGCCTGCCTCCGTCAGCATCTCGAAAGCGAAGATGGGCACGTCGTCTGGGGCGGGCGATGCGGCCGGGGCCGTGTGCTTCGTGGACGACGATGGGGCTGGCGCCGAAGAGCTTGCCAATTCCACAGCTGAGATGCTTGTACCAGTGCAGTCGTCGTACAGTCCGAAGTGGAGCTTGATGACGGTTTCCTGTTGCCGCCGGAGCCCGGAGGGGACCGACTGCGGGCATCATCGAGCCGCATCTCCGATCTCTGGCGAGTCGAAACGCTCTATCGCACGTCGTCTATGGACTTCTTCGGCATGTTAGCCAGCGTGACGTGCAGCCGTGTGAAACAGCTACGGCCTGCGGCATTCCCTCAAGATGCCGTCGTCATCCGGGATTCAATCGGAGAGGATCACGAGGTCAAACGGCCGGGTCTATGACGCTGGCTTTGGCTCCGACGATTCCCACGCTCTTCAGAAGCCCCGCCACTTGCAACGAGTCGAGGAACTCCCGAGGTCGCGCGGGACGAAGCGTCACCGAAGGACCAGGACCGGGCGCGAGCCAGCCGGTCTCCGCGTCAAGGGGCCGCACCACCACCAGTGGCACCGTCCCGCGGTAGAGCAGCCCGGACCCGATGGGGCTCCCGTCTTCGACGCTCTCAGCAGGTCAGCGTCGTCGTCCCAGGCGCGCTCCCAGGAGAAACTTCCGTCTGCGATCCCTGCGTCGATTAGGGCCGCCTGCATCTCGGCGGCGTACTGAGTGCAGAACTCCACCCGGGCCTGCAGGCGTTGCTCCAAGCTGAGCCGCGTGTGGTATTTCGGTCCGATCACCGCCTCGACTAGCCCTTCAAGCGTCTTGGCGACGACCAGCTGGTCGTCGAGTGCGAGCTCCGCCCAATACAGGCACGGCGGCACTGTTGCGCTCTGCTTGCGTACGCCGTGGCGCCGGCGGGCTTCGTCCCGTCCCGGTCGGGTGAGATCGCCCCACCCTTTGATGGCGTGACTCCGGCGCAGGGAGTTCAAAAAGCTCCGTTCATCCCCGGCATCCAAGGTGAAGGCGCCGTCAACAGGTGCGTAATCAGGCTGGCCGCTATGCACGCGCACCAGCGGAACTCCGCCAACCCACGGCTCCCCAGGGAACAGGTCCTTCTCCCCGGGCGCTGCGTTTATGACACGGCCGGGCGCCTGATCTCCGCCATCATTCCGTGACACCAGCTCAGCTACGGGTACGGACCATCCACTGGTTGCGGGACTGGGGCAGTTTCGGGTGCCGGACTCAACGGGAACCGCAGCACGCTCACGGACAGCCTCGACGGCGGTACGGCGGCAGCAACGGCATACTGCTACGACGCCGCGGACCGCCTTATCTCCACAGTCGTGACCAACCCCCAAGCGGGCGCAGACTCGATTGGCGGCACGAATCTAACCGCCGCCGCCCTCACCTACAATGCGCACGGGAACACCGCGATCCTGTCCGATCAAACCCTTGCCTACGACGCGGTGGACCGTCACCAGACCACAACGCTGTCGTCGGGGGCAGTCGTCTCGTACGTGCGGGACGTGACTGATCGGATCGTCGCCCGCACGGAAACCCAAGCCGGCGGAACCCCTGCCACGATTCACTACGGGTTCACGGGCAGCGGAAGCGCCCCCACCCTGATCCTGAGTGCGACGAACGCTCTCGTGCAACGCACGTTGTCATTGCCAGGCGGTGTGAGCGTGGAGATGCCAGTGACAGGGGACCAAATTTGGTCATATTCAGATCTTCACGGGGATGTTGTCGTCATCGCGAATCAAACCGGCACGCGGGTTGGTGCGATATTCACCTATGACCCGTTCGGGCAACCGATCGACTCGGCAACCGGCCGGATCGGCACCGCCGTCGCAGACCAGGCCGTGCCCGACAACCAACCCGGGGCCGCGGACAACGCGTGGGTGGGCGGCGCACAAAAGCTCTACGAGCATCTCGGAAGCATCGCCACCATCGAAATGGGTGCCCGGCAGTTCGTCGCGGCCCTCGGCCGGTTCCTCGAAGTCGACCCGGTCGAAGGTGGCAACGCCAACGACTACGTCTACCCCCTCGACCCAGTCAACAAATTCGACCTCACCGGCCTAATGACACCTGACGCCTACGAAGCAAGACTGGCCGCGGGCTACGCACCCAACCCAAGCCTGCTATCCATACGCCCTTCCGCGCCAGCCGTCAAGACCGGTGTGATCCATACGCCTCGAGCACGGTCAAAATCCGGCGGCGGCTGGAGTTCGGCAGATACCAGTAACCTCATGTCAGGAATAGGGTTGGCGCTCGGTATCGCCGCGATTTTCACACCTATTGGAGGCATTACACTCCTCGTTCTTGGACTATCCTGAGCCGCGTCGGCTGTTTCCGTCGGCATCGATTGCTCAACAGCTAAGACAGGCGCTGAATGGGGGGGCTGCGGTCTTGGCGCCGTCTCCTTGATGTTTGGCGTTGCTGGAGGGATCGCGAAACTCGGCGCTCTCAAGCGCGTCGGACAATGGGGTTTAGATGCGGCCGACCAAGGCCTCGGGGCTCTTGGAACTATGGGTAGTGGCGCCGGCGTGATTAACGGTGTCGGCACACGGTGGGCAGATAGGTGATCATGACAGGCGACAAACAGGGGTTCCGAACGCGGGTTGTCCTGCCCGGATGGACTGCGTGGCGATGGTCAAACCTGACCCTCGGCGCAGCGGCCGTGATTCTTCCCTTAGGAATCGCGCTTGGCCTCATGATCGTGATCACGCGCTCATGGGTTGAGAACCCGTATATCGCGTCTCTGATCGCCGCGAGTGGATTAGTCGTTGCTTTCGCACTGTTCGCGGGCCTGATGATGATCAAACGCGGGCACAAGGAGTTAGCTGCCGGGTACACGACGGGCAGCGGTGTCGATCTGCAATATGACGAGGTGGATGGCCCCACTGGCCTGGTGGTTCGCGAGTCGGGAGCGCCGGCGATCAGCTCGAAGGAGCGCCGGAATCGGGTTGCCGCGTATCTGGCGCAGCGCGCCGAGGGGGGAGGAGAAGAATGCTGAAGCGTAGTTCCTTGCGGTGGGGCTACCTTGCCCCCAAGGTCGCGATTGTTCTTGTGATCGTCTCGGTGACGGTGCCTCGGATTCTTGGCGGTGCGACGGGCGGCACGGCCGCGGGCCCGTGGATCGCTGTTCTGACTGGCGTGGCAATCGTTCTAGTTGTGATCGTGGCGTTGTTGGTTCGTCGGGCGACGAACGACAAGTTGAGATCTGTGCGGGTCGCCCTCGCGGCGACGCATCCGGGTGGCGCTTTCGTGGTGTTCAAGACTGAAACCGCGTCGGTTGATGTGAAGTCGTTGAAGCCTGATCTGGCCGGTTCTGGCTGGCGTCGGTACTCGCGGGGCATGATCGTGACCGTTGGTGAGGACTCATTCACGCTGTGGGAACGGCACGGGCGCGAAGCCGTGGCGGTGTTGTCTGTACCGTGGCCCTCTGTTCTCACCGTCGGGGTGGCGAGGGTAGGGGTGGCTGAGCTCTGGATCGATGCCATCGTGGTGCGGGTGGAGTCAGGCGCGATGAAAGTCGACCTGTTCCTGCCGCCGGAGAGCGGCAGCAGCGGCTTGTTTCGGCCGGCTGGTGAGGATGAACGAGCCGCCCAGCGTCACAGCGACCAGGACCACCCAGAAGCCCAACCAGATGCCGAGCATTTTCGGGTCGGGCGGAGTGAGGCCGCGCCGGGTGAAGCCGGCGTCGTTGCCCGTCATGGTCATCACGACGGCCTGCAGGCTCTGGTCCAGGCGCAGCGCACCGACACCGGTCCCGGCAGAGAGGTACGCAAGATGGACGACGAGGACCACGGCCAGGGCGCGTTCCGGCCAGCGCGGCCGAGTACTCGTCGCGTTCGTGAAGCGCTTCCAGCAGGAGGGCGCCGGATTCGGCGGACTCCCCCAGCGCCGTGGTCGCCACGACGAGCTGGTCGGTGTGGTCGATCATGCGCAGCCACCGCGGCGCGGACTCGTCGTTTCCGGAGTCGAAGAACACCAGACGGAAGTACCTGGCCGCAACCGAGTGGAGCGCGTCAAAGTCGTCCTGGGTGATCCGCGGCTTGGTCGCGAGCAGTTCCGGGTTTGAGCGCAGCACGTCGTATTTGTCGCCGGTCTGGTGGTGCACGTACCGGGCCAGGTCGGAGATCTGCGAGGACGGCGACAGCAGTTGGCCGGTGGCGGGGAGGAGGTCCTGCACGGTGGCGTCGTGGGGGCCTTTCTCGGTGCGCCAGCCGACGGTGCCGCGGGTGTCGTTGTTGTCCCAGGCCAGGACAAGGGCGCCGCCGTGCCGGGCGAACACGGCAGTGAGCATCGCCGTGGTGAGGGTTTTGCCGACCCCGCCCTTGCCGTTGACGATGGAGATCTTGCGGGGGCCTGGCCAGGACTGGCTGACGGCCTGCACGTGCCCGCGCCGCGCCAGTTCCGCTTCAGACGCCAGGATTTGCAGGACGGTGGTGCTCGCTAGTGTGCCCGTTCGGCAGCCACGAGCGCGCGCAGCGCCGGCGCGACCTCCTCCGCGTATCGCTGCACGGTAGCGGCGTCGTCGGTGGCGAGGATGTACCCGCTCATTCCGTGCTCCAGCGTCATCGCGGCGAGGTCGTCGACCCACCGGCCCGGCCGGCCGTGCAGCACACCCCCGCCGTTCGCGGCGAAGCTTCCGCCGATGTTGAGCAGCCGCCGCACCGAGCGCGGGTCACGCCCCGCGGCCGCGGCACCCTCGTCGATGCGGGCGTTCAGGCCGGCCAGCTCGGCCGGGCCGCCCGGGAGGAAGCCGAGGGACGCCACCCAGCCGTTGGCCGCCCGGCCGGTGAGCCGCAGCATCCTCGGTTTGTACGCGCCCAGCCACACGCCGATGTCGTGGGCCGGGGCCGGCCCGCGCTTGGCCCCGTCGACGGTGTACCAGGCACCCTGAACGTGCACGCCGCCGGGCCGGTCGACGGCCCACACCTCGCGGATGACGGCGATCGCCTCCTCGAGGGCGTCGACCGCCTGCCCAGGGGTGAGCCTGCGGCCGCCGGATGCCTCGATCGCGTCCCAGAACGCGCCGGCGCCGAGCGCCAGCTCGACCCTGCCGCCGCTCAGGATGTCGAGGCTGGCGGCACTCCTGGCGATGACGACCGGTTGGCGGAGCGGCAGGTTGAGCACGTTCGGGGCCAGGCGGATGCGCTCGGTCCGCGCGGCGACGAAGGAGAGCAGCGTCCACGCGTCGAGGAAGCGGGGTTGGTAGGGGTGGTCCTGGAAGGTGACGAGGTCGAGGCCCGACCGCTCGGCCAGCCCGGCCAGGTCGAGGACGGCGGCGGCGTTCCCGGCCGCGGGCGTGGTGAACGTTCCAAACAGCAGGTCATGACCGTAGTCCGTCATGCGCCCAGTATCCGCGCGGGGCGTCGCGCCCGCCAGTGCCGGCTCAGGCCAGGTGCGTGCGGAAGGCGCGGAGCGCGAGCGCGTCGTCCTCCCAGTTGCCGCCCTCGTGCCCGTTGTACGGCCAGACCGTGATCTCCTTGGGCCCCGCGTAGTTGTTGAACGCCCCGAAAACGGTCGACGGCGGACAGATCGAGTCCATCAGCGCCGCGGTGATCGTGAGCGGCGCGTTCGCCCGCTTCGCGAAGTTCACGCCGTCGAAGTAGGCGAGCGTGCCGTGCACCTGTTCGACGCGGTGGCGGTGGGTGGCGAGGTACTGGCCGAGTTCCTTGTATGGCAGCGCGTCGGTGATGACGGATGCCCGCGGGAAGTCGCAGAGGAACGGCACCCGCGCGACCACCGCGGCCAGATCGGGAACCAGGCCGGAGACGGCCAGCGCGATGCCTCCGCCCTGGCTGATGCCCACGACGCCGACCCGGCCGGGGTCGACCACGGCGAGGGTGCGGGCGGCGGCCACGGCGCGAACGGCATCCGTGAACACGCGGCGGTAGTAGTAGTTTGCGCGCGAGTCGAGACCGCGGGTGAGGAAGCCCGGCACCTGCGGGCCGCTGCCCGCCTCGTCGGCGGTGTCGCCCGTGCTGCCGTCCCAGCCCTGGCCGCGGGTGTCCATGTCGAAGTGCGCGAAGCCGGCGGATGCCCAGAGCAGGTTTTCGAACGCCTGCCCGCGGCCGCGGCCGTAGCCGTGGAACTGCACGATGGTCGGCAGCGGGCCTGCCGCCCCGGCCGGGATGCGCAACCAGGCCTTGACCTGCTGGCCGCCGAAACCGGGGAAGCTGACGTCGAAGACGTCGAGGGTGGCCAGTCCAGCGTCGACCGGGGTCACCGTGACGGTCAGTTCGTGGCTCCGGGCCTGCTCCAGGGTGGCGGCCCAGAACTCGTCGAAGTCGGCAGGGTCGGCCTGGGCGCTGCGGTAGGCGCGGAGCTCGGATTCCGGCAGGTCAATGAACATGGCAGCCAGCCTAGAACGATTCGGCGATGCCGTCAGGCCCGGTCGTCGCCGGGCGACATACGCCAGGCGACGACCGGGTCGCGCTTGTTAGCGAGCGGCCGAGAGTTCCTCGAGCACCACGGCGAGCTGCGCGACGAGCCAGTCGATGTCCTCGTCCGACACGACGATCGGCGGCGCGAGCCGGATCGTCGAACCGTGCGTGTCCTTGGCGAGGACGCCGCGCGCCAGGAGCGCCTCTGAAACGACGCGGCCGGGGGCGAGCTCTGGGTCGATGTCGATCCCTGCCCAGAGGCCGGCTCCGCGCACGGCGACGACGCCGTGACCGATCAGCTTCGTGAGTCCGGCGTGCAGGCGTTCGCCGCGCGAGCGGGCGAGCTCCTGGTACTCGCCGGTGGCGAGCAGGTTGACCACGGCGAGGCCGACAGCGGCCGCCAGCGGGTTGCCGCCGAAGGTCGAGCCGTGTTCGCCGGGCTTGAGCACGCCGAGGATGTCGGTGTTGCCGACGACCGCGGAGACCGGAACGATGCCGCCGCCGAGCGCCTTGCCGAGCAGGTACAGGTCGGGCACGACGCCGACCAGGTCGCAGGCGAAGATGGACCCGGTGCGGCCGAGGCCGGACTGGATCTCGTCGGCGATGAACAGCACGTTGTTGCGGGTCGTGATCTCGCGAACGGCCGGCAGGTAGTCGGCGGGCGGCACGACGATGCCGGCCTCACCCTGGATCGGCTCGAGCAGCACGGCGGCCGTGTTCTCGTCGATCGCAGCCTCGAGCACCGCGGCATCCCCGTAGGGGACGATGCGGAAGCCGGGCGTGAACGGACCGAAGTCCTTGCGCGCCAACTCGTCGTCGGAGAAGCTGATGATCGTGGTCGTGCGACCGTGGAAGTTGCCGGCGGCGACGATGATGTTGGCCTGGTCGGCGGCGACGCCCTTGATCCGGTAGGCCCAGGCGCGAGCGACCTTGACGGCCGACTCGACCGCCTCGGCTCCCGTGTTCATTGGCAGGACCATGTCCTTGCCGGCCAGCTGGGCCAGCGCGGTGACGAACGGGCCGAGCTGGTCGTTGTGGAACGCTCGGCTGGTGAGCGTGATACGTCCCAGCTGCGCGCGCGCGGCATCCAGCAGCACCGGGTTCGAGTGTCCGAAGTTCACCGCGGAGTACGCGGCCAGGCAGTCGAGGTAGCGGCGGCCGTCGATGTCGGTGACCCAGGCACCTTCACCGGATGCCACGACAACGGGCAGCGGGTGGTAGTTGTGGGCGGCGTGCTCGTTTTCGAGCGCGATGGCCTCGATCTGGCGAGGGGTGACCTCGCGGATCCGGGCGGCGTGGGTGGCTGGGCCGGTCATCGTTTCCTCGCTCATCGACGGAGTTCCAGGGTGCAGCACTTGACGCCACCGCCGCCGAGCAGGAGCTCGGACAGGTCGACCCCGATCGGGTTGTAGCCGCGGGCACGCAGTTCACGCTCGAAGTCCTTGGCGCGCGCCGCGATGACCACGTTGTAGCCGTCGGAGTAGGAGTTGAGGCCGAGGATGGCGGCGTCTTCCTCGGTCGCGAGGATGGCGTGAGGGTAGCGTTCGCGCAGGACGGCGAGGCTCGGCTCGTCGAACGCGCTCGGCAGGTAGGCGATGTTCGTGTCGTCGAGCACGGCGATGGCCGTGTCGAGGTGGTAGAAGTTCGGGTTGATCAGTTTGAGCGTGATGACCGGGCGGCCGTAGATCGCGGCGATCTCCTCGTGGCTGTTCGACGCGCTGCGGAAGCCGGTGCCGGCCAGGATCACGTCGCCGACGAGCAGGAAGTCACCCTCGCCCTCGTTGATCTCCGCCGGCTCGCGCACGTCGAAGCCGTTCGCGCGGAACCAGTCCATGTACGCCGGCCCTTCCGGCTGGCGCTGCGGGTAGGTGAAGTTCGCGCCGTAGACGATGTTGTCGATGACGAAGCCGCCGTTGGCCGCGTAGACCATGTCGGGCAGGCCGTCGATCGGGTCGATCAGGTGCACGTCGAAGCCGAGGCCGATGTAGGTGTCGTACAGCGTCTGCCACTGCTTGACCGCGAGCGCCGTGTCGGTCGGCAGGGCCGGGTCCATCCACGGGTTGATCCGGTACACAACGGTGAAAAACTCCGGCTTGCACATGAGAACGGTGCGCTTGATCGGCGTGCGCACGGGCACGGCGGGCGAGACCATTTCTTCGAGGTTGGTCGACATGAGAACTCCTTCATCTGCGCTCCGGCCGGTTCGGCCTGTCGGAGCGTGGGGTGGATGGCGGACGAGGTCGCTCGGAAGAGCCCGGCGCGGCCTGTTCGACCGTGCGCGGGACGCCACTTCCAGTGTCACACAGCATGAATCGACGTTTCACGCTTAATCGCGCATGTAATCCGCGTGAATTCCCGTCAGCGCGCAGGATTTATCCGGATACCGCGGTGGACGTCAGCGGCGCAGTTCCTGCGTGACGCACTTGACGCCGCCGCCGCCCTTGAGCAGCTCCGAGAGGTCGACCGGGACCGGCACGTAGCCGGCCCTGGCGAGCGCGGCGATGTACTCGGGGGCATCCTTCGTCACGACCACGTTTCGACCGTCGGACACCGAGTTCAACGCGAGGATCGCGGCCTCGGCCTCCGACACCAGGATCGAGTCGGGGAACCGTTCGGCGAGCAGCGCCTGCCCGGCCTCGTCGGCGCCGCGTCGGTCGGCTGGTCGGGGTGCATGAAGGGGTTGATCGCATAGTTGACCGTGAAATACTCCGGGCGGCACATGAGAAAACTGCGCTTCGTGCCGGTGCGCGCGCGGGCACAGAAATGGTCGTGTCCAGCAGCGAATGCGCCACCGGTTCCCCCTCACGTTGTAGGGCTCAGTTTTCCACGCAGGTATCCAGTGATTTCCGCTTTCGAGCGCGTAATTGCTGCGTAATCATGGTCGACGGCGCAACAATTTCGCCTAGACTCGCAGAATGGACAACCTCGACCGCAGCATCCTCGACCTTCTTCGCCAGAACGCCCGCACCGGGTATGGCGACATCGGCTCGGTCGTGGGGTTGTCGGCATCGGCCGTCAAACGCCGAGTCGACCGACTGGTCGCAGACGGCGTGATCCGGGGCTTTACGATCCAGGTGGACCCGACCATCGACGGCATGAGCACGGAGGCGTACGTCGAGTTGTTCTGTCGCGGAACCGTCGCGCCGGAGGAGTTGCTGCGCATCCTGTCCGGGGTCCCTGAGGTCGTGGATGCCGGCACGGTCACCGGCAGCGCCGACGCGATGGTGCACATTCGGGCCCGGGACATTCCAGGCCTGGAGGCCGCGCTGGAGAAGGTGCGCCTGGCGCCGAACGTGGACCACACCCGCAGCGCGATCGTGCTCTCCCGGCTGATCCATCGCAACGCCGAGTAGTCCCGCTCGGCGCGCACGCCCAGTCAGCCGCGGGCTGGAAGGGGTTTCTGCTGCACGGGGGCGAGCAGGTGCACGAGGGCGACCGCCGCGATCGACCCGGCGCAGAGGATGCCGGCCAGCACGACGATCTGGAACCGCCCGGCCTCCAGCGGTGACGCCCCGCCGAAGATGGCGCCGACGAACGCCCCAGGCAGAGTGACCAGCCCGGTGGTCCTGGTCTGGTCGGTCGACGGGATCATTGCGAAGTGGATGGCGCGCCTGGCCAGCTCGCGCGTGGACTGCCGCGGGGTCGCGCCGAGAGCGAGCCAGCCCTCCACTTCGTCCCAGTGTTCGCCGACGGCCTCACTGAAGCGTTTACCGGAGAGGGTGGCGATGGACATGGCGTTGCCGATGATGATGCCGCCAAAGGACAGCACGTACCGCGGCGAGAAGTCGATCGCCCCGGAGGCGAACACGATGACGAGGGTCACCGCGATGCCCAGGCCCATGGCCCCGGCGACCCAGGCCAGGTGCCGGCGGCTGGCTCCGATGCGCCCGGTGACCGTTCCGACGGCCGCGGCGAACATCACGACGAGGCCGACACCGACCCAGAGCGGGTCGGCGATGATGCCGCTGAGGATCAGGCTGATCGCGGCGAGTTGCAGCGTGCCGCGCAGCACCGCGGCGGCGGGCGCGAACGGCCGCGGCGACCGGTAGCCCCGCAGCACGGTCGACGCCACGGCGACGAGGAGCGCGATCCCGATCAGGCTCGGCAGCAGTCCGGCCAGTTGCGCGGGGAGGTCTGCCGGCCAGGTCATCCTCCGAGACTACCCAGCGCCGGCCCGGCAGTTGCGTGGCGCACGCCGAGTTGGCACACTTGCGAGCACGCCAGCCCAGGGAGAGCAAGCCGTGCCACTGTCATTCCTCACGATCGATTCGACGTCGGCGACACCGCCGTTCGAGCAGCTGCGGAGGCAGATCATCGAGGCCGTTCGCTCGGGCGCCCTCGCCGCGGGCACCCGCCTCCCGCCGGTTCGCGCCCTGGCCACCGAGCTCGGGCTCGCGGCCAACACGATCGCGCGGGCCTACCGCGAACTCGAGCGGGACGAGGTGATCGAGACGCGCGGGCGCAACGGATCCTTCATTGCGGCCACCGGGGATCCGACCCACCGGCAGGCGCAACTCGCGGCGATCGCCTTCGCCGACCGGATCGCGCAGCTCGGCGTCGACCCGTCGGAGGCGCTCGCCCTCGCGGCATCCGCCCTCAGCCGCTGACGCGCAGCCGGCAGCCGTTATTCGCTACCCGCAACCCGGCAATCCCCGAGTGAGCAGAAACGGCTCCAACCCGGGATGGGTGGAGCCGTTTCTGCTCACTCGCGGGGAGGAGGGGGCTTAGATGACGCCGTCCGAGAGCGTGCTCGGGTTGCCGAAGCGGTGCGCGGTGATCGAGATCGCCTGTTCGCGCAGGAACGGCAGCACCTCGACGCGTCCGGCCTGGGTGACCGGGTGCGAGTAGACGGCGATGTCGGGGCTTCCCCCGAGCGCCCGCGCCAGGGCGGATGCGGCCTCGGTCGCGCCGGTGAGCGGGTCGCCGCCGATGAGGCGCACCCGGCTGGTTCGGATCCCGCCCCTGCTGGCGCGCTGCAGCCATTCCTCGTCGCTCTCGACCGTGACCGGCACCTCACGCTCGTTGAGGATGTTGCGCACGTCCGGCGGGATCGGCACGGAGCTGGACACCACGAAGCGGGACTTCGACAGCGTCGCTGCGGCGATCACCCGGAGGAGGTTTGACAGCGTGCCGTCCTCGGCCAGGCGGATGGTGACGGGCAGCGGCAGGTAGCGGAACACGTTCCGCTCGAGGCCGAGGCCGGAGACATCCTTCACCGCGTTGAACTCCTCGCGCCAGGCCAGCGCGTCGCTCAGCGCCGAGCGGCGCAGAACGTCGAAGTCGGCGTAGTCGAGCACGGCCTGTGACGCCTCGATGATGTCGGTGACCCGCTGCTCGAGGCCGCGCAGGTGCAGCGTCGAGCTGTTCTTGCCGGGGTCGGTCACCCAGCTGCCGAGGCCGTACAGGTAGTTCGGTCCGCCCGCCTTCGTTCCGGCGCCGACGGCAGAGCGCTTCCAGCCGCCGAACGGCTGGCGCTGCACGATGGCGCCGGTGATCCCGCGGTTGACGTAGAGGTTGCCGGCTTCGATCGTGTCGAGCCATTCGGCGAGCTCAGCGGCGTCGAGCGAGTGCAGGCCGGAGGTGAGACCGTAGTCGACGGCGTTCTGGAAGCGGATGGCTTCCTCCAGCGTCTTCGCGTGCATGACGCCGAGCACCGGGCCGAAGAACTCGGTGAGGTGGAAGTACGAGCCGGGGGCAACCCCGGTGCGGATGCCGGGCGACCAGAGCTGGCCGGAGTCGTCGAGCTTGTGCGGCTCGACCAGCCATTCCTCACCGGCACCGAGCGTCGTGAGGGCGTGCAGCAGCTTGCCGGATGCCGGCTCGATGATTGGGCCCATCTGGGTATTCGGGTCGGAGGTGCCGCCAACGCGCAGGGAGGTCGCGGCATCGACAAGCTGGCTGAGGAATCGCTCGGACTTCGCGACCGAGCCGACCAGGATGACGAGGCTCGCGGCCGAGCACTTCTGGCCGGCGTGCCCGAACGCGCTCTTGATCACGTCGATGGCGGCCAGGTCGAGGTCGGCGGACGGCGTGACGATGATCGCGTTCTTGCCGCTCGTCTCGGCCAGCAGGGGCAGGTCATTGCGGAAGGAGCGGAACAGCTGTGCGGTCTCATAGGCGCCGGTCAGGATGACGCGGTCGACCGCCGGGTGGGCGATCAGCTGCGTGCCGAGCTCGCGGTCGGCGAGGTCGACGAGGGCGAGCAGTTCGCGCGGCACGCCGGCCTCCCACAGCGCCTCAACCATGATCGCGCCGGTGCGCTGGGCGAGCTTGGCGGGCTTGATGATGACGCCGGAGCCCGCGGCGAGCGCCGACAGCACGGAGCCTGCCGGGATCGCGACCGGGAAGTTCCACGGCGGCGTGACCACGGTGAGCCTGGAGGGCATGTAGATGGCGCCCTGCACCTTGTCCAGGTCCTTGGCTCGCTCGGCGTAGTAGTGGGCGAAGTCGACGGCCTCGCTCACCTCGACGTCGGCCTGATCGATGGTCTTCCCGGCCTCGGCCGCCATGACCTCGATCAGGCGGTCGCGGTTCGCGGACAGCGCCAGGCCCGCGCGGTGCAGCACGGCGGCGCGCTCGGAGCCGGTCCTCTGGCCCCACTCGGTGCCGGTCTTCACGACCGTGTCGATGAGCTGGTCGAGCCTGCCGGCGTCGGCGATCCGCGCGGCGGCGATGGTGTCGATGCCGAGCTGCGAGCCCTCGACCCTGGCCAGGATGCGGCGGCCCCAGGCGCGGTTCGCCGGGAGCGACGGGTCGGTGTCCGGCTCGTTGTGGAAGCCGGTCTGCACGCCGACGGAGCCGCGGGTGAGGCCGAGCACGGCGGCGGTCAGGCCGGCGTCCTCCTCGGTTGCCGAGTCTGCCGCGGCATCCGTTCCGGCGGGGGTGGCTTCGAGCTGGCTGACGGCCGAGCGGTCCTGGATGCGGTTGGGCGTCGGGACGACGGTGTCGAGCGCCGCGAGCGAGGCGAGGAAGCGCTGCTTCTCCCGCTCGAACAGCTCCGGGGTTGTGGTCAGCTCGAACACGGCCGACATGAAGTTCTCCTGGCTCGCGTTCTCCTCGAGGCGGCGGATCAGGTAGCTGATGGCGACGTCGAACTCGGCCGGGTTCACGACGGGCGTGTAGAGGAGCAGGCGGCCGACGTCCTTCTTGACGGCCTCGGCCTGGCTGGTGGCCATGCCCAGCAGCATCTCGAAGTCGACGCGGTCAGAGACGCCGCGCTGCTTGGCGAGGAGGTGGGCGTAGGCGACGTCGAACAGGTTGTGGCCGGCGACGCCGATCTTGACGGCATCCGTGTTGCCTGGCGTGAACGCCCAGTTGAGCACGCGCTTGTAGTTCGTGTCGCTGTCCTGCTTGGTGGAGTAGGTGGCGAGCGGCCAGTCGTGCACGACGGAGTCGACGTGCTCCATGGCGAGGTTGGCGCCCTTGACGACGCGCACCTTGATGGGGGCTCCGCCGGCGGCGCGGCGGGCCTTGGCCCACTCGGTGAGCCCCTGCAGCGCGCCGAGCGCGTCGGGCAGGTAGGCCTGCAGCACGATGCCGGCCTCGAGGGTCAGCAGGTGCGGCTGGTCGAGGATGCGTTCGAACACCGCGATGGTGAGGTCGAGGTCGCGGTATTCCTCCATGTCCAGGTTGATGAA
Organism: Microbacteriaceae bacterium; assembly: GCA_036723055.1. Taxonomy (GTDB): domain Bacteria; phylum Actinomycetota; class Actinomycetes; order Actinomycetales; family Microbacteriaceae; genus Cryobacterium. The sequence continues at coordinate 25,363 of DAIMHX010000008.1, forward strand.
CTTGGGCGTAGCGGATGACGCGGCCAGCTCGTAGAGCGGGGTGAGGCGCTCGAGGACGCGGGTGACGGCCTCGTCGAAGGACCACATCGACAGCTGGCTCGCGATGGACGACACCTTGATCGAGACGTAGTCGACGTCGTCGCGGGCGAGGAGCGCCCTGGTGCCCTCGAGGCGACGGTTCGCCTCCTTCTCACCGAGCACGGCCTCGCCGAGCAGGTTGATGTTGAGGCGGTTGCCCGACTCGCGCAGGTGCGCAATGGCGGGGCCGAGCTTTTCCGGCGTGGCGTCGACGACGAGGTGGCCGACCATCTCGCGCAGCACCTTGCGCGCCGCGGGGATGACCACCCAGGGCACGACCGGGCCGACGATCCCGCCGAGCCCGATGGCGCTGCGCATGTACCAGGGCAGGAACGCCGGGGCCTTTTTGGCAACCTTCTGCAGGTTGTAGCCGGCGACCATGAGGTCCTCCGGGCGCATGACGCCGTCCACGAAGCCGACCGTGAAGTCGAGGCCGTTCGGGTCCTTCAGCACACCGACCAGGCGCTCGGCCGACAGGTCGGCGGGGATCGTGGCGCTCTCGGCGAGCCACTTCTTCACGAGCGCCACGACCTCGTCGCTGAGGTCGTGCTGCAGGTTGGGGGTGATGGGGTTGGTCATGGTCACGAGGTTAGTCTTTCGTTCGCTGTGGCTCACTGTGTTCTTGCCGAGTTCGAATTCGACGGAGATTTTGGCCTGGCGGGGCCGAAACGGGGCCATACCGCGCTTTCTGCGCAAAATCTCCGTCGAATTCGAACGGCAGAGAGATCTGTACTTAAGTGTGCGCTCGCAGTTCGATTAGCAAAAGCGAATCTTTCTGACGGATATTGATTAGAATTACTGATGAATTGAGAGGGAGCAGATGCTGGATCTGAGGCGGCTGCGGCTGCTGCGTGAACTGAAGATCCGCGGCACCCTTGCCGGGGTGGCCGAGGCGCTCGCCTACAGCCCGTCCGCCGTGTCCCAGCAGCTCGCCCTGCTGGAGAAAGAGGCCGGGGTCGAGCTGCTGCAGAAGGTCGGCCGACGGGTGCGGCTCACGCCGCAGGCGGAGATCCTGGTCGAGCACACGACGCACCTGCTCGAACGGCTCGAGGCCGCAGAGGCCGACATGACCGCGTCGCTGACGACCGTGTCCGGCACGGTGCGCGTTGCCGTGTTCCAGTCGGCGGCGCACGCCGTGATCCCCAGGGCGTTGACGCTCCTGGCCAATGAGTTCCCCGAACTGCGGGTGGAGATCACCGAACGCGAGCCGGAGCTCGGGCTGTTCGAGGTCTCTGCCCGCGACTTCGACCTCGTGATCGCCGAGCAGTACCCCGGCCACACGCGCGCCCACTGGCCGGATCTCGACCGGCTCAACCTGGCCTCGGATGCGCTGCGGCTCGGCGTTCCACGCAAGAGAGCCGGCCGGGTCACGGCGACGACGCTCGAGGGCGCGGCCGCGCTCCCCTGGGTGATGGAACCGGAGGGGACCGCGTCCCGGCAGTGGGCGACGCAGCTCTGCCGCTCGGCGGGCTTCGAACCCGACGTTCGGTTCGAAACCGCCGACCTGATTGCGCACATCCGCCTGATCGAGACCGGGAATGCCGTCGGCATCCTGCCCGACCTGGTCTGGGCAGGCGAGAAACCGACGGTTCGCCTGCTCGAGTTGCCCGGCAGCCCGCTGCGCACCGTGTTCTCGGCCGCCCGGCGCTCGAGCGCCACCCGGCCGGGCGTGCTCGCGGTGCGGGATGCCCTCGCCCGCGCCGTGCGACCCTGACGCGGGTCGTTTCGCCGCGAACCCGCAGTTGTGCGCGTCATAACGCCGTTTTAGTGACCACAACTGCAGTTTCGCGGCGGGGAGGGTGGGGCGATTAGGCTCGAGCGCATGATTGAACCCACCCACGATGTTGTGATTGTCGGCGGCGGACACAATGGCCTGACCGCTGCCGCCTACCTGGCCCAGGCCGGCAAGAGCGTGCTCCTGCTCGAGCGCGACGACCACGTCGGTGGGGCGGCGATCTCGACAGAGGCCTTCCCCGGAGTCGACGCGCGCCTCTCGCGCTACTCCTACCTCGTGAGCCTCCTGCCCCAGCGCATCATCGACGACCTCGGCCTCTCGATCGGCCTCGCCCGGCGCCGCTACTCCTCCTACACGCCCAACCCGGCCGACACCACGGGCGGCCTTCTCGTCGACCTCGGCGACGACGCGGCGACCCGCGCCTCCTTCGAGCGCATCGGCACGGCCGGCGACTTCGACGCCTGGAACGCGTTCTACCGTGACACCGAACGGGTCGCGCAGGCCCTGTTCCCCACGGTGTGCGAGCCGCTGCCGACCCGCTCGGAGGCCCGCCGCCTGCTCGGCGATGATGCCCTCTGGGACGACCTGATCGAGAAGCCGCTCGGCACCGTCATCAGCGAACGCTTCCGGAACGACCTCGTACGGGGCGTCGTGGCCACCGACGGCCTGATCGGCACGTTCACGTCGACGGATGACGCCTCCCTCGACGCCAACCGCTGCTTCCTGTACCACGTCATCGGCAACGAAACCGGCGACTGGGACGTGCCCATCGGCGGCATGGGAGCGGTCTCCGGCGAGCTGGAATCCGCTGCCAGGGAAGCGGGGGCCGACATCGTCACGGGAGCGACCGTCACGTCGGTCACCCCGGAGGGCGAGGTGCGCTACCAGCAGGGCGGACGCGAACTCGTCGCCGCCGGCCGCCATGTGCTGGCCAACGTCGCTCCGTGGGTGCTGCGCGGGCTGCTCGGCGAGGCGGGCGCATCCGAGGCGGGCGCATCCGATGCCAGCGCGGCAACCGCGAAGCCCGAGGGCGCCCAGGTCAAGGTGAACCTCCTGCTCAGCCGCCTGCCGAGGCTCCGCGACGAGTCCGTCTCGCCCGAGGCGGCGTTCGGCGGCACGTTCCACATCAACGAGACGTACACCCAGCTCGAGGGCGCATACGAGCAGGCGGCCGGCGGCGTCATTCCCGACCTTCTTCCGTGCGAGATCTACTGCCACTCGCTCACGGACCCCACGATTCTTTCGCCGGAGCTCGTCGAGGCCGGCGTGCAGACGCTCACCGTGTTCGGCCTGCACGCGCCGAGTCGCTGGCTCACCGAGGAGAACAACGACGCCTGGCGCGAGCGGCTCCAGGTCTCCGTGCTGGCGTCGCTCAACTCGGTGCTCGCCGAACCGATCGAGGACCTGCTGCTGACGGATGCCGCCGGCAACCCCTGCGTCGAAACGAAGACCGCGCTCGACCTCGAGCACGCCCTCAACATGCCGAGCGGCAACATCTTCCACGGGGCGCTGTCCTGGCCCTTCCTCGAGGACGATGCCCCCCGGGACACCCCGGCCGAACGCTGGGGCGTGGCGACCGCGCATCCGCGCATCCTGATCTGCGGGGCCGGCGCGCGCCGCGGCGGCGGCGTCAGCGGCATCGGCGGGCACAATGCGGCTATGGCGGTCCTCGAGGACGCCTAGCCCGGGGCCGAAACTTTCTGAAACCAGGGCTGCGCCGGATGTACGCCGCTGCGCGGGTGGCGCGCGGCCCGCGCAGCGGCGCAATCCCCGCGTATCGCTCGCGCCCGGGGAGCGGGTCGGAAACGCGGGGAACGGGTGACGACAGCCTCTGGTATCCGGCCGGAAGAAGGCTTAGCCTGACAGGAAGCTCGTGTTCCACTCACTGCGGAGGTCGCCATGTCAGCCAAGCCAACCGGACGCCTTGCCCATCGCAAGGATGGCCTCTACCTCATGCTCGACCGGCTGTTCAATGCGCCCCTGGTGGATGTCTGGGCCAGCCTGACCCGGCCGGACGAACTCGAGACGTGGATCGGAACCTATACGGGCTCCCCCGCGACCGGCGCGGTCAAGTTCCGGATGACGGCGGAGGACGACGCGCCGTGGGAATACGTCAGCATCCTCGAGTGCAAAGCTCCGCACCGTTTCTCTGGCGACTTCGGCAAGGGCGATGACGCCTGGCGCATCCTGTTCCACCTCGTCGAGGGCGACGGGATGACGACCCTGACGTTCGGCCAGCGGCTCCGGAAGCCTGCGGAAGCGGCCACCGTCGGCCCCGGCTGGGACTACTACCTCGACCGCCTCGTCGCAGCTCGCAATGGCCAGCCGCTGCCGCAGCGGGAGCACTACTTCCCCGCGCACGCACAGTACTACAAGGAGCTCGTGGTCCCGGAGAAGTCTGCGTAAGAAGCCCGCCTGAGACATCGATCTGGCGCCGGCTACTGCCAGACGCTCGGCGCGGCCGCGCGCGTGGCCGGCATCGCGACATCCGTGCTCCACTCGAGCAGCCACTCGGGGACGGTGAGGTCGCCGGGGACCGCGCCGACGGCATCCACCAGTTCATCGATCCCGACGACTCCGCCGGTGCGCTTGAGGAAGCGCCCACGGATGAAGCCCTGCGCGTAGATCTCCGGGGTGCCGTCGGCGCCGGGCCGCACGAAACGCTGCTCGACGTACACGGCCTTCGCGTCGAAGCCGAGGATGCGCGACTCCACCGTGAACCTCTGCCCGAGGGTGAGGGATTTCCGGAAACTGATCGTCTCCGACACCACGACGGGGTACCAGCCCCTGGCGAGGAAGATCGCCCAGATGCCGGTGCGGTGCAGCAGGTCGAAGCGCGCGATGTCCATGATCGACAGGTACACGCCGTTGTTCATGTGGCGCAGGATGTCCTGGTCGGTCGGCAGGGTGATGAACCGCGTGCGGGCCACGTCGTAGTGGCCGAGGCGCGGGCCGAAGAGCGACAGGACGGTGTGGAGCAGGGTCCGGAGCAGCATGTGCATCCTGCGATATTAGCCACCGGCGCAGCGCGGGGCACACCGGTTGGAGGTGGCCACAGTTTCCGCCGCCCGCTTGCCCCGCCGGGTGCAGGGATTCGACAGGCGACCCGGGCCGGCCGGCTCGATTAGCATTCGACCATGGTTCCTCTGCCCACCCTGCTGACGTTCGCCCTGGCATCCATCGCGCTGATCGCGCTGCCCGGGCCCACTGTTTTGTTCGTGATCGGCCAATCCCTTGCCCTCGGGCGGGTCGGCGGGTTCCTGAGCGTGCTGGGGAATGCGCTCGGCATGGCGCCGGTGATCGTGGCCGTGGCGCTCGGCCTGGGCGCGATCGTCACCGAGTCGATCGTGATCTTCACGGTGGTCAAGTTCGTGGGCGCGGCGTACATCGTGTACCTCGGCGTGCAGGCCATCCGGCACCGGCGCACGGCGGCAACCGACGTTGGGGTGAGCATCCAGGCAAAGTCGAGGTGGCGGCTGCTCAGCGAAGGATTCTTCGTGGGGCTGAGCAACCCGAAGTCGATCGTGTTCTTCGTGGCGGTGCTGCCGCAGTTCGTCGACTACTCGCTGGGCGCTGTGCCCCTGCAGCTGGCGACGCTCGGCATGGAATTCCTGGTGCTCGCCCTGCTCGGCGACAGCATCTGGGCCCTCGCCGCCGGTTCGGCGCGCAACTGGTTCGCGAAGTCACCGAAGCGGATGGAGCACCTCTCCGCCACCGGCGGGGTCATGATGATCGGCCTCGGCGGCGTGCTCGCGGCGACCGGCGCCCGGTCGTAAGGGCTGTGCGGCCGCGGGCTTGGCGGCGGACTGTGGCTCAGCGGACCGCGATGGCGACGGCGGGCTGCGGCAGCGGGGTGACCTTGCGCACGAATTCGGCCAGGCGGCGGTAGACCTCTTGCGACTCGGGGTGCGTGGCATCCTGCTGCCAGGTGTGCCGGGCGTTCACCCGGTTGCGGCCGTAGATCAGGGTGTCGACGAGGATCGACCTGCTGCGCAGCGCCTCGATGAAGTTAAGGTTCGCCCCGTAGAAGTAATCGCGCTCGGAGGTGGTGAGGAAGACCGGCGGGAATCCGCTGTCGAGCCACTCGATCGGCGACATGTACCGGGCGGCGCTGCGCAGGTGGAGCCCGCGGCCGCGCTCGGGGAGCAGCATCCGGAGGAAGTTCAGGCTCAGCACGAACCCGCGCTCGAACATCACCGAGAAGTCGGCGATGCTGCAGTGCTGCACGAGTCCGCGCAGGTTCTGCCGCTCGACATGGGGGCGGATGCCGTAGTGATCGGCCAGTTCGGGATCGAATGCCGACGCGGCCAGCAGCGCGGCGATGTGGCCGCCGGCGGAGTCCCCGCCGAGCACAATCCGGGTCGGGTCGCCGCCGAAGTCGGCGATGTTGCGGGCCACCCAGTCGAGCACGGCGTTGCCGTCGTGCATCATGTGTTTCATCTGGAACCGCGTGGCCATCCGGTAGTTGGCGTTGACGACGATCATTCCTTCTGCGGCCTGGCTGGCGCAGTACTTCGTGAGCGGGGCCTTGTCGCCGGAGGTCCAGCCGCCGCCGTGAAAGTAGATGTAGACCGGGAGCGGTCGCTCCGCGTTGTGGGGCACCATGACGTCGAGCCGGTGGTCGCGGATGCCGTCACCCTCGTAGTCGACGTCGAAGGTGTAGTCGACGGTGTCGATCGGTTCGGCGTTGAACTTGTGCCGCTCGCCGGGCGCGAGGCGCACCATGAGAGCCCGCCACAGCCACACGGGGACTCGGGCGAGGGCGGTCGTTTTGTGACTGCGGGTCGTCGGTACGGTGCGGTTCATCGGGCGGAGCTGCGCTTCTGGATCACGTGCCGACTTTAGGTTTTGCATCACGTGCCGACTTTAGGTTTTGCGCCCGTGGTGGCGCTGGGAACGACCTTGGAACAGGCTGAGAGTCTCTCAGTTGTCTGTGTCGGCGTGCCTCGGCTTCGATCTCAGCGGGCCGCGGTTGCGCCGTCGTGCACACCGGGCGCCTGGAGCACCGCGCGCGCGAGCGTGTGCGTGTGCAGGGCCATGCCCAGCTCGGCCGGCGTCGCATCCGGCGCGACATCGAGCCTGGCGACATCCACCGCGTGCACGACGAACTGGTAGCGGTGCGAGCCGGTTCCGCGCGGCGGTGCGGCGCCGGTGTACGCCCGCTGCCCCGCATCGTTGGCCAGCGTGATCGCGCCGCGGGGCAGCAGCCTGCTGCCGGGCGAACCGGCGCCGGCATCCAGCGAGGTGACGGATGCCGGCAGGTTGAACACCGCCCAGTGCCAGAAACCGGAACCGCCCGGAGCATCCGGGTCATGGGTGGTCACGACGAAGCTCTGCGTCTGCGGCGGGAACCCCGACCAGGACAGCTGCGGGGACAGGTTGTCGCCCCCGGCGCCGCGGCCGTACTGCGCGGCGCCGAGCGGGGCGCCGTCGGTCATGTCGGCGCTGGTCAGCCTGAACTGCGGCACTGTCGTCGTCATGCCCGCAGCCTAGGCCCGCCTCGCCGTTTCGCGAAGGGCCTCAGGTCCCAACCCGTGTTCCGCGAGTGAGGTGCAGGGATTGGGGAGGGAGCGAACGTAAAATGAGGTGGTGGCCATCCCGAAGATCCTCTTGTACTACGTCTTCACGCCGCTGGCCGACCCCGAGGCCGTGCGCCTCTGGCAGCGTGACCTGTGCGAATCGCTCGGCGTGCGCGGGCGCATCCTCATTTCCCGGGACGGCCTCAATGGCACTGTCGGCGGCGACCTGAAGGCCCTCAAGCGCTACGTGCGCAAGACCCGCGACTACGCGCCGTTCAAGCACATCGACTTCAAGTGGAGTGAGGGCACCGGGCTCGACGAGAACGGCCGGAGCCTCGACTTCCCGCGGCTTGTCGTGAAGGTGCGCGACGAGATCGTGAGCTTCGGCGCGCCCGGCGAGCTGCGGGTGGATGCCGCGGGCGTGGTCGGCGGCGGCACGAAGCTGGCGCCGGCAGAGCTGCACCAGCTCGTGGCCGAACGCGGCGACGACGTCGTGTTCTTCGACGGGCGCAACGCCTTCGAGGCCGAGATCGGCCGCTTCACGAACGCGGTGGTTCCGGATGTCGCCAACACCCGCGAGTTCGTGGCCGAGCTCGACAGCGGCAAATACGACCACCTCAAGGACAAACCCGTCGTCACCTACTGCACCGGCGGCATCCGCTGCGAGGTGCTCAGCGGCCTGATGAAGGAACGCGGCTTCGGCGAGGTGTACCAGCTCGACGGCGGCATCGTGCGCTACGGCGAGACGTTCGGCGACGACGGCCTCTGGGACGGTTCGCTTTACGTATTCGACCAGCGGATGTCCGTGGACTTCAGCGACCACACGAAGGTGATCGGCCACTGCAGCGTCTGCGGCGAGCCCACCAGCAACATGCTCAACTGCCGCGACCTGTCCTGTCGGGAGCAGCTCGTCGTCTGCCCGGGCTGCGTGGCGCTCGAGGCGCCGGCCTGCGCGGCGCACGCGGGCACGCCCGTCTGAGAGTCGCCCGCCCATCGCGCACCGCGCCACTCCTCGCGCCCACTCCTCGCCCCCACCTCACGCCCACTCCTCGCCCCCACCTCACGCCCCGCCGAGCTGCGGACACAACACCTTCACACACCTTCGTTTTCGGGCGAAGGTGTTGTGTCCGCAACTCGACCCCGGGGCGACGGCGGCGGCTGTGGTTGGATTCTCTCGTGACCTATGACGTCGAGGCCGTTCGCGCCCGTTTCCCCTCCCTCGCCAGCGGGCTGGCCCATTTCGACGGCCCCGGTGGCACGCAGACGCCGCTCGAGGTCGGCAGGGCCATCGCGGAGACGCTCACCGGGCCGCTCTCCAACCGCGGACGGGCCAGCCTCCCCGAGCGGAACGCCGACGACGCGGTCACCGGCTTCCGCCAGGCGATGGCCGACCTGCTCGGCGCGGACCCGCGCGGCATCGTCCACGGGCGCAGCGCCACGCAGCTGACCTACGACTTTTCCCGGCACCTGTCGCGTGACTGGGGCGTCGGCGACGAGGTCGTCGTGACCCGGCTCGACCACGACTCCAACATCCGGCCCTGGCTGCAGGCCGCGGAGCGCGCCGGGGCGACCGCGCGCTGGGTGGACTTCGACCCGGAGACCGGGGAACTCACGGCCGACGCAGTCGCCGCCGTGCTCAGCGACCGCACCCGGCTGGTCGCGGTCACGGCCGCGTCGAACCTGATCGGCACGCGGCCGCCGCTCGCCGAGATCGCCCGGGTCGTTCATGCGGCCGGCGCCCTGCTCTACGTCGATGGCGTGCACGTCGCGGCGCACGCATCCGTGGACCTCGCGGCACTCGGCGCCGACTTCTTCACCTGCTCGCCCTACAAGTTCCTCGGACCGCACTGCGGGGTGCTCGCGGCCGCGCCAGCCCTGCTGGACAGCCTCCGTCCAGACAAGCTGCTGCCGTCAACCGACACGGTTCCGGAACGCTTCGAGTTCGGGACCCTCCCCTACGAGCTCATGGCGGGCGCGACGGCCGCCGTCGACGTGCTCGCCGGCCTCGGCGGGGCCGGCGACGAGGGCGCAACGAGGCGCGAGCGGCTCCTCGCCTCGTCCATAACCCTGGAGGCATATGAGGAAGAACTGCGCGGCCTGATCGAACGCGGCCTCGCCGGGATGCCCGGCGTGACGGTGCACTCACGCGCCGCCGTGCGCACGCCCACGCTGCTCGTGACCTTCGCCGGCCGGGATGCCGCCGACGCGTCCCGGCACCTGCTCGAGCGCGACATCCTCGCCCCGGCAGGCTCGTTCTACGCGCTCGAGGCCTCGCGCCACCTCGGGCTCGGCGACGCGGGCGGCCTGCGCATCGGCCTCGCTCCATACAACACCGTCGACGAGGTCGAACGCCTGTTGTTGGCCCTCGAGGAGTTCGCACGCGGCTGACCGCGGGGCTCTCGGCCGGCCTGACACGAGTGATTGACCGGCATCCGGGCATCCCTGGCAATAGGCTGTGACGAGCAACAGAGAGGACACGGATGCCAACGGGCGCTGTCATCGAGTTCAGCAACATCACCAAGACGTTTGGCCACGTCACGGCCGTGAGGAACCTGTCCTTCACGGTTGAGCCGGGGCGCGTCACCGGCTTCCTCGGGCCGAACGGCGCCGGCAAGACCACGAGCCTGCGGATGCTGCTCGGGCTCGTCGCTCCGACGACCGGAACGGCCACCTTCGACGGCATCCCGTACCGTGATCTGCCGCGGCCGATCGAGACCGTGGGCGCCGCCCTCGAGGCGGCGAGTTTCCACCCGGGCCGCACCGCGCACAACCACCTCGGCATCTACACGACCGCGGCCGGCCTGCCTTCCTCGCGCATCGACGAAGTGCTGCACAAGGTGGGGCTCAGCGCCTACGCCACGCAGCGCGTCGGCGGTTACTCCCTCGGCATGCGCCAGCGCCTCGGCCTCGCCTTCACCCTGCTCGGCGACCCCGGCGTGCTCGTGCTCGACGAGCCGATCAACGGCCTCGACCCGGAGGGCATCAAGTGGATTCGCGGTTTCCTCCGCGAGATGGCCGGGGAAGGACGCACCGTTTTGGTGAGCTCCCACCTGCTCTCCGAGGTGCAGCAAAGCGTGGACGACGTTGTGATCATCGCCAAGGGCGAACTCGTGCACCGCGGCCCGCTCTCGAGCCTGGATGCGCAGATCGCGCCGCTGGTCGTCGTCGACTCGCCCGACCGCGACGCCCTCGCGGCGGCGCTCACCGAGGCCGGCGTGGGCTTCTCGGCGGGGCGCACCGGCCTGCTTGCGGCGGCGCAGGACCCCGCCCCGATCGGCCACATTGCCTTCTCCGCCGGGGTCGAAGTCAGCGTGCTGCATCGACAGAAGTCGGGCATCGAGGACGCGTTCCTCGCGCTCGTGAACGGGGCCGACCCGAAGTGATCACCTTTATCCGCTCGGTCAGGGCCGAGTTCGCCAAGCTCCTCACCACCCGCATGTGGTGGGTCATCGCCCTCGTGCTGTTCGGTTACGTCGGGATGCTGGCCGGCGGCCTGTCGGCGCTGTTCGCGGGCATCCAGAGCGGAGCGATCAGCCCGAGCGCGGCCGCCGGCGGCGGCGCTGCGGCGATCGGCAGCATTCCGCCGCTCATCTACAGCTTCGCCTCGTCGGTCGGCTACGTGTTCCCCGTGCTGCTCGGCGCCCTCGCGACGACGGGCGAGTTCCGGCACCAGACGCTGACGCCGACGTTCCTCGCCACGCCCCGGCGCGCGGGCGTGCTCGGCGCGAAGACGGTCACCCTGTTCGTGGCCGGCGCGGCGTTCGGGGTGATCGCGCTGCTGGCATCCGTCGGCATCGGTGCCCTCGTGATCGGGGCGTTCGGCGTCGACCCGCTGCTCGGCGACAGCAACACCTGGACGCTCGTGGGCAGAACGATCCTGGCCATGGCCCTCTGGGCGACGGTTGGCGTTGGGCTCGGCGCGCTCGTGCCCAGCCAGGTTGCGTCGATCGTGATTGTGCTCGCCTTCACCCAGTTCGTCGAACCGCTGCTGCGCCTCGCGTCGTCGTTCATCGATTGGACCGCTGAGATCGCGAAGTTCCTGCCGGGCGCCGCCTCCGACGCCCTGGTCGGCGCGAGCATCTTCACCCAGACCAATCCCCTCGCCCCGGCCGCGGCGGCCCTCAACTGGTGGCAGGGCGGCCTGGTGCTGCTGGCCTACGCGGCCGCGGTCACCATCGGAGGCTACTTCGTCAGCTGGAAGCGCGACGTCACCTAGCGCGCGGCTTCTTCACACGGATGCCGCCGCCGTTGGCTTGCGGAGATGACACCTTCATTTCGAAAATGAGGGTGGTCTTTCCGCAAGTCAACGGGAGCCTCTACTTCGGCGACCAGGCGGACGCCGGCGGGGCGCTCGTGCTGTTCACGACGGGCTCGATGGTCCTCGCCGCGACGGTGCTCCTCACCACCGGACGCCGTTACCTGCGGGCCGCGCTCGTGCAAGGCACCCTGCCGCTGATCGGGTTCCTGCTGTTCCTCTTCGCGTAACCGCCGCCACCCTGCCGCGAGAACGCAGTCGTGGTCACCTCAGGGCACGTCAAGCGCGCACAACTGCAGTTTCGCGGTGAGTGCGGGGAGAGCGCTTAGGACTTGAGCTTGAGCGACGCGATCAGGTCGGCGGCGTGCTTCGTGGTGAGTACGACGCGCGAGAACTCCTCGTCGACGAGGTCGATCACCACGGCCTGCCGCTTGCCCTTGATCGCGAGGAAGTCGGTGCCGCCGTGAAACTTCCAGCTGCCCACCGCGAGGACCAGGGGCACCTCGAGGCCGGGGGCCCGGATGCCGCGGACCCAGATCCAGGGGTCGTCCGTGATGGCCACCGAACGGATGTTGTCCCGCTGCACGATGATGTCATCGCGGCGCAGGGCGAGGGTCCGCTCCGCGGGCGTGAGGTGGATCTCAAGCCGGTCTGGGTGCACGCGCAAGGAAGACATCCCCCTAGTCTGCCTGCTCCCGGACTTCTTCGCTCGCCGGACCGCGGCAAACGGCACGATGTCACCCGGATTCGGTGAATCACGCCGCGGCGGTCCCCGAGGTGGTCGCCGGAGCGGTCGCCGCGGCCGCCGCCTTCGCGGCTGCGGGGAGCGCGGCGAGGATGCGCCCGATCGCCGCGTCGTCGTGCGTCGCCGAGACGAACCAGGCCTCGAACACCGACGGCGGCAGGGACACTCCGGCGTCGAGCATCGAGTGGAAGAAGGGGGCGTAGCGGAACGCCTCCTGGCGCTGCACCTCCGCGTAGGTGCGGGGGGCACGGCCGGCGGCCTCCTCACCGAAGACGAAGCTGAACAGGTTGCCGGCGCGCTGCACGCGGTGGGCGACCCCTTCGTGGGTGAGGGCAGCCGACACGGCCGCAGAGATGGTCGCGGATGCCGCGTCGAGGCGTTCGTAGACGGACGCATCCGCCGCCCGCAGCGTGGCGATGCCCGCGGCGACGGCGACCGGGTTCCCGGACAGGGTGCCCGCCTGGTAGACGGGGCCGGTCGGCGCGAGGAAGTCCATCACCTCCGCGCGGCCGCCGAGGGCCGCGACCGGGAGGCCGCCGCCGATGACCTTGCCGAAGGTGAACAGGTCCGGCGCGTACCAGCCCTCGTCTCCTTCGGAGAGGCCGGCGGTTTCCAGCCCCCAGTAGCCGGCCGGGCCGACCCGGAAACCGGTCAGCACCTCGTCGAGGATGAGCAGGGCGCCTTCGGCATGCACGAGCCTGGCGAGACCGGCGTTGAAGCCGGGGTCAGGCGCGACGACGCCCATGTTGGCCGCTGCGGCCTCCGTGATCACGGCGGCGATGCGGTCGGGGTGGGCCTCGAAGGCCGCGCGAACGGCGCCGAGGTCGTTGTACGGGAGCACGAGCGTCTGCGCCGCGGTCGCCGCGGTGACGCCGGCCGAGCCGGGCAGGGCGAGTGTGGCCAGGCCGGAGCCGGCCTCGGCGAGCAGCCCGTCGGAGTGCCCGTGGTAGTGACCGGCGAACTTGATCAGCAGGTCGCGACCGGTGAAACCGCGGGCCAGGCGGATGGCCGTCATCGTGGCCTCGGTGCCGGTCGACACCAGGCGCAGCTTCTCGACCGCGCTGACCCGGCCCTTGACGAGCTCGGCCAGTTCGGTTTCGGCCGGCGTGGATGCGCCGAAGGACAGGCCGCGGGCCGCGGCATCCTGCACCGCCGTGACGACGCCCGGATGCGCGTGGCCGAGGATCGCCGGACCCCACGAGCAGACGAGGTCGACGTACTCGCGCCCGTCGGAGTCGGTGACGTACGGCCCCGTGGCCGACACGAGGAACAGCGGGGTTCCGCCGACGGAGCGGAAGGCGCGCACGGGCGAGTTCACGCCGCCGGGGATGGAGCGCTGGGCGCGGGCGAACAGGTCGTCGTTGTGGGTCATCATCGGGCGGTCCTCTCGTTCAGCCAGGTGGCCAGCTCGACGGCCCAGTAGGTGAGCACGGCGTCGGCCCCGGCGCGGCGGATGCTGAGCACCGACTCTTCGATCGCACGCTGGCGGTCGATCCAGCCGTTCGCGGCGGCGGCCTCGATCATCGCGTATTCGCCGGAGACCTGATATGCCCAAACGGGAATACTGCTCATCGCGGCGACCTCGGCGAGCACGTCGAGGTAGCCGCCGGCGGGCTTGACCATGACGATGTCGGCGCCCTCGTCGATGTCGAGCTGGGCCTCGCGCACGCCCTCGCGGCGGTTGGCCGGGTTCAGCTGGTAGCTGCGGCGGTCGCCCTCAAGCGTCGACTCCACGGCGTCGCGGAACGGTCCGTAGAACGCCGAGGCGTACTTGGCCGAATAGGCCATGATCGTGGTGTCGGCGAAGCCGGCGGTGTCGAGTGCGTCCCGCACGGCGGCGACCTGGCCGTCCATCATCCCGCTCAGTCCGAGCATCTGCGAGCCGGCGGCGGCCTGGGCGAGCGCCATGTCGCGGTACCGCTCGAGCGTGGCGTCGTTGTCGACGCGGCCGTCGGGGGTGAGCAAGCCGCAGTGGCCGTGGTCGGTGAATTCGTCGAGGCAGAGGTCGGTCTGCACGACGAGCGCGTCGCCCACCTCGTCGACGAGCGCGCGGGTGGCGAGGTTGAGGATGCCGGCCGGGTCGGCCGCGCCGGAGCCGACGGCGTCCCGCACCAGCGGAACACCGAACAGCATGACGCCGCCGATGCCGGCGGCCGCGGCCTCGGTGACCGCGCGCCGGGCGCTGTCCATGCTGTGCTGCACGACGCCGGGCATCGACCGGATCGGCTGCTGCTCGGTGAGGCCCTCGCGCACGAAAAGCGGGAGGACGAGGTCGGCGGGGTGGAGGCGGGTTTCGCTGGCCAGGCGTCGGAGCGCGTTCGAGGTGCGCAGTCGTCGCGGGCGAATGACGGGTGTGATCACCCGTTAACCCTACGTCTCGATCCCTGCGTCGCGATCCTGCGCGGCCACGACGCGCTCACGCGCCGGCCAGTCCAGGCTGCTGCTGGGTGATGCAGTGGATGCCGCCGCCGCGCTCGAACAGTGGCCGCGCGTCGACGCTCACCACGCGGCGCCCTGGATAGGCGTCGGCGAGGAGTGCGGCTGCGGCCTCGTCCCGCTCGTCGCCGAAGGCGCAGGCGATGACCCCGCCGTTGACGAGCAAGTGGTTGATGTAGCTGTAGTCCACCCAGCCGCCGGCGTCGCGGAGCGTGGTCGGCGCCGGCACGTCGATGACCTCGAGAGTGCGCCCGGCGGCATCCGTCGCTTCGGCCAGGCGCGCGCGGATGTCGCGGGTCACGGCGAAGTCGGGATGCCGTTCGTCGAGCTGGGCGTGCAGCAGCACTCGGCCGGGCGCCGCGAACGTGGCCACGATGTCGACGTGGCCGCGGGTTCCGTAGGCCTCGGAGTCGCGGGTCAGGCCGCGCGGCAGCCAGATCGGCGTGCTCGCCCCGATCGTGCGGGCGAGCTCGGCCTCGACGTCGGCGCGGCCGAGGCCCGGGTTGCGGCCGGGGTCCAGCTGCACGGTGTCGGTGAGCAGCACGGTGCCCTCGCCGTCGACGTGGATGCCACCGCCCTCGTTGACGAGCGTCGAGGGGATGAGCTCGGCGCCGGCCAGCCCGGCGATGATCGGGGCCAGCAGTGCGTCGTTGTCCCAGCTCGCCCACTCCTGGCCACCCCAGCCGTTGAACACCCAGTCGACCGCTCCGAGCCGCTGCCCCGAGGCAGCCTGAGGGTCGTCCCGCACGACGAATGTCGGGCCGCTGTCGCGCGCCCACGCGTCGTCGAGGTCCGCGACGTGCAGGGTGATCTCGCCGGAGAGGTAACGCGGTGCGATCCGGGCGGCCCGCGGGTCGACCATCACGCTCACCGGCTCGAACTCGGCGACAGCATTGGCGACGGCCGCCCAGGTGCGGCGGGCCTCCTCCGCGGATGCCGGGTCGGATCCGAGCGTGTAGCCGGTCGTCGGCCAGGCCAGCCACGTGCGCTCGTGAGGGGCACCCTCCGCCGGCATCCGCCAGCCGGTCACGCCGGGTACCTGGCGTCGAACGGCCGGGCAGGGTCGACGGGCGCGGTGAGTGCGGCGTAGGTGTCTGGGCGGCGCGTCGCCAGGAACGGGAACAGGGTCAGCCAGTCATCGCGCTGGGCTAGGTCGAGGGCGACAACGAGCACGGCCTCCTCGTCGCGCGGCGCCTGCGCAAGCACACGTCCGTAGGGGTCTGACACGAACGACGACCCGTAGAACGTGTTGCCCGGGGTGCCGTCGGGTTTCGTCTCGGTGCCGATCCGGTTCGCCACGACCATGAACAGGCTGTTGGCGATGCCGTTGCCGACGATCACCTGCTGCCAGAGCGGCTGCGTGTCGAAGCCGGGGTGGTCGGGCTCCGAGCCGATCGCCGTCGGGTAGACGAGCAGGTTCGCACCACCCAGCGAATAGGCGCGGGCGAGTTCGGGGAACCACTGGTCCCAGCAGGTCGGCAGGCCGATGCGGGCCCCGGTGAGGCCGTCGATGTCGTAGACGGGGTAGGGGCCGGCCGCGTCGCCGCCGTCGGCCGGGCCTGGCCGGAAGTACCGGTCCTCGTAGTAGCCGGCCGTGACCGGGATGTGCAGCTTGTGGGTGCGGGCCACCACCTCGCCCGCCGGCGACACGATGATCGCCGTGTTGAGGCCGAGCCCGTCGCCGGCCGGCGACTTCTCGAAGAGCGAGGTGTGCACGAAGACGCCGTGGCGGCGCGAGGCCGCAGCCGCGAAGGCGAGCGTCGGCCCGGTGGCCAGGTCTTCGGCGAGGGCGTCGCCGGCTCCGCCCGGGACCGTGTCGGCCGGGTAGCGGCTCAGGGTGATTTCCGGCGTCACGACCAGGCGGGCGCCGGATGCCGCGGCCACGCCGACCGCCGCATCGAGCGCCTCTACAAGCTCCCGCGGGTCATCGCGCCAGGCGTGCTGCACGACGCCGACCACGAACGGGGCATCCTGTGCCGCTCCTGGCCGGGCCACGCGGGCCGGGGACGCGGGCGGAGTCAACGATGTGATCACCTTCATGGAGACCATTCTGCAGGCTCCAGCCGGTTTTCGCCCGGTCAGCGCCGGAGGGTCAGCGCGACTCGGCGGCGCGCACGAGGGCGTCGATCAGCGACTCGGCGCTGCGCTCGTCGGCAACCACGTCGACGCGCAGGCCGAAGGCCGCCGCATCCTTCGCGGTGCGCGGTCCGATGCAGGCGACGAGGGTGTGCTCGGGGATGGGCCCGAGCTGCTCCTGCACCTGCTGCGCGACGCTCCCGGAGGTGACGAGCAGCGCCTGCACCCGGCCGGCCGCGACATCCGCGACGACCTTCGGATCGACGGGGACGCCGACCGTGCGGTAGGCCACGACCGACTCGACGCTGTGGCCGATGCGGCGCAGCCCCTCCGAGAGCAGCGGCTTGGCGATTTCGGAGCGGAGCGTCAGCACACGCAGCGGGATGACGCCGTGGGTGGCCTCCTCCCACTCGGAGAGCAGGCCGCGCGCCGAGTTGTCCTCCGAGGGCACGATGTCGACGCGGTAGCCGGCCGCGATCAGCGCGGTCGCCGTGGTCTCGCCGACCGCTGCGATGCGCGTGCCGGGTGCCACGACCGCGCGGTGCGAGGTCAGCACATCGACGGTCGTCGCGCTCGTGACGGTCATCCAGTCGAATTCGCCGGCGGCGAGGCGGGCGAGGGCCGCCTCGAGCGCGGGCGAGTCGTCGGTCGGGGCGAAGTTGATCATGGGCGCCACGACGGGCAGCGCGCCCTTGGCGCGCAGGTTGGCGGCGACCTGGTCGCCCCACGGCCCGCCGCGCGGGACGAGCACTCGCCAGCCGGCGAGCGGCTTGGCCTGGGCGTGTTTGGCCGTCATCATGTTGCCTTCAATGGTGCGATTTCGGCCGCGCCGCCGGCCAGGAGCTCCCTGGCCGCGCGATCGGCCACGTCTTCGGCGGCCTCGACGAGGTGGCGGGCGGAGAAGGACTCCGGCGTCGCCGCGTGCGAGCTCGTGATCCGGCGGGTGCCGTCGGCGCTGTACACCGTGGCGGTAAGGAAGAGCAGCCCGTCGTCGATGACGGCCGTCGCGCCGATCGGCGCCGCGCAGCCGCCCTCGAGTCGGGCGAGAACGAGCCGTTCGGCCGTCGTCGTGGCCTGGCTCGTGCCGTGGTTGATGGCGGTGAGGGCCGTGGCGAGCGGGCGGTCGAGCTTCCCCTCGCGCACCTCGATGGCGAGGGCACCCTGGCCGGGCGCGGTCGGCCAGTCCGACAGTTCGAGGAACTCGGTCGCGACCTGGTCAAGGCGGCCGAGGCGGCCGAGGCCGGCGGCGGCGAGCACCACGGCGTCGAGGTCGCCCTCGGCGACGCGACCGAGGCGGGTGTCAACGTTGCCGCGGATGTCGACAATCACGAGGTCGGGCCGCAGCGAGCGCAGCTGCGCCACGCGGCGCGGCGAGCCGGTGCCGACCCTCGCACCCTCCGGCAGGGTGGCGAGGGTGAAGCCGTCGCGGGCGCAGAGCACGTCGCGGGCATCCGCCCGTTTCGGCGTCGCGCCGATCACGAGGCCGGGGTGCGCCCCGGTCGGCAGGTCCTTGAGCGAGTGCACGACGAGGTCGCAGTCGCCGGCGAGCAGGGCTTCGCGCAGCGCGCTGGCGAAAACGCCCGTGCCGCCGAGGCTCGACAGCGATTCGCGGGAGGTGTCGCCGTGGGTGGTCATCGAGATGATCTCGACCGGCGCGCCGACCAGCGCCGCGATGCGGTTCGCGACCGTCGTGGTCTGGGCCATGGCCAGGTCGCTGCCCCGGGTGCCGACCCGGATCACGGCGCTCACGGCGCCATCCCGGCGATGGCGGGCTTGAAGCCCAGGCGCACGTTCTCGCAGCAGCCGGGACGGCAGATGTCGTACCAGGGGCCGAGGTCGGTCATGGCGGGGCGTTCCTCCACGGGCGTCTCGTTGACGCGCTCGAGCACGAGGTCGATGAGCCCGCTCACGTAGGCCGGGTCGACCCCGGGGGTCGGCACACGCACCGAGAACAGCCCGAGTTCGGTCGCCGTCTCCGTTGCCTCGTTGTCGAGGTCCCACATGACTTCCATGTGGTCGCTCACGAAACCGAGCGGCACGATCACGACGGCACGGATGCCGCGCTCCGGCAGCAGCGCGATGGCGTCGTTGATGTCGGGCTCGAGCCACGGCATGCTGGGCGGCCCGCTGCGGGACTGGTAGACGAGCTGCCAGGGGGTGTCGACCGGTTCGGCCACGGAGGCGCCGGCCATCACCGCGCCGGCCACGGCCAGGTGCTGCGCCGCGTAGGCGCCTTCCGGCCCGAAGCCTCGCTCGGCGGGGCCGCTCTTCGCGGCATCCGTCGACGGGATCGAGTGGGTGGAGAACAGAACCTCGACCTCGGTGGCGAGGTTGATGCCGGGGATGGCGGCGGCGACATCTGCGAGTCCCTGGCGGACGCCCGTGATGAACGGGGTGACGAAACCGGGGTGGTCGAAGAACTGGCGCACCTTGTCGATGTGCACCTCACCCTCGTGGCCGGTCGCGGTCAGCGCCTCGGCGAGGTCCTCGCGGTACTGGCGGCAGCCGGAGTAGGAGCTGTACGCGCTGGTGACGATGGCGAGGAGACGGTTGCGGCCACCGAAGTGCGCCTCGGCGATGACGTCGCGCAGGTACGGGTCCCAGTTGCGGTTGCCCCAGAGCACGGGCAGGTCGATCCCGCGGCGCTCGAGTTCGGCCTCGAGGGCGGCCCTGAGCACGCGGTTCTGGTTGTTGATCGGGCTGATGCCGCCGAAGTGACGGTAGTGCGTGGCCACCTCTTCGAGGCGTTCCTCCGGGATGCCGCGGCCGCGCGTGACGTTGCGCAGGAACGGGATCACGTCTTCCTGGCCCTCAGGGCCACCGAATCCTGCGAGCAGGATGGCGTCGTACGTCGTCACTACTGCAGCACCTCGACGAGCTCGGCGGTCGAAATGCGGCGGCCCGTGTAGAACGGGACCTCTTCGCGGACATGGCGGCGCGCCTCGGTGTTGCGCAGTTCGCGCATGAGGTCGACCAGTTCGGTGAGCTCGTCCGACTCGATCGGCAGCAGCCATTCGTAGTCGCCGAGCGCGAAGGCGGAGACGGTGTTGGCGATCGCGCCGCGGAAGGCCGCGCCCTTGCGACCGTGGTCGGCGAGCATCTTGCTGCGCTCGGCCTCCGGCAGGAGGTACCACTCGTAGCTGCGCACGAACGGGTAGATGGTGAGCCAGCCCTTGGGCTCGACCCCGCGCAGGAAGCCGGGCACGTGGCTCTTGTTGAACTCGGCGTCGCGGTGCACGCCCATGGCATTCCAGGTGGGCAGCAGGCTCTTGAGCAGCCGGCTGCGGCGGAGCTCCCGGTTGGCCCACTGAAGGGTCTCGGCCTCCGGCGCGTGCGTCCAGATCATCACGTCGGCGTCGGCGCGGAGGCCGGAGACGTCGTAGAGCCCGCGCACGGTCACGCCCTCGGCTTCGACGAGCGCGATGACGTCGTCGAGTTCGTTCACGGCGTGCGGGACGTCGTGACCGTCAAGGTCGTCAGGGTTGCCCGGATCCTTCCGCAGCACCGCGAACAGGGTGAATCCCTGCGGCGAAGCCACGGGGGCGGCGCTCTCGGTGTGGGTGGGGGTGGCGGGCTGGGTGGTGTCTACTGCCTCTCCGGCAGCCGGGTGAGTCATAACTACTAGTCTCTACCGCTTTTCGGCTAGCACCAAAAGCAAAGCGCGGGTCAGCGCTTGAGTACGGCCTGAACTCCGAGCCAGACCGCCACACCGGCCGCTGCAGCGGCGCCGAGCGCGACGCCGACCAGTGCGGTCGGGTTGTCATCGCCGAGCCGGTGCAGGCCATGCACGATGCGCCGGATGGTGATCTTGATCTGCTTGGGCACATTGAGCTTGTACTCGATCGCGTCGAGCGTGCTCGCGAACTGCGCGCGCGCCAGCGCCGCCTCGGCGCGCAGCTCCGCCTTGGTGACGTGCTCCGTGCTCTTGTGTTCGATGCTCTTGATCTCGGTGCTCTTGTTTTCAGTGCTCATACTCACCAACCCCCTTCAATGCGTCGACATCGTGACGGAGGCTCTCGCCCAGGCCCTCCGGGTCGGGCGCCGCGCCGGCCTTCACCCGGTTCACCCCGAGGAGCACGAGGACCGCCGCAATCAGCAGCAGGGCGACCCCGACGATCAGCGTGGCCAGCCAGAGCGGGAGCACGAGCGCGAGCGCGATCACGGCGAGCGCGACGAGCACCCCGGTCGCGAAGAACGCGAAGACGCCGGCCGCGGCGAAGAGCCCGATGCCGAGGCCAATGTTCTTCGCCTTGCCGGCGATCTCGGCCTTGAATGCCGCCAGTTCGGCCCTCACCAGGTCGCTGATCTGGCCGGGCAGCTCGCCGATCAGCGCAAACAGGGAGCGCTTGCTCTTCGGATTGAATCCGTGCTCACTCACAGGTTCCCCTCCCCAGCACCGTCGGTGTTACTTCGTGGTCGTCTCGTCGTCCGCGGCGGACGCAGCCTCGGTCGACGCGGCTTCGCCGGGCGTGGCCGTCGTTGCGGACTTCGCCGCGGCCTTCGCGGCGGTCTTCGCGGCCTTGGACTCCGGGGCCGCCTTCGCGGCCGGCGCATTCGCGACCTTGGCGGCAGCCTGCGCGCGGGCTGCAGAGGGGTGCGGCGCGGATGCCGCGGCCTTCGCCCTGGCCTGCTTGGCCTGCACCGCGGAGAAGGCCTTCTTGCCGGCCTCGAAGAGCGCGGCCGGAGCGTCACCGACGGCGTCGAGAGCGAAGTCGCGCACCTCGGTCACGCGACGCTGGACGGGCTTGGCCTGCCAGAGTTCGCTCACGGCAGCCGCGATCTGGTCATAGCGCTTACGCCCGGCGCGAGCGCCGAGCACGTATCCGACCAGTCCACCCGTGATGAACATAAGTTTTCCCCGCATTATCACTCCACTCCTCGCGTTGCACGTGTCCCCCAGCGTATCGCCCTTGCCGACACCGGGGTTCGGTTAGATGCCGAGTGCCGCGTGGCTGGTGCGGGATGCCGCTCCGAGCGCATCCGGGATCACCGACGCGAGGCCCGTTCCGGCCAGCCACGCCCCGGTCACCTCGAGGCCAGGCGTGTCGGCGACCACGTCGCGCACGCCGACGACCCTGGCCTGCGCGCCGATGGTCGCGGGCGACAGGGTGTCGCCCCAGACCGTGCGGGCGAACCCGCGCACGGCGCCGACGGCGAGGTCGACGCCGAGCAGCGCGGACGCGTCCCGCAGGGCGAGGGCCTGGAGTTCGGCGTCGTCGAGACCTGCGGCCGGGTTCACTTCGCCGGCCCGGCCATAGGAGAGGCGGATGACGTGCCGCCCAGCTCCGGCGGCCTCGGCCACCCACTCCCACTTCGCGCTCACGTGGGTGAGCGCCTTCGCGGTGACGCCGGGCGTGCCGGCGGCGACGAGCACGCCCGTGCCGCGCGGGTGGGCGTCGAGGGCCGGGGCGTCGATCACGAGGGTGGCGAGTTCGACCGCGGTCGGCTCCGGCCAGTCCAGCCCGGCGAGCGCGGCGAACTCCACGCCCAGGGGGGCGAGGAGGCCCAGGGCCTGGGCGCCGGGGGTGGCGACGATCACGAAGCGGCCGTCGATGGTCTCGGCGTCAGGCGCGCCGGGGCCTGCGTCAGCGTTCGCGGGGGCCAGCGTGACCGTCCACACGCGCTCCTCGTCACTGCCGGCAACCGCGAGCGCGGCGACCGGAGTCTCGGTGCGGATCTCGACCCCGTAGTGCTCGAGGTCGGCGACGAGCGCGCCGACGAGCCGCGACATCCCGCCGCGCAGCCCGCCGATGGCCGAGCCGGCCGGCGCAGCGGTGCGCATCGCGGCGACGGCCCCGGAGAGCGAGCCGGCGGTCGTGAGCGCCCGGTTGAGTCCAGGGGCGACGACGTCGACCTCGAGGTCGGCGGCCCGCGCCGAGTAGACCCCGGTGGCGACGGGTTCGACGAGCCGTTCGAGCACGCGGCGTCCCATGCGCTTGAGCACGAGGTCGCCGAGGCTGTGCTCCCGGCCGATCTTCAGCACGGGCATCAGCCGGTCGAGGTAGGCGCGCCAGGCGCCGCCCCAGCCGATCACCCGGCGCACGTCGTCGGCCAGCGGGGACGCGGGGATGCCGAGCACCCCGGCCTTCGGCAGCGGCACGCTCACCGCACCGGACCCGTTCGCCGGCAGGTGTAACCAGGCTCCGGCGGGGTTGGGGGCGACGACCTCGTCGGCCAGGCCGAGCCCGGCCACGAACTCGGCGACCGCGTTGCGCCGCACCGCGAAGCTCTCCGCGCCGCTGTCGAGGGTCAGGCCGGCGACCTCGTGGGCGGCGACGGCCCCGCCGACGGCATCCGTCGCTTCGAGCACGGTGACGCTCAGGCCGACGTGCGCGCACGCGCGGGCCGCGACCAGGCCGGCCACTCCCCCGCCGATGACCAGGACGTCTCTCATGCGATCGCCTTCCGCTTGTGGGTTAGTGGTCGGTGGCGGCGCTGACCTCGTGCACGAGGTCAACCACCCGCGTGAGCACGTCGGGGTCGGTCTCCGGCGGAACGCCGTGGCCCAGGTTCAGCACGTGCGCCGGGGCCGTGCGGCCGCGCTCGAGCACGTCGCGAACGTGCGCCTCGAGCACCGGCCACGGGGCGGCCAGGAGGGCAGGGTCGACGTTGCCCTGCACGGGCACCAAACCGCCGAGGCGGCGGTTGGCTTCGTCCAACGGGATGCGGTAGTCGACGCCGACGACGTCCGCTCCGATCGCGTGCATCTCCTTGAGCAACTCGCCGGTGCCGACGCCGAAGTGCACGACGGGCACGTTGCGGCGGGTCTCCACCGGGTCGGCTGCCAAGTCGTCCTCACGCTCGAAGTAGGTGAGGTCGCGCACGTGGGCGATGGCCGCGGCCGAGGCAGGGGCGGCGTAGCGGGAGTAGTCGTCGAGCGAGAGCGCGCCGGCCCAGGAATCGAACAGCTGCGCGGCGCTGGCGCCGGCGAGCACCTGGGCGCGCAGGAACCGCCCGGTCACGTCGGCGGTCCAGGCCATCAGGGTGGCCCAGGCCTCCGGGTCGGAATGCATGAGGGTGCGCGCGTGGATGTGGTCCTTCGACGGGCCTCCCTCGACGAGGTAGGCGGCCAGCGTGAACGGGGCGCCGGCGAAACCGATCAGCGGGGTCGTGCCGAGCTCGGCGACCGTGCGGGCGACCGCCTCAGAGATGGGGGCGAGGGCGTCGTCGAGAACGGCCGGGTCGAGGGCGGTCAGCCTGGCGACATCCGCCGCCGTGCGCGTCGCCCTGCCAAGGACCGGGCCCTTGCCGGCCACGATCTCGACGTCGACGCCGACCAGCTTGAGGGGAACGACGATGTCGCTGAAGAAGATGCCGGCGTCGACGCCGTGCCGACGCACCGGCTGGAGGGTGATCTCGCTGGCCAGCGCCGGGTCGAGGCAGACGTCGAGCATGCGCGTGCCGACCCGCAGTTCGCGGTACTCCGGCAACGACCGGCCGGCCTGGCGCATGAACCAGACGGGGGTCACATCCGGCCGGGTGCCCTGGTAGGCCCTGATCAGGCGGGAGTCGGCGGTGAGGCCGGAGGCGAGGGGGTGGAGCGCGTCGAGGTTCACATCAAGATTCTGTCAAACATCCGCGCCGGCAACGATTCGCACCCTCGCCCGGGGCACGTAGAATCAGGAAGTGCTGATTTGTCTGTCCGCGAGTCACAAGAACTCCAGCTTCGATGTGCTGGAGAAATTGTCTGTCGGCGCAAGCGCGACCGCCGGCAACATGCTCGAGCGTCACGAGGCGCTGAGCGGCGCCGTCGTCGTGGCCACCTGCAACCGATTCGAGGCCTACCTCGACCTCGACCAGCCCTTCGGCGTTTCCCCACTTCCGGCCGTCTATGCGGCGATCGACGCGGTCAGCGCCAGCACGGGCGTTCCGGCTGACACCCTGCGCGACACTCTCGACCTCGTGCACGGCAACGGCGTCGCCGAGCACCTCTTCGCGGTGACGAGCGGCCTCGAATCCGTCGTCGTCGGCGAGGGCGAGATCGCCGGCCAGGTGCGCCGGTCGCTCGAGCAGGCCCGCCTGCACGGCACCACCAGCCCGGAACTGGAACGTCTCTTCCAGCGCGCCTCGCAGACCTCGCGCGGCGTCAAGAACCGCACCGGCATCGGCGCCGCCGGCCGTTCCCTCGTTCGGCTCGCCCTCGAGCTGGCCGAAAGCCGCGTGAGCGACTGGGCCGAAACCCGCGTTCTCCTCGTCGGCACCGGCCGCTACGCCGGCGCATCGCTCGCAGCCCTGCGCGAACTGGGCGCGGAGAACGTGCGCGTCTACTCCCCCTCCGGCCGAGGCCGCAAGTTCGCCTCGTCACACGGCATCGACGCGGTGACCGAGCTCGCCTTCGCGGAGGAAACCGCCCGGGCCGACCTCATCCTCACCTGCACGACCGTCGAGCACCATGTGATCGACGCGGCCCTGCTCAGCAGCGGGCGGGCCCTGCTCGCCGGCGGCACGGCCCCGGTCGCGACGCTCCACCCGGCGGGCGCGGACGCCGCTGGCGAGGCCGCTGACGCCGCCGCCGCATCCGCTGTCGACGCCCCGCGCCAGCTGATCATCGACCTCGGGCTGCCCCGCAACGTCGACCCCGACGTCACCCAGGTGCTCGGCGTCGAACTGCTCGACCTCGAGACGATCCGCATCCACGCCCCGCTCGAGGAGCTTAACGCCACCAGCGAGGCCCGCCTTCTCGTCGGCAAGGCGGCACGCAAGTTCACGGCCGTCGCCGAGGAGCAGAGCCTCGCGCCGGCCGTCGTCGCGCTCCGCACGCACGTCTTCGACATCCTCGATGCCGAAATCGAGAGGGCACGCGCCCGCGGCGATTCGAGCGAGCAGACCGAGGCGGCGCTGCGCCACCTGGCCGGCGTGCTCCTGCACACCCCCATGGTTCGCTCCCGCGAGCTCGCCCGCGCCGGCGACCAGGAGGCGTACCTCGGCGGGCTCGACGCCCTGTTCGGAATCCAGGTCGAGCTTCCGGCGGCGAACGCCACGGATGCCGCCCCCGACGCCGACGCCACGGGCACCGCGGCCTCGTGAGCGCTCCCGTCGGCCTGCAGACCCTCCCGTTCGACGCACACCCGATCCGAACGGAACGCCTGCTGCTCCGGCCACTGACCGAGGCCGACGCGGACGACATCTACGCGTACCAGTCCCTCCCCGAGGCCGTTCGCTACCTGCCGTGGCCGCTCCGGAACCGGGAAGAATCGCTCGAGCACACCCGCACTCGCGCGGGCTTCACCGGGCTGAAGGACGACAAGGACGCGCTCATCCTCGCCGCGGAGCTGGTGGGGCCAGATGGCGCCCACGGGCCGGTGATCGGCGACCTGAGCGTCTTCCTCGAGAGCGGCGCGAACGCGCAGATCATGATCGGCTGGGTCTTCCATCCCGCCTGGCAGCGCAAGGGGTATGCGACCGAGGCCGGCCGCGCTCTGCTCCGGCTCGTGTTCGACGAGATCGGCGCGCACCGCGTGGTCGCCCACGTGGACCCGCGGAATGTGGCATCCGTCGCCCTCTGCCAGCGGCTCGGCATGCGCCTCGAGGCGCTCTTCATCGAGAACGAGATCTTCAAGGGCGAGTGGAGCGACCTCACCGTCTACGCGATCCTCGACCGCGAGTGGAACCCAGCTAGCTACAGCTAGCTAGCATCCCTGTCGATTGACGTCTGGCTCACTCGTCATAGTGGTGTCAGTATCGGTCAATCGGAAGGAACTCTCATGCGGTATTCACTTCTCGTCATCAGCCGGGAGGCCACAGAGGCCGACATCGGCGCAGAGGCCATGGCCTGGGGGCGGGCGGCATTCGACGCGTACGCGAAGTCGCTGGACGCCTCCGGGGTGCTGGTGTCGGCTGACATCCTGCAGCCGGTGGCGGCATCGACCAATGTTTCGGTTCGCGATGGGGCGCTGCGGGTTCAGGACGGCCCGTTCGCCGACACCAAGGAGCGCCTGAACGGCACCTTCGTGATCGACGTGCCCGACCTGAACGCCGCGATCGAGTGGGCGGAAAAGTGCCCAGGCGCGCAATACGGCGCGGTCGAAATTCGTCCGTCTGCGATCGTGTTCCGTGACGGCGAATGGCACAGCCAGGTTTAGCTGCGGCAGGTGCAGGCGCGGCGGCGCGGGCGGAGCAGGCCGCCCGCGCCTCCTACGGGCGGCTGCTCGCCCTGCTTGCGGCACCCACCGGCGACATCGCCGCCGCCGAGGATGCCCTCTCCGATGCCTTCGCGCAGGCCCTCACCAGTTGGCCGAGCGCCGGCATCCCGCACAACCCGGAGGGATGGTTGTTCACCGTGGCACGCAACCGGCTTCGTGACTTCTGGAAGTCATCCGCGGTCCGCACGTCGTCCCCGCTCGACGAGCTCCAGGACTCGAACGGCGCGCTCGACGGCCTCGACGATCTCCACGACCTCGACGTCGACGCCATCAACGACAAGCGGCTCGAGCTGCTTTTTGTCTGCGCGCACCCGGCGATCGATCCGGGCATCCGCACGCCGCTCATGCTGCAGACGGTGCTCGGGTTCGACGCGGCCCGGATTGCGGCCGCGTTCGTCGTGCCGGAGGCAACGATGGCGCAGCGCCTGGTCAGGGCGAAGCGCCGCATCCGGGATGCGCGCATCCCGTTCGTCGTTCCAGTCGTGCAGGACATGACGGCGCGGCTCCCCGCGGTGCTCGAGGCGATTTACGGCGCTTATGCGATCGACTGGCAGGGCGTTTCCGGCCTGACGCGACGGGAATCGCTGGCGGAGGAGGCGCTCTACCTCGCGACGACGCTCGCGTCGCTCCTGCCGCGGGAACCCGAGGCGCTGGGGCTAGCGGCAGTCCTGTCGCTGTCCCTGGCGCGCGCGCCGGCGCGGATGTCGGAATCGGGCGAGGTCGTGCCGCTCGACGAGCAGGACACGACGCTGTGGGATGCCGCCCGGATAGACCAGGGTGAGGCCTACCTTCGGCGCGCCCACACCTTCGGTCGCATCGGGCGGTTCCAGCTCGAGGCAGCCATCCAGTCGGTGCACTGCGATCGAGCGCGCTCGGGCGCGACGGACTGGGTCGCCCTGCGGACGTTGTACGAGGCGCTCGTGCGCGTCGCGCCGACGCTCGGCGCCAGGGTCGCGCTGGCCGCGACGATCGGCGAGGTCGAGGGCGCCGAGGCCGGGCTCGAGTCGCTTGATCAGCTCGAATCGCTGGAGAAGATCGCGGGCGCCGAACGTTACCAGCCGGCCTGGGCGACGCGCGCGCACCTGCTGGCCCGCGCCGGCCGGATCGCCGAGGCCCGAGCGGCCTTCGACAAGGCGATCTCGCTCACGACGGATGCCGCCGTGCGCACCCAAGTGCAGCGCCGCGCCGATAGCCTCTAGCGAGGCGACGCATCCGGCCGCCTCAGGTGCCTGCCGAGCGCGCAGGCGCGGGCGACGGGCACCGGTCTCGAATTGACGAACTGCCAGCCCCTCGACGAAGGCGGGCGGCCACTCGCGGGCCCCGGCATCTGCCAGCATGGAGGCTATGCGAGCGGTCATTTTTGAAGAGTTCGGCGTGCTTCCCGAGGTGTGCGAGGTGCCCGACCCCGTGCCGAGCGCGGCGGGCGTCGTCGTGCGGGTCGAGGCGACCGGCCTCTGCCGCAGCGACTGGCACGGCTGGCTGGGGCACGATGCGGGCATCCGTCTGCCGCATGTTCCCGGGCACGAACTCGTCGGCGTGATCGACGCGGTCGGCCCGGACGTGCGCCGGTTCACGGTCGGCGAGCGCGTGACCGTGCCGTTCGTCTGCGCCTGCGGCGACTGCCCGGAGTGCGCCGGCGGCAACGGCCAGGTCTGCCGCAACCAGACCCAGCCGGGCTTCACCCACTGGGGCTCCTTCGCCGAACGCGTCGCGCTGCACAACGCCGACGTGAACCTAATCCGCGTGCCGGACGACCTCGACGCGGGCGCCGCCGCCCTGCTCGGCTGCCGCTTCGCCACCTCCTACCGCGGCCTCGTGCACCAGGCCCGCCTGGCCGCGGGCGAGACGCTCGTGGTCGTCGGCTGCGGCGGGGTGGGCCTGTCCGCCGTGATGATCGGCCGGGCGCTCGGTGTCACGGTGATCGCCGTGGACATCAGCGCCGCCGCGCTCGAGACGGCGGCCCGGGTGGGCGCGACACACACCGTCGACTCCGCCGGGCTCGGCGATGCCGACGTTGTCGCGCTGGTTCGCGCGCTGACCCCCGGCGGCGCCGGCGCCCAGGTCTCCGTCGACGCGCTCGGCCGCGAGAACACCGTGGGCATCGCCATCCGTTCGCTGGCGATCCGCGGGCGGCACGTGCAGATCGGGCTCCTCGCCGAGGACCCGAGGGTGCCGCTCGGCGTCGTCATCGCCGGGGAACTCACCGTGCTCGGCAGCCACGGGATGCCGGCGCACGACTACCCGGAACTCCTCGCACTCGTCGCCTCCGGCCGGCTGCGCCCGCAGGACCTGATCAGCGCGCGCATCGCCCTCGACGACGCGCCAGCCGCCCTCGCGGCGCTGTCCGGCGCCCACCCGCCCGCCGGCGTCACCCTAATCGAGGTCACCCCCGCCGCCCGCCCCCTGAGTTGAATTGCGGGCATAACACCTTAAATTCCGAAACGAAGGTGTTGTGCCCGAAACTCAACCGGGCGTCAGT
>DAIMHX010000008.1:54927-72554 GCA_036723055.1 Microbacteriaceae bacterium
ACACCTTAAATTCCGAAACGAAGGTGTTGTGCCCGAAACTCAACCGGGCGTCAGTCGGCCTGTGGACAACTTCGACGGCAGCGGACGCTCCGACGGCATCCTCGATCGCATGACATCGCGCATTCCTCTTCCGGACGCCTTCGGCGACCAGCCGTTCCTTGTTGCCGAAGCCCGGGATGCGGGCGTCGGGCGATCCCGCCTGGACGGCGCCGATCTGCGGTCACCCTTCTGGGGCATCCGCTCGTCCGGAAGCGCGGGGCTCGAAGAACTCTGCCGAGCACTCCAGCTGCGAATGCCTCCGAACGCGTTCTTCACGCACGAAACAGCCGCGGGGCTGATGGGGCTGCCGCTTCCGCGTCGGAGCGAGGCTGCGCTTCCGCTGCACGTGGGCATCCCCGCGCCGGCTCGGGCGATGGACGCCCAGAACGTCGCAGGCCACAGCATGCGGATACGCCCCGACGAGCTCATGGTCCGCCAAGGCCTCCCCCTGACCAGCCCCGCCCGCACCTGGCTCGACCTTGCTGCACGGCTCTCCCTGTTCGAACTCGTCGCGGTGGGCGACTACCTGCTGCGCTGGCAGCATTCACTCACGACCCTCAACGAACTGACGGATGTTGTGACTCGCTCCTCGCGTCGCCGCGGCCTGGCTCTCGCGCGAGTGGCTCTCCCACTGCTCCGCACCCGCTCAGAATCGCCCCGCGAGTCCGTGCTGCGCGTGATCATCGTGCTCGCAGGACTGCCGGAGCCGGAGTGCAACTTCAACATTTTCGATCCGCTCGGCCGCTTCCTGGCCCGGGCGGACCTGGCCTACCCCGAGTTCAAGCTCCTGCTCGAATACCAGGGCGATCATCACCGCACGGACCGGGCGCAATGGCGCCGGGACATCCGTCGTGTGGGCGGTGTGGAGGACCACGGCTGGCAGATGCTCCAGTTCACCGACGATGACCTGCGGAATCCGGTCGAACTCATCGCCCGGATCGAACGAAGGCTGCGCAGTCGTGGCTGGACCGGCGCGCTCGCGGATTCGACCCAACGGCGTCGTTGACGTGCGGACACAACCCCTTCAATTCCGAAACGAAGGTGTTGTGTCCGCAAGCCAACCGTGGGACTACACGTGACGAGCGCGAGGCGGCCCGGAGGCGAGGAAGCCCGGTCTAGGCGCCGCGGAGGCGCTCGGCGAGGTACGCGTCGAGCTTGTCCAGCGGGATGCGCTCCTGCGCCATGGTGTCGCGGTCGCGCACGGTGACGGCCTGGTCGTCGAGCGAGTCGAAGTCGACCGTGACGCAGTACGGCGTGCCGATCTCGTCCTGACGGCGGTAGCGGCGTCCGATCGCGCCGGCGTCGTCGAAGTCGACGTTCCAGCTCTCGCGCAGCCGGGCCGCGAGCGACTTGGCCATCGGCGACAGCGCCTCGTTGCGAGACAGCGGCAGCACGGCGACCTTGACCGGCGCCAGGCGCGGGTCGAGCTTGAGCACGGTGCGCTTGTCGACGCCGCCCTTCGCGTTCGGCACCTCTTCCTCGTTGTACGCGTCCACGAGGAACGCCATCAGCGAGCGGGTGAGCCCGGCGGCCGGCTCGATCACGTAGGGAACCCAGCGCTCGTTCTTCGTCTGGTCGAAGTAGGAGAGGTCCTTGCCGGATGCCGCCGCGTGCGTCCTGAGGTCGAAGTCAGTGCGGTTCGCCACGCCCTCGAGCTCGCCGAATTCGCTGCCGCTGAAGCCGAAGCGGTACTCGATGTCCACGGTGCGCTTGGAATAGTGCGAGAGCTTCTCTGCGGGGTGCTCGTAGAGTCGCAGGTTGTCCGGGTTGATGCCGAGGCCGGTGTACCAGGCCATCCGCTGGTCGATCCAGTACTGGTGCCACGTCTCATCCGTGCCCGGCTCGACGAAGAATTCCATCTCCATCTGCTCGAACTCGCGGGTGCGGAAAATGAAGTTTCCCGGTGTGATCTCGTTGCGGAAGCTCTTGCCGGTCTGGCCGATGCCGAACGGCGGCTTCATCCGCGAGGCCTGCAGCACGTTGGCGAAGTTCACGAAGATGCCCTGCGCGGTCTCGGGGCGCAGGTAGTGCAGGCCGGACTCGTCGTCGACCGGGCCGAGGAAGGTCTTGAGCAGGCCGGAGAAGGCGCGCGGCTCGGTCCAGGTGTGGCGGTTGCCGCAGTTCGGGCAGGCGATGCCGTCGAGGCCGCCTTCGGGCGGACGGCCCTTCTTCTCCTCGTACTCCTCCTCGAGGTGGTCGGAGCGGAAGCGCTTGTGGCAGCTGGTGCACTCGACAAGCGGGTCGCTGAAGACCTCGACGTGGCCGGATGCCTCCCAGACCTGTTTGGGCAGGATGACGGATGAATCGAGCCCCACGACGTCCTCGCGGGCGGTGACCATGTAGCGCCACCACTGCTTCTTGATGTTCTCCTTGAGCTCCACGCCGAGCGGCCCGTAGTCCCAGGCGGACCGGGACCCTCCGTAGATTTCACCGGCCTGGAAGACGAACCCGCGGTGGCGGGCGAGGGCGATGACGGAATCGAGACGGGTGGGTGCGGCCACGGTGGCTCCAATGGTCGAGATGGCGAGACGGGGCGAATGCCCGGATGGAAGTCCTGCCATTTTAGGCGCTCGACCGGCGCCGGAATGCCCGACTGTTACCGTTGCAGAGGATGACCGCGGCCTTTCGCGGGATCTCGAGGGGGAGAACATGGGCGCCACGTCCAACGTGCCGCACGACGCGACCGGGGCATCCGTCGCCCTGGATCGGGGTTCAGACCAGCTGCCGGTGGCGCTGGACGAGGGCCTCCTCGAGGCCGAAAGCCGCACTTGGACCCCGGCGAAGATCGCCCTCTGGGTGGCCATCTCGCTGCTCGGCGGTGTCAGCTGGGTCATGCTCGCCGTCGTGCGCGGGGAAACCGTGAACGCCGTCTGGTTCGTCTTCGCCGCCATCAGCACGTACTTCATCGGCTACCGCTTCTACTCGAAGTTCATCTGCTCAAGCCCGACGACCGGCGGGCGACTCCGGCCGAGTACAAGGCGGACGGCAAGGACCACGCCGCGACGGACCGACGCGTGCTCTTCGGCCACCACTTCGCCGCGATCGCCGGCGCCGGCCCTCTCGTCGGCCCCGTCCTGGCGGCGCAGATGGGCTACCTGCCCGGCACGATCTGGATCATCGTCGGCGTGGTTTTTGCCGGGGCCGTGCAGGACTACCTCGTGCTGTTCTTCTCGATGCGCCGCGGCGGACGCTCCCTCGGCCAGATGGCCAGGGATGAGCTCGGCACGGTCGGCGGCACGGCCGCCCTTGTCGCGACCCTCGCCATCATGGTCATCATCGTGGCGATCCTCGCCCTCGTCGTCGTCAACGCCCTCGCGGCCAGCCCGTGGGGTGTCTTCTCGGTCTCGATGACCATCCCGATCGCACTGTTCATGGGCTGCTACCTGCGCTTCTTCCGCCCGGGCAAGGTCACCGAAATCTCCATCATCG
Organism: Microbacteriaceae bacterium; assembly: GCA_036723055.1. Lineage (GTDB taxonomy): Bacteria > Actinomycetota > Actinomycetes > Actinomycetales > Microbacteriaceae > Cryobacterium. The sequence goes on from DAIMHX010000008.1 coordinate 58,396, forward strand.
GCTTCGTGCTGCTCCTGGCCGCTATCGTCGGCGGCGGCGCGATCTCGAGCACGAAGTGGGGCGCGGCGTTCTTCCACGTCGACCCGCTGCCGCTCGCGATCGGCATCATCATTTACGGTTTCGTGGCCGCGATCCTCCCGGTCTGGCTGCTGCTGGCCCCCCGCGACTACCTGTCGACCTTCATGAAGATCGGCACAATCGGGATGCTCGCCATCGCGATCGTCATCGTCCGCCCCGAGATCACGGTGCCCGCGGTCAGCGAGTTCGCGGGCGGCGGCGGCCCCGTCGTGAGCGGTGCCCTCTTCCCGTTCCTGTTCGTGACGATCGCCTGTGGCGCCCTCTCCGGCTTCCACGCCCTGATCGCCTCCGGCACCACGCCGAAGCTGATCGAGAAGGAATGCCAGACGCGCTTCATCGGCTACGGCGGCATGCTGATGGAATCCTTCGTCGCCATCATGGCGCTGGTCGCCGCCATGTCGATCGACCGCGGCATCTACTTCGCCATGAACGCGCCGGCTGCCCTGACCGGCGGCACCGTGCAGGGCGCCGTCACGTTCGTGAACAGCCTGGGCCTGACCGGGGTCAACCTGACCCCCGGCATGCTCACCCAGACGGCGAAGGATGTCGGCGAGGCGACGATCGTGTCCCGCTCCGGTGGCGCGCCGACCCTGTCTGTGGGCCTGGCCCACATCATGCAGCAGATCGCCGGCGGCAAGGCGATGATGGCGTTCTGGTACCACTTCGCGATCATGTTCGAGGCCCTGTTCATCCTCACGGCCGTCGACGCGGGCACCCGCGTGGCTCGGTTCATGCTGCAGGACAGCCTCGGGAACGTCTTCCCGAAGTTCAAGAACACCTCCTGGCGTGCAGGCGCGTGGCTGACGACCGGCATCATGGTCGCCGCCTGGGGCGCCGTCCTGGTCATGGGAGTGACCGACCCGCTCGGCGGAATCAACACCCTGTTCCCGCTCTTCGGGATCGCCAATCAGCTCCTCGCCGCCATCGCGCTGGCCGTCTGCATGGCCATCGTCGCCAAGCGCGGCCAGTTCACCTACATCTGGATCGTCGCGCTGCCGCTCGCGTTCGTGGCCGTGGTGACGATCTCGGCATCCTTCCTCAAGATCTTCTCCACCGTGCCGGCGATCGGCTACTTCGCGCAGAACCGGGCCTTCTCCCAGGCCCTGGCCTTGGGTGAAAAGAGCTTCGGCACCGCGCCGAATGTCGCGGCGATGGAGGCCGTCGTGCGCAACACGATGGTGCAGGGCATCCTGTCGATCCTGTTCGTCACGCTCGCGATCATCGTCATCCTGGCCGCCGTGAAGGCCACCTGGACGGCCTACCGCACCGGGAGCAATGCCAGCAACGAGGATCCGGCCGTGCCGTCGCGGTTCTTCGCACCGGCTGGCTTCCTGCCGACCCCCGCCGAGAAGGAACTGCAGTCGCGGTGGGATGCCCGGTCGGCGCTGCGCAAGCAGAAGAAGACGGAAGCGGCGGAGACGGCGGCCCGCTGATGCGGGCCCTCGAGGCCGTGCGCCGGGGCGCCTCTGGGTTCGCCTGGTTCGTTAAGGGCGTCATGGGCGAGGACGCCTACGACAAGTACCGGGCGCACTACGAGGAAACCCCTCCGGCCGCCGGCGGCCAGCCGATGATGACGGAACGCGAATTCTGGCGGGACCAGACCGACCGGCAGGAGAACAACCCGCAGGGTCGCTGCTGCTGACCTCCGCTCAGGCTGGCGACATGAGCGATTCCCCGCGCAGCATGCTTCGCGCCCTGCCGGACTTCCCGAGCGAACTCCCGGCGTTCGACCCGGCTGGGGCACCCCGGGATCCCGTCGTGCTGTTCCGGGAGTGGCTGGGAGTGGCCCTGGCCGCGGGGGTCCGCCAGGCGCACGCCTTCAGCCTGGCCACCGCGGATGCCGGCGGGATCGTGTCTACCCGCTGCCGGCGGAAGGCATCGCGGGCCCCGCATAAATTCTTCAAGCCCGCGCCCCGGCCCGCGTCACTGCCCTGCGCCCGCCTCACTGCCCTGCGCCCTCCTCGCCGCCCTATGGTGGGCTCATGGCGAAGACGGCACTCATCATCGGTGGCACCGGGCAGATCGGCCTGGCGGCAGCAAGCAGGCTCGCATGGGACGGCTGGGCGGTCACCGCCGCGCTCCGCGGGCTGCATTCGCCGGAGCTGCCGACGGGCGTCAAGAGCATCCGCCTCGACCGCGCCGACACCCCCGCGCTCCTGACCGCCGCCCGCGGCCACGACCTCGTGCTCGACACCGTCGCCTACGACACCGGCCACGCCGAGCAACTGGCCGGGCTGGCCGGCGACGTCGGGTCGCTCGTGGTGATCTCGACCGGGTCCGTCTACCTCGGTCGGGACGGCACCTACCTCGACGTGGCGACCGGCGACAGCTTTCCGACCTTCCCGGTGCCGCTGAGCGAGACCGACCCGACCATCGACAACGCCGAACAGACCTACTCGCCGCTGAAGGCCGCGATGGAGCGCCGGCTGCTTGCGACCCCCGATCTGCCGGTGAGCATCCTGCGGCCTGGCGCGATCCACGGGCCGCACAGCCCGGCCCTCCGGGAGTGGTTCTTCATCAAACGGGTGCTCGATGGCCGCCGCCGCGTGGTGCTCGCCTACGACGGCGCCAGCCGGTTCGGCACGTCCGCCACCGCGAACATCGCGGAACTCGTGCTGCGCCGCGCCGAGCAGCCCGGCCGGCGCGCGCTCAACGCCGCCGACGACGGGTCCCTCACCGTCGCCGAGATCGGCCGCGCCGTGTTCGAAGCGATGGGGCACGAGGCCGAGATCCTGACGTTCGCCGGCGGCCCGAGGGAGGAGCTCGGCTCGAGCCCGTGGGGCATCCCGAACCCGATCGTGCTCAGTATGTCCGCCGCGCGCGAGCAACTCGGTTACCGGCCGGCCGTGAGCTACGCCGAGGGACTGGCCGACGACATCCGCTGGGTGACGGATGCCGTGGCGGCGGCCGGGCGTCGCGGCCAGACGTGGGAGCAGCTCTTCCCGTCGATCGTGACGCGCTACGGCGCGGCCGGCTGGTTCCCCTACGCCGCCGAGGACGCGTTCGCCGGCTGAGCATCCGGCTGAGCGTTATTCGGTCAGGGCGTATGCCGTTCGCAGCCAGCCGGCGAGCTCGGCGTTCCCTTGCCCCCGCGAAACTGCAGTTGTGCGCGCTAAACGGCCCTCAAAACGCGCACAACTGCGAGTTCGCGGGTAGAGGATGCGGAGGCAGGTCAGTGCACGTATTCGAGCAGGTCGAGGCCGACCGCGCGCATGCCGTCGAGCGCGGCGAGCCGCGCCGAGAGCTTGGTGTCGGCGAAGGACATCGACACCGCGTAGGTGACGCCGGCCCGCGGCCCGCGCAGAATGCCGACCTCGCTGCGCACGCCGGCATCCGTTCCGGTCTTGTTGACGAGCAGGATGCCGTGGTCGCCGGTGCGGTGCGCGAAAGGGTCCAACCCGAAGGCGCTGGCCACCATCGACAGGTCGGTGTTGAGCGAGAGCCAACCGATGATCCGCTCGCTCGCTTCGGCGTCGACGATTTCGCCGCGGGCGAGCGACGTGAAGAGCCAGGTGAGTTCCTTCGCGCTGCCCACCGAGAGGTGAGGCGCATCGTCCGGGCCGCGCTGGTCGCGCACCAGGTCGAGCAGTGCGGTCTGGGCCAGGCCGAGCTGCTCGGCGCGCACGCGCACGGCGTCGAGACCGACGGCACGGATGAGGACGTTGGCGGCCAGGTTGTCGCCGGCCGCGCCGATCAGGGCGGCGAGGTCCGCGACGGGCAGCGACGGCGCCTGCAGGTGCTGCCAGATGCCGGAACCCTGCACCGAGTCGGCGGCGCTGCGGTCGAGGATCGTGTAGACGCCGAAGTCGGCGTCGCGCAGCCGGGCAGCCACCTCGATGAGCAGGAGCACCGTGCCGATGCCGGCGGTCGGCATGACGACGTGGTCGTCCACGGAGAAGAGCACCCGGCCGGTGATCAGGTCGGTGGCGCGGGCGGACACCTGCACGCCGTCCATGGCGAGGTCGGCGAGGGCCTGGAAGCCGCGGCCGAAGTTCTCGTGCGTCTCCGCGCCCTTGTGCTTCCCGGGGCGCTCGGAGGCGTGCCGGGAACGTCTCTCTGAGTCTTGGGCTGGCTTGACCACTGGTAGAGGGTCTTTCTCTCGTTTCGGGTTAGAATACCCGCGATCACCCTGGCCCACAGGGGCCGAGCCCTCCGGGGCGGGCTCGTCAGCCCGCCAGCGTCACCAAATCCGCCAGCCTCACCAAATGCTGACGCGCTTCTCCGGCTCGAGCCAGAGGTCATCGCCCTCCGTGACGCCGAAGGCCGTGTAGAACTCGTCGATGTTGCTGACGATCTGGTTGCACCGGAATTCGTTCGGCGAGTGCGGGTCGATCGAGAGCAGCCGGATGACCTCCGCGTCGCGGGCCTTCATCTGCCAGGCCTGGGCCCAGGAGAGGAAGAAACGCTGCGCGCCGGTCATCCCGTCGATGACGGGCGCCTCCGCGCCGGCCAGCGAGAGCAGGTAGGCCCTCCAGGCGATCGACAGGCCGCCGAGGTCGCCGATGTTCTCGCCGATCGTGAGGGCGCCGTTGACGCGGTGCTCGGGGACCTGCTGGGGGGCGAGCGCGTCGAACTGCTCGATCAGGGACTTCGTGCGCTCCTCGAATGCGGCCCGGTCCTCCTCGGTCCACCAGTCGATCAGCAGCCCGTCGCCGTCGTACTTGGAGCCCTGGTCGTCGAAGCCGTGGCCGATCTCGTGCCCGATGACGGCGCCGATCGCGCCGAAGTTCGCCGCGGCATCCCGGTTCTCGTCGAAGAACGGCGCCTGCAGGATTGCCGCGGGGAAGACGATCTCGTTGAAGCCGGGGTTGTAATACGCGTTGATCGTCTGCGGGGTCATGAACCACTCGTCGCGGTCGAGCGGGTTGCCGATCTTGCCCAGTTCGCGGTGGAACTCGAACTCGTTCGTGGCCCGCACGTTCGCGATGAGGTTACCGGCGTCAATCGAGAGCTTCGAGTAGTCGCGCCACTTGACCGGGTAGCCGATCTTGGGGGTGAACTTGTCCAGCTTCTCGAGTGCCCGCCCGCGGGTCTCATCGGTCATCCAGTCGAGCTCGGTGATGCTCTGGCGGTAGGCCTCGACGAGGTGCCCGACGAGCGTGTCCATGCTCAGCTTGGCGCTCGGCTTGAAGTGACGCTCGACGTAGATGCGGCCGACGGCCTCGCCGAGCGCGCCTTCCACGAGGGAGACGCCGCGCTTCCAGCGGTCGCGGATCTGTGGGGTTCCGCTGAGCGTGCGGCCGTAGAAGTCGAAGTTGGCCTCGACGAACGCGCCCGAGAGGTACGCGGCGCTCGAACGGATGACCTGCCAGCGCAGCCAGTCCCGCCACCCGTCGAGCCTGTCCGCGGTGAGCATCTCGGCGAGCCCGGTCACGAAGCTGGGCTGGCGCACGACGACCTCGTCGAAGGCGCCGGCGGGGGCGTCGAGGCCGTCGAGCCAGAGGTGGAGGTCGGCGCCCGCGGCGAGCGCGGAGAGCTGGCCCCAGGTCTTGAGGTTGTAGGCCTTCTCGCTGTCGCGCGACTTCACGTTGTCCCAGTGGTGACCGGCGAGTTCGGTCTCGACGTCGAAGACGCGCTGTGCGCGGGGCGCGGCGTCTGTGAACCCGGCGAGGCCGAACATCCGCGTCTGGAACGCCAGGTAAGCCTCGCGGATGGAAGCGAACTTCTCTTCGCGGTAGTAGGACTCGTCGGGGAGGCCGAGGCCGCCCTGTTCGACGAAGACGAGGTAGCGTTCCGGGTTGCCCGGGTCGTTGTCGACATACAGCTGGAAGGCGCCGGCCACGCCGGAGCGTTCGAGGCGCCCGAGGGTGCCGAGAAGCGCGGGGATCGAGGTGACGCCGTCGACGGTGGCGAGGTCGGCAGCGAGCGGGGTCGCGCCGAGCTGCTCGACGCGCTCCTCGTCGAGGAAGCTCGCGTACAGGTCGCCGAACTTGCGCTCCTCAGAAGCCTCCGCCGCCGACTGCGCCTCGAGGATGATCTCGCGCACGGCCTTCTCCGATTCCTCGGCGAGCAGGTAGAACGAGCCCCACCTGGCCTTGTCGGCCGGGATTTCGGTGCGGGCGATCCACTTGCCGTTCACGTGCCGGAAGAGATCGTCCTGCGGGCGCACCGCCGGGTCGAGTTCTGAGGTGTCGATGCCGGATGCGGTCCCCTGGTCAGTCATGCGCCCAGCCTATTCGGTGCGGGGGCCCGGCCAGGCGTGCCCTCAGGCAACCGGCAGGGGCCTCACAGGGCCAGGTCGCGACGGCGCACCGCGACGACGGCGACACCGCAGACGACCATGGCGAGTCCGAGCATCCACCAGGCGCCGCTCCAGTCGACGTCGGCTGCCCCGATCGCCGGCGTGTGGGTGAACGGCGACAGGGTGCGCAGCCAGTCGGGCAGGCCGAAGAGTTCGCCGAACTGGCCGATGAACAGTGAGGCGAGCAGCACGCCCCAGCTCAGACCGATGCTGAGCCGCGGAACGAGCGCGAAGAGCAGTGCCGCGATCGCCAGGATGAGCAGGGCGGCCGGCGCCTGGGCGAGCCCGGAGGCCGCCACGCTCGCAACGCGGTCCGCGCTGTCCGCCGAGCGGGTGAGTCCGCCGGCGGCCCCGGCGACGGCGGCGGCCAGCACCAGGATGACGGCGACGGCGCCGACGAGGAGGTAGTCGAGGATCCAGCGGCTGCGGTGAAGCGGCAGGGCGAGGAGGAGCTCGGCCGAACCGTTGGCCTCTTCCTGGCGCATCCGGATCATCGCCTGGATCGCGGCCGCGGCTGCGATCACGCCGATAATGCCGAAGATGGTGGCCGTGAACAGGTCGATGATCGATCCCCGGCCGCCGCCGAGTCCCGCCAGCACGGCGCCGAATTGGGAGTTCGACTCGACCAATTCGACCACGGTGTCACCCACGGTGCCGGCGAGGATGCCGAACACCAGGCCGGCGAGCGCCCAGCCGACGATCGCCGGGCGCTGCAGCCGCCAGGCCAGGCCGAGCGAGCCGCCGAGCGTGCGCGAGGCGTTCGCCGGGCCCGCCCGTTCGGCGATGACGCTCGAACCGATGTCCCGGCTCGACTGCAGCAACCCGACCACCGCGAAGAGCACGGCGGCGAGGGCCAGATCGAGCAGCAGCGGGGCCGGCTGGTCCGCGGTGAAGGCGGCGGTCTGCTGGCCCCAGCCGATGGGAGACAGCCAGCTGGGCCAGGCGCTGGTCATGCTCAGGCCGTCGGCGGATGGAGTGCCACCCGCGTCGCCGGCCGCCCGCAGCGCATAGGCACCCCCGATGAGCGCCGCGGCGAGCCCGTTCGCGCCGCGAGAGGTGCGCATGAGCTGACCGGCCAGGAGCCCCACGCCGAGGAAGGCGATCCCGGTGCCGGCGATCGCGGCGCCGCTGGTGACCGAACCTGCGCCGTCCAGGCCGGCGACCAGGAATCCCAGCGTGACGGCCACGCCGGCGGCCAAGCTCGCGCCGACGCCGTGCACGGCCGTCGCCATCACCGGGATGATCCGGCCGGCCGGGGTCGCGGCGATCAGCTCGGCGCGCCCGAACTCCTCCTCCGCACGCGAGTGCCGCACGGCGAGGAACGTGCTCATGAAAGCGACCAGCGTCGCGAGGAAGGCGAAGATGAGGAAGAAGACGACGGCGTCGACATCCGCCCCCTGCGGCACCCCGCGGAAGATCAGGATGGCCGGGGAGCCGACGGCGATCCTCACGAGCGCCTCGCGTTCGTCGGCGGTTCCGAAACTGCCGGCGACCGCGACGGCGGCGAGCAGTGCGAGACCGGCGAACACGGCGATCCAGATGGGCAGCTGCACGCGGTCGCGGCGCAGGCGCAGCCGCAGCATCGGCCCGAGGGTGTTCACGGACGCAACAGGGCTTGTGGGCCGATCCGCGCTCACGCCGACGCGCGCACTCATCGGCGGCTTCCGGCCGGCGCAGGTGGCGCGGCATCCTCGTGGTAGTGCCGCAGGAACAGGCTTTCGAGCGAGGGTGGTGCGATCGTCAGGCCCTGCACCCGCAGCTGGGCGAGCATCGGAAGGACGTCGGCGAGCGCGGTGCTGTCGGCCGTGAAACTGACCCGGGACCCGACGACGACGAGGTCGTGCGCTGCCGGAAAGCTCGTCGCGAGGTAGGCGAGGGTGGCGTCGGCCAGGCCCTCCCTGGCGAACGCGATCTCGGTGCGGGTGAGGTGGCGGAGCTCGGCCAGGGTGCCGGTCTCCACCGTCTTGCCGGCACGGATGATGCTCACCCGGTCGCAGAGGTGCTCCACCTCGGAGAGGATGTGGCTCGAGAGCAGCACGGTCGCGCCGTTTCCGGTCGCCGCCTGGATCTCGCTGCGAAACACGGCGTCCATCAGCGGATCGAGCCCCGACGTCGGCTCGTCGAGGATGAAGAGGTCGGTCGGGGCGGCGAGCGCCGCGATCAGGGCGACCTTCTGTCGGTTTCCCTTGGAATACGCGCCGCCCTTCTTCGTCGGGTCGAGCTGGAAGACGTCGACCAGATGCGCGCGGCGGGCCCGATAGGCGGCCAGGTCGTCCATGCCGCCGCGCAGCCGGCAGAGCAGGTCGATGGCCTCGCCGCCGGAGAGGTTCGGCCACAGGCTCACGTCGCCGGGGACGTAGGCGATGCGGCGGTGGAGGGCCACGGCATCCGTCCAGGGGTTCCGACCGAAGACCGTGGCCGTGCCGCCGTCGGAGCGCATGAGCCCGAGCAGCACCCGGATCGTGGTCGACTTGCCGGCCCCGTTCGGGCCGAGGAAGCCGTGCACCTCGCCGGCGGCCACCGTGAGGTCGAGGCCGTCGAGCGCGACGACGCGACCGAATCGTTTCTGCAGTTCCCGTGTCTCAATGACGGCGTCCATGAGCGGGAGAATACGCCACGATCGGCCCGCAGGCCCGCCGGGCGCGCAACTAGAGTCGAACCATCAACATTCTTCACCGGCAGCCCATCGACCGCGAGATCCTGCGCCTCGCGGTGCCCGCCGTCGGGGCGCTCATCGCCGAGCCGCTGTTCCTGCTCGCGGACTCCGCCCTGGTCGGTCACCTGGGCGCGACGCCCCTCGCCGGGCTCGGCCTCGCGAGCGCCGTGCTGCAGACGATCATCGGCCTGATGGTGTTCCTCGCTTACAGCGCGACCCCGGCGGTCGCCAGATGGCTGGGCGCCGGCGACCGGCGCCGGGCGGTCGAAGTCGGAATCGACGGCCTCTGGCTCGCCCTCGGCCTGGGCGTGCTGCTCGCACTGGCCGGCTGGGTGGCGACGCCCGCCCTGGTGGGCCTGTTCGACGCGGAGCCTGCCGTGACGGGGGCGGCCTCGACCTACCTCGGCGTGTCCATGCTCGGCCTGCCGGCCATGCTCCTCGTCTTCGCCGCCACCGGGCTGCTCCGCGGCCTGCAGGACACCCGCACGCCGCTCTTCGTCGCCGGCATCGGGTTCGCCGTGAACATCCTGCTGAACCTGTGGTTCATCTACGGACTCGGGCTCGGCCTCATCGGCTCAGCGCTCGGCACGGTCATCGCCCAGTGGGGCATGACGGCCGTCTACCTGGCCGTTATCGCGCGCCACGCCAGGCGCGAGGGTGCCCCGCTGCGGCCGCACCGGGCAGGGATGCTGCTGGGCGCGTCGAGCGGCGGCTGGCTGTTCCTCCGCACGGTGAGCCTGCGAGCAGGCATGCTGTTCGCGGTGTTCGTGGCGACCCGCCTCGGTTCGCCGGAGCTGGCGGCCTTCCAGATCGCGATGACGCTGTTCGCGACGCTCGCTTTCGCCCTCGACGCGCTCGCGATTGCGGCGCAGGCGCTCGTGGGTCGGGGTCTTGGATCTGGCGACCTGGCCGGCGTGCGCGCGGTGCTGCGGCGCTGCCTCGAGTGGGGCGTGCTGGGCGGGGCCGCGCTGGGACTGCTCGTGATCGGGACGTCGGGGGTGCTCGGCGGCGTGTTCACGAGCGCGACGGAGGTCACGGAGCTCCTGCCGGCGACGCTCGTCGTGCTCGGGGCATCCGTTCCACTCGGCGGGGTCGTGTTCGTGCTCGACGGCGTGCTGATCGGCGCCGGCGATGCCCGCTACCTTGCCCTCACCGGCCTGGCGAACGTGGCCGTCTTCGTTCCGCTGGCTCTCGCGGTGCTGATCTGGGCGCCGTCCGGCGCCCCTGGGCTCGCGCTGCTCATGGCGGCGTTCGCGTTCGGCTACCTCGGCGCCCGCGCGCTCACCCTGGCCCTGCGCGCCCGCACCGCGCGCTGGATGCTCGTCGGCGCTCCCTGACCGCGCGCCCTCGCCTTCGGGCACCGATAGTTGCCGAAGCGGGCAACCGTTGCCGCCGGTGCGCGGGCAACAGTTGTCCGTTGCGGCAACAGTTGGTTCAGCTCAGCTGCCGGCCGCCGTCTGCCACGAGGGTCTGGCCGGTGATGTCTTTGCTGCCGGGGCCTGCCAGGAACAGCGCCGCCCCGATCAGGCCGTCGCCGGCCTCGGCGACCGTGAAGCCTGCCGCGATCGCGTTGACGGTGATGCCCCGCTCCCCGAGCTCCCAGGCGAGCGCCCGGGTCAGGGCAATCACCCCGCCGTCGGCCGCCTCCCGATGCGCGAAGCCGCTCACGCCGGCGGCGGACACGAGGTTGATGACCTTCCCGCCGTCGGGCAGGAATCGCGAGCAGGCGCGCGTGACCAGCCACGGTCCCTTCAGGTTCACGGCCATCACCCGCTCCCACTCGTCGACGTCGAGCACGGTGAACGGGGCTGCAGTGAGGGCCGCGCGGATCGCCGCGGCATTGATGACGACGTCGATCTGCCGCTCGCCGCCGTTCTCGCTGCTGAAGTCCGCCGCCGTGATGGCCATCGCCCTGGCCGAGTTGAGCACGGTGACGTCGACGCCGACCGCGCGGGCCGTGCCGCCGTCGGCCTCGATCAGGGCGACGGTTGCCCGCGCGCCCCGGGCGTTGAGGTCGGCGCCGACCACCCGATCCCCCTGGGCCGCGAAACCCAGGGCCAGGTCACGCCCGAGCCCCTCGGCGGCCCCGGTGATCAGCACCGTTCTCACCCGGCCGGCGGACCCGGGGGATGCTGCCGACGCATTCGTCTGGGCGGTCACCTGATCCTCCTGGCCTGGTCGCTGGTCGCTCTTGTTTCGGAAAATTAGCACCACGCGCATCGTTTCGCCTGGGTCGGTTAGTTTGGTCACGTCGATTCGTTCGAATCGGTGCGCTCTCCGACATCAGGACCACCAGTGACCCAGCCCGTCAACGCAACCGGACCCGCCATGCCGGCCCGCACGGACAGGCGAGCCCTGCTCGCCTGGCGCAACGCGGTCTTCGCCATGTTCTTCATCAGCGGGCTCAGCCTCGCCACCTGGTTCTCCCGGGTTCCCGTCATCCGCGACGGCCTTCACCTCGACACCGCTCAGGTGGGCATCGTCATCTTCGGGCTGTCGGCCGGCTCTGTCCTCGGCCTCATTGTCGCCGCCGGGCTGCTCGCCCGCCTGGGTGCCCGCCGCGCAATGGTGCTGGGCATGTCGGTCACGACCGCGGGGCTGGTCGCGGTCGGGGCAGGCTCCAGCCTGTTCCCATCGGCCCCGTTCGTCTTCACCGGCCTCGTGCTCGTGGGCCTCGGCATGGGGTCCGTCGACGTCATGATGAACGTCGAGGGCGCGGCGGCGGAACATGAGATCGGCAAGACGCTCATGCCGCTGATGCACGCCTGCTTCAGCCTCGGCACGGTTGTCGGCGCTCTGATCGGAAGCGGCGCATCCTTCGTCGGCCTGTCGGTTTTCTGGCACCTGACCGGGATGGCGCTGCTGGTGATCGCGACGGCGATCATCGCCGTGCGCTCGATCCCCACGCGCGCAGATCTGGGCGACGACGCAGTCCTGCCTCACCCCGCCGGCGTGCCGGTACCGTGGCGGGCGCGCCTGCGCGAGAACCTGGCCGTCTGGAAGGACTCCAGGGTGCTCCTGATCGGGGCGATCGTTCTCGGCATGACGTTCGCGGAGGGCTCCGCGAATGACTGGCTGGCCATCGGCGCCGTCGACGGGCACGACTTCAGCAACTCCGCGGGCGCGATCGTCTTCGGCGTGTTCGTGACCGCGATGACCCTGGGCCGTGTGCTCGGCGGGCCCGTGCTCGACCGTTTCGGGCGCGTCCCGGTGCTGCGCGCCTGCGCCGGGATGGGGATCGTCGGCCTGCTCATTTTCATTCTGGCGCCCACTGGCTGGCTCGTCTTCGTCGGCGCGATCCTCTGGGGCCTCGGTGCGTCCCTCGGCTTCCCGGTCGGCATGTCGGCCGCCGCCGACGGCTCGAAGAACGCGGCCGCCCGGGTGAGCGCGGTCGCCATGATCGGCTACTTCGCGTTCCTGGTTGGGCCGCCGGCGATCGGGCTGCTCGGCCAGGCCGTCGGCATCCTGAACGCCCTCTACGTGATCCTCGCGCTCATGGTGCTCGCCGGGCTGGCCGCGCCCGCCGCCCGCGAGCGCCGCACCTCGCCCTAACGAATTCGACGGAGATTCTGTCCGAATCGAGCGAATTTCGCGCCGATGGGGGGCCGGTATCCGAAAATCTCCGTCGAATCATGACCGAGGGGATGCCGGAGCGCGATTAGGCTCGACAGGTGCGCCTTGTTATTGCCAAATGCTCCGTTGACTACGCCGGAAGGCTCAGTGCGCATCTGCCGCTCGCCACCCGGCTCCTGATGATCAAGTCGGACGGCAGCGTTCTCGTTCACTCCGACGGCGGCTCGTACAAGCCGCTCAACTGGATGAGCCCGCCGTGCAGCCTGGCCGAATCCGAGCCCGACGCCGACCAGACGGATGCCGGCATCTCCGCCCTCTGGACGGTCACCCACGGCAAGACCGCCGACCAGCTCATCGTGAGCATCTACGAGGTGCTCCACGATTCGGCCCACGAACTCGGCATCGACCCCGGCCTGATCAAGGAGGGCGTCGAGGCTCACCTGCAGAAGCTCCTCGCCGAGCACATCCACCTGCTCGGCGACGGCCACACCCTCGTGCGCCGCGAGTACATGACGGCGATCGGGCCGGTCGACATCCTCGCGCGGGATGCCGCCGGCGGCTCGGTCGCGGTCGAGCTCAAGCGTCGCGGCGACATCGACGGGGTGGAGCAGCTCACCCGCTACCTCGAGCTGATGAACCGCGATCCGCACCTTGCGCCGGTGAGCGGCGTGTTCGCGGCGCAGGAGATCAAGCCGCAGGCGCGGACGCTGGCCGAGGACCGCGGCATCCGGTGCCTCGTGCTCGACTACGATGCCATGCGCGGCCTCGACGACACACGCTCCCGCCTCTTTTAGGCACACGCTCGGCTCCCGCCCTTCGGCGCCCGGATCTCCCCCGTGACCGGCCTCGATCCCTCCGTCAAGGGGCTGGCAACCCCGGGGCAATGGGCAATATAATTGCATTTTGCAAATATCGGTGTCTTTCACCTTAGGATTATCGAGTGAATCCGACTTTGACGCGCACTTGGAGCGCTATCCTCTTTGACCTCGACGGAACGATCACCGATTCCGCCCCGGCCATCACCAAATCCCTGGCGCGTACCTTCGCCCTCCTCGGCCGCCCCGTACCCTCGGACGCCGAGCTCCTCGCCTACGTGGGACCGCCCATGCTCGCCGCATTCCGCGAATACGCCGGAATGACGCCGGACGAAGCGGCCCAGGCCCTCGCCGTGTACCGCGCCGACTACCAGGGCGAGGTGTCGCTCGACACCGCCGTGTACCCCGGCCTGGCCGGCCTGCTCGAGCGCATCCACGCGGCGGGCATCCCGCTGGCCCTCGCAACGAGCAAGCCAGAGCACCACGCGATCGATATCCTCAAGCACTTCGACCTCGCCAAGTACTTCACGGTGATGGTCGGCGCATCCGACAGCGAGACGCGCAGCAGCAAGGCCGACATTGTCGCTGAAGCCCTGCGCCGCCTGGGCGCCGAGGGCGCCGACATCACGGCGCCGGTCATGGTGGGCGACCGCAGCTACGACGCCGAAGGCGCCGCCGCGAACGGCGTTCCGGCGATCCTCGTCGAGTGGGGCTACGGCTCCCCAGCCGAGGCCGCCGCCGCCACCGCCGTCGTGTACTCCGTCGACCAGCTCGCCAAGCTGCTGCTCGGCTAACC
>DAIMHX010000009.1:0-24682 GCA_036723055.1 Microbacteriaceae bacterium
GTGATCGTGACACCGACGACCCAGCGGATCCGACGTTGCAGCACCCGCTTGCGGAGGGGCGCAAGACCGACAGCGGCAGTCGTCATGCGCCGGTCCCACAGCACAGCGCCACATCGCAGTTCTCGTCAACGCAGGCAACGCCGTCATCGACGGCAAGCACCACATCGACGAGGGACATCAATGCGCGCGTTACATGCGGGTCTGCAATCTCGTAGCGAGTTTGTCGGCCCTCTGGGACTGCGGCCACGATGCCACACCCACGCAGACAGCTGAGGTGGTTGGAGACGTTCGACCGGGTCAGGTCAAGATCGAGGGCCAGTTTCGCGGGATAGCCGGGTCCGGAAAGCAGACTCAGGAGAATTCGTGAACGGGTCGGGTCGGCCATCGCGCGACCGAGACGATTCAGGACATCGAGGTGAGAGGCAATGGTCAGCACATGCTGACTATACAGTGACCGCTGACTTATCCCCTCAGATTATGCGTGGCGAAGGTGGTCGGTGCTGCGCATGCGTGCGGCCACGATGAGTCCGGATGCCGCGGTCAGGCCGGCGACGACGGCGACGGCGGTGGGAATGCCGAAGGCGTCCGCCAGGAGCCCGGAGAGCAGCGCGCCGACCGCGAAGCCGCCGTCACGCCACAGCCGGTAGATGCCCACCGAGCGCGCCCGCCATTCGGGGTGGGCGACGTCGCCGATCGCGGCCAGCAGTGTCGGGTAGACCATGGCGGTGCCGGCCCCGAGCAGGACGGCGGCGGCGAGCCAGACCCCGAAGCTGTGTCCGAAAGCGACCATGCCGAGTGCGACCGCCTGCACGATCATCCCGCCGACGATCAACCCTTTGCGGCCGATCCGGTCGGAGAGGCCACCGGTCACGAGCTGGCCGGCTCCCCAGACCGCCGGGTAGACGGCGGCCAGGATGCCGATGCGTTCGATGCTGAGTCCGGCGGCGGCGAACAGGATGGGGAAGAGCCCCCAGGCCAGGCCGTCGTTGAGGTTGTTGACCATCCCCGCTTGGCTGATCGAGGACAGCGACTTGTCGCGGAAGCTCGTGAGGGTGAAGATCTGCCGGTTGCTGAGGGCGGCGCCGGCGTGGGCGTGCGCGGACACGTGGTTGGCCGCCTCGACTTTCGCGTAGCCGTGCGTTTCTCGCACGAAAAGCACGGAGAGTCCGAGGCCAAGCGCGATATACGCCGCGCCGAGCAGGAAGGGGCCGGGGCGCAGCCCGTACGCGGCGGCTATGTACCCGGTGGCCAGGGCCGTGGAGGCGAGGCCCAGGTAACCGGCCGCCTCGTTGAAGCCCATGGCGAGGCCTCGCCGCTCCGGGCCGATGAGGTCCATCTTCATCATCACCGTCGTCGACCAGGTCAGTCCCTGGCTGATCCCAAGGATGAGGTTCGCCGCAACGATCCACCCCCAGGACGGCCCAAGGATGAGCAGCAGGGGCACGGGTATGGCGATCAGCCAGCCCGCGACCAGCACGGGTTTGCGCCCGTACCGGTCAGAGAGGGTGCCGGCAAAGTAATTCGTGGCGGCCTTGGCCAGGCCAAAGGCGAGGATGTAGGTCAGCGCGCTCGTGTACTTGTCCAGATGGAACACCTGGTCCGCCAGCAACGGCAGCACCGTGCGCTCCTGGCCGAGGGTGCCGCCCACCAGGGCGTTGACGGCGACGAGGAGCGTGAACTGGGCGATGTTCTGCCGCAAGCCGAGCGTGATGGCAGGGCCGGTTCCTTTCATCGCCCGGTCTTAAGACTGCGACCGGATGCCTGCACCCAGTCGGCGGGGCCACCGTTCAGGACAGCGACGTCGGTGCGGCCGACGCGCTCAAGGATGCTTGCCGCGCTCATGGCCCGTTCGCCGTGTCCGCACATAACGACAAGAGGACCGGCAGGCAGTTCGGCGACGGCGAGGTCGCCCAGCTCAATGTTCCGCGCGGTGGCCACGTGACCTGCCGCATACTCCGAGGCCTGACGAATATCGATGACGGCGGCGGAGGCTTCCGCGCCGGAGACCAGGCGTCCGGCGTCGATCAGCGATCCCGTCGCCGCGGCGGCGGAGTCCTTCCACTCCGGGAAGCCGCCGTCGAGTTCACCGGCGAGAGCGTCAAAGCCGACCTTCGCGGCCGCCCAGACGATGTCCTCGGGATCCTGGTCCGGACTGCGCACGATGATGACGGGCCGCTCGGGATCGGCCAGCCAGCCGAGCCAGGTGGCGAACACCGGGCGCAGCGCGATGGATAGCGAGCCGGGGATGTGCCCGGCGGCAAAGTCCGCAGGCCGTCGGGCATCCACAATCTGGGCGCCCTCTCCCTGCAGCTCGATCACCCGGTCCACCGACAATGCTGGCAGGGGCGGAGTGGTTCCGAGAACGACGGGTCCGCGCCGGTTGACCTCGCCGAGGCGCAGGAAGTAGTCCGGGAAGGTGCCCAGGGAGCCGAGCAGCGCATCGACGAAGGCGTCCTCGTCGGCGGCCCGTAGCAGCGGGTTGGTTGCTCGTTCGTGGCCGATCGTCGTCGTGCGCTCCCCACCTGTCGCCGCGGAGCAGAAGGACCCGGCGCCGTGGGTGGGCCATACCGGCGTGTCGTCGGGAAGTTCCATCAGCCGGTGCAGCGAGTGGTACTGGGCGCGGGCCAGCGGAACCGTCATTTCCGGGCTCACCAGATCGGTGCGTCCGGCGGTTCCGACCATCAGCGACCCGCCGGTGAAGACACCGGCGATCTGTCCCTCGTCGAGGAGCAGGTAGGAGAGGTGTTCGGGGGAGTGGCCAGGTGTCGCCAGCGCCTGCAAGGTGAAGTAGCCAAAGTCCAGGGTGTCGCCGTCGTTCAACACGGTGTGGGCGAATCCGCGAGGACCGACCTCCGGTGCGAGCACAGTGGCGCCTTCGGTTTCCTGCAGCTCGCGCACGCCCGAGATGAAGTCCGCGTGCAGGTGTGTTTCCGCGGCGTAAACGATGGTCAGCCCCAGCCGCAGGGCCTCGGCACGCACCTGGCGCAGATCCCGCTCGGGGTCCACCACCAGCGCCCTCCCGTGGCCGACGTCCAGGAGGTAGGTGGAATTACCCAGTCCCTTGTCAATAACGGGAACAAGTTGCAGCGTCGCCATGTGCACGCTCTCCTCATGTCCTGAGTCCCACAATGCGGTGGGAGAGATTGTTATTCCATAAAACAATGGATTACTAGTAGATACTAGTATGAAGGGAACCAGGGAGGAACACATGGGTGATCGTGAGAAGAAATCGGCCCTGTTCGAGCAGTTCGGCCGCGTCGGCAAGGCGCTGGGCAGCGGCAAGCGCCTCGTGCTGATCGACCTGCTAGCCCAGGGCGAGCGCACGGTGGAATCGCTGGCGAACGCCGCCGGCCTCGGGCTGAGTACCGCATCCGCCCACCTGCAAACCCTCAAGCAGGCGGGCCTCGTGACCACCCGCCGGGAGGGCACCCGGATTCATTACCAACTTGCTGGGGACGATGTCGCCCGGCTCTACAGCCTTGTCCGCACCGTTGCCCAGACCCGACTGTCCGACGTCGAGCAGAAACGCACCGCGTATCTGGGACTTGACGAACTGGGCCCGAGCGGCGGCGCAGAAGCTCGACATGAGATGACTCGAGAGGATCTCCTCGCCCGCGCGCACGCAGGGACGGTCACCGTGCTGGATGTCCGGCCGCGACAGGAATACCAGGCCGCGCACATCCCGGGCGCCCTCTCCATCCCGCTAGACGAACTCAGCGACAGGCTCCGTGAACTGCCGCCTAACCGCGAAATCGTCGCCTACTGCCGTGGCGCTTACTGCGTACTCGCCTACGAGGCGATCGGCATCCTGCACCAGAGCGGGCACCGGGCAACACGGTTGGCCGAGGGAATGTTGGAATGGCGACTGGCCAAACTGCCGGTGTCCTCCAAGGCTGCTGCCTGATTGCCTGTGCCACCTACGAGCCGGGGACCGCGGACTCATGAATAAATATCCTCGTCACCCGATGACGACTGACCGGACCCACGTGTTGGAGACGGCGAAGCGACCGGAGTGCCTCGACGGTCCGATCTACCTCGACCACAACGCGACCACCCCGGTGGACCCCCGCGTGCTCGAGGCGATGCTCCCTTACCTGCACACGCAGTTCGGCAACCCGTCCAGTGACCACCCCTACGCATCAGCCCCAAAACGCGCTGTCGCTCGTGCCCGGGCCCAAGTCGCCGAACTTGTCGGCGCGAATCCGGACGAGATCACGTTTATGGGGAGCGGATCCGAGGCCGACGCGACGGCAATCCGCGGCGTGGTTGCCGCGGCGCTGACCGCGGGGGTTCGGAAGCCTCACGTCATTACTCAGGCAACCGAGCACCCCGCCGTCCTGGCCGCCTGCCAGTACGCGGAGCGGTTCCACGGTGCCGAGGTCACGGTCGTCCCGGTCGATCGGGACGGTCTGGTCGACCTCGACGAGGTTGCGTCCGCGATGCGCCCGACGACGGTCCTGCTGTCGATAATGCACGCCAACAACGAGACCGGCGTCATCCAGCCGGTCCGCGAGCTGGCTGCGGTCGCACACGACCACGGTGCGTTGTTCCATACCGATGCCGCGCAAACCGTCGGCAAGATCCCCGTCGACGTCACCGATCTCGGTGTGGACCTCCTGACCCTGGTCGGGCACAAGATGTACGCGCCCAAAGGCATCGCCGCCCTGTACATCCGCAACGGAACGCGAATAGAGCCGCTCATTGGAGGCGGCGGTCAGGAACGCGGCCTGCGCGCAGGGACGGAAAACGTCCCGTACATCGTCGCCCTCGGCGCGGCCGCCGCGATCGCCGCGACCGACCTCGCTGCGGGAGACAGCGACCGACTCACGGCGCTGCGCGACGAACTCGAGCGGGAGCTCGTGAAGAGGCTTCCGGGGCGCGTCCACCTGAACGGCCACCGGGTCCGTCGCTTGCCGCAGACACTCAATGTCAGCGTCGACGGCGTAGCCGGTCACGCGATCCTGGCAGCCTGCGCGGACGTCGCCGCATCAACCGGCTCCGCCTGCCACTCCGGAACCCACACACCATCACCGGTACTCCTGGCAATGGGGCTGTCACCTGAACGCGCACTGTCGGCGCTGCGCCTGACCCTCGGACGGTGGACGACACGAGCGGACGTTGTGCTCGCGGCTGAAGCGCTGGCACACGCCTCCGACGCGCCGGCGAATTCGGCCAGCCCACGCCGTCAGCGGACTGAACACCCCGCCCGTCCCGAAATGGCGTCAGGACAAGGAGGGGCCGTGGCGGGTACGGTGGCCATCGATGTGCTCCTCGAAGCCGCCCGCCAGGGCCTCGATCGCGTGCAGCCGGCGGACCTGGCGGCAGAGATTACCGCCGGCGCTTTGATTGTGGACATACGCCCAATCGAGCAGCGCCAACGCGACGGCGACATGCCGGGCGCGCTCGTCATCGACAGGAACGTACTCGAGTGGCGACTGGACCCCACCAGCCCGAATCACGCCCCCGCGATGACCGACGCTGGGCGCCGCGTCGTCATCATCTGCAACCAGGGCTACAGTTCCAGCCTGGCCGCGGCAACCCTCCGCCGACTCGGCCTCCGGCGGGCCACCGATCTTGACGGCGGATACCAGGCGTGGGCTCGCTACGCGAACCAACATCCCGAAGGACAGGCCCACCCGTAGCAATGTCCCGCCAGAGCTCATCAGGAGCAGGCGCCCCTCAACAACCAGTGGCACAATCGAGACCTTGGCTGGTCCTCAGCTGACACCGCAAGGGGGACCCATAAGCCGAACCGTGAGCGAGATTTTCTTACCAGTCACACCCCTGGGGTCTGAGCCCTCCGTGCCATCCATCTCTCCGGCTGAACAAGGGGCTCAAAGCCGAACTTTGCGTAGAGGCCGTGCGCGTCCTCGGTCGCGAGCACGATCCGCTTCAATTTCAGATCGTCGAGTAGCGAGCAGACGTTTTCCATGAGTGCCACACCTACCCCGTGTCCGCGGACGGCCGGATCAACGAAGACGTCACAGAGCCAGGCGAACGTCACCGAATCGGTCACGATTCGTGCATAAGCCACTTGCCGGCCACTCGTCGACTCGAACATGCCGAAGTTGGTGGATGCGTCGATTGCCGCTTCCTGGATGGCACGCGGGCGTCCCAATGCCCAATACGCCTCTGTGCTCAGCCATGCGTGAATCTGCACTCGATCCATGTCGTCAACGCGTGAAGAGAACGTGTAGGCATCATTCGTCATGAGCCCACTAAACGGGATCGGCCCCTGGCGCGCAAACCGAGTCGTCCCATCGTCCGTCACCGACCAAAGCCCACAGACCTAACCCTTGTCGCACGACCTAAACGTGCACTGTTGTGAGTATTCGGCCCATCGCGATGGCGGTCGCTGCTGCCCAGGGCGGCTTGCCTTGTCGTGTGGCTTACCTCGACGGCGCGACGTCCCGCGTAGCCTGTGCGCATGACGTCTCTGGCGACAAGATACGAGGCCGACGAGTGGGCCGAGGTTTGGGCTGATATACGGCATCTGGGACCAGTGCCGCAATCGCGTCAGGCCGAAGTTGAAGAAGTAGCGCGTTCGACCGGTGGCTGGCGGGATACCGGCACCCGCGATGCCTGCGCACCCTGGAATCGGCACTGATCAAGGAGGCGCTGGCCTCAGCGTCTGTGTCAACGATCCGTGACCTGGCGGCACAAATAGGCGATCCGGTCGCCGTCCTGCCGACGATATTCCATCTCCTCTGGCAGCAGCAGATCAGGGCGGACATGACGACCCGTCGGCTGCATCTGGGCAGCAGAGTCTGGGCGAGTGAATCAGCATGAAATCTCTCACCGCGGTGCTCCGGATCGGGGACGACATCCAATTCCGGGGCGTGACCTACCGGCTGACCGCGCTCGACGGTGATGCCGCTCTCCTGGTCGCGGGGGGAGCTCAGCGACCCCATGCCTCAACGAGTCTTTGTGGCTCGGGCTGGTCTGTCCACGTGCCGGTGATCACTTCCTGCGCCGCATCGTCGTGAGGCGCGGCGAGCCACTTCAAGCCGTGCTCCTGGGGGGCCCGAGCGCTGGGCAGCCGGGCCACGACGAGGCGGAGACCGCCCGCTTCCACAACGGTCGCACCGCGCTCGTGGCGAGTGGACACCGTGCCAGCCGCAGGTAGCGATGGCAGCGGCGTGCCGGGTTTGCCGCTGCCGGCAACAACGGCCGTCGACTCGCGGAGGACTCGCTTGCCGTCAATCTCGATGTACTGCTCGGCTTGGCCGCCGCCTGTGAATGCAGCCGTCGCAACTGCCGCCAAGTAGGCGGGGTCTCCGGTCGCGTCGTACACCCACCGCTGGCCCAGCACGGAATGCTGCATGGTACCGATGAGCCAGGCGCCGCCGCCCTCGAGCGGCGCACCACGGTAGGTCAGAGGTACCTGCAACACTGGGCTGTCTCCTACCCTGAGGAGTATTGTCTCGATGCCAATCTCGCCCTCGGGATCGTCGAAGCGGAACGAAGCAACGCTCGTGAAGCTTGCGCTGGCGCTCCCCTCGAACCAGGGCTGGGTCGGCGCCCATCCCTCGATGAGCTCGATCTTCGACGGCCGCAGCTCGGCCTTATACAGGAGTGCCATACGACCGATTTTAGGGGGCGACAGCCTACTGGCGGGCTTGGGCCCAGCTTCCGAAGTCTCGCAGCAGCCCTATTCCAGGCCGAGCTCGGCAATAGGGGTTGGAGGTCGCTTCAATGTCCGGTAGCCGTTCCCGCGTAACGCACGACGCAGCCGGCCGCGACCGAAGCGCTCCCGTCCCGAATCTGCGTCCTTATGCGTCCGGCTAGTGGGGGGCACTGAAAAGAAATCAGTTGGGAGAGTCGCCATCCCTTAACGCGTCCACGACGGTGTCCAGGGATGTCAGTGATGCGATGGAACCCGTGGCGCGTCCATCAGACCGATTGAAGCCGATAAGAGCTCCAAGGCCGCGGCATCGGCCGAGCCGACTTCGGCCGCGTGAGTCATCATTCGTTGGCCGCTGGCACCCGGGAGATGGAGTACCTCGAAGCTGAGGTCGAGGTCGCCGACCTCGGGGTGGCGGAAACGTTTGACACCGTTCACACACTGTTGGACAGGATGCTTTGCCCATATCGCCGCGAAGTCAGCGCTTTTGAGCGTGAGTTCGCCGATGAGCTGGGTCAGCTCGGCGTCGTCCTGGTGTTGAGCGGCGATGAACCGCAGGGATGCCACGGCGAGGGCGGCCTCGTCGCGCCAGTTGCGATAGAGGTCTTTCGTGTGAGGGTCGAGGAAGAGCATCCGGGTGAGGTTTGGCCGATCGGATGGCCGGGTTGGCGCGTCAAAGTCTGTGTGCCCGGCGACGAGCAGATGTCCGAGCGGGTTCCACGCCAGGACTTCATTCCTTCGGCCCATGATCACGGTCGGCACATTCGTCATCGCGTTCAGCAGACGAATCGTCCCTGGCCGAGCCTGGTCGGGTTTGCCAGGAGCGCGGCGCTTGGCGTTGGCGGGACGCGCCAAGTCATGCAGGTGCACTTTCTCATCGTCGTTCAGGTTCAACGCTCGCCCGATCGAGTCGATGACGGATTCGGAGGCATTCGTTGATTGGCCCTGCTCCAACCGCGTGTAGTACGTGGCTGACACGCCGGCTAGTTGAGCGAGTTCCTCGCGTCTGAGCCCAGGCACCCGACGGGCACCGTAGGACGTGATGCCCGCCCCTTCTGGGGTGAGTTGTGCACGCCGGGCTCGAAGGAACTCGCCGAGTTCGTCTGTGGGGTTCATACCAGCCATGGTTACATTCTCGACTGTCTGAACGGACCAAGCCTGACCCTGTCAGTGCCAGGCACCGCGGGGGTGGGATGACGCGGGTCTGGTTGATCCGCGCACGGTGCCCCAGAGTGGCAAAGCGCCGATTTCCCAGCGCCCACGAATCGTTCCCTCAATCGAAAGGACGGGCATGTCCAGCACCGTTCAAACCGCCGACCACGCCGTCAACCATCCAGACCCCGCAGCTGATGCCGGGAGATTGACGGGGCGGCAGCGCCTCGCCCTCCTCGTCTTGCTCACGGCCAGTTTCACCCTTGCCGTGGATTTCTCGATCCTGAACGTGGCGTTGCCCACCATTGGCGCAGACATTGGATTCAGCCTCGATCATTTGCAATGGATCGCGACCTCGTTTGCCCTGTGCGCGGCAGGGTTCACCCTGTTCTTCGGGCGCATCGCGGACCTGTTCGGTCGTCGTCGCCTCTTCCTCCTCGGTATGGCGCTACTCGGTGTCTCCTCTCTCGTCGGCGGTCTCGCACAGGAGCCGGTGTTGATGATCATCGCCCGTGTGGCCCAGGGGCTCGCGACGGCGATGGTCGTGCCAGCCGCATTATCGCTCCTGACGACTTCGTTCCCCGAGGGACCGCAGCGAAACAAAGCACTCGGCCTCAACGGCGCTTTGATGGCGGCAGGGTTCACGACCGGGGCGATCCTCGGCGGTGTCCTCACCGATTTACTGAGCTGGCGGTGGGCATTCTTCATCAACGTTTTCGTCGCGGTCGTGGTCCTCGTGATCGCGCCGTTCGTCCTGAACGAAAGCCGCCCCAACGAACGCCCCAGCCTTGACTTCGCCGGTGCTGCCACCGTGACCCTGGGACTTCTCGCTCTCGTCTACGGGCTGACCACGGCGGGCGAAACCTCCTGGGGCAACCCGTTGGCGTGGGGGTCGATCCTGGCCGGCTTCGTCTTCCTGGTCGTCTTCTGGGCGATCGAGCAGCGGGCGGCGCATCCGCTGGTACCCGTCACAATCCTCAAACGGAAATCTGTCGTCTGGGGCAACATCGCGGGTCTGCTGGCCTTCGCCACCGAAACCTCGCTGGTGTTCCTGCTGACCCTGTACCTGCAGAAAGTACTCGGTTACTCGCCTCTTGCGGCTGGGCTCTCGTTCGCCGTCCTCGGAGCGGGCACCGTGCTAGGCGGAATCATCGGCCCGAAAGTCATTGGCAAACTCGGTTCACAGCGTGCAATCGTCGCTGGGTTCCTTCTCCAGGCAGCCGCAACGATCCCGCTCATGTTCCTCGGCCCCGATTCCGTCTGGATTCTTCTCCTGCTTGTCGCCACATTCATGGGGGGTATCGCAAACCTGGTCGCGATTGTCGGGTACGTGGTCACCTCCACCTCTGACCTGCCCGACACGGAACAGGGCATGGCGACCGGCTTGGTCACGATGAGTCAACAGGTCGGAATCACGATGGGAGTCCCGATCATGTCCGCGATCGTGACCGCACGGATGAATGCCCTCGGCAACACCGGTCCCGCCGGAGTGCTCGGCGGCGTCACGACCGCCATCGGCGTGAACGCATTGTTGTGCGTGCTGGCCGCCGCAGCCATCGCACTATTTCTTCGCACCACGAAATCAGACAAGGTCAACGCATGAGCACGCCCACAGTCCTCGTCATCGGGCCGCACGGAGTCGTGGGAGGAGCAATCGCCCGCAAGCTAACCGCAGACGACACGTGGGACGTAATCACCGCCTCACGCCGCGGCGCACCGGCCGGTCTGAACGCCACACATCTCAGCGTCGACCTGCTGGACCCGCAGGCTCTTGCCTACGTCGAGATCCTGGGCCGCGTCACTCACCTGGTCTACGCCGCCTATGTCGAACGCCCGACGATGGCCGAAACCACCGCACCGAACCTCGCGATGCTCGCCCATACCCTCGACGGCCTCAAAGCAGCCGGTGCCCCACTCGAACACGTGGTACTCATTGGCGGCGGGAAGTCGTACGGGGAGCACCTCGGAGCGTACAAGACGCCGGCGAAAGAATCCGATCCGAGAGTCCTCGGTCCGATCTTCTACAACGACCAGGAAGACCTCCTCGCGACCCGCGCTGACCGAGACGCGTTTACCTTCACAGTTCTCCGCCCCGATGTGGTAATTGGATTTAGTCTTGGCTCGCCGATGAACCTGCTCAATGCGATCGGCGTCTACGCTTCACTATCCAAAGCGGCCGGCGTGCCACTCCGGTTCCCCGGGAGTGCGGGTGCGTGGACAGCTTTGCATCAGATCACCGATGCCGACCTCCTCGCCTCCGCCGCGAGCTGGGCGCTCACTGCCGAAGCGGCACGAGGCGAGATCTTCAACGTCACAAACGGCGACCAGTTCCGGTGGCTGCACCTCTGGGACGACATCGCCGACGCATTCGACATGCCGACGGCCGCCCCGCAACCGATGAGCCTCGCCGTGCAGATGTCTGACAAGGAGCCAGCCTGGAACGCTCTTCGCGCTGCCCGCGAGCTGCGGTCGATTCCGTACGAACAACTCAAGTCGTGGGAATTCGCCGACAGCCTCTGGTCCGCGGACTTCGACATGATCCAGAGCACCATCAAAATCCGTCAGGCCGGCTTCCCTGACAGCATTGACTCCCATCAGAACATCACCACCAAGCTCCGGCAACTCCGCGACGACAAATACTTGCCTTGAGAGGAGGTCGCTCTGCCACAACTTGCTCGAAAGAAGTCTTCCAGCGCTCACATTCAGCGGCCAGATCGTGCGACTGTGCCCGCTGAGGGTTCCCTTCTAACGGCGACCAAGCTTGTGACGCTTGATAACTGCCATGGAGCTACAGCCTGATAAACGAATTCGGATCAAGCAGCTGCAACAACCACGCAGGTAGACAGCAAAGCGCCAACAAGAACTGACATGACATTTGGAGCGGATGACGGGAATCGAACCCGCGCTATCAGCTTGGGAAGCTGAAGTTCTACCATTGAACTACATCCGCGTAGCCGGCGATGCGCTCGCCGGAACCGTGCCAGCTTATCAACTGCACGCCGGTAGGCTGGCATCGTGCTTCTCTCCGATCGCGACATCAAGGCAGAATTCGACGCGGGGCGAATCGGCCTGGACCCTTATGCGCCGGAGATGATCCAGCCGTCGAGCATCGACGTGCGTCTCGACCGGTACTTCCGGCTGTTCGACAACCACAAGTATCCGTTCATCGATCCCGCCGAGGACCAGCCCGACCTGACCCGGCTGATCGAAGCGCAGCCGGACGAGCCATTCATCCTGCACCCCGGCGAGTTCGTGCTCGGGTCGACCTACGAACTCGTGAGCCTGCCCGACGACGTCGCCGCCCGGCTGGAAGGCAAGAGCTCGCTGGGCCGTCTCGGCCTGCTCACGCACTCCACGGCCGGTTTCATCGACCCCGGCTTCTCCGGCCACGTCACGCTCGAGCTCAGCAACGTCGCGACGCTGCCGATCAAGCTCTGGCCCGGCATGAAGATCGGCCAGTTGTGCTTCTTCCGGCTGAGCTCGCCCGCCGAGCGGCCGTACGGATCCGGCGAGTACAGCTCCCGCTACCAGGGCCAGCGCGGGCCGACCGCGTCGCGCTCGTTCCAGGGCTTCCACCGCACGGATGTCCGCTCGACGGATGCGGGCAGCACCGGCGCCTAGCCGCACCAGCGTTCATACGGATGCAACATCCGCCGGGTAAAATCAGCCCATGACCTCCGCATCCGCCGCCCGTTTCGCCGAGGCGCTCATCGCTCCCGGCCCCACGCCCGAGTACCCAGGTCGCATGCGACGCTTCGGCCAGCTCGTCGGGTCCTGGGCGGCGAAGGGCTCCCGGCTCGACGAGGCAACCGGCGACTGGACGGAACGCGAGTTCACCTGGATCGTCGAGTTCATCCTCGACGGACGCGCGGTGCAGGATGTCGAGGTCATCGCGAGCTCCACGCATCCGTCCGGGTCCGAGACCGTTGCGACGGCGGTTCGCGTCTACGACCCAAACGCCGGCGCCTGGCGCGTGAGCTACTTCGCGCCGACGATGGGCGAGTACTGCCACCTTGTCGCGACCCCGCACCGCAACGGCCTGCGCCAGGACGGCACCGGCACCGACGGCCGCCCGATCCGCTGGAACTTCACGTCGATCACCGCCGACACCTACGCCTGGGAGGGCTGGGTCTCCGACGACGAGGGCGCGACCTGGCTGCTGATCGAGCACAATGAGGCCGTCCGGATCAGCTAATCCGCTGCGCTGCCGTTGCTGTTGTTGCTGCTGCTGTTGTTGTTGCTGCTGCTGCTGCTTCATTCGATCGGCGCCGCCCGCCGGCCCCACCCGAGCGAATTCGACGGACATTTTGCGCAAATGCCACCGTTTTCACTATTTCGGGGGCGATTTGGCGAAAATCTCCGTCGAATTCGGAAGGCGGCGCCGTCGGCGTTGGGGAGGGTGCCAGGCGGTGCGGGCGGGCGTGCGCACGCGGGGGCTAGGCGATCTGCTGCTGCTTCGCCGTGACGGGCAGCAGGAACAGCAGGCCGACGACGAGCACGAGCACGATGCCGAGGATGCCCCAGTACGTGGCGCCGAAGATCGTCACCATCAGGGCGAACGCGGTGGGCGCGAGGAAACTCGCGGCCCGGCCGGTGGTTGCGTAGAGGCCGAAGACCGCCCCTTCGCGACCGGCGGGGATCAGGCGGGCCAGGAACGTGCGGCTCGCCGACTGCGCGGGGCCGACGAAGAGGCAGAGGGCCAGGCCCGCGGTCCAGAACACGATCTGGCCGCCGTCGTGCAGGAAGAAGACGAGTGAACCGCAGACGATCAGGCCAACGAGCGCCGTCATGATGATCGGTTTCGAGCCCATCCGGTCGTCGAGCGCGCCCACGTTGATGGTCGCGATGCCCGCGACGACGTTGGCGGCGATGGCGAAGATGATGACCTCTCCGGCGGAGAACCCGAAGACGGATGCCGCGAGCACGCCTCCGAAGGTGAACACCCCGGCCAGGCCGTCCCGGAAGATGGCGCTGGCGATGAGGAAGTACACCGTCTGCCGACTGGTCTTCCAGAGCCGCGCAATGTCGTGGCCGAGCACCGCGTAGGACCGGAAGAACCCGACCCGGTCGCGGGTGGCGGCCTGCGGTGAGCGGTATTCGGGCACTCTCAGCAGCACGGGAAGGGCGAACAGGCCGAACCAGGCGGCCGAGATGAGCATCGAGACGCGCACAGCCAGCCCGTTCTCGCCGGTCACGCCGAACAGGCCCACCTCCGGCTTGATGAAGCCGAAGTAGACGATGAGGAGGAGCACGATCCCACCGAGGTAGCCCATGCCCCAGCCGAAGCCGCTCACCTTGCCGATCGTGCGCGGGGTCGAGACCTGCGCGAGCATCGCGTTGTAGTTGACGCCGGCGAACTCGAAGAAGACGTTTCCGGCGGCAACCAGGAACAGCCCGAGCAGCAGGAATGCGGGCGACGCCTCCACGAAGAACATCGCCGCGGTGAGGCCGACGACGATAAACGTGTTCACGCCGAGCCAGAACTTGCGGCGCCCTGACGTGTCGGAACGCTGCCCGGTGACGGGTGCGAGCACGGCAATCAGGAAGCCCGCGATCGAGAGTGCCCAGCCGAGCTGCGCGGAGATCACATCCTTATCGCCGAAGGACGATCCGGTGATGTAGACCGTGAAGACGAACGTCGTCACCACCGCGTTGAACGCCGCGGAGCCCCAGTCCCAGAAGGCCCAGGCAATGACGGGAGCACGGGCGGACACTGGGCGGGCGTCGTGGTCGGCGGTGACGACAGACTCGGTCATGCGATCTCGGTCATGCGATCAGGCTAGTGGTTGCGTCGTCGATCAGCCGTACAGCTCGGCGACGAGTTCGGCGAGCACCTCCTCGGCGTCGCACGGGATCCGCCGACGGGTGAACCAGTCGCAGACGTTGACGCAGTCGCGCCGCAGCAGGGACATCCCGGTGGGGTTGCTGGCAACGTCGACGAGTTGGGGTAAATCGATCACCACCACGCGGCCGTGGTGCACGAGCAGGTTGTATGGCGAGAGGTCGCCGTGCGTGACGCCCGCCCGGGCCAACGAGCGCATGATCTCCATCACCTGGGCGAAGCGGTCCGCGAGCTCGGCCGGCGTGGCCTGGAGCTGGGCCAGGCGCGGGGCCGCCTCCGCGCCGTCGCCGATGAACTCCATCAGGATCTCTGAGCCGTTGACCTGCACCGGGTATGGCACGGGAACCCCCAACTCATACAGCGTGCAGAGCGCCTCGAATTCGGCGTAGGCCCAGCGCCCGGCCGACACGGCGCGGCCATAGGAGGTGCCTTTGTCGACCGCGCGCGAGGCGCGGGTGCTCCGCATCCTCCGCCCCTCGCGGTACTGGGACGAGCGGTGGAAGTCGCTCGTCTCCGGGCCGCGGTAGCGTTTGGCCGCGAGGATGCTCGAGCGTTCGGGGTGCCCGGGGACGGCGCGTTCGATCAGGAAGACGTCGGCCTCCTTGCCGGTCTTGACGATGCCGAGTTCGGTGTCGAAGGCCGCGGCCTCGAACACGAGCCAGGCCGGGAAGGGCTGTGGTCCGCGTTCGCTGGGCGTGATCGACGGCCAGGTCGACCAGCGCTGGCCTTCGCCGGGCTCGATGAGGGAGAAAGTGGGTG
The DNA here is from genome assembly GCA_036723055.1 of Microbacteriaceae bacterium. Taxonomy (GTDB): domain Bacteria; phylum Actinomycetota; class Actinomycetes; order Actinomycetales; family Microbacteriaceae; genus Cryobacterium. Next base: position 15,378 of record DAIMHX010000009.1, read on the forward strand.
TGCTGAAGTGTGCGTCAGATGACAAGGTGGTTGCTCCGGGATGGGAGGCCACCAGCGCGTGGTTAGGCGGCGGCCGAGGTGTTGGAAGGGGTGTCGGATCGCATGATGAAGACAGTCATGGTGTCCCCTCCTTTCCTGGAATCTCGCCGTTGGCCCGCTCGGCGGGCACGGTCGTCCCGGTCAGCCTAGCGACGGAGGGCGCCCAAAAAAGTAACGATTGGGCTCGGTCCAAAGTTGAGTCGTTCACACTCAACTTTCAGGCTCACAACTTGACAGGCGTTTCGTTCGGCGGCACACTTGAGTCTGCAACGCTCAAGTCTGAGAAATCGACTGAGACATTACTTTGAAGGAGAACGCACACATGGCTCGTGCAGTAGGCATCGACCTCGGAACCACCAACTCTGTGGTGGCCGTCCTCGAGGGTGGAGAACCCACCGTCATCGCAAACGCCGAAGGCTTCCGAACCACCCCATCGGTGGTCGCCTTCACCAAGGACCGCGAGGTGCTGGTTGGCGAAACTGCCAAGCGCCAGGCGGTCACCAACGTCGACCGCACGATCGCTTCGGTCAAGCGCCACATGGGCACCGAGTGGGCCGTCGCCATTGACGACAAGAAGTACACGCCGCAGGAGATTTCGGCCCGCATCCTGGCCAAGCTCAAGCGCGACGCCGAGGCGTACCTGGGCGACAAAGTGACGGATGCCGTCATCACCGTCCCCGCGTACTTCAACGACGCCGAGCGCCAGGCCACCAAGGAGGCCGGAGAGATCTCGGGCCTCAACGTACTCCGCATCATCAACGAGCCGACAGCCGCCGCGCTCGCGTACGGCCTCGACAAGGGCAAGGAAGACGAACTCATCCTCGTCTTCGACCTCGGTGGCGGAACCTTCGACGTCTCCCTTCTCGAGGTAGGTAAGGACGACGACTTCTCCACGATCCAGGTGCGCTCGACCGCCGGTGACAACCGCCTCGGCGGCGACGACTGGGACCAGCGCATCGTCGACCACCTGATCAAGAAGTTCAAGGACACCACCGGCGTCGACGTCTCCAAGGACAAGATCGCCAAGCAGCGCCTCAAGGAAGCCGCCGAGCAGGCCAAGAAGGAGCTGTCGTCGAGCATGTCGACCAGCATCCAGCTGCCCTACCTCTCGCTCACCGAAAACGGCCCGGCCAACCTCGACGAGACGCTCACCCGCGCCCAGTTCGAAAAGATGACCGAAGACCTGCTCGACCGCACCAAGAAGCCGTTCCAGGACGTCATCCGTGAGGCCGGCATCAAGGTGGACGAAATCGCCCACGTCGTGCTCGTCGGTGGATCGACCCGCATGCCCGCCGTGTACGAGCTCGTCAAGTCCGAGACCGGCGGCAAGGAGCCGAACAAGGGCGTCAACCCGGACGAGGTCGTCGCCGTCGGCGCCGCGCTCCAGGCCGGCGTGCTGAAGGGCGAGCGCAAGGACGTTCTGCTCATCGACGTCACCCCCCTGAGCCTCGGTATCGAGACCAAGGGCGGCATCATGACCCGCCTGATTGAGCGCAACACGGCCATCCCGACCAAGCGCAGCGAGACCTTCACCACGGCCGACGACAACCAGCCGTCCGTGGCGATCCAGGTCTTCCAGGGCGAGCGCGAGTTCACCCGCGACAACAAGAACCTCGGCACGTTCGAGCTGACCGGCATCGCGCCGGCCCCGCGCGGCATCCCGCAGGTTGAGGTCACCTTCGACATCGACGCCAACGGCATCGTGCACGTGTCCGCCAAGGACAAGGGCACCGGCAAGGAGCAGTCGATGACCATCACGGGCGGTTCCTCGCTCGCGAAGGAAGACATCGAGCGCATGGTGCGCGAGGGCGAAGAGCACGCCGCCGAGGACAAGCGCCGCCGCGCGGCAGCCGAGACCCGCAACGGCGCCGAGCAGCTCACCTACTCGATCGAGAAGCTGATCAAGGAAAACGACGACAAGCTCCCCGAGGACGTCAAGTCCGAGGTTCAGGCTGACGTCGACGCGCTCAAGTCCGCGCTCGCCGGGGACGACGACGACGCCGTGAAGAAGGCATTCGACAAGCTCAACGAGAGCCAGGGCAAGCTCGGCGAGGCCATCTACGCCAAGAGCCAGGCGGATGCCGCCACCGGCGCATCCGCTGAGTCCGGCGCCTCCGAGCCGGCCGCGTCCTCTGACGAGGACGTAGTCGACGCCGAAGTCGTTGACGACGAAGACGAAGCGAAGAAGTAATGAACGACAACAACAAGCGCCCGGAAGACGAGCCGACGTCCGGGGGCGTGCCCGAGGAGGGCACCCCAGCGTTCGCTGGTGAGGAAATTGTCGAGGCCGAGGCGGCATCCTCTGCCGAGGGCATCGAAGAGGACGAGCTGACGGTTCAGGACATCCTCGATGCCGCCGAACGCGAGTTCGCCGAGCCGTCGAACGAGCACCTGGCAGACCTCAAGCGAGTCACGGCGGAGTACGCCAACTACCGCCGCCGCACCGAGGCGAACCGCGAGGTGGAACGTGAGCGCGTCACCGGCGAGGTCGTCAAGGGCCTGATCCCGGTGCTCGACGACCTCGACCGCGCCGAGAAGCACGGCGACCTCGGCGCCGACAGCCCGTTCGCGACGATCGCGGCCAAGCTGCGCGCCAGCGTCGAACGCCTCGGCCTCAAGCCGTTCGGGGCGGTCGGCGAGCCGTTCGACCCGACCGTGCACGAGGCGATCTTCCAGCAGCCGAGCGCTGAGGTCGAGGTCGACACCGTCGGTGACGTCGTCGAGACCGGCTACCGCCTGGGCTCGAGCCTGCTGCGCGTGGCCAAGGTCGTCGTGCAGGTACCGAGCGATGGCTAGCCAGGACTGGTTCGATAAGGACTTTTACAAGGTTCTCGGCGTGTCGAAGGATGTCACTCCGGCCGAGTTGAAGACCGCGTACCGGAAGCTCGCGCGTAAGTACCACCCGGATAAGAACCCGGGGAATGCGGCCGCCGAGGCCAAGTTCAAGGAAATCAGCGAGGCCCACTCGGTGCTCGGCGACGCCGAGCAGCGCAAGGAGTACGACGCAATCCGCGCGATGGGCGGTGGAGCTCGCTTCACCGCCCCGGGTGGCGGCGGCCAGGCCGGCGGCTTCGAGGATGTCTTCGGCGGCATGTTCGGGGGCGGTGGCGGGGGCCGTCAACAGAGCTACAGCTTCCAGCAAGGCGGGTTCGATGACATCCTCGGCGGCATGTTCGGCCGTGGCGGCCAGGCCGGCGGCGGGTTCGGCAGCGCGAGCGGCGGATACCGCGGCTACGGCGGACCCACCCGCGGTCATGACGTGGTGGCGACGACGACGATCGACTTCATCACCGCGGTCCACGGCGACCAGATCACCCTGCAGACGCAGGACGGCCGCACAATCAAGGTGAAGATCCCGGCGGGCGTCGCTGACGGCCAGAAGATCAAACTCCGCGGCAAGGGGCAGCCGAGCCCCGACGGCGGGGAGGCGGGCGACATCGTGCTCACCATCACGGTGCGCAAGCACCCCGTCTTCGAGCGCGACGGCCTGAACCTGCGCGTCGCGGTGCCGATCACGTTCGTCGAGGCGACCCTCGGGGCGACCATCGAGGTACCGACACTCGGCGGCCCTCCGGTCAAGCTGCGCGTGGCCGCCGGCACCCCGAGCGGCCGCGTGCTGCGCGTCAAGGGGCGCGGCGTGGTGACGGCCAAGGGAACCGGCGACCTGCTCGCCGAGGTGCTCGTGGCCGTGCCGTCACACCTGTCCAAGGACGCCGAGGAGAAACTCCTGGCCTTCGCTGCGGCCCTGCCGAAAGAGAACCCCCGCGACGACCTGCTCGCCAAGGCACAGGGGTAACCATGGATGAGAACACCCGGGTTTTCGTGATCTCGACGGCCGCAGAGTTGGCGGGCATGCACCCGCAGACCCTGCGCCAATACGATCGCCTGGGGCTGGTCAGCCCGGAGCGCACGCCAGGCAAGTCCCGCCGGTATTCGATGCGGGACGTGGCGAAACTGCGGGAGATTGCGGAACTCGGGTCGCAGGGAGTGAGCCTGGAGGGCATCCGTCGCATCCTCGAACTCGAGGACCACGTGCGCGGGCTCCAGTCACGCCTGCGTGAACTCGAATCGGCGCTGGCCGACGAGCTGCTGAACCGTCCGGGCCGCCGCGTTTTCGCTGCCGGCTCGGCCGGGGAGGTCATCTCGATGCGGGCGGGAACCCGGTCGCGGCGCTCGAACCAGGTCGTCATCTGGCGCCCGCTCGACCACGAGTAGACGGGCGCTGCTCCTGGGGAGGCCCAGAGGTGGAGAACCGGCGGCTAGCCTGAGGGGATGCCTGACTTCTCTTTCGACCGCCTCCGGCGTTACCCGGACGTCGAGGCCGACAACCTCTTCGCGGTCGACGCGAGCGACCGGCTGATCCTCGACGAGGCGGCCGACGCGCTGGCTGCGGCCGGGCCGGGCGAGGTCGTCGTGCTCGAGGACCACTACGGCGCCCTCACCCTCGGCGCGGCAGCGCAGGGCGGCGCCCGGAGCATCCGGGCGCACCAGGACGCCCTCTCCGGCGAGCGGGCGCTCGCCCTCAACGCCGACGACGCCGGTCTCGCGCACGCGTACCGGTCGCTCGACCTGGGCGAGGTGCTGCTGGCCGGCGCTCGGGTCGTGCTGCTGCAGCTGCCGCGCAGCCTGGCGGCCCTGGACGAACTCGCCGGCGCGATCGCGCGTTTCGCCGCGCCCGACGTCGTGGTGTTCGCCGGTGGACGGATCAAGCACATGACCGTCGCGATGAACGAGGTTCTTGGGCGTCACTTCGGCGAACTGAACGTGTCCCCGGCGCGGCAGAAGTCGCGCGTACTCATCGCGTCGGCGCCCCGAGCGCCCCAGGCGGGTGCGCCCGAGTGGCCGCGCACGGCGGAGCATCCGGACCTCGGGCTCACCATCAGCGCGCACGGTGCAGCTTTTGCCGGCACCACGATCGATATCGGCACCCGCTACCTGCTCGAATTCCTCGACCGGATGAAGCCGGGTGCGCAGGCCGCCATCGACCTCGGCTGCGGAACCGGTGTGCTGGCCGCCGCCCTCGCCCGGAGCCGGCCGTCGCTGCACGTGATCGCCACCGACCAGTCTGCCGCCGCTGTCGCATCCGCCCGCGAGACCATGGTCGCCAATTCCCTGGCTGGCCGGGTGAGCGTCCTGCGCGACGACGCGCTCGGCAGCCTGCCGGGTGCCTCGGCCGAGCTCATCCTGCTGAACCCGCCGTTCCATATCGGCTCGTCGGTGCACGCCGGGATCGCGCTGAAGCTCTTCGAGGACGCCGCCCGAGTGCTCCGGCCCGGCGGGGAACTGTGGACCGTGTGGAACACGCACCTCGGCTACCGTCCGGCGCTCACCCGCATCGTCGGAGAGACCCACCAGGTTGGCCGCAACACGAAGTTCACCGTGACGGTGTCAACCCGGCGCTGACCCCTGCCCGCGAAACTGCAGTTGTGGTCGCTATAGCGGCGTTTTAACGCGCACAACTGCGTTTTCGCGGGGGTTTCGGACGAGGTCCAGGGCCTCGCCATTGAGCACGTCGAGCTGCCAGCCGTCCGCGTGGTGGCGCACGACCGTGAGCGCGGCGTTGTCGATGCTGCCGACCTGCCGGTCGAACGCCTGCGCGAGGCTCAGGCGGATGAGCGTGCCATGGGCGACGACGATGATCCGAGCGCCGGGATGTTCGCGGGCGAGCAGGCGCAGGCTGTCGATACCGCGGTCAGCGACGCCGGCCTCGGTCTCGGCGCCGTGGAAGCCGCCCGGAAACCGCAGCGCATCGAGCTCCTCGCCCGCGCAGAGCCCCTCCGCCGGGCCGTAGTCGCGCTCGACGAGGCCGGGGATGCGCCGGGTCACGTCGAGCGCGAGCCCGGCGGCGATCAGGTCGGCGGTTTCGGCGGCGCGGGAGAGCGGGGAGGAGACGATGAAGTCCCAGTCGTAGCCGGAGAGGGCCGCAACGGCATCCGTCGCCTGCGCGCGGCCGGTGTCGTTCAACGGGATGTCGGTGGCACCCTGGATGCGCAGCTCGGCGTTCCAATCGGTCTGGCCGTGACGGATGAGGGCAAAGGTTGTCGTGGGGCTCACCTCCCCATTGTGCCGTGGCAGGCTGGGCGGATGCCCTGTGTGACGCTGCGCGGGCCTCCGAGGCTGCCTTAGGCCAGCAGTTCGCGGATGTCTGCTGCGGTGAACCCGGTTCCGCCGGCCGCGCTGTCGGTCATCACGCTCTCGAACAGCCGGGCCTTGGTTGCCTTGAGCGCCATCACCTTCTCCTCGATCGTGTCCTTGGAGACCAGTCGGTAGACCATGACGTTCTTCGTCTGCCCGATCCGGTGCACGCGGTCGACCGCCTGCGCCTCCGTCGCGGGGTTCCACCACGGGTCGAGCAGGATGACGTAGTCGGCCTCGGTGAGGTTGAGGCCGAAACCGCCCGCCTTGAGGCTGATCAGGAACACCGAGGTGTCGCCGTTCTTGAAGTCGGCGATCGTGCGGGCGCGGTTGCGGGTCTTGCCGTCGAGGTAGGAATAGGAGATCCCGGCGCCGTCCAGGCGGCTGCGCGCCTTGGCGAGGTACTGGGTGAACTGACTGAAGATCAGGGTACGGTGCCCCTCCGCCACGGTGTCCTCGAGCAGTTCGAGCAGGGCATCGAGCTTGGTCGACGGGATGCTGTCGTACTTCTCGTCGTAGAGGCTCGCGTCGAGGCTGAGCTGGCGCAGCATGGTCAGCGACCGGAAGATCTCGAACCGGTTGGAGTTCAGGTCTTCGATCAGCCCGAGCACCTTCTGCCGCTCCCGCGCGAGGTGGGTGTCGTAGACCTTGCGGTGTTTCGGGTGCAGCTCCAGCTCGAGCACCTGCTCCTGCTTGGCCGGCAGGTCGCCGGCCACCTGGTCCTTGGTGCGGCGCAGCATGAACGGGCGGATGCGCCGGCGCAGCTGGGCGAGCCGCTCGTTGTCGGACTCCGTCTCGATTGGCTTCTGGTAGTACTCGGCGAACCGGCCGGGGCTCGGGAACAGGCCGGGCGCGGTGATCGACAGCAGCGACCAGAACTCCATCAGGTTGTTCTCGAGCGGCGTTCCCGTGATCGCCAGCTTGAACGGCGTCGACAGCCGGCGGGCGCACTGGTGGGCGCGGGACTGGTGGTTCTTCACGAACTGCGCCTCGTCGAGCAGGAGTCCGGCCCACTCCCGGGCGTTGTACTCGTCGAAATCGAGGCGGAACAGCGTGTACGAGGTGATCACGACGTCGGCGTCGGCGCTCGCGTCGGCGAGGCTGCTCGCCCGCTTCCGGGACGTCTCGGTGATCGTCGCGACGTTGAGGCCCGGCGCGAACCTGGCGCATTCGGCGGCCCAGTTGGGCACCACGCTGGTCGGCGCGACGACGAGGAACGGCGCCCGGCCCGCGCCGCCGGCCGCGTCACGGGCGTGCGTGATCAGGGCAATCGCCTGCAGCGTCTTGCCGAGTCCCATGTCGTCGGCGAGGATGCCGCCCAGCCGGTGGTCGTAGAGGAAGCTCAGCCAGTCGAAGCCGGCCTGCTGGTAGCCGCGCAGGGTCGCGCGGACACCCTCCGGCAGGGGGCGCTCCGGGACGCCGGCGGCATCCGTTGACCCGGCCGCGGCCAGTCCCTCGACCGTCCTGCGCCAGGCGGCGGCCTGCCCGGCGACGACGCCGAGCGCCTGCAGTTCCTCCCAGAGGTCGGCCTGGAAGCGGCTGATCCCGAGCGAGTGCGAGCCGGATTCCTGCAGGCCGCGGGCCTCCTCGATCAGGCGTCGCAGCTGGTGCAGATCCGGCCGGTCGAGACTGAAATACGTTCCGCTCTGCAGGATCATCAGCTCGCGCTCCGCGGCCAGCGCGCGGAACAGGTCGTCGAACGGGATCTCCTCGCCGTCGATGCTCACAGTCACGGCCAGGTCGAACCAGTCGTGGCTGTCGGCGCGATCCGTGGTGGCCAGGCTGATCACGGGCGACTCGTCCGCTTCGCGGTAGTCGCGGGCCTCGCCGACCAGCTGCACGACCACGTCGGCGGATGCCTCGAGCTCAGGCACGGCGCCCGCCAGGAACTCGATCATCGCCGCGTCGCGGAGCGTCGTGTGGGCACGGAGCCGAGGCCGGCCGGCGAGGGACTGGGCCGGGTCGGTCGCGAGGGCAGGGAAGCGCTCAATCAGGCCGTCGAGCGAGCGCAGGATGTCCGCCTCGCGGGGATCGTCACGGAATTGGGTGTCGCCCGGTGCGGCCCGGAGGCGGTGCCGGTAGAGGGCCGGCGCCGGGCCGGCCTCGGCGGTGGCTTCGGCGGTGCCCTCGGCGGTGGGGGAGCGGTAGTGCCAGTCCCAGTTCAACTCGATGCGGGCATCCGGGTGGTGGCGGATCGACAGTGCGAGCGCGGGGCGGGCGGTCTCCGGGAGGTCGAAGGAGCCGTCGTCGCTCGTCAGGGTGAGGCGCTGGCGGAGGAATGGGTAGTAGTCGGCGAGGAAGGCGGCCTCGTCGGCCGGGGGAATGGAGATCGGGCCGCCGGAGGCCAGCGCGAGCATGTCGGCGCCGACCGCGCTCGCGAGCGGCGCGAGGGTGAGGCGGACCGCGCCGGACGGGCCGTCCCAGGTGAAGATTCCGTGCGCCGGCTCTCCGATGAAACCGAAGTGCCGCGGTGCCAGCCGGCGGCCGTCGAGGGTGAGGGCAGGGGTGAGCGCGAGGCCGTTTTGCTGCCGGTGGATGTCGAGGTGCAGTTCGGCCGGGCTCGGGGAGAGGAGCACCGGGTCCTGGGCCGGCCCGGAGGAGACCAGCTGGAGCCCGGCGGCCCGTGCTTCCTCGAGCAGCTCCCAGAGCGCGCGGTTGTCGAAGCCGTCGACGTGGATCCACTGCTCCGTGTAGGCGTAATACCGCTGGCCGGCGGCGTGCAGGGCGTACAGCGAGGACAGGATCTTCAGCTGCGCCGGGTTGAACGAGCCGCGGGCGTAGCCCAGGTTGTCCCAGTTCAGGTTGCCGCGGATCCAGGCGCCCCGCTTGCCCATGACCATCGGACGGGCTCCCAGTCGCTGGCGCGCGGGCTGCAGCCCGGCGGCGGTCCGGGTGGGGCGGCCGGGCGCGAGGAGCTCGAACTGCAGGGCGATCGCGGTGCCCGTTGTGGCGGTGGTACCCGGCCGGGCGAGCGGCTCGAGCGCTGACCGCCACGCGGGGACGCTCGGCGGGGCGGTCTCGGTCCGGGGCGGCCTGGCGGGGGCGAAGACCGGCGGGGGCTCTGATGCCCAGTCGTCGAAGTCGTCGTCGGGCCGGGGTGCGGTGCTGGCGGATGCCGTGATGCCGGATGC
>DAIMHX010000009.1:24782-52673 GCA_036723055.1 Microbacteriaceae bacterium
CGGATGCCGTGATGCCGGATGCGGGAGGGGTGCTCGTGCCCGCGCCGGTGCCCGCGCTGGCGATCAGCAGGGCGGCGACGTGCTTGCAGTTGCGTTTCATCGGGCAGGTGCACACGCCGGTTGCGCGCACCACGGCGCCGGCCTTACTCAGCGTGAATGAGACGGTCACCGAATACGGGCTGGGGTTCGTGCCCCTGACCTCGCCGTAGAGCTGCGTTCCCGAACCGAACCAGGACTGCGCCGCAACGTGCCCGTTTCGGGCGTAGCGCTCGCCGCGGGAGAACGCCTGGCTGCCGACGAGGAGCGCGATCTCGTGGGAGCTGAGGGTATGGGCCATAGTGAAGGAGAGTCCGTGCCGTTGGTGGGCCACCATTGTCCCACGCTGCGCTGGGCGATGCCCGAACGCCGCTGGCGCACCTTCCTCCATCGCGAAACTGCACTTGTGGTCGTTATCAACGCGTTTTAGTGACCACAACTGCGTGTTCGCGGAAGGGGCGCGGGCGCATGGTGCTAGCGCGAACCCGGTCGTCCCGCTAAAATTGAGCCGACTCGACTCAACTTTGGAGGAAACGCGATGCAAGCCGGGCAGCAGCCGCCGCAGGAAGAAGCCAAGAGCGCACTGGAGCAGTACGGGGTGAACCTCACCGATGTCGCCAGGAGCGGCAAGCTCGACCCCGTCATCGGACGCGACGCCGAGATTCGCCGGGTCAGCCAGGTGCTGACCCGCCGCACGAAGAACAACCCGGTGCTCATCGGCGAACCCGGCGTGGGCAAGACGGCCGTCGTGGAAGGACTCGCCCAGCGCATCGTCGCCGGCGACGTCGCCGACTCGCTCAAGGGCAAGCAGCTCGTCGCGCTCGACTTCGCGGCACTCATTGCCGGCGCGAAATACCGCGGCGAGTTCGAGGAACGGCTGAAGGCGGTGCTCAAGGAGATCAACGAAGCCGAGGGCGAGATCATCACCTTTGTCGACGAACTCCACACCCTCATGGGCGCGGGCGGCGGGGAGGGCTCCGTCGCGGCATCCAACATGCTCAAGCCCATGCTCGCCCGCGGCGAACTCCGCCTGATCGGCGCGACCACCCTGAACGAATACCGCGAGTTCATTGAGAAGGATGCCGCGCTCGAGCGCCGCTTCCAGCCGGTGCTGGTGGACGAGCCGTCCGTCGAGGACACGGTGGCCATCCTGCGCGGGCTCAAGGAGCGCTACGAGGCGCACCACAAGGTGTCGATCGCCGACTCGGCGCTGGTCGCGGCGGCATCCCTGTCGAACCGGTACATCACAGCCAGGCAACTGCCGGACAAGGCCATCGACCTCATCGACGAGGCCGCGAGCCGGCTGCGGATGGAGATCGACTCCGCCCCGGTGGAGATCGACGAGCTGCGGCGCGGGGTCGACCGGCTGAAGCTCGAGGAGCTCGCCCTCAAGAAGGAGAAGGACGACGCGTCCAAGCAGCGCCTCGAGAAGCTGCGCGAAGACCTCGCCGAGCGTCAGGCCAAGCTCGATGAGCTGCAGGCGCGCTGGAACAAGGAGCGCGCCTCGCTCAACCGGGTCGGCGAACTCAAGGAGAGGCTCGACGCCGCGCGCAGCGAGGCCGACCGCGCCCAGCGGGAGGGGAACCTGGAGAAGGCGTCCCGCCTGCTCTACGGCGACATCCCGGTGATGGAGCGGGAGCTCGCCGAGGCGGAGAAGTCGGAGTCCGAGGGGCCGCGGATGGTCAACGACCACGTCACCGCCGAGGACATCGCCGCCGTGGTCGCGGCCTGGACGGGCATCCCGGTGGGCCGCCTGCTGCAGGGCGAGACGGAGAAGCTGCTCAACCTCGAGGGCGAGCTCGCCCACCGGCTGATCGGCCAGAAGAAGGCCGTGCGCGCGGTCGCCGACGCGGTGCGCCGCAGTCGCGCGGGCATCTCGGACCCCGACCGGCCCACCGGGTCGTTCCTGTTCCTCGGCCCGACCGGCGTCGGCAAGACCGAGCTGGCCAAGGCGCTCGCCGACTTCCTCTTCGACGACGAGAAGGCGATGGTTCGCATTGACATGAGCGAGTACGGGGAGAAGTTCTCCGTGTCGCGCCTCGTCGGCGCACCCCCCGGCTACATCGGCTACGAGCAGGGCGGTCAGCTCACCGAGGCCGTGCGGCGTCGGCCCTACTCGGTGATCCTGTTCGACGAGGTGGAGAAGGCGCACCCGGAGGTGTTCGACGTGCTGCTGCAGGTGCTCGACGACGGCCGGCTGACGGATGGCCAGGGTCGCACCGTCGACTTCCGCAACACGATCCTCGTGCTCACCTCCAACCTCGGCTCGCAGTACATGGTCGACCAGATGCTCTCGCCGGAGCAGAAGGAGACCGCCGTGCGGGACCTGGTGCGCAAGTCCTTCAAGCCGGAGTTCGTGAACCGCCTCGACGACATCGTCGTGTTCTCCTCGCTGTCGATGGAGGACCTCGGCCAGATCGTGGAACTCAACGTCGACCGGCTGCAGAGCCGCCTCGCCGAGCGCAGGCTCGAACTGGCCGTGACCCCGGATGCCAGGGCCTGGCTGGCCGAGCGCGGGTACGACCCGATCTACGGGGCGCGTCCGCTGCGCCGGCTGATGCAGCAGGAGATCGACGACCAGCTGGCGCGGGCGCTGCTCGCCGGCGAGATCCGCGACGGCGACACGGTGCGGGTGGACCTCGCGCCCGACGGGGATTCGCTCACCGTCGCATCCGTCCCCGCGCAGGCGGCAACACTCCTGGACGAGGACCTCGACGACATCCAGCTCTGACCTCGTCCCCTGCGCCCGCTTTCGCGGTTGGCGGAACTCCGGGCGCGGGGCCGGGGGTGCAGGTTAGGCTCGGCGGATGCGTGCAACAGTGATTTACGGCGAGCGAGACATCCGTCTGGAAGAAGTGCCCGAACCGATTCTGTCGACCGGCGGTGACGCCATCGTGCGCGTCGTGGCCGCGTGCGTCTGCGGCTCCGACCTCTGGCCGTACCGCGGCGTGCAGCCGACGACCGAGCCGCACCGGATCGGCCACGAGTTCGTCGGCGTCGTCGAGGCCATTGGCCCCGACGTGCGCACGATCAACGTGGGCGACTTCGTCATCGCGCCGTTCTACGACTGCGACAACACCTGCGTCAACTGTCAGAACGGCGTGAGCACCTCCTGCCTCAACGGCGGCTGGTGGGGCTCGGACGACAAGCTCGGCGGCTTCGCCGACGGCGCGCAGGGCGACAAGGTGCGCGTGCCGCACGCCGACGGTTCGCTCGTCGCGACGCCGGCAATGCCGGAGGATGCCCAGGTTCCCGGCCTGCTGACCCTCGCCGATGTCATGGGCACCGGCCACCACGCGGCCATTTCGGCCGGCGTGACCACCGGCAGCACCGTCGTCGTGGTCGGCGACGGAGCGGTTGGCCTCTGCGCGATCATCGCGGCCAAGCGCCTCGGGGCATCCCGCATCGTCGCCATGTCGCGTCACGCCGACCGTCAGGCCGTCGCGCGCGAGTTCGGCGCGACCGACATCGTTGACGAGCGCGGTGAGGCGGGCGTCGCCCGCATCCGCGAACTGTTCGACGGCATCGGCGCGGACTGCGTGCTGGAGTGCGTCGGCACGAAGGAGTCGATGGACCAGGCGATCGAATCGGCCAGGCCGGGCGGAATGGTCGGCTACGTCGGCGTTCCCACGGGCGGCCCGATCGCCGTGCGTCCGCTGTTCAGCCGGAACGTGGGCCTCAACGGCGGAGTCGCGCCTGTGCGCGGCTACGTCGAGGAGCTGCTGCCGGAGGTGCTCTCCGGAGCCATCAACCCGGGCCGGGTCTTCGACTTGGAGCTGCCGCTGGCCGAGGTGGCCGAGGCCTACGCCGCGATGGACGAGCGCCGCGCCATCAAGGTGCTGCTCCGCCCGTAACGGTTGCCGCTCGGGCCGGGTGGGCATCCGTCGACCCGCGAGCGGCGGGGCCAGGGAATCAATTGGGCCTGGAAAGTGTTGATGGTCCAGACGCCAATAAAGCGTCGGAAGGAACAACATGACAAGGAAGATTGAAGAAGTAGAAGACGACGCAGGCGTCGTGACGAAGTACCGTCGGCACGCCAACGGCGGCGGACTGGTTGCGCCCGGCGCCCAGGTCGAAGAAAGCGCGTTCATTGAGGCTTCGACCTATGTCGAGGCTGGTGCGCGGGTCGGCCGCGGCAGTTGGATCGGCGGGGGAAGCTGGGTCGATCGCGACGCGACGATCGGCCACCACGTCTTCATCGGCGAGGACGTGCACATCGGCCGCGGCGCGGTGCTCGGCAACGAGGTTCGCCTCGGCAGTCACTCGCGCGTCGGCACCGACGCCCGCATCGGCCACGGGGTGAAGCTGAACCGCGACACCAAGGTGCCCGACCGGGGAGTCATCACGTCCGCGCTCCACGGTCTCGCGGCCCGGCGCCTGAACGACGACCGCCGCCTGGCCGCCTAGCCCCCGCTTCCCGGCCCGCGAGCGGTGTCCAGCCCCGCGAGTGAGCAGTTTCGGCGGTAAAACCAGGCCGGGAACCGCGGAAAGTGCTCACTCGCGGGATGCGCCGGCCCGGGCGCGCGGGGCGGGCGCGCGGTGGCGTGGCCGCGGCGCGGGAGCGCTTAGTCGTTGACGAGGAGCAGCTCGGCGAGCGGCTTGCGCGTGCGGGGCGCGGACTCGCGCACGAGCAGCTCCGCCGACAGCGTGTCGACGTCGGCGAGGACGCCGATCGCCGTGATCGACACGATCGCCTGGTTGTCGGTCAGCCCGAACGCCAGCGCGAGAGCGGCGGCGTCGTAGCCACCCATCTGGTGGGTGTGCAGGCCCTCGTGCTGTGCCTGGATGGTCAGGTGCGCGACGGCCTGGCCGAGGTCGTAGCGAGCCCACGGGTTCTCCCGGTCGGCGTCGATGGCGAGCTCGGCGACGTTCACGATCAAGACGGATGCCGCATCCGCCCACGCCTGGTTGAAGCCCATCAGCGCGGCGTGGATCGTTGCGAAACTCTCCGATCCGCGGCGGGCGACGATGTACCGCGACGGCTGCATGTTGCTGGCCGACGGGGCCCAGCGGGCGGCTTCGAGCACGGTCGTCAGGGTGTCCTCGTCGATGACGGCGGCGGGGTCGTAGCCACGGGGGCTCCAGCGCTCGGCGAGCACGGGCAGGATGGGCGACTGCGTGTCGGCGGCGCGGCTGATGGTGTCGGTGATGAGGCTCATGGGTGCAGGTCCTTCGATGGGGAAACAATGGCGCGGGGCAACGGTGACCACGTGATTCAACGCGATTTCGCGCCTGCTATTCCATGCAATTGCATCGAATTGCAGGTGGGCGCCACGCCAGGGGCGCTAGGCCCCGGTGAGCCTTGTGCGCACCTCTCGGCGGAGCACCTTGCCGATCAGGGAGCGCGGAAGGTCCTCGACCTCGACGATCCGCCGGGGGATCTTGTAGGCCGAGAGGCGGCTGCGGCAGTGCTCCCGCAGGGCGTCGGCGTCGAGCCGGGCGCCGGGGGAGAGCACAACAGCGGCGACGACATCCTCTCCGCCGCTCGGGTTGGGCAGCCCCACGACGGCGGCGTCGGCGATGTCGGGGTGCGAGAGCAGCACGCTCTCGACCTCGGAGGGGGCCACGTTGAACCCGCCGGTGATGATGAGCTCCTTGATCCGGTCGACGACGGTGACGAAGCCGTCGGGGGAGACGCGCACGACGTCGCCCGTGCGCAACCAGCCGTCGGCGAGCAGCGCCTCGGCGGTGTCGCCCGGACGGTTCCAGTACCCGGAGAACACCTGTGGCCCGCGCACGAGCAGCTCGCCCTCCTCGCCGACGCCGCGGTCGACCGACGGGTCTTCCGGGTCGACGACGCGGATCTCGGTGCTCGGGAACGGCACGCCGACCGTGCCGGGGCGCCGGCTCCGGCCGATCGGGTTGCCGAGGGAGATCGGCGAGGATTCCGTCATCCCGTACCCCTCGACCAGCAGGCCGCCGGTCGCGTGTTCCCAGCGCTCGACGGTGGCCACCGGCAGGCTCATGGCGCCCGAGAAGGCGAATCGAATGCTGCGCAGGCTCACCTTGCGGGCAGCGGCCGCCTTCACCAGCCGGTCGTAGATCGGCGGGACGGCGGGCAGGAACGTCGGCGGGATGCGTCGCACGGCATCCAGCACCAGGTTCTCATCGAACTTGGGGAACAGCACGAGCCTGGCGCCCGTGCTCAGCGCGAACGTCATGCACAGCGTCAGCCCGTACGCGTGGAACATCGGCAGCACGCCGTAAAAGATCTCCTCGCCGTCGTGCAGCCCGGGCACCCAGGCTTCGCCCTGCATGGCGTTGGCGCGCAGATTGTAATGGCTGAGGATGGCGCCCTTCGGGGTGCCGGTTGTGCCGCTGGTGTACTGGAGCACGGCGGTGTCGCGGAGCGCCGGGCGCGGATGCGACGCGCGCAGCTTGCGCGCCGAGACGACCGATTCCCACGTGAGCGCGCCGCGGGGCCGGCCGCTGGTGAGTGCCGCGCGGGCGGTGCGCGCCTTCTTGACCGGCAGCCGCAGCGCGAGGCGGGCGCCCAGCGGCATGGCCTGGGTGAGGTCCACGGCGACGACGGTGCTCACGCCCAGGTCCTTCGGGAACGCCCGAACGGTGTGGTAGACCTTGTCCCAGACGATGGCGATGCGGGCGCCGTGGTCTTCGAACTGGTGCCGCAGTTCCCGCTCGGTGTAGAGCGGGTTGTGCTCGACCGCGATCGCGCCCAGGCGCAGAACGGCGTAGAACGCAACGACGTGCTGCGGGCAGTTCGGCAGCACGAGCGCGACCCGGTCGCCGCGCCTGACCCCGAGCCGGCGCAGCCCGTTCGCCGCCCGGGAGATCTCCTCGCCGAGCCGTTCGTACGTCGTGGTGGCCCCGAAGAAGTCGAGGGCGACGCCGCTGCTGAACCGGTTCGCCGAGGCCTCGATCATGTCAACGAGCGTCTGCGTGGGCTCCTCGATCGTGATCGGCACGCCCGGCGCGTAGGAGGCGAGCCAGGGCTTGCCTTCGTAGGCGTTCATCGCACTGCGAGCTCGCGCTCGAGCGCCGCGACGAAGGCGTCGATGTCTTCCTTGCGGGTGTCGAAGCCGCACATCCAGCGCACCTCGCCGGTGGCCGCATCCCAGTCGTAGAAGCGGAAGGATTCGCGCAGCCGGTCGCCGACGCCGGGCGGGATCACCGCAAAGATCGAGTTCGCCTGGGTGAGCTGGCTGAACGAGACCCCGGTGATCGATCCGGACGCGATCCCGTGCTCGAGCGCGAGTCGCATCCGTTCTGCCATGGCGTTGGCGTGGCTCGCGTTCCGCAGCCACAGGTCCCCGCCCAGCAGCGCGATGAACTGGGCCGAGATGAAACGCATCTTGGAGGAGAGCTGCATGTTCAGCTTGCGCAGGTAGATGAGCCCCTCGGAGGCTTCCGGGTTCAGCACGAGCACGCATTCGCCGTACATCATGCCGTTCTTCGTGCCGCCGAAGCTCAGCACGTCGACCCCGGCATCCCGGGTGAACGCGCGGAACGGAACGCCGAGCGAGGCCGCGGCGTTGGAGATCCTCGCGCCGTCCATGTGCAGCTTCATGCCGTTCGCGTGGGCGTAGTCGGCGATCGCGCGCACTTCCTCGACCGTGTACACGGTGCCGAGCTCTGTGGACTGCGTGATGGAGACCACGAGCGGCTGTGCGCGGTGCTCATCGCCCCAGCCCCACGCCTCCTGGGCGATGAGTTCGGGGGTGAGCTTGCCGTCGGGGGTGACGATCGGGAGAAGCTTGATGCCGGCGACCTTCTCCGGGGCTCCGCCTTCATCCGAGTGGATGTGCGCGGTTGACGTGCAGATCACGGCGCCCCAGCGCGGGAGCATCGACTGCAGCCCGATGACGTTCGCTCCCGTGCCGTTGAACACGGGGAACGCTTCGACGCCCTCGCCGAAGTGCTCGGCGAAGACCTCCTGCAGCCTCGCGGTGTAGACATCCTCCCCGTAGGCGATCTGGTGGGCGCCGTTGGCGTTCACGATCGCTTCCAGGATTTCGGGGTGCACACCCGAGTAGTTGTCCGAGGCGAAACCGCGCGAGTTGAGGTCATGGAGTTGAGTCACCCCTCCATCTTCGCGCATCTCGCTCTTCACCGACCGCCGGAAAAAAACGAGGACTGAGGGCCGCGCGCCGCGAGCGAGCTCAATCCTGCGGGTCGGACAGCCGCTCGAGGTCGCGCAGGGCCGGGCCCTCGAGGCGGCGACCGTTGTGCGCGAAGCGCGATCCGTGCACGGGACAATCCCAGGACTGTTCGGCGTCGTTCCACCCCAACACCCCGCCGAGGTGCGTGCAGACGGCAGAGACCTTCGATCTGACACCGTCGACCGTGCAGAGCCCGACCGGTTTGAGGCCCTGGCGGTAGACCACTCCCTCGCCTTCGGCTGGGGGGTGATCCGGCCGGTGGGTCACAACCTGTCCCAGCCACTCCTTTGCCAGCTCGAATCCGACGCCCGCATTCAGCGCGATCGCGTCCGGCGCGTCGGAGACCGTGACCGGGCGATTGTAGAGCGCGGTGGCCCACGACATCGCGCCGTCCAGCACGAGTCCGGAGAGCGCAACGCTCGCGCTGACCGCGTTCGTCATTCCCCACTTGTTGAATCCGGTCGCAACGAAGACGTGTTCGTCCCCCGGCACGATCGGCCCGACATAGGGCGCGTAGTCGAGCGATCGGTAGTCCTGGGCCGACCAGGCATGCGTCTGGACGGCGCCGGGAAAGTGCTCCAGGGTCCAGCTTTCGAGGTCGCTCAGCTGAGCGCTCGGCGAGCGGTCGCGCCCGACGACATGCCCGTTTCCCCCCACCACAAGCCGCTCGCCGCTTGCCGACGGGGCGGTGCGGAGGGAGCGGGTCGGGAGGTCGATCGAGAGGTACATGCCCTGCGGGATCGGGCCGGGCACGGTGAATGCCAGGCCATACGAGCGCAGGGGTTTTAGTCGGGCGAAGTACGCGCCGCGGGTGAGGATGGGAGTTCCCGTCGCGAGGATGACGCGGTCCGCGTACACCGCGCCCCCCTCGGTCGACACCGCGACCCGGCCGCCGGTTATCGAAACATCCGTCACCGGCGTGTGTTCGGCGATCCGGCCGCCGCGAGCACGCACGTCGGCGGCGAGCCTCTCGACGATGTCGAGCGGATCGATTTGTGCCTGGTCGGCCAGGCGAACCGCCCCGTAGGTGGCGAACGGCAACTCGGTGTCCGACTCCAGTGTCACGTCGAGCCCCACCGACCGGCACGCGTCGTACTCTCGTCGCACCCGGTCGGCTCCCTCGGGCGTGCCGGCGTAACTGAATGCGTCGCGCGTCTGGAAAGGGAGACCGTGTTCCTCGCAGTAGCGCAGCAGCCACTGCTGGCCTTCCAGGTTCGCTTCGACGTAGGCGCGTGCGACCTCCAGTGAGTTGTGGTCGAGAACGTGCGACAGTTGGCCGCCGTGCAGAAGGCTCAGCTTCGCGGTCGTGTTGCCGGTCGTGACCGCAGCCAGATGCCTTCCCTCCAGCACCGCGACGGACTGGCCGGAGCGGGCCAGCAGCAACGCCGTGCAGAGCCCGGTGAGGCCGCCGCCGACGATCACGGTGTCGTACGACTGCCCTGCGACGAAGGCGTCGGTCGCGATGTTCCGATAGCGATCGAGCCAGAGTGACTTCATCGTGCCCCTCCCGTCAGCGCTGCCGGTTGCGTGCGCTCGACCCTATCCCGTTCGGGTCTCGGCGTGAAGGGGGATGCGGCTGTTGTTCATGGATGCCGCGGGCGCGTCCCAGAGGCCGGCCACGGCCTCGGCAAGCCGGGGTTCGAGCCCGTCGAGGGCGCGCACGACGAAGATCACGGCCGCGGCCGTTGGCACCGACTCGGATCCCGCCTTGGCGAAGCCCTGCCCGACGGCACGGGTCCAGGTTTCGGCCGCGGCCTTCGCGGCGGCGTAGTTTGCGCCGCCCGGGGCCGGCTTGTCGACCGCGACCGAGGAGACGATCGCCAGCCGCCCGGCGGGGGAGGCCAGCAGGTCCTGGTTGAACGCGCGGGTGGTGTTGCGCAGCGTGGTCACGATGTGGCCGTGCAGGAAGGCCCAGTCCTCGTCGGTCTGGCCGGCGAGGCCGCCGCCGCCGCGCCACCCGCCGACCAGGTGGATGAGCCCGTCGATCGGGCCCCGACCGCCGTCGAACTGCTCAACCCGCAGGTTGTCGGCGAGGGCCGTGACCGCCGCGAAATCGGTCAGGTCGCAGACGTGCGTGAGCACCCCGGGCGCGCGGCCCTGCAGCGCTGTCAGGCGTTCGGCGTTGGAGCCGACCGCGATGACCCGCGCCCCGGCCGCCGACAGCTCGGCGGCCACGGCGAGGCCGGCGGCGCTGGTCGCACCGGCGATGAGCACGGTGCGACCAGCGAGCCGGTGACGGCTATCAGCCACGCGCGGTGATTCCTACGGTCGACGCGATGACCGGCTTCATCTTCTTGTCCAGCGCCTCGAAGAACATGGACAGCGGGAACTCGTCGTCCATCACCAGGTCGGTGTAGCCCTTAGGCGGCCCGGCGAGCACCTCGAGCGGAAGCCCGCGAGCCCAGGTCGAGGCCGGGTTCGGGGTCAGCGTCGCGGAGATCATCTCGTAGGCGGCCAACCAGTGCGCCTTTTTCGGGCGGTCGATCGACTTCCAGTACAGGTCGTCGATCTGGGCGCCGAGCGCGATGACGACGTCCGGAACCATGTCCCAGTCGAAGGTGAGCTTCGTGTCGGTCCAGTGCAGCACGTGGTGCTGGTGCATCCACGCGAACAGCAGCTGGCCGCCAAGGCCGTCGTAGTTGCGCACCCGGCTGCCGGTGATCGAGAACCGGAAGATCCGGTCGAAGATCACGGCGTACTGCACGAGCTTGGCGTGCTTGCGCGCCTCCGCACTGGCCTTGTCGTCGCGTTCGATCTTGACCGACTCGCGGAACGCGGTCAGGTCGCAGCGCAGCTCTTCCAGCGAGTAGAGGAAGAACGGCATCCGCTGCTTGATCATGAACGGGTCGAACGGCAGGTCGCCGCGCATGTGCGTGCGGTCGTGGATGAGGTCCCACATGACGAACGTTTCCTCGGTGAGGTGCTGGTCGTCGAGCAGTGCGGCCGCGTCCTCGGGCAGGTCGAGACGGGTGATCTCGGATGCCGCGCGCACGACCCGGCGGTACCTGGCGGCCTCGCGGTCGGCGAAGATCGCTCCCCAGGTGAACGTCGGGATCTCGCGCATGGCGACCGTCTCGGGGAACAGCACCGCGGAGTTGGTGTCGTAGCCGGGGGTGAAGTCGAGGAAGCGGATGGGCACGAACAGCCCGTTCGTGTACTCCTCTTCCAGTTCGGCGATGAACTTCGGCCAGATGACCGCGATCAGCACGGCCTCGACCAGGCGGTTCGAGCTGCCGTTCTGCGTGTACATCGGGAAGACCACGAGGTGGCGGAGCCCGTCGACCCGGTTCCGCTGCGGCTGGAACGCCATCAGCGAGTCGTAGAAGTCGGGCACGCCGAAGCCCTCTGACACCCAGCGGTCGAAGTCGACCACGGCGGCGGAGAGGTAGGCGGAATCGTGCCGGAACAGCGGCGCGAGTTCCTCGATGGCGGCCGTGATGACGGTGACGTGGGCCACGGCATCCGCGTGCGCAGCGGCGTCGGCAATCGAGCCGTCCTGGGCCTGCACGGCCTGCAGGGCGGTCGCGGCGGCCTTGAGGCGGAGCCAGGCCGGGTTCTGCGTGACGTCTTCGAGAACCTCGGGCTCACCGACCAGTGCTTCAGCAACATAATTCGACATGGGAACCTCCCGTCCTCGTGAACGGCCGCGGGCGCGGCAGCAATGGCGCGGTTTCTGCGCCGTACCCAGCGTATCCGGACAGGACCGGCGTTTTCTTGCGATCTCTCGCAAGAAAACGCCGGGCTGGCCGCCTGTCGTCGTCGAATTCGCCTGTTCCGGTCGAGATGCACACGTGCGCCGGGCAATCTCGACCGGAAGGGACAATCTCGGCGCAGGTGGCGCAGGTTAGAGTGCGGGAATGACGGATGCGACGGGGACGGCGACGGATTCCACGGCCGCCGCGGTCCGCGACGACCTCGCCGCGCTCGCCGACCCCGTCCGCGCCGCCGGGACCGCACGGTATTTCCAGACCGGGCCGGGTCAGAACGGCGAAGGGGATGTCTTCCTCGGGGTGCGCCTGCCCGACATCCGTCAGGTCGTGAAGCGCTTCGCTGGGCTGCCCTTGCCCGAGGTCGAGGAACTGCTCACCGGCGCGGTGCACGAGCACCGGCTCGCTGCCCTGCTGATCCTGGTCGCCCAATTCCAGCGCGCGAGCCGCACCCGCACGCGCGACGAGGCCGCACGCGCGAGGCTCGCCGCGTTCTACCTCGACGCGGTGCGGCGCGGCCTCGTCAACAACTGGGACCTCGTCGACTCCTCGGCCCCGGCGCTGCTCGGCGAGTACCTCGTCGACCGGCCGCGGGACGTGCTGTTCGAACTCGCCGGCAGCGACAGCCTCTGGCACCGGCGGGTGGCGATGCTAGCGAGCTCCGCCTTCCTCTTGCGCGGGGATGCCGCGACGACGCTCGAGCTCGCGGAGCTGCTCCTCGGCGACAAGGAGAGCCTCATCCACAAGGCGGTCGGCTGGATGCTGCGCGAGGTCGGCAAGCGCGTCGACCGCGCCCTGCTCCTCGGCTTCCTCGACGAACACGCGCCACGGATGCCCCGCACCGCCCTCAGCTACGCCACCGAGCACCTCGACCCGGAGCTGCGCGCCCGCTACCGCGCGCAGCTTCGCCAGCGCCCTTGAGGGGTCGTACATCGAACCACCGGATGACAGTGCCGGGCCCGGCGCTCGCGATCACGCCTTCCGTGCGAACCCAACGACCGCGGATGTGGCGCGCGGCCAGGCCGGCAAGGGAGAGCCCGCCGCCGCCGAGCAGTCCGACGAGTGTCAGGATCTCGCTGAGCAGGCCCGCGATCGCGTGTGTGTCCAATCCGATTTCCCTCTCGCCCGGCATCCGCGCGCCGGTACGCCCATGGGCAGATAATACTGTGCCGCGCACCGGTAGCGCGCGCTCCCCGGATGCCGGCACCCCGGGTGATATCGTCGCCCCACAGCAACGGCGAGAGCGAGCCCCATGACCTTCGAGCAGGTTATTTCGGCAGTGGTGCTGGTCGTCGAGGCGGCCGGCGCCGGCATCATGGTCTTCGGCGGCGCGGCCGCCTTCGTCATCGCCGTGCCTCGCGCCCTGCGGGCCGATACCAGGACCGCCGCCTACCAGGGCCTGCGCCGGAACCTCGGCCGCGCCATCCTGCTCGGCCTCGAAGTCCTGATCGTGGGGGACATCATCCGCACGATCCTCGTCTCGTCGACGGTGGAGAGCGTCCTGGTGCTGGGGGCGATCGTGCTTATCCGGGTTCTGCTGAGCTTCTCACTCGAGGTCGAAATGGACGGCGTCTGGCCGTGGTCTCGCTGGCGGGTCGCGGCCGGGGAACGCGCGAGCGCAAAGCCCGACTGATCCGGCCGGACGGAAGGACCCGGAAGCAGCCGGTCAGACCTCGGGTGAGGCCCCGGTCGGACGCGCTCGCAGCCGCCACAGCGACGTCACTTCCGCCGCGCGGGCGGCGTGCAGCGGGTCGCTCGCGTCGGACGCGCGGCGATGCGTCGGCCTGGTGTCGAGCCGGTCCACGACCTCCAGGCCCCCGGCATCGATGAGCTCGAGCAGCTGCGCGCGGGAGCGCAGGCCGAGCAGCTCGGCAATGTCGGAGATGACCAGCCAGCCCTCGCCGGCCGGTTCGAGGTGGTCGGCGAGGCCGGCCAGGAAGCCGCGCAGCATCCGGCTGTCGGGGTCGTAGACCGCGAAGTCGGTCGAGGTGACGGCCGCGGCCGGGATCCACGGCGGGTTGCAGACGACCAGCGGGGCGCGTCCCGGCGGGAACAGGTCGGCCTGGGCGATCTCGACCTGGCCGCTCAGCCCGAGCCGTTCGATGTTCTCCCGCGCGCAGGCCAGCGCCCTCGGATCCTGGTCGGTGCCGACGACGTGCTTGACGCCACGCCTGGCCAGGATCGCGGCGAGCACCCCGGTGCCGACGCCGATGTCGAAGGCCAGGCTGTCGGCGGGAAGAGGTGCGGACTGCACCAGCTCGAGGTACTCGCCGCGAATGGGCGAAAACACACCGTAGTGCGGGTAGATGCGGTCGCCGAGCGCGGGAATGGGTACTCCCTTGGTGCGCCACTCATGCGCGCCGATGACGCCGATGAGCTCGCGCAGGGAGGTCACGGATGGCCCGTCGGCCGGCCCGTAGGTTTCGGTACAGGCCTCGCGCACATCCGGCGCTCGCCGCAGCGGCACCGTGAAGTCGGCCTCGAGCGGGACGAGCACCAGGTTCAGCAGCTGCGCGCGGGTGAGCGCTTCGCTCCTCGAGCGGCGGAAAGCAGCGGTAAGGTCCTTGTCGGTCGGGCGCCGCCCGCGGTCGACCCGCCGGGCGAGGGCCAGCAGCAGCTGGCGGGCGTTGTGGAAGTCCCCGCGCCACAGCATCCCGGTGCCGGATTTCGCCAGTCGGTAGGCGACGTCGGCGGTCAGCCGGTCGTCGGCGATCACGACCCGCCGGGGCGGCGCCCAGCCGCTCTCGGAGTGCCAGAGCGCCGAGCGCTGCTCTCCGGCCTCCTCCCAGCGGATCTCGGCAGGCCCGTCCGGAACGGGAAGCGCGCCCAGTCGATGCTCGCGAGCGTCGGGCATTGCGTCCCTTGCGGTCATGGCTCGCTCCGGTGACACGACACCTGCTGGCTCATCCGTCCCGGGTTCGTGCACAGGGGACAGGGCGGTGGGCTTGCTCCGCCACCGTGCTTGAGTATCGCAGTCCGAGCTGTGGGAACGGCCGCGACGATGGGTACGCACTCCGCAATGGTATCGAGCAGTTCGAGGACCATACGCTACATGAGCGTGGGCTGGACCGGCCTGCTCGTAGCCATCAACCGCGCGTTGTACAGAAGCGCCGACGCGCGCTCGCCCTTGTCGTGCCAGGAGCGGATGGCGGATTCCCCCAGTAGCACGTAGTGCCATTCTCGGTCATCGCGCAGCTCGGGAGCGAGCGTGTTGATCTGCTCGCACCATGCGACTGCAGCACGCTTCTTCCGCTGCACATTCTCGTCACTGATTGCTGACTGTGCCTTGGTTTCTACGACAAAGACCTCGTGTCCGGTACGCACAAGGAAGTCGGGCGAATACTGTGCCGGCATGCCGGCATGCCGTCGGCCTTGAGGTACGGGCGCCTCAGGAAATCGTGCTTGTACTCGTGCAGTTTGACGAGCGCTTCGACGGCCGAATCCATATCGGCCCATTGGATGAAGAGGCGCTCGAGGCCGCCGGCACGCGAGGGGATTGGCAGACGGGGATAGACGCACTTCGTGACGTCGACCGCCGAGCTTGCCCGGACCTTGATCTCGTCGATCTCGGAAATCCGGCGGTAGACAACCTCCGCGTCCCCGACCTGTGTGCTCGCCTGCAGTTCCACGAGGAGCGAACCAAATGTGCCGGCAACATCCTGCGGCACGCCGTCAATGAGGAGCACTCGCCAATTCTCGCCGTCGAACGGGTCGAACGCCATGCCGAAGAAGCGCTGACGGAGGTAGGTGTCGAGCCAGCCCATAAGCAGGGGCTTGTAAGCCTGGAGCACCGGGTACTGGCTGATTGCGTTGTACTGCTTGTTCGTGCTGACGAAGGCCCGAGCGTGCGCCTCGGTGATTCGTGTCGTCAGGCGGGACAGGAAATCGTTGTATCCCGTTGCCGTCATAACGCCGCCGTCGACTCGATAGTCGCCGTACTGGGTACCGGTTTGGGCGTCATGGGACGAGAACCGGTCGCCCCTGCCGATGATCTTGATGAGGTCGGCGAGCGGGTACTTGCTGACGGGAAGGGTTAGAGGGTCGATTGTCGGCGCCCGCAACTCCTCATCCGCTTCGCGCAGAACGAACGGGATCTCAAAATCGTAGGCCGCGTATCCATCTCGGAGGCCGACCGTCTCCAGGTCGCCGGTCGGCGAAGTTTGCGGGCCCTTGCGACACGGTCGTGGGTCGCTGATAGCGCAGTCGGCCTCAGTCGATCGATGCAGCCACCGTTCTCACAATTCGACGGAGATATTGCCCAAATCGGCCCGATTGATGCTTCAGCGGGCTTGTTTCGGCGCATTCACCGTCGAATTCGGCAACAACGACCGGCAGAGCAGGCCGCGCCTACGCGAGCAGCTCGCGGATGTCGGCGGCTGACAGCGCCGATCCGCTGGCCGCGGCATCCGTCATCACACTGTCGAACAGCGCCGCTTTGACGGACTTGAGGGCCATCACCTTCTCCTCGATGGTGTCCTTGGCCACCAGGCGGTAGACCATGACGTGCTTCGTCTGCCCGATGCGGTGCGTGCGGTCGACGGCCTGCGCCTCGGTCGCCGGGTTCCACCACGGGTCGAGCAGGATGACGTAGTCGGCCTCGGTGAGGTTGAGGCCGAAGCCGCCCGCCTTCAGGCTGATCAGGAAGACCGGGTTGGCACCGTTTTTGAAGTCGTCTATCGTCTTCGCCCGGTTGCGGGTCTTGCCGTCGAGGTACGAGTAGGCGATCCCGGCCGCGTCCAGGCGGGCGCGGGCCTTCGCCAGATACCCCGTGAACTGGCTGAAAATCAGGGTGCGGTGGCCCTCTGCGACGACGTCGTCGAGCAGCTCGAGCAGGGCGTCGAGCTTGGTCGACGGGATGTTCGCGTACTTTTCGTCGTACAGGCTCGCGTCCAGGCTCAACTGGCGCAGCATGGTCAGCGACCGGAAGATCTCGAACCGGTTTGTGTTCATGTCCTCGATCAGCCCGAGCACCTTCTGGCGTTCCCGCTGCAGATGCGTCTGGTAGACCTTGCGGTGCTTCGGGTGCAGCTCCAGTTCGAGCACCTGCTCCTGTTTCGCCGGCAGGTCGCCGGCGACCGCATCTTTAGTGCGACGCAGCATGAAGGGTCGGATGCGTCGGCGCAGCTGCGCGAGCCGGTCACTGTCGCCCTCCTTCTCGATGGGCTTCTGGTAGTACTCGGCGAACCGGCCGGGGCTCGGGAACAGACCGGGCGCCGTGATCGACAGCAGCGACCACAGCTCCATCAGGTTGTTCTCGAGGGGCGTGCCGGTGATCGCCAGCTTGAACGGTGCCTTCAGCCGCCTGGCGCACTGGTGCGCCCGCGCCTGGTGGTTCTTGACGAACTGTGCCTCGTCGAGCAGCAGTCCGGCCCATTCCTGCCGGTCGTACTCGTCGAAGTCGAGCCGGAACAGCGTGTACGAGGTGATGACGATGTCGGCGCCGGCGGCCAGCTCGGCGATCGTTGACGCGCGCCTGGCGCTGGTTCCGGTGATCGTCGCCACCCGCAGGCTCGGCGCGAACCGGCCGCATTCAGCGGCCCAGTTGGGCACCACGCTGGTCGGCGCCACCACTAGGAAGGGCGCCCGGGTGCCGTCGACCGCCTGCCGGCGCGTATGGGCGATGAGCGCGATCGCCTGCAACGTCTTACCGAGCCCCATGTCATCGGCGAGCACGCCGCCGAGCCCGTGGTCGTGGAGGAAGGCGAGCCAGTCGAAGCCGTCCTGCTGGTAGCCGCGCAGGGTCGCGTGCACGGTATCGGGCAGGGGGCGGCCGGGGATCTGCGCGGCATCCGTCAGTCCGGCGATCGTCTCACGCCAGGTGGCGGCCTGCGCGGTGACGATGCCGAGTTCCTGCAGTTCCTCCCAGAGGTCGGACTGCAGCCGGCTGAGGCCAAGTGAATCCGTTCGCGAGTCCTGCAGGCCGCGGGCCTCCTCGATGAGGCGGCGCAACTGGTGCAGCTCGGGCCGGTCCAGGCTGAACCAGATGCCGCCGGGCAGGATCATCAGCTCCTGCTCCGTGGCCAGGGCGCGGAACAGCGCGTCGAACGGGATCTCCTGGCCGTCGACGCTGACGGTCACCGCCAGGTCGAACCAGTCCCGGTCGTCGGGGCGCTCGGTGGTGGCCAGGCTGATCAGCGGGGCCTCCTCGGCCTCCCGGTAGTCGGGCAGCTCGGTGGTGTAGTTCACGATCACGTCGACGGATGCGTTCAGCGCGGGCACGGCAGAGGCCAGGAAGTCGATCATGCGGGCTCCGTCGAGACTGGCGTGTTCGGCGAGCCGGAGTTCGCCGCTCGGTCGCATTGTCATCAACGGATGTGGCGTCAGCACCGTGTCGAGGGAGCGCAGGATCTCGGCTTCGGCCGCCTCGTTGCGGTAGCCGGCGTCGCTCGCGGCCGGCCAGAGGCCATGGCGGTACAGGAGGGCGGGCGCACGGGGGGCAGGTTCGTCCGCCTGGGACAGGGACTCTGCGGATGCCATGTCACCGGGCTCGATGCCGCCGGGCAGGTAGTGCCACTCCCAGTGCAACTCGATGCGGGCATCCGGATGCGCGGAAATGCCCAGCGCCAGCACCGGGCGGGCGGCCTCGGGAAACTCAAAGGAGCCGTCCCTGCTGGTCACCGGCAGTTGGTCGCGCAGGAAGGGGTAATAGCCGGAGAGGAACTGCTCCTCCTCGGCGGCCGGCACCGAGACGGGCTTGGCGGTGGCAAGGTTCCGTACCACCGATCCGACGGATGTCGTGAGCGGCGCGAGCGTGAGGTGCGACTCGTCGTCGCGGCTCCAGCTGGCGATCCCGTGCGAGGGGTCACCGAGAAAGAGCACGTGCCGGGGATCGAGGATGCGCCCGTTGAGGCTGAGCGCGGCGGCCAGGGCGAGATCGGACTGCTGCCTCCGGATGTCAAGCGCCACCTCGGCCGGCGTCTCTGAGAGGATCAGCGGGTCCTGCTTGGGGCTGGAAGTGATCAGCGCGACGCCGGCACGCCGTGCCTCGGCCAGCTGTTCCCAGAGGGCGTTGCTCGGGAAATCTTCCAGGTGCAGCAGCTGAGCGTAGTAAGAGGAGAAGTTCCGTGCCCTCGAGTGCATCTCGTACAGGGCTATCAGCACTTTCGATTGCGCCTTGTTGAGCGGGGTGCGCGGATAGCGCAGGTTGTCCCAGGTCAGGCCAGCCTGGATCCACCTGCCGGTCCTACCCGTGGTCATCGGGCGTACGCCGAGACGCCGGGGCGGCTGCGAGTTCCCGGTCTGGCGGCCACTGATCGGGGCGAGCAATTCGAAGAGCAGCGCGAGGGGCTGGCCCGTTGAGGGCTCCGGCGGCCGCCTACTCCGGATGAGCGGCGCCAGCGTTGTCTGCCACGGAGGCGGAGGTGGTGGTGGTGGTGGTGGTGGTGGTGGCTTCCGCTTGGTCTGCTTGGCCTGCCTGGTTCCGGCGGTGCGGTCGTCGGCCTCGGTGCGGCTCGCGATCAGAAGCGCGGCGACATGCTTGCAGTTGCTCGACACCGGGCAGGTGCAGGCTCCAGACATGAGCCCCGCGGTTCCGTTCGGGTTCAGGCGGAAGGTGACGGTCACCACATACGGCTTCGCGCGGGTTCCGCTGACGGTACCGAAGAGGCTGTTTCCCGACTCCGACCAGCTCAGCCGTTCGACGTAGCCGAGGTCCGCGTAGCGCTGCCCGCGGGAGAACGACTCGGGTCCGACCAGGCGGGCGATCTCGATAGCGCTGAGCGAGTAGGGCATAGGAGTGGGGTCCATGACTGGGGATGAGGGCAAGCCCCAATTTTCGCATACTGACGCTACCCGCTCCGCGCAAGGGCGCCGCCCTCGCGTTCGATGGGGCGGCCGCTCCTGACACCCACCCATCGAATTCGACGGAGATTTTCCCTGAAAGTCACCTCATTTCGTGCGGATGTGGCGCCGAGAGCCAAAATCTCCGTCGAATTCGTGGACCGGTCGGGTCACGGTGCCACGCGGGTGGGCTGCGACCCCGAAACGAGCGCCGCAGCATCCGCTCTGCTACAGCAGCGCGGGCATGACCTCGCGCTCAAACAGCTCGATGCCGGACCGGTCGTAGGCCGCCTCGGGGAAGTAGTGGATCGCGTAGCCCAGCCCGCGTTCCTTCATGCCGGCGAGGCGTTCCACGATCTGCTCCGGCGTGCCGACGCCGATCGCGTGGCCGCTGCTGTATTCGGCCATGAAGCCTTCCGCCCCTGCCGCGCCGAGGTGCGGCGTGACGCGGGCCTCGATGGCGTCCAGGCGCTGCTGCACCTCGGCCTCGGTGGCGCCGACGACGGTGTTGTAGTTGGCCGAGCGGGTGATGGCGTCGAAGTCGGTGCCCAGCTTGGCGCAGTGGCCGCGCAGGATATCGCTCTTGTGCGTGAAGCCCTCCGGGAAGCCGTCGAAGTTGGTGTAGTTCGCGTACTGGGCCGCGATGCGGAGGGTGACCTTCTCCCCGCCCCCGGCGATCCAGATCGGGATGCCGCCCTCCTGCAGCGGGAGCGGCCGAACGATGGCGCCGTCCACCTTGTAATGCTCGCCGTCGAGGGTGGCGGTGCCGGTCGTCCAGGCCTGGCGCATGATCTGCACGCCTTCGTCGAGGCGGGCGAGGCGCTCGCCGGCGCGCGGGAATCCGTAGCCGTAGGCCTTCCACTCATGCTCGTACCAGCCGGCGCCGATGCCCATCTCGACCCGGCCGCCGGAGATGATGTCGATGGTCGCCGCGACCTTGGCGAGGTAGGCGGGGTTGCGGTAGCTGATGCAGGTGCACATCTGGCCGAGGCGCACGCGGCTCGTGGTCGCGGCGAACGCCGACATGAGCGTCCACGCCTCGTGGGTCGCTTCCTCGCTCGGCACCGGGACGGTGTGGAAGTGGTCGTAGACCCAGATCGACTCCCACGGCCCGGCGTCGGCGTGGGCGGCGAGGCCGCTCATCGCCGCCCACTGCTCGGCGGGGTCGATCCCCACGAGGTCGTGACGCCAGCCCTGGGGTACAAATAGTCCGAATCGCATTGCTCGAGCCTAGGCGGCACGAAGCCGAGGCCCGCGCCGGCGGCCCGCGCGTGCTCAGTCCCGCGGCCAGCTTGGACATGGTCAACACCTCCCGCGCGGCGGTTATGAAATGGCAACGCCGCGACGTGCCCTGGGCCCGGCGAAACGGTTGCGGCGCCGGCCGCCCACGAATCTCTTGCGATGATTGACCCATGACTCGAACCGTTGCCGGAGCCCGCGTGCTGATCACCGGCGCAGCCAGGGGCATGGGCCGCCTGTACGCCGAACGCGCCGTCGCCGAGGGCGCGAAGGCCGTGATTCTCTGGGACAGCGACGCCGCGGCTCTCACCTCGGCCGCCGTTGCCCTGGGGGCCAGGGCGGATGCCGACACCCAGGTGGCGTTCTACGTCGTGGACATCTCCGACCTGGGCGCCATCGCCCAGACCGCCCAGCGCGTGCGCACCGAGGTGGGCGACCCGGACATCCTGATCAACAACGCCGGCATCATCCGCGGAAAGTTCTTCTGGGAACACGACAACGGCGATGACACGCGCCCGACCATGCAGATCAACGCGCTGGCACCGATGTACATCACCCGCGAATTCCTGCCGGCGATGATGAAGAACGCCTACCGAGAGTCCCGCATCGTGAACATCGCCTCCGCCGCCGGAACCCTGTCGAACCCGCGGATGAGCGTGTACGCCGCGTCGAAGGCCGCGCTGATCGGCTGGAGCGATTCGCTGCGGCTGGAGCTGGTGCAGCAGGACCACGGCAACGTCAAGGTCACCACGGTCAGCCCGAGCTACGTCTCCACCGGCATGATCGACGGCGCCCGCGGGCCGCTGCTGACGCCGATCATGACCCCGGAGCACGTCGTGGAGCGCGTCTGGCGGGCGATGCTCGCCGGCCGGCCCATGCTGATGATGCCGCGGGCGGTCGCCGTCGGGAAGGCGCTCGGTGGCGTGTTGCCGCTGCGCGCCTGGGGCGCCCTGGCCGACCGCGTGTTCGGCGTGCACCGCACGACGGAGAACTGGCGCGGCTAACCGGCCGCTACTTCCGGCTCTCGGCCGCTACTTCCAGCGGCGTGCGGACCCTGCGACGAACTGGGCGTAACCGACCAGTGAGGCCACGGAGCAGAGCGCCTGGTATCCGAGCAGGAAGGCCAGGTAACCGAACCAGTTGCGCCGCACGGTGAGCCCGAGCGGGCCGAAAACCCAGCGTCGCTGGTAGTGCTGCAGGCAGCCGTAGATGAGCAGCGTGACGGGGATGACGGTCATCGCCCAGGCGGACACGATGACGGGGTGGCCGAACAGGAAGAGGACCAGGCCGGGCAGCCAGATGAGCGCATACCCGACGTCCAGCAGCGGGATGAGGAAGTCGATGCCCGTGATCAGCCCGACGAGCGGCCGGCGCTGGCGCCACGGCGGCACCGCGCGAAGGCCTTCGAACATGCCCCGCGCCCACCGGGCGCGCTGGCGCATGAAATGCACCACCCGCGTTGGGGCGTCGGTGAACGCGACGGCGGTCGGCTCGAAGATCACCCGCCCGCCCCGTTCGAGAAGCTTCCAGGTCACGACGATGTCCTCGCCAATGGCATCCGGCCAGCCGCCGATGTCCTTGATCTTCTCGGTGCGGTACACGGAAAACGCGCCCTGGGCCACGAGCGTCGCCTGATAGAGGCCCTGCATCCGTTTCACGGCGGCGATGCCGAGGTAGTAATCCCATTCCTGCATACGCGTGAGCAGGTTGGCGCGGGAATTGCGCACAAGAACCGAGCCCGCCACGGCGACCGTGTCCGCCGGCGCGGACTCGAGGCGGGAAATCAGCCGGCGCAGGGCCTCGCGGTGCAGCAGCGTGTCGGCATCCACGGTGATCACGTACGGGGTCACCACCTGCTCGAGGGCCGCGTTCAGGGCGTGGGACTTGCCCGGCCGGGGCTCGTGCACGACCTGCAGGCTGGCGCCGACCTTCTCGGCCGCCACCCCGGCGAGCTCGGCGGTGGCATCCGCCGACCCGTTGTCGGCCAGGATCACGGTGATCTCGCCCGCATAGACGCTCTCGCCGAGGCACCGGATCGTGTCGCTGATGCCGGATTGTTCATTGCGGGCCGCCACGATGATGGTCAGGGGCGCGACCGGATTGCTGACGGTCAGTCCCGGTTGCCGGTCGAGGATGAGGGACATGGCCATCAGGGCGACGATGAAGCCCGGCAGGTAGGCGACCAGCGCGACGATGATCCACGCCGCTGGCGTGCCGGCGCTCCGGGACAGGTCGTGGATCCAGGGGAGCGAAAGCCAGATGGCGGCCCCGGTCCACAGGACCGCGAAGGCGGCGGAGATGACGAACTTCACGGCGACCGACACGTACAACGGCCGGGCGGCAAACGTCGGCTCCGCCTGCGCGGCCGGTTCGGCGTCGACGACAGGCAGCGGGAGGAGTTCGGGAACGTCCGGCTGGCTGCGAGTCGATGTCGCTGTCATAGAGATTGTTTCGATGGCGAGTGCGAGGCGACACACGGTGGTCGCTTGGGAGCCCCCAGCGTATCGGCCGGCGAGGCCGCGCGCCGGCCAGGCGCCGTCACCTCTTCGGGGCAGCTTCGGGATGCGTCGACTCGGCTTCTGCGGCAAGAGTCCAGCGCGCACCCAGCCTCGACTGGAATCGTGGGGAGCCGCACGACCGACAGAAGGAGCAAACCATGGGATTCCTCGACCGCCTCCTGGGCCGCGAAGAGAAGCAGTATTCACAGCCGTCGTCCCCGCGCCGGCCGGCCGCGCCGCAGCGCAGCGACGACGAGATCGCCGTCGAGCGCTACCAGTACCTGCTCCGAACGGCACCGCCGGAGACGATCGAGAAGGTGCACCTGGAGGCCTTTTCCAAGCTCACCCCGGAGCAGCGCGACCTTCTCTTCCGGCAGCTGAGCGAGAACGCCAGCCCGAGCGAACGCCCGGAGAATGCCGAACCGGCCATACTTGCCAAGGCCGCGACGCGGGCGGAGCTGCAGCAGCCGGGCACTCTCGCCCGGTCCTTCGGCGGCCAGGGCCAGGGCGGAATGGGCTTCGGCGGCATGGTCGGCAGTTCGCTGCTGGGTTCCGTCGCCGGCTACGTGATCGGCTCGGCCCTGGTGAGCTCCTTCATGCCGATGGACGGCGGAGCGGATGCCGGGTCGGGATCCGACAACCGCGGCGACGCCGGTAGCGATGCCGGCAACGACGCAACGGCCTCCGGGGCGGATGCCTCAGCGGCCGATTCGGGCGGCGACTTCGGGGGCGGTTTCGGCGACTTCGGTGGTGGCGGCGACTTCGGGTTCTGACCCTCGGGGTCGCCGGACAGCGGTCAGCCGGAGAGCAGTCAGCCGGACATCCGCCAGCCGGCCGCCGGGTCGGCCGTTCCGGTGCGCACGCGCAGGATCGTCTCCCAGCAGGCAACCCCGACGAGCACCGCGGTGGTCAGCGACCCGAGCAGGAGCGGCGGCGCCAGG
Source organism: Microbacteriaceae bacterium (assembly GCA_036723055.1). Lineage (GTDB taxonomy): Bacteria > Actinomycetota > Actinomycetes > Actinomycetales > Microbacteriaceae > Cryobacterium. The sequence goes on from DAIMHX010000009.1 coordinate 49,103, forward strand.
AACGCGAGGGTGCCCACCACCAGGAGCGCGAGGGTGCCCACCACCAGGAGCGCCGCGACGCCGGCCAGGTGCGACACGAGCAGCTCGCGGGCGACGACCCAGCGGAACAGGACCAGCCCGGCGAGGTAGAGAACCGGCCCGCCGACGACGGTGACGGCCGTCGAGAGGCTCATGGCGACATCCGGATGATTGAGAATCTCCTTGTCGGCGACGGAGGTCAGCACGATCCCCGCGATGATGATCGCGTGCACGTAGGTGTAGGCGAGGCGCGCGATGCGGCCGGGGGCCGAGGATGCCGCGATGGCCCTGGCTCCGGCGCGCTCGCTGTGATCGAAGTAGAGCCACCACATGGCCACGGCGCAGACGAAGGCGAGGAGCATCCCGAGCACCCCGGCCAGGGAAGGCTTCTGCGCGACGAACGCGAAGCCCGTCACCAGGAACGACTCCCCGAGCGCGATGATCACAAACAGGGCGCTGCGCTCGGCAATGTGCGGGCCGGAGAGGTCCCAATCGTCGACGGCGGCCTTCCCGAGCCCCGGCACCCGGAAGCCCACGCTGGCGGAGAGGTATTCGATCGCGAGGGCGCAGACCCAGAGCGGGAGCCGGAATCCGAGCGGGAGCAGGGCCCCGAGCATCCAGAACACCCCGGCGACCGACAGCCAGATGAGCATGCGCACGAAGGTGCGGTGCAGGGCCCGGTCGTGCCGGGCGAGCGCGAACACCATGAACGCCGTGCGTCCCAGTTGCAGGCTCACATAGGCGATCGCAAAGACGAGGCCTCGGCTTCCGAACGACTCGAAGATGGATGTGCTCAGCACGAGTCCGACGAGCGAGAGCACGATCACGATGCCGCGCACGGACAGTCGCACCGGGTCGAGCCAGTTCGTCACCCAGGCCGTGTAGACCCAGACCCACCAGAGGGCTAGAACCAGGATGGTCGACTCGAGTGCGCCCATCAAGGACTGGTTCGCGTAGAGGTACCGCGAGAGCTGGGTGAGCGCGAGGATGAAGATCAGGTCGAAGAACAGCTCGATGTACGTGACGCGGTCTGCGCGCTCAGAGTTGGCCGGACGAAGCAGATTGTGCCGGAGCCCGAAGCGGCCTTCACGGACAATCGGGGTCTTCGTCGGTCGGTTCACACACCCATTCTCGCGGACGGCTCCCGGCGGCAGGTGCCCAGATACACCACGCAACCCACGATCGCGATCGCCAGGACGAGGCTCACCGGCCCCGTTCCCAGTCCCAGGCCGCCGCGTTCGGGCGGCAGCGCCGCCCAGTCGGCGAAGGATGCGCCGAGCGGGCGGGTCAGGACGTAGGCGATCCAGAACGCGGCCGTGGCGTTCAGGCCGAATCGCCAGTGAGCGACCGCGGGAATCGCGATGAGCACGGCGAACAGCACCCCGGATGCCAGGTACCCGAGGCCGAGCGTTCTGGCCGTGAGGTCGCCCGCTGCCGTGCCGAGCGCGAATGTGGCCATCACCGTCGCCCAGTAGAACGTCTCGCGCCGGCGCGTTGTGATGCTGTGGATGGACAGGGTCTTCTCGCTCGAGCGCCAGAGGACGAAGACGGCCGCCAGGGCGAGGCCGAAGCCCGCGGTCGAAATCTCGTAGGGCACACCGAGCCCGATGTGGACGACATCCGCGGCCATCGTCCCGAACACGCTCACCAGGGCGACGGCCAGCCAGTAGACCCATGCGACGTAGCGACGAGCCCGGAACTGAAGCAGCAGGGCGCCCGCCAGCGCGATGCCGGCCAGAACCACCGCAATGACAGGCTCCATGTGCGTGACCAGGAAGTCCGACGTCGTCTCGCCCATGCCGGTGGTGAGTACCTTGGTGATCCAGAAGGCGACCGTCACCTCCGGCACCTTGGTCAGGGCCCACGCGGCGCCGACGCGGCCGGGGCTCTTCTCCGCCGGTTCGGCCGCCTCGAAGGCACTCCTCGTCACGAACATCCCTTTCCGGCGCGCGGCCAAATGCCGGCGCGGCCCGGTTTACCCTAGCTGCCGCGGATGCGCAGATGCTCATCCATGTGAGACTTCTCATGACCGCCAACGGAGGAGATTCACCATGGCCGGAACCACTCGCGGCAGGGCCGGCTGGACCGCCGATCGATTCGCGCATTCGCGGCCGCCTGGTCGGCCGAGCACGCCGCCGGCCTCGACCTCCTGGTCAACAACGCGGGGATCATGAACGTCCCCCCGGATGCTCACCGCTCCCACGGTGCCGAGCGTGAGTGCGAAGGCGCAGGCGACGAGCGCCGCGGCCGGGAACAGGATGGTCCAGGTGGAGGCCGGAGCATCCGTGGCCCTGGCCACCCCAGAGGCGACCAGCAGGAGGGCAGGGGCCAACGCGATCGCCGCGACGAACCGCTCGAGGTGCAGCTCCGCGCGGTTGCTGAGGGGGAGGATCCAGAGCAGGGGGCGGCCAGCAGCAGCGCCGCGTGCCAGATGCCGGCGGCCGGTTCGCCCTGCAGGAGGGTTGCCCGCGCGTTCGCCGGGAGAGCGTCGGCCAGCAGCCCGACCGGCACCGAGAAGGCGACCGCCGTCGGGCCGAGCAGGGTCCAGAACGCCCAGCGACGCTCGCTCGCGGTGAATCCCCGCCAGGCGACGGCGACCGCGACTTGGAGCAGGGCGGTCGCGAGGGTGAGGCCTCTGACGACATTGACCAGGTTCGCGTCGAAGGATGGGTGCAGGCCGAGCGTGAGCGCCCACGGCGCGGTGCCCGCCGCGACCAGCGTGAGCAGGATCGCGCCGGCAAGCAGCGCCGCGCGGGCCGCCGCGGCGCTCATGGAGTCGAACAGCAGGCGGGCGAGGAAGAGCACCAGCACCGCCGAGATCGACCCGACCCACCAGCTATCGGTGCTCGCCCAGCCGACCAGATACCCGGCGGCTTCCGTCAGGACCAGCAGCGCGACGACGACCGGGCGGTACAGGCCGAGGGGCAGCCGGCCCCGCGCGGCCAGCAGCAGCGCGGCCAGGGAGAGAGCCCCGAGCGCGAGGAAGGTGGGAAGAACGAGCCAGAGGGACGCCGCGAAGGGCACCGCGAGCACCACAACGGCGCCCGCGAACCAGGCCACGAGATGGCCGCGGGCCCGCAGGATGCCGCCCAGCGCCCAGAAGAGCGCCACGAGCACGCCAACGCCGGCCAATGCGGCCAGCGCCCAGGCGTTGTCCTGCTGGGGCTGGGCCACCGGATCGCCGGCGCGGGTGAGGCCGCTCCGGAGGGCATCGGCGAGCGGCTGCACGGCGAATTCCACGACGAAGAGGGCGTAGCTCGCGGCCATGGCCGCGGCGGTGGCCGCTGCGCCCAGCAGGGCCGTGCGTAACGGACCCGGCGCCCGGCGCCGCAGGAACAGCTCGAGGGCGAGGGCGAGGGCGGCCGCGACCAGGATCGGCGCGGTCAGCCCCAGGGCCGAGTCGTCGGCGCGGCGCGCCAACAGGGGAGCGGCCAGGGTGACCACGAGGGCGGCAAGGCCAGCGCAGCCGTAGGCGAACACCCGGTAGGCGGGCCCGGGCCGGGGAGTGGTCACGATCACGACGGCGTGCAGCGCGGCGACAATCGCGACGGCG
>DAIMHX010000009.1:52773-58508 GCA_036723055.1 Microbacteriaceae bacterium
CGACGGCGTGCAGCGCGGCGACAATCGCGACGGCGCCGAAGGTCCAGAGCGGGGCCTGGATCCAGTCGGGCTGGGCGAACGCCGCCGTCACGGATGCCGCGAGCAGCGCCAGGCCGCCCACGCCGAGGAGGGTCATCCGTTCCGCCGCCCGGTCGAGCGACGGCCAGAGCCGGCTGTCGCCGGGCAGGGTGAGGCGATGGATGAGCGCGCCGATGGCGGTCCCCAGGAACCCGAGGAACGCGCGGGTGGAGTCCGGCTGCCCCACCGCGAACCCGGCGACGAGGAGCCCCAGGCCTGGCGCGGCAACCGCGAAGCCGGCGACGCCGGCGACCCGGAGCCGGGAGAGGGCGTGCCAGCCGAGGAATAGCGCTGCCGAGGCCAGGAGCGCCACGCCCCAGTAGGTCGGGCCGTCGGCATCGGCAAGCCCGAACAGGTTGTTCTCCCGCATCGCCCACGCGTCGAGGAGCACGAGCACCACGGACAGGGCGCCGATGCCCTCCGCCGTGGCGGCGAGACCCTTCCGGCTCAGGATGGCCGCGGTGACGAGGGCCGCGGCGGTGAGGAGGGCGACGATTGCGGAGCGCACCTCGAGGCCGGCGAAGAGCCACGCGACCGTGAGGAAGAAGATCGCGGCCACCGAGACCAGGGACACACCGACGAGCAGGAGCAGGACCTGCACGCTCGACCGCTTGGGGCGCGTGGGGCCAGCCGCCGGACGGTGGCCCGGCCCGGGTCCGCCTGGGCTCGGGGCCGCAGACACCGGCGCCGGGGCAGGCTCGCGGTAGGTCGATGGCGCCGGCGCCGGCGGCGCTAACGAGGTCGCTGCGGAAGCTGACGGAGGCGGCCAGGCGCTCGGGATGTCCGGGCTGGCGCCCGGCAACGCGGTCGGGCCGCGCGGGACCGACAGCGGGCTCGATGCCGGCGGGCTCTGTGCGATGAGCACTTGGGCAGACTGCGCGGCGTCGAAACGGATGCGCCCGATCAGCGAGACGCGCCGGTTCAGCGCCGCCGCGGCATCCGTCGACGCCTCGAGGAGGGCGGCCGCGGCAGGATGGCGGAGGTCGAGTCCGCAGGACGGGCAGACCGGGGAGGGCAGCGGCGTGAGGCAGGCCGGGCAGATCGTCGTGTCGGTGAGATCGGCCGCGCTGCGCGGCCACAGTACGCGCCCGGCGTGCTGTGCGTCGGAATCGGCGGACCCTCTACCTGGCATCATCTCTCCCCCCGCCGGCGAATACTGCTGGCACCCACAGAGTAGTGGCGGGCGCGTCCATCGCCCCCGGTTAGCGCGTGATTTGGCGTTGGGTTCCGGTCAAAACACCTTCCACCGCAAAACGAAGGTGTCCTTTCCGCAACTCAATCGGAGACGGACACGCTTCGCGGCTAGAGCCCGTTTTCGGTCAGCCAGTCGAGGAGCACCCGCTCGAACTCGTCGGGCCGTTCGAGGTTCGGCAGATGCGCCGTGTCGCGGAAGGTGCAGCCGGTCGCGTTCGGAACCGTGGACAGCAGGTACTCGTACTGGGCGAGCGCCGCGGTGACGTCGTACTCGCCGACCGTGATGAGCGCCGGTGCGTCGATGTCGACGACGCGGTCGCAGGCTGGCGGGTCGAGCGGGAGAGGGACGGGTTCCTCCTCGGCGTGCACGACGTTGGCCCGGTTGAGTTCGTAGGCAATGGACACGAACTCGGGGTCGAGGTCTTCCTCCTTGCGCAGCGGGCCGAATGCCCACAGGGCCACCTCGAGGCGGGCCAGTTTGTGCCAGTCCTTCGCGCTGAACGCTTCGTCGAGTTCGTCGAATCGGGCATCCTCGAGCTCGGTCAGTTCCACCTCCGGGAAGCCGCTCGGGCCCGACCCGATGGTCACCAGCCCGGTGACGCGTTCCGGGGATTCCACCGTGATGTCGATCGCGATCGAGCCGCCGCGTGAGCAGCCGACCAGGGTGGCCAAGGCGATCCCGAGGTGGTCGAGCACGGCCAGGGCGTCAGCCCGGTTGGAGAACTCGACGTCTTGCGTTGTGGTCTGGCCGAATCCGCGGGCGTCGAAACGGATGACGAAGTGGTCCTTTGCCAGCGCGGCGATCTGGGGGTCCCACATCCGCAGGTTCGCGATGCCCGCGTGCAGCAGGAGCAGCGCCGGCGCAGACACATGCCCGTCGGTCTCGTAGTAGAGCGAAGCGCCCGGAACGTCGATGTGAGGCATCTTCAGATCGTAGGGGCGCGGCCTTCCTGCCCGCAAGGAGCCGGAAGGAAGCCGCCCGCGCGCCGCCTAAGCTCGGTGGAATGGGTGGTGTGCTGATCGGGTTCGCGATCATCGGATTCGTGATCCTCGTCGGCTACGTGATCGAGCGGACCGGGATCGCCGGTGCGGGTGCCGGCCGCGTCCTCAACCGGATCACCTTCTTCGTCGCGACCCCTGCCCTGCTGTTCACGGTTCTCGTGCACGCCGATGTGCGGGTGTTCTTCTCGACGTTCCTGGCCACGGTGCTCTGCAGCGTCGCCGTCGGGGTCATTCTCTATGTTGCCGTCGCGCAGGTCTTCTTCCGCACGCCGGTGGCCGAGACCACGCTCGGAGCGACTGCGTCGACGTACGTCAACGCGAACAACATCGGATTGCCCGTCGCCATCTACGTGCTGGGCAGCGCCCAGTACGTCGCGCCCGTGTTGCTGCTCCAACTTCTCGTGCTCGCCCCGCTCACCCTGACGATCCTGGACGTCTCGACCCGCGGCCATGCGTCGCTCCGATCGATCGTGACGCAGCCGCTGCGGAACCCGATGATCATCGCATCCGTCGTCGCTGTGCTCATCGCCACGCTGGGAATCACGGTTCCGGCCCCGGTGCTGGCGCCGCTGGAGATCCTCGGCGGTGCGGCGATTCCGATGGTGCTGATGGCGTTCGGGATGTCGCTGCACGGGCAGCGCCTGCTGAAGGCGGGATCGGGGCGCAAGCAGGTGGCGGTTGCTTCCCTCATCAAGGTTGCCGTGATGCCGATCATCGCGTACGTGTTCGGGCGCTTCGTCTTCGGTCTCGCCGGCTCCGAACTCTTCGCGGTGGTGACGGTCTCCGCCCTGCCGACCGCCCAGAACATCTACAACTTCTCTGCGCGTTACAACCGCGGAACCGTTGTTGCCAGGGACACGGTGCTCGTGACCACGGTCGCCTCGATTCCGGCGCTCCTGGTGATCGCCGCGCTGCTTGCCTAAGCCCTAGAAGATCATCGGGCGGTCGTCGTCTTCGCCCTCGATCTCGAGGTCGACGACAACCGGCACGTGGTCGCTCGGAGCGTCGCCCTTGCGCTCGTTGCGGTGGATGCTCGCGCCGGTGACCAGCTCGGCGAACGCCGGCGAGCCCAGGATGAAGTCGATGCGCATGCCCTCGTTGCGGGGGAACGCGAGCTGCTTGTAGTCCCAGTAGGTGAACCCCTGCGGCACGAGCGGGCGCACCACGTCGGTGAACCCTGCCGCTTCGAAGGCATGGAAGGCAGCGCGCTCCTGCGGGGAGATATGGGTGGAGAGCCCAGGGATGAGCCCTGGCACGTTCTGGTCGGAGTCCAGCGGCGCGACGTTCCAGTCGCCCATGAGCGCGAGGGCCAGCTGCGGATCGGCGGCGAGTTCGGCGCTGGCGTGCTCCTTGAGCCGGGCCAGCCAGTCGAGTTTGTAGGTGTAGTGCGGGTCGTCCAGCGTGCGCCCGTTCGGCACGTACAGGCTCCACAGGCGCAGGTCGTTCACCGTGACGCCCATTGCGCGCGCCTCCAGCGGCAGGCCGGGCCCCTCCTCGCCTTTCAGGAAGCCGGGCATCCCGGGGAAGGTTGTGGCGACATCCGTCATCGGTTCCCGGCTGGCGAAGGCGACGCCGTTCCACTGGCTGAACCCGTGGATGGCGAGTTCGTAGCCGGCATCCTCGAAGGCCTGCGCCGGGAACTGCTCCGGCTTGCACTTGATCTCCTGCATGGCGAGCACGTCGATGTCCTCGCGCACCATCCAGTCGACGACGCGGCCGGAGCGGGCACGAATGGAGTTGACGTTCCAGGTGGCAATGCGCATGGTTCCAGCCTATTTGCTGACCCCGCACCTTGCCTTCGCTGCCGAAACGCCGATCGACAGGCAGAATGGGTGACTATGACGGATTTGCAGATCGGCTACGCGGCAATGCTCGAGCAGTTCGCCCCCGCGGAGGCGGTGGCCCTCTCGGCGTACGCCGAGGAGCACGGCTTCTCAGGGGTGATGGCGGCTGACCACTTCCAGCCGTGGGTCCCGGCGCAGGGCGAGTCGTCGTTCGTCTGGAGCGTGCTGGCCGCGATCGGTGAGCGCACCAAGGGGGACCTCGGCCCCGGCGTCACCGCGCCCACGTTCCGCTGGCACCCCGCCATGGTGGCGCAGGCCTCAGCCACGCTCGCCTCGATGTACCCGGGCCGGCACTGGCTCGGCCTTGGATCCGGCGAGGCGCTCAACGAGCACATCGTCGGCCAGTACTGGCCGGAAGCCCCCGAGCGGATCAACCGCATGTTCGAGGCGATCGAGATCATCTCCAAGCTGTTCACCGCGTCGATCGCCGGCAAGGACGTCAAGCACTCCGGCCAGTTCTACAAGCTCGAGTCGACCCGACTCTGGACGATGCCGGAGGTGGCCCCGGAGATCCTCATCGCCACCGCGGGCCCGGTGACGGCCAAGCGTGCCGGCCGGCACGCCGACGGCCTGATCACGGTCGGTGCCCCGGTGGAGAAGATTTCCATGCTGTTCGGCAAGTTCGACGAGGGCGCGAAGGATGCCGGCAAGGACCCGTCGACCATGCCCAAGGTGCTCCAGTTGCACATGAGCTGGGCCGAGACCGACGAGGAAGCCATGCGCAACGCCATGGTGGAGTGGCCCAACGGCGGCATGAAGTTCCCGAAGGGGGACATCCGTTCGCCGTTCGAATTCGAGCAGATCGCCAAGCTCGTGCGCCCGGAGGACTTCGAGGGGCGGATGATCATCTCGGCCGACCCCGACGACCACCGCGCATACATCCAGAAGTTCGTCGACCTCGGCTTCGACCGGATCTACCTGCACAACGTGGGTCGCAACCAGCGCCAGTGGATCGACGTGTTCGGCCGCGACGTGCTGCCGAAGCTCGTCCGGTAGCGGTGCCCGGCGTTCCTGGGCCCGCCCTGTCCGTCTTCGTGCTGGACGGCATCGGCGAGATCGCGGCCGGCGACGACCTCGCCGTGCTCATCGCCGCGGCCGCGGGGTCGGTCCTGCGCGACGGCGACATCCTGGCCGTGACCAGCAAGATCGTCTCCAAGGCCGAGGGCCGCCAGGTCGCGGCCGCGGACCGAGAGCAGGCGATCACCGACGAGACCGTGCGCGTGATCGCCACCCGCGAGCATCCGGGCGGGGTGACCCGCATTGTCGAGAACCGGCAGGGCCTGGTGATGGCCGCGGCCGGCGTCGACGCGAGCAACACGCCAGACGGGGTGGTGCTCCTGCTTCCGGTCGACCCGGATGCCTCCGCGCGCGCGCTCTGCGCCGCCTTGCGGGAGCACACCGGGCTCCGACTCGGCGTGCTGGTCACCGACACGGCCGGGCGGCCCTGGCGGGAGGGCCAGACCGACATCGCGATCGGCGCGGCCGGGGTCGCGGTGCTCGATGACCTGCGCGGAACGACGGATGCCTCCGGCAAGCGCCTCGATGTCACGGTCGCCGCCGTGGCCGACGAGATCGCCGGGGCGGCCGACCTGGTCAAGGGCAAGACGAGCGGCAACC
>DAIMHX010000009.1:58608-70888 GCA_036723055.1 Microbacteriaceae bacterium
GCCGACGAGATCGCCGGGGCGGCCGACCTGGTCAAGGGCAAGACGAGCGGCAACCCGGTGGCGGTCGTGCGCGGGCTCGGCCGGCTGGTCGTCGACCTCGTCGCGGCCGACGGGGCCGACGGGGCCGACGCGTCCGGTGCTTCCGGTGCGGACGGCGCCCGCCGGCTGCAGCGTCCGAGCGACCAGGACATGTTCCGCCTGGGCACCGCCGAGGCCTACGCGGAAGGTTTTGCCGCCGGGCGGGCTACCGCGCTCGCCGATGCCGTCGGGAGCGATCCCGCGTGACGTGGGTGGCCGTCGTCCCGGTCAAGGGCACCCCGGAGGCGAAGAGCCGCCTCGGCGACCTGCCTGACCGCGGCCGACTCGCGGAGGCCTTCGCCCTCGACACCGTTGCGGCGTTGCTGGACACCCCCCTGATCACCCGGGTCATCGTGGTGACCGCCGACGAGGCGGTTGCGGCGCACCTGGAGGCCCTTGGCGCGGCCATCGTGCGCGAGGTGCCGCGCCGGGATGCGGCGGACGATCCGCTGAACGCGGCGATCCGGCAGGGAGTGGAGGCCGCGCGAGCGGACTGCCCCGGGTGCGGGATTGCCGTGGTGACGGGCGACCTGCCCGCGCTCACGGTGGCCGACGTCGAGGCAGCGCTGGGCCTCGCAGCCGCTCACGAGCGCTCGATGGTCCCCGACGAGGAAGGAACGGGTACGACGGCCCTGCTCGCGCTCGCCGGGGTGGAGTTCACCCCGCGCTTCGGCCTCGGCTCCCGCGCCGCGCACGAGGCGGCCGGCCATGTGCCGCTCGGGCTGCCGGCGACCGCGTCGATCCGGCGCGACGTTGACACGGTCGACAACCTCGCCGAGGCGCTGCGCCTGGGCGTCGGTCCCCGCACGAGCGCGCTGATCGCCTCGGCGGCGCTGATCGCCGCCGACGAGGGTCCCGACGATTCTCAACCTTGAGTTTCGGACACAACACCTTCGTTTTCACACCTTCGTTTTCGCGGCGAAGGTGTTGTGTCCGAAACTCGGCGCAATCGGTCGTGCGCCAACGCACAAACCACGTGCGCTTGGGCGCCGGCTCCTACCCCAGCGCGCTGATCGCGAGCACCTCTGCCGCGATGGCGGCCGAGGTCGGCACGTCCCGCATCCAGAGTGGAACCGCCGCGGAGCGGATGTCGGCGGCCTCGAGCGCGGGCACGGCCGCGGCATCCGTCGTGTCGACGAGCCAGGCGTCGAGCAGGCCGCCGTCCCGGCGCGAACCGTAATGCCGGCCGACGGCCTCGGCCGAGGTCTCCACCCCGATGGTCTGCAGGCAGTGGTCGGCCATGCCGCGCACGGCAGCGCCCGCGATGATCGGGGAGACGCCGACGACCGGTGCGGCGGTCGAACGCAGCGCGTCGCGGATGCCCGGGACGGCGAGGATGGTGCCCACCGACACGACCGGGTTCGACGGGGGCAGGATGACGAGGTCGGCGCCGGTGATCGCCTCGATAACGCCGGGGCCCGGGACCGCGGCGGACAGCCCGAGCTGCACGAACTCGGTCACGTCGACATGCGCCCGATAGCGCACCCACCACTCCTCGAAATGGATCAGGTCGCCCGCCCGGTGCTCGTCGACATCCGTGGCCAGGCGCACGTGCGTCTCCACCGGCTGGTCGCTCATCGGCAGGAGCCGCGCGCCGGGCTGCCAGCGCCGGCAGAGGAACTCGGTGGCCTCGCTCAGGGTCGAGCCGGAGCGGAGCATGTCGGTGCGCACGATGTGCGTGGCCAGGTCGAGGTCGCCGAGGGTGAACCACGACCAGCCGCGCCCGTAGGCCGCGATTTCGGCCGACGCCCGGCGGGACTCGTCCGGCCGGCCCCAGCCCTGTTCCTCGTTGATGCCGCCGCCGAGCGTGTACATCACGGTGTCGAGGTCTGGGCAGATCCGCAGCCCGTCCAGCCACATGTCGTCGCCGGTGTTCACGATCACGGTGACGCTCGCGTCGGGTTCGGCCTCCGCGAGGTGGTGCAGCAGGCCGCGGGTGAACCGGGCGCCGCCGATCCCTCCGGCCAGGACGGCGATGTGCCTCATGCGTTGTTTCCTGTCTCCGTGCGGTTGTTGCCTGGTGCGCGCATGTCCGCTTTCGCGGACCGGGAGGGGAGGGGAGGGGGAGAGCACGGGAAGGGGGAATCCGAGGGGGCTCGGCGACCCGCGGCCCAAATCCAAGGCAGCTCGACCGGTCAGAGCCAACCGGCGGTCCGCACTCAGCCTATGCCAACCCACCGCCTAGGCCCATCGGGACTCGAGGGTGTGCACGCCGGGCTCCGGCGCCCGGGACGCGGCGGCAATCGCGCGGGCGATCGGCGTCACGTCGTCGGGTAGGGCGCCCGCCGTCACGCGGATGAACGATTCGGCGCGCTCCGCCGCGAGGAACGGCGACCCGCCGGCAACCCGGATCCCGGATGCCGCGAGGCGCACGATCGCATCCCGTTCATCGAACACCGGCAGCCACGTGTTGATGCCGTCGGCCTGCGCCACGGGCAGCCCGAAGCCGGTGAGGGCGTCGGCGAGGGCCTTCTGCCTGGCGAAGTAGATGCGGCGGGCTTCGCTGATCTGGGCGATGCTCTCGCTGTCGGTGAGGAGGTCGTAGAGGATCGTCTGCAGCATCCGGCTGGTCCACCCGGGCCCGAGCATCCGTCGGGCGACGATCCGGTCGACGATGGCCGCCGGTCCGCCGAGCGCGGCGATGCGGAGGTCCGGCCCGTGCGACTTCGAGTAGCTGCGCACGTGCAGCACGCGGTCGGGCAGCCAGCGGCCCAGGCTCACATCGGGGGCGATGCTGATTTCGCCGGAGTGGTCGTCTTCGATCACGACGGTGTTCGCGTTGCGCTTGTGCGCCCGGAGCAGCCGGGCGAGTTCCTCTGCCCGCTCGGCCGGCATCGACGCCCCGGTGGGGTTCTGCGCTCGGGGCTGCAGAATGACGGCCGACGGCGAGAGCGCCAGTGCGGCGGCGAAGGAGCCAGGCTCGATCCCGTACTCGTCGACGGCAACGGGCAGCCGTTCGATCCCGATTTGCTCGAGCAGGTCGAAGAACGGTGGGAAGCCGGGATCCTCCACGATGACCCGGTCGCCGAACCGGGTGACCTGGTCGAGGCTGCGCGAGATGGCGTCGAGGGCACCGTCGACGACAGTGATCGATTCGGCCCGGAACGGCCACGATTCGCTGAGCACCGTGAGCAGTTCGGGGATGACCGGCAGGTCCTGGTAGCTCGGGGTCACGGCGCGCTGGGAGACCCGGGAGAGCGCCGGGCCCAGGGCGGGAAGCAGCAGCGGGTCAGGGGTCCCGCGGGAGAGGTCGATCCGGGCCGGCTGCTGGTGGCCGGCCATGGATTGGCTCCGGGCCGGCAGCCAGCGCGGGGCTGCCTCGAGCACGAACGTCCCGCCCCGGCCGCGGGAGACGATCAGGCCGACGGCGCTGAGCGCCTGCCAGGCGTGGCTGATGGTGGCCGGGCTCACGCCGAGTTCGCCCGCGAGGTCTCGAACGGTGGGCAGGCGGTCGCCGGGAGCCAGACGGCCGGAGCTGATCATCCGGCCGACGGCGGCCGCGATTCCGGCCGGCGTTCGCTGCTCGATTTCGTCAATAACAATTTGCATGATCTCTTGCCCCTCGCTGGTTTGGGCGACAGGATGATTAACGCGTGCGACACAAACGGAAACACATCAGAAATGTTTACGTCAAATAATAACAAAACCGGGACAACGAGGTCCGAAAATTTTGTGGAGGCAGATATGTCCGTAGTGCGAGCAGCAATTACCCAGGCGACCTGGACCGGCGACGAGGAGTCGATGATCGCCAAGCACGAGGGTTTCGTGCGCACGGCCGCTGAGCAGGGCGTGCAGGTGATCTGCTTCCAGGAGCTGTTCCACGGCCCGTACTTCGGCATCGTGCAGGACTCCAAGTACTACGGCTACGCGCATCCGGTTCCCGGCCCGCTGGTCGAGCGTTTCCAGAAGCTCGCCGCCGAATACAAGATGGTGATCGTGCTCCCGGTCTACGAGGAGGAGCAGCCCGGCGTGCTCTACAACACGGCCGCCGTGATCGACGCCGACGGCACGTACCTGGGCAAGTACCGCAAGCACCACATCCCGAACCTTCCGCAGTTCTGGGAGAAGTTCTACTTCCGTCCCGGCAACGCCGACTACCCCGTGTTCGACACCATGGTCGGCAAGATCGGCGTGTATATCTGCTACGACCGGCACTTCCCGGAGGGCTGGCGCGTGCTCGGCCTGAACGGCGCGGAGATCGTCTTCAACCCCTCGGCGACCAAGCCGGGCCTCTCCAACCGGCTCTGGGAACTCGAGCAGCCCGCCGCCGCGGCCGCCAACCAGTTGTACGTGGCCGCGAACAACCGCATCGGCACCGAAACCAAGGAGTTCGGCGACGAGGCCGTGACGTTCTACGGCAGCTCCTACTTCGTCGACCCGCGCGGCAACTTCGTCGGCGAGGTGGCCTCCACCGACACCGAGGAGATCGTCGTGCGTGACCTCGACCTCGGCCTCATCCGCGAGGTGCGCAACTCCTGGCAGTTCTACCGTGACCGCCGCCCGGACTCCTACGGCCCGATCGTCGCTCCCTGACCCACGAAGAACTCGGAGCGAGAGATGACGACAACCCTCATCACCGGCGGCACCGTCGTGACGGCAACCGGCCGGTCCAAGGCCGACGTGCTCATCGACGGCGAGACCATCGCCGCCGTGCTGGCGCCCGGGTCGCGGCTGCTGGGCACCGACCTTCCTTCAGGCGTCGACCGCGTGATCGACGCGACGGGGAAGTACGTGCTCCCGGGGGGCATCGACGCCCACACCCACATGGAGCTGCCGTTCGGCGGCACCGCCGCGAGCGACACCTTCGAGACCGGAACCCGCGCCGCCGCGTGGGGCGGCACGACGACGATCATCGACTTCGCGGTGCAGACCTTCGGCCAGCGCGTCATGGACGGCCTCGCCACCTGGCACGCGAAGGCGGCCGGCAACTGCGCGATCGACTACGCGTTCCACCAGATCATCGGCGATGTCAACGCCGACTCGCTGCAGGCCATGGATGGCCTGCTCGCCGAGGGGGTCTCGAGCTTCAAGCTGTTCATGGCCTACCCCGGGGTCTTCTACTCGGATGACGCGCAGATTCTTCGCGCCATGCAGAAGTCCGCCGACACCGGGCTGATGACCATGATGCACGCCGAGAACGGCCCGGCGATCGACGTGCTCGTGGAGCAGCTCCTCGCGCAGGGCAAGACCGATCCCTACTACCACGGCGTCGCGCGCGCCTGGCAGATGGAGGAGGAGGCGACGCACCGGGCGATCATGATCGCGAACCTCACCGGCGCGCCGCTCTACGTGGTGCACGTGAGCGCCAAGCAGGCCGTTGAGCAGATCGCCGCCGCCCGCGACAACGGGCAGAACGTGTTCGGGGAAACCTGCCCGCAGTACCTCTACCTCTCGCTCGAGGAGAACCTCGGGGCACCAGGATTCGAGGGCGCGAAGTGGGTGTGCTCGACTCCGCTGCGGTCGCGCGCCGAAGGCCACCAGGACCACATGTGGCAGAGCCTGCGCACAAACGACATCCAGATGGTCTCCACCGACCACTGCCCGTTTTGCATGAAGGGGCAGAAGGACCTCGGCCTCGGCAACTTCTCGAAGATCCCGAACGGCATCGGCTCGGTCGAACACCGGATGGACCTGCTCTACCAGGGCGTCGTCAACGGCCGCATCTCGCTCGAACGCTGGGTGGAAATCACCTCGACGACCCCCGCCCGGATGTTTGGCCTCTACGGCAAGAAGGGGGTCATCCAGCCCGGCGCGGACGGCGACATCGTGATCTACGATCCCAACGGCCACACCTCGATCGGGATGGGCAAGACTCACCACATGAACATGGACCACTCGGCCTGGGAAGGCTACGAAATCGACGGCCACGTCGACACCGTGCTCTCCCGCGGCAAGGTCGTCATCGACAACAACGAGTACCTCGGAGCCAAGGGTGACGGTCAGTTCGTCAAGCGCGGCCTGAGCCAGTACCTGATCTAGGCGGGAAACCAGATGGATTTCGGAGCAGTTCTGCAGACCAACCCGCCGTCCGCCCGGACGGTGCAGCTCGCCAAGCTGGCGGAGGCCCACGGCTTCAGCCACGTCTGGACGTTCGACTCGCACCTGCTCTGGCAGGAGCCCTATGTGATCTACAGCCGGATCCTGGCCGAGACGGACAAGATCATCGTCGGGCCCATGGTCACCAACCCGGGCACCCGCGACTGGACGGTCACGGCCTCGACCTACGCGACGCTCAACGAGATGTACGGCAACCGCACCATCTGCGGCATCGGCCGCGGCGACTCGGCGGTGCGCGTGATCAACGGCGCGCCCACCACCCTGAAGACGCTCCGTGAGTCGATCCACGTCATCCGTGAGCTCGGGAACTCACGCTCGGTCGAATACAACGGCGCGACCCTGCAGTTCCCGTGGAGCCGCGGGTCGACGCTCGACGTGTGGGTGGCAGCCTACGGCCCGCTCGCCCTCAAGCTCGCCGGCGAGGTGGGCGACGGGTTCATCCTGCAGATGGCCGACCTCGATGTGGCCGAGTGGATGATCAAGACCGTGCGGAATGCCGCGGCGAACGTCGGCCGCGACCCCCTGGAGGTTAAGTTCTGCGTGGCAGCGCCCATGTACATCGGCGACAACTGGGGCCACATGCGCAACCAATGCCGCTGGTTCGGCGGCATGGTGGGCAATCACGTGGCCGACATCGTCGCCAAGTACGGCGAGGATTCGCCCGTGCCCAAGGCGCTGACCGACTACATCGCCGGCCGTGAGGACTACGACTACAACCTGCACGGACGCGCCGACAACGTGCACGCCGACTTCGTGCCCGACGAGATCGTCGACCGGTTCTGCCTGCTCGGCACGGCCAAGGACCACATCGAGAAGCTGCAGGCCCTCAAGGCGATCGGCGTCGACCACTTCGCCGGCTACCTGCAGCACGACAACAAAGAAGAAACGATGCGCGTGTACGGGGAGACCGTGATCCCGGCGATGGCCGACCACATCGTGGCGAAGGCATGACAGCACTGTGGCGTCGGAGTGCACAGGGGCGTCGGACAGCCCAGTGGCGTCGGACTGCACAATGGCGTCGGATCCTCATCGGCGGGCTCGGCGTCGCGGCGCTCGCCGTGCTCTGGGAGCTCTACAAGCTGCTCGGCCCCGCTGACGGCGTCCTCGCCGGCGGCGTCACGGTGTTGCCGCGCACGAGCGACATCGCCATGCCGCACCTCTGGGTGATGGCCGGACGGGTCTTCGAACCGGTGACGGGGGCGGCGAGTTCGGACCCGTTGTGGCGGTCGGTGCTGGAGGCATCCGTGTTCACCCTGGGGATCGCCGCGGTCGGCTGGCTCATCGGCGTCACGGTCGGCATGGCGTTCGCGCTGCTCATGCAGAGGTTCCGGCTCGCCGAGTCGGCCATCCTGCCGTGGATCATCCTCAGCCAGACCGTGCCGCTGATCGCCCTGGCCCCGCTCGTGCGGCGGTGGGGAACGCAGATCCACTTCGGCGAGTTCACCTGGGAGAGCTGGATGTCGGTGGCGCTGATCGCGTCGTACCTCGCGTTCTTCCCGGTGTCGGTCGGCGCCCTCCGCGGGCTCGGCTCCCCGGACGCCAACCACGTCGACCTCATGCGCTGCTATTCGGTCGGCTGGTGGAAGACGCTCTGGCGGTTGCGGCTCCCGGCGAGCGTCGGCTACCTACTGCCGGCGCTGCGGCTGGCGGCGGCGAGTGCCGTCATCGGCACGGTCGTGGCCGAGGTGTCGATCGGGCTGCGCGGCGGCATCGGCCGTCTCATCGTCGAGTACGCCGGCGCGGCCGGCGGCGACCCAGGCAAGCCCTGGGCTCCCATTTTCGGATCCGTGCTGGTCGGTCTCGTGGCCGCCGGGTTCGTGGGCCTGATCGGCCTGTTTCTTCGTCGTTTCCGCAGGGGAGAGGTTGCAGCATGAGCACACAGTCAGCCCCGGTCGACACGGTCGTGTCCTTGGCCGTCGAGGTGACCGGCGTGAGCCGGGTCTTCGCGGGCCGCAAGGGAGCATCCGTCACCGCCCTCGACGACGTGAGCCTCACGGTCCGGCCCGGGGAGTTCGTCTCGCTGATCGGGCCGAGCGGATGTGGCAAGAGCACGCTCCTGCGGCTGATCGCCGACCTCGACACGCCCACCGCGGGCAGCATCCAGGTCTTCGGCAAGCCGGCCAGGCAGGCGCGCATCGACCAGGACTACGGCATCGCGTTCCAGCAGGCCGGGCTGCTGCCCTGGCGCACGGTCGCCGGCAACATCGAGCTGCCGCTCGAGCTGCACGGGGCGAGCAAGCAGGCCAGACGGGCCAGGGCGGCCGAACTGATCGAGCTGGTCGGTCTGTCGGAATTCGCCCGGCACTACCCCGACCAGCTCTCCGGCGGCATGCAGCAGCGCGTCGCGATCGCCAGGTCGCTGGCCGAAAGCCCGAGCCTGCTGCTGATGGACGAACCCTTCGGGGCGCTGGACGAGATGACCCGCGAACGGATGCAGAACGAGCTCGTGCGAATCTGCGGCGAAACGAGCGCGGCCGTGGTCTTCGTCACCCACTCGATCCCCGAGGCTGTGTTCCTCTCCAACCGGGTCGTCGTCATGTCGCCCCGGCCCGGACGCATCCGGGACGTGCTCGACGTCAGGCTCGGTGACACCAGGGAGCGCGGCGAGAACCTGCGTGAAGACGAGGGGTTCTTCCACGCGGTGAGCCAGGTGCGCGAACTGCTGCACGGCGAGGCCGCCGGCGGCGCGCGGGGGGTCGAGACGCGATGAGGCAGGAGTCGTCGACCGGCGCGGGACTGGTGCGCACCGCGCTCGCCCCTGTCGTCCTCGGCGTCGCCCTCGTGCTTCTCTGGCAGGCGGCGGTCACGGTCTGGGCGATCAAGCCGTTCATCCTGCCCGGACCGTTCGCCATCGGCGAGCAGTTCGGCTCGAACCTGCAGAACGTGGCCAACGGCATGGCGGTGACCGGCCGCAACGCCCTGGTCGGGCTGCTGGTCGGGGCGGTGATCGGCATCCTGGCGGCGGCCGCTTCGGCACTCATCCGGGTGTTCGACGAGATGGCGGCGCCGATCGTGGCATCCATCGCCGTGGTGCCGATCGTGGCGCTCGCCCCCGTGCTGTACACGATGTTCGGGGCCGGCGCCGAGACGGCCAGGCAGATCGTTGCCGCGCTCGCGGTGTTCGTGCCCGTCTACTTCAACACCCTCAAGGGTCTGCGCCAGGTTCTCCCAGTGCACCGCGACCTGATGCGCGCGTACGCGGCGTCGAACTGGCAGGCGACGAAGACCGTCACCCTGCCCACCGCCCTCCCGTACGTCTTCACCGGCCTGCGTATCGCGTCGTCGCTCGCCGTGATCTCCGCCCTCATCGCCGAGTACTTCGGCGGCCCGGTCGGCGGACTCGGCAAGTCGATCACCTCGTCAGCGGCCAGCAGCAACTATGGCCTGGCCTGGGCGTACGTGCTGGGCTCCATCCTTCTCGGTCTTCTCTTCTATTGCGCAGCACTCGGTGTCGAGAAGCTGGTCAGCCGCCGCAACACGGGCGGATAGGCGTCCGTCCGCACCCGCGGATCGGCCGATTGCACCACCACCACGAGTAGTCACAGCAAGGAGGAAGACATGAAACACAGCACACGATGGCTGGGCGGAGTAGGCACCGTCGCCACGGTCAGCGCGCTCGTCCTCACCGGATGCAGCACCGGTGGCAGCACCGGCGGCTCGACCGACAAGGGAACGCTCACGCCGGTCACCCTGCAGTTGCAGTGGGTTGCGCAGGCCCAATTCGCCGGCTACTACGCCGCGGTCGACCAGGGCTTCTATAAGGACGAGGGTCTCGACGTCACGATTACAGAGGGTGCAGCGGACATCGTTCCGCAGGACGTTCTCGCAGCCGGCGACGCCGACTTCGCGATCTCCTGGGTGCCCAAGGTGCTCGGGTCCATCGAGCAGGGCGCCAACATCACGGATGTCGCGCAGATCTTCGAGCGCAGCGCCACCACGCAGATCTCCTTCAAGGACAAGGGCATCACCACTGCCGCCGACCTCAAGGGCAAGAACGTGGGCAGCTGGGGCTACGGCAACGAATGGGAGCTCTTCGCCGGGATGCAGAAGGCCGGGGTGCAAGTCAAAGACATCAAACTCGTGCAGCAGGCGTTCGACATGAACGGCTTCCTCTCCGGAGACATCGACGCCGCGCAGGCGATGACCTACAACGAGTACGCGCAGGTCCTCGAAACCAAGAACCCGAAGACCGGCAAGCTCTACCAGCCCGAGGACCTCAACGTCATCGACTGGAACAAGGAGGGCACTGCCATGCTGCAGGACGCCATCTGGGCCAACGCCGACAAGCTCGACTCCGACAAGGGCTACGCCGACACCACGGTGAAGTTCATCAAGGCGTCGATCGAGGGCTGGATCTACGCGTCGACGCACGCCAAGGAGGCCGCTGACATCGTGACCGCCAACGGGTCGACTCTCGGCCAGAGCCACCAGCTCTGGATGACCAACGAGGTGAACAAGCTGATCTGGCCGTCCACCAACGGCGTCGGCCTGATCGACGACGCCGCATGGAAGAACACGGTCGACATCGCGCTCCACACCAAGAACGAGACGGGTGCGACCATCATCAAGGCCGATCCGCCCAAGAGTGCATACTCGAACACATATGTGCAGAAAGCGCTCGACGAGTTGAAGGCCGACGGCGTCGACGTGATGGGCGCCGGCTTCAAGCCCCTCACTGTCACCCTGAAGGAGGGCGGCAAGTAGCAGCAGTTCCGGCCGGGCGGCCCGCTCCGGGCCGCCCGGCCACCACCCCCTGAGAACAGAAAGAACACGATAATCGTGAACGACATCACCGCAGATGCCACCGGCGCCCTGAACGAGCGCACGGTCGAACTGGATCGTGCCTACGTCTTCCACTCCTGGTCGGCGCAGGGCGCCCTCGACCCGCTGGTCGTCGCCGGCGGGAGCGGCTCCCGAGTGTGGGATTACGCCGGGCGCACCTGGCTCGACTTCTCCAGCCAGCTCGTCAACGTGAACATCGGCCACCAGCATCCGGCGGTCACCCAGGCGATCATCGAGCAGGCCGGGAAGCTCGCGACGGTGGCGCCGTCGACGGCGAACCTGGCTCGGGGTGAGGCAGCCAAACGCATCGTCGACCGGGCGCCGGGGCGGTTCAACAAGGTCTTCTTCACCAATGGCGGTGCGGATGCGATCGAGAACGCGATCCGGATGGCCAGGCTGCACACGGGCCGCGACAAGATCCTCTCCACCTACCGCTCGTACCACGGCAACACCGGCGCGGCGATCGTGGCGACCGGCGACTGGCGCCGCATCCCCAACGAATTCGCCCGCGGCCACGTGCACTTCTTCGGCCCCTACCTGTACCGCAGCGAGTTCTGGGCGACGACCCCCGAGCAGGAGAGCGAACGCGCCCTGCGTCACCTGGAGCGCATGATCCAGAGCGAGGGCCCGACGTCGATCGCGGCCGTGCTGCTCGAGTCGATCCCCGGCACGGCCGGAGTGCTCATCCCGCCGCCCGGGTACCTCGCCGGGGTGCGGGCGCTCTGCGACCGGTACGGCATTCTGCTCATCCTCGACGAGGTCATGGCCGGCTTCGGTCGCACCGGACGCTGGTTCGCGTTCGAGGGGTACGACGTCACGCCGGACCTGATCGCCTTCGCGAAGGGCGTCAACTCCGGCTACGTTCCCACCGGAGGGGTGATCATCTCCGAGTCGATCGCGCACGACTTCGACACGACGGTCTTCCCCGGCGGACTCACCTACAGCGGCCACCCGCTGGCGATGGCGTCCATCGTCGCGGCGCTCGACGCGATGGAGAACGAGGGCATCGTCGAGAACGCCGCCCGGATCGGCCGCGACGCCCTGGCGCCGGGGCTCGCCAAACTCCAGGCGAAGCATCCGATCATCGGCGAGGTGCGCGGCGAGGGCGTGTTCTGGGCGCTGGAGCTCGTCTCCGACCGGGAGACCCGTCAGCCGCTCAGTGGGGTGGTGATGGGCCGGATCAAGTCGGAGCTCCTCGCCCGCAACCTGCTGCCGTTCCTCGCGGACAACCGCATCCACGTCGTGCCGCCCTGCGTGGTCACCGACGACGAGGTCGCCGAGGCGCTCGCCATCTACGACGAGGTGCTCAGCCTCGACCTGCTCGCCTGACCCCCTGCCCCTCCCCTCCCCTCCGCCCCTGCCC
>DAIMHX010000010.1:0-70359 GCA_036723055.1 Microbacteriaceae bacterium
ACCCGGAGTGCGCGAGGGGGGACTTGAACCCCCACGTCCTTTCGAACACTGGCACCTGAAGCCAGCGCGTCTGCCAATTCCGCCACTCGCGCGAACTTACAGATGCTAGCACTTTCATCTGCCAGTTCGCCATTCGGCCCCCTCCACGACGCCCCGCACGCAGGAGACCCCGCTCAAAAACGGCCGGGCCCGCCCGCCCCGACGGTCGGCAATCCAGCGTAAGTTCTGCAGAATTCGTAACGCTCCGACGCGATCCGCATCATTCCGCGGGCCGCGAGCTGACGCATCCGCGAGTAGCAGGAGTTATGCGGCCTGCCCTGCCTACCCGGGGCCCGGCTCGAGCGCGGGCCACGTGCGGCCCGGGCGCAGGCCGACTGTAGCGAGCCTGCAGGCCGCATTGTTCCGGGTTTCCGGTCTCGGGCCGGCCAGCGCGGAATACGCGGCGCAGCGGCCAGCCCCCGTATGATGACATTTCGTGCGCTCAACCGCCGCTCAGGCGAGTTAACACATGAGACAAGTAACATGCTCATAGCCAAGCGGATCGGATCGGGAGACCTGTGGGCATTCTGGACAACTTTGAAAAGGGCCTTGAGCGCGCCGTCAACGGTGCGTTTGCCAAGACCTTCAAATCGGGCTTGCAGCCGGTGGAGATTACCTCAGCGCTTCGGCGCGAGCTCGACACCAAGGCCGCGGTCGTCTCCCGCGACCGCATACTCGCGCCCCACCGCTTCACCGTGCGCATGAGCCGCGCGGACTTCCAGCGCATGAGCGCCATGGGTTCGACGCTCATCGACGAGCTCACCCAGCTGGTGCAGCAGCACGCCACCTCGCAGCGGTATCAGTTCGCCGGCGGCGTCTCGATCACCCTCGCAGAGGACCGCGGCCTGAGCGAAGGCATGGTGCAGATCGACTCGACCAACGCCAAGGGCGCCGTCGCCTGGACGCCCGTGCTCGACATCAACGGCACGCGCCACCCGATCGTCAAATCCCGCACGGTCATCGGCCGCGGCAGCGACGCCGACATCACGGTGCCCGACACCGGCACCTCGAGGCGCCACGTCGAGATCCTCTGGGACGGCGAACGCGCCCAGGTGCACGACCTCGACTCGACCAACGGCTCGCAGCTCAACGGAGAACCGGTCAAGCAGGCGATCCTCGAGCCGGATTCGGTCGTCACGATCGGCCGCACCCGCATCGTCTTCCGCGTTGTCGCGCAGGCGGCATCCGGCGACAAGGCAGACGAATCCACGCAACGCCACGACATGGGCGGATTCTGGGGGCCCACGAAATGAGCCCCAGCGAACTTACCCTCCTAGTGCTGCGCCTTGGCTTCCTGCTGCTGCTGTGGCTCTTCATCTTCGGCATCGTCTACGCCCTCCGCAGCGACCTCTTCGGGCAGCGCGCACGCAAGATGCAGACGGATGCCGCCGCCGCGCCGGCTGCAGCCACGGGCTTCCCCACCGCACCCGTCGCACCCGTTGCCGCGCCCTCGGCAGGGTCAGCGTCGGCCCTCACCGAGCAGATCGGGTCGCTCCGTCCCGGCACAGCGACGGCGGCGCCTGAGAAGGCGACCGCCCACAACGCCACCCGCCTGGTCATCACCTCCGGCCCCAAGGCCGGCACCGAATTTCCGCTCACCGAGGAGTCGATCACAATCGGCCGGTCGAGCGACTCGAGCCTCGTCATCCGCGACGATTACACCTCCACTCACCACGCCAGGTTGATGCTCTGGAATGAAGAGTGGATGGTCCAGGACCTGGACTCGACCAACGGCACGTTCCTGGCCGGCACCCGCGTCACCGTGCCCACTCCGGTTCCCCTGGACACCACCGTCAAGATTGGCGCAACCAGCTTCGAGCTTCGGCGGTAAGTGAATGGCGACAGTCAGTCACAGCGCGGCCGCATCCCACGTTGGGAAGATTCGTTCCAACAACCAGGACTCCGGTTACGCCGGACAAACCCTGTTCGTGGTCGCGGACGGCATGGGCGGCCACGCGGGCGGTGACGTCGCATCGGCGATCGCCACGAAGCGCATCATCGAGGCCGACAAGCCCTATGTCTCCCCGCAAGACGCCGAGTTCGCGCTGCAGGCCGCGC
Organism: Microbacteriaceae bacterium; assembly: GCA_036723055.1. Classification (GTDB taxonomy): domain Bacteria; phylum Actinomycetota; class Actinomycetes; order Actinomycetales; family Microbacteriaceae; genus Cryobacterium. Next base: position 2,098 of record DAIMHX010000010.1, read on the forward strand.
TCATCGCCGCCAACTCGCAGCTGGCCGAGACGGTGTTCGAACACGCCGAGCTCACCGGCATGGGCACGACGGTCAGCGCGCTCATGGTGCTCGAGGACCAGGTCGCGATCGCCCACATCGGCGACTCCCGCATCTACCTCCTCCGCGACGGCGAACTGTCGCAGATCACCATCGACCACACCTTCGTCCAGCGCCTCGTCGACAGCGGCCGCATCACGGAGCAGGAGGCCATGGTGCACCCGCGGCGCTCCGTGCTCATGCGCGTGCTCGGCGACGTCGAATCGGCGCCGGAGATCGACACTTCCATCCTCGCCACGCATGAGGGCGACCGCTGGCTGCTCTGCTCCGACGGCCTGACCGGCGTCGTCTCCCACTCCGGCATCGCTGCCGCCATGTCCAGCCCGGCGACTGCCCAGGCCGTCGCCGACCGCCTGGTCAAGGAGAGCCTCGACGGCGGCGCCCCCGATAATGTCACGGTCATCGTGGTCGATATCGGACCGGGCGACGAACGCGTCGACCCACCAGTCATTGTGGGCTCCGCGGCCGCCCCGCTCGCCTTCGGTGAGGAACCGGCCCGAAACCGGGCTCTCCGGCTCCCCGCCCTGCGCCTGCACCCCGTGCGCGAAACCCACTTCGAGCCCGACTCCCAGGACTACCTCTCCGAGCTCATCGAGGAGGACGAACGCCGCGCCCGCCGGCGCAAGATCTTCTGGCTGACGGGCATCATCCTGCTCGTCCTGGCGCTCGTCGGGGGCGCGTTCCTCGGCTACCAGTGGACCCAGACCAGGTTCTACGTCGGCGTCGACGGCAGCAACGTCGCCATCTACAAGGGCGTGCAGCAGGACCTCGGCCCGATCAAGCTCTCCAGCGTGTTCGAGGACACCGACGTGAAGGTGTCCAGCCTCCGCGTCTACGACCGGCAACAGGTCGAACAAACCATCAGCGCGACCTCTTTGGAGGACGCGGAACTCATCGTCGAACGGCTTCACAATGCCAGCGTCAAGTAACCGGTCGACCGCCGCGGAGGCGACGCCACGGGCGACGCCGAAGTCGGGCGGCATCCCCCGCCTGCACCTCCCGCAAAAGCTGCGCAACCTCGAGTTGTTCCTGCTCATCATCGCTTGCGCGATCAACGCCGGCGCCGTGGTGCTCGTGCAGCTCGGTGCCCTCGGGCACATTGACACCACGCTGGTTCTGCTCGGCGCCGGCCTCTCAGGCCTCGTCCTGGCCCTGCACATCGTCATGCGCGTCGTCGCTCGCGATGCCGACCCCTTCATCCTGCCCATCGTCACGCTGCTCAACGGCATCGGCATCGCCATGATCTACCGCATCGACATCGCGAACCACGTCGGCGGCTGGTCGAGCGCCGCCGTGCGCCAGACCATCTGGAGCGCGCTCGCGATCGGCTGCGCGATCGCCGTCATGCTCGTGATCCGCAACCACCGCATCCTGTTCCGGTACACCTACATTGCCGGTTTCGCCGCCGTGCTGCTCCTGCTGCTGCCGCTCGTACCGGGGCTCGGCCGGGAAGTCAGCGGCGCACGCGTGTGGATCGGCATCGGCTCCTTCGCCACCTTCCAGCCGGGCGAGATCGCGAAGATCGCACTGGCAATCTTCTTCGCCGGCTACCTGGTGCGCAATCGCGACAGCCTCTCCATGGTCGGCAAACGCTTCCTCGGAATGCACTTCCCGCGCCTGCGCGACCTTGGCCCGATCCTCGTGCTCTGGGCCCTGTCGATGTCGGTCATCATCTTCCAACACGACCTCGGCACCGCGCTCCTGTACTTCGGCCTGTTCCTGGTCATGCTGTACCTGGCCACCGCCCGCCTCAGCTGGGTCGTTCTGGGGCTCGGCCTGTTCCTCGGCGGCGCCATTATCGCCAGCCAGACGCTCAGCTACGTCAACGGCCGCTTCACCAACTGGCTGGATGCCCTCAATCCGAAGGTCTACGGCGCCCCCGGCGGCAGCTACCAGCTGGTTCAGGGGCTCTTCGGCCTCGCGAAGGGCGGCCTGCTCGGCACCGGCCTCGGCCAGGGCAGACCAGACATCACGCCGGTTCCACAGAGCGACTACATCATCGCGAGCCTCGGCGAGGAGCTCGGCCTGGCCGGCCTGTTCGCGATCATCGCCCTGTACATGCTCTTCGTCGCGCGCGGCTTCCGCATCGGTTTCGCCGGCCACGACGACTTCGGCAAGCTGCTCGGGGTCGGCCTCGCCTTTGTCGTCGCCCTGCAGTGCTTCATCGTCATCGGCGGCGTCACCCGCATCATCCCGCTCACCGGCCTGACCACACCGTTCCTCGCGGCCGGTGGTTCGTCGCTCGTCGCCAACTGGATCATTGCCGCCCTCCTGCTTCGCCTGTCTGACACGGTGCGCAACCAACCGAGACTGGTGGTCTGATGAATCGCGAACTCAAGCGTGTGAGCGTCGTCGTGATGCTCATGTTCGTGGCATTGCTCACGTCGACGTCGATCATCCAGGGCTTCCAGGCGGACAACCTGGCGTCGGACCCGCGGAATACCCGAACCCTCTATGACAGCTTCTCGGTGGAGCGCGGCGCCATCCTCGTCGACGGCGAGCCGGTGGCCCAGTCCATGCCGGCGAAGGATGACTACAAGTTCCTGCGCACCTACAAGAACGGCCCCCTCTACGCACCGATCACCGGGTTCATCCCCATCAACGGCGCACCGACGGGCCTCGAGCACTCCCTGAACGGTGAACTCACCGGCACCTCGAATGCACAGTTCTTCGACAAGCTCAGCGCCGTGATCACCGGGCAGAAGCCCAAGGGCGCCGCAGTGGAGACGACCATCGACCCTGTCGCCCAGCAGGCAGCCTGGGATGCCCTCGGCAGGCTCAAAGGCGCCGTCGTCGTGACCGAACCGAAGACCGGGCGCATCCTCGCGATGGTGTCCAAGCCCAGCTACGACCCCAACCAGCTCACCGTGCACGACAACAAGAAGGTTTCAGCGGCCTACGAGACCCTGCTCGGGGACGCGAACGATCCGCTGATCAACCGGGCCATTGCCGGTAACCTCAACCCGCCCGGGTCGGTGTTCAAGCTCGTCATGACATCGGCGGCGATTGAGTCCGGAAAGTTCACGCCGGACAGCACGTTCCCGAACCTCCCTGAGCTCAAGCTCCCCGGTTCGACTGCCATCGTGACCAACTCGGGCGGCGGCACCTGCGGCCCGGGCGACAAGGTGACCATTGCCACTGCCTTGCGCCTCTCCTGCAACATCCCGTTCGCCGAGCTTGGCCTCAAGCTGGGCGACCAGGCGATTCGGGACATGGCAGAACGGTACGGCTTCAACAGCGACTTCGGCATCCCGATGTCCGTGACCAAGAGCGTGTACCCGAGCGTGCTGGACACCGCTCAGACCGCGCTGTCCGCCTTCGGCCAGTACGAGGTGCGCGCGACGCCCCTGCAGATGGCCATGGTGTCGGCCACCATCGCCAACGGCGGCGTCGAGATGGAGCCCAACCTCGTCGACGAGATCCTGGCACCGAACCTGAGCCCCCTGCAGACGTTCGAACCCAAGGTGCAAAAACAGGTGATCAGCGCCGAAACCGCGGCGACCATCACCGGCATGATGGTCAACGACGTCAAGGACGGCGCGGCGAGCAATGCAAGAATAGACGGGGTCACGGTCGCCGGTAAGACGGGCACCGCGCAGAACGGCAAGGATCAGCCGTACACCTTGTGGTTTACCGGATTTGCTCCAGCGGAGGACCCACAGTTTGCGATCACTGTTCTCGTCGAGGACGGCGGGGGACTCGGCCAGACGGGGTACGGCAATCTTCTTGCCGCACCAATCGCAAAAAAGGTACTAGAGGCGGTGCTGAACAAATGAGACCCACAGCAGGGCTCACCTTCGGGGGGCGCTACGAGCTGCAGTCCCGGATTGCCATCGGTGGCATGGGCGAGGTGTGGCAGTCGACTGACCTCGTCATCGGCCGCACCGTCGCGATCAAGATCCTCAAGGACGAATACCTCGGCGACCCAGGCTTCCTCGAGCGTTTCCGCGCCGAGGCCCGCCACGCTGCCCTCGTCAACCACGAAGGCATCGCCAACGTCTTCGACTACGGCGAAGAGGAAGGCAGCGCCTTCCTCGTGATGGAGCTCGTTCCCGGCGAGGCCCTGTCCACCATCCTCGAGCGCGAGCACGTGCTTTCCACCGACAAGGTGCTCGACATCGTCTCCCAGACGGCCGCCGCGCTTCACGCGGCGCACGCCGCAGGGCTGGTCCACCGCGACATCAAGCCCGGCAACCTGCTGATCACGCCCGACGGCCGGGTCAAGATCACCGACTTCGGGATCGCCCGCATCGCCGACCAGGTTCCGCTCACCGCGACCGGCCAGGTCATGGGCACCGTGCAGTACCTCTCGCCCGAACAGGCCAGCGGCAAATCGGCCTCACCCACTACAGACATCTACTCGCTTGGCATCGTGGCCTACGAAAGCCTCGCCGGCCGCCGCCCGTTCACCGGTGAGTCCCAGGTTGCCATCGCGATGGCACAGATCAACGAGACCCCGCCCGACCTGCCCAGCACCGTGTCAGAGCCGGTACGCAACCTCGTGTTCGCCTGCCTGGCCAAGAACCCCGCCGACCGACCGGCTTCTGCCGCACACCTGGCCAGGGCCGCAACGGCGCTTCGCCGAGGGGATGTCGCGGCCGCCGCGGCATCCGTTCCAGCGATCCTCGCCGGAATCACGCCGACCGCGGCAACCATGCTGATGCCGGGCTCCGGCAACAACCAGGCCACGACCATTCTGCCGGCGACCCTGCCGGCGACCAGGGCAGAGGCCTCAGCGGCAGCCGCCGCGGAGAAGAAGCAGAGCACCCGCAGCCCGTGGACCTGGCCACTGCTCGCGCTGATCGCGCTGCTCGTGATTGTGCTCACCGGCACCCTGATCGCGCTGTTCAACCAGAGCAATGACGCGCCGGTCGCTCCGTCATCGTCGGCGTCGGTCTCCTCGGCCCCACCGTCGTCGCCACCACCCACGTCGCCTTCGCCTTCACCGACGAGCACGACCGTGCAGGTGAACTCCAAGGACTTCAAGGGACTCACCAGCGCCGCCGCGCGCGACAAGCTCGAACGCATGGGGCTCGCTGCCAACGTCGTGGCTGGAAACGGGGCCACCTCGCCGGACGACGTCGACCACGTGTACGACGTGAACCCGACCGGGCCGTTGAGGAAGGGCACCGAGGTCACCGTCAAGTACTTCGGCCCGCTCGTCGCCCCGAACACCCCAACCGATGCGCCAACACAAGTCACCCCGGCGCCGCCGGCCTTGGCCCCGCCCGGTTCGGCCGTTGACGTCTCCTGGCCAGCGCAGTCCTGCCCGAGCGGACAGACCCTGTCCGGCTACAAGGTCGTCGCCGAGGGGAATGGTGCCGCCGTGCAGTCGGCAAACCCGACTGCTGCGGATGTCACGAAGGCCACCGTGACCGCCGGCACAGGCGACTTCACGGTCAAATACAGCTATTTCTGCGGCCAGATCGAGTCCGACTACTCGCCGACGATAACGGTGAACGTCACCCCGTAACGGGGGCCGGGTTCGTTCCGGGGTAAAATAGGCGAGATTGTGTTTGCGAGCGGGGAGTTCTGCATTGACTGAAGTTGGCCGTCTGCTCGCTGGACGCTATCGCGTTGGCGAACTCCTGGGGCGCGGGGGCATGGCCGATGTGCACATCGGCACCGACTCCCGTCTGGGCCGCACGGTGGCCATCAAGCTGCTCAAATCCACGCTCGCCACCGACCCCGCGTTCCGCACCCGCTTCCGCCAGGAGGCGCAGGCCTCCGCCCGGATGGCGCATCCGACCATCGTTCGCGTCTTCGACGCCGGCGAGGAAACGATCACCGAGCCGAACGGCCACGAGGCGCAGATTCCGTTCATCGTCATGGAATATGTCGACGGCCGGCTGCTGAAGGACATCATCCGTGAGGGTGCGCTCGAGGCCTCCGAGGCCGTGCGCATCATCGAAGGCGTGCTGACCGCCCTCGAGTACTCGCACCGCGCTGGCGTCGTGCACCGGGACATCAAGCCCGGCAACATCATGATCACCAAGACCGGCCAGGTCAAGGTCATGGACTTCGGCATCGCCCGCGCCATCTCGACCTCGGCGACGACCGTGGCCCAGACGACGGCCATCCTCGGCACCGCCGCGTACTTCTCGCCGGAGCAGGCCAAGGGCGAGTCCGTCGACGCCCGGACCGACCTCTACTCCACCGGCGTTGTGCTGTTCGAAATGCTCACCGGACGGGCCCCGTTCCGCGGAGAAACGGCGGTAGCCGTGGCCTACCAGCACGTCAGCGAGACCCCGGTCAAGCCCAGTTCGATCAACCACAAGGTGTCGCCGGCGCTCGACGCCGTGGTGCTGCGCGCACTCACCAAGGACCGGTTCGCCCGCTACCAGAGCGCCGTGGAGTTCCGCACCGACGTCGAGACGGCCAGTGCCGGCCACATCCCCATCCACCGCACCGGCGAAGACGCCGGCGCCGGCCTGTTCGGCCCGCCGCCCGTCGTGGCGTCCGGCTCAGAGCTCGCCCTCAAGCAGCTCGCCGAAGACCAGACCATGGTGCGCACGCAGCGCCGGCCACCGGTCAGCTGGATCTGGGCCGGCATCGTCGCTGTCATCGTGATCGTGATCTCGGTCATGTTCTGGGTGTTCAGCCTCACGCCCAGCAGCGACATCCCCGACAATTCGCGCCGGATTCCCTCCCTGGCCGGCGAGAGCTACGACGACGCCCAGAACAAGCTCCTCGACCTCGACCTCGCGGCGACCAAGGCAGAGGAGACGAGTTCGACCGTTGCGAAGGACGAGGTCATCCGCACCGATCCGCCCGTCGGCACCATCGTGCAGCCCGCCGAGGTCATCAAGGTCTACGTCTCCACGGGGGCGCAGCCGGTCGACGTTCCAGATGTCACGAACGAATCCATCGTGGATGCCCAGGCGGCGATAACCGCGGCCGGGCTCGAGCCCGGCTCGGTCACCAAGGAGAACTCCCCGAGCGTTGCCGCCGACATCGTGCTCCGCACCGCCCCGTCGGCCCTGAGCACGGCACAGGCGGGCGACACGGTCGACTTCGTGGTGTCCAGCGGACTGGTCACCCTGGCCGACCTCGTCGGCCAGTCACTCAGCGCGGCCAGGGACATGCTGGGCGACCCCGACGTGCAGCTCGTTCCGATTCCGACGCCCGACTACGCCTGCACGTCACAGCCGGGATCCCCCGTGACCCAGCAGTCGCTCGCCCCCGGCGACGTGCCCCAGCAGTCCGAGGTCACCCTCACCTACTGCGCCGGCTAAGCCGCCCGCCCCTTTCCGCGAACCTGCAGTTGTGGTCGCTTCACGGCGCGTTTAACGACCACAACTGCGTTCTCGCGGGAAGGGGAAGGGCAGGGTCAGGGTCAGGGTCAGGGTCAGGGGAGCTTGAGCATGGGGGTGAGGCCCTTGGCGGTCTCGCGCGCCTCCGGGAGGCCGGCCAGCGCGAGCCAATTGCCGAGCATCCGATAGCCGCCCTCTGTCAGCACCGACTCCGGGTGGAACTGCACCCCGATGATGGGCGCCGTGACGTGGCGAAGCCCCATGATCACGCCGCCCTGCGTGCGCGAGGTGACGATGAGGTCATCCGGAACCGTCGAATCGACCACCGCGAGCGAGTGGTACCTCGTCGCCGTGAACGGCTGCGGCACACCCTCGTAGAAGTCGCTGTCGTCGTGCGTGATCAACGAGGTCTTGCCGTGCATGAGCTCCTCGGCGTTCGTCACCGTGGCCCCGAAGGCCTCCGCGATGGCCTGGTGCCCGAGGCACACGCCGAAGAGGGGGATGCCGGCGTCGAGCGCGGCCCTCACGATCGGAATGGACACGCCGGCGTTAGCCGGCTTACCGGGGCCGGGCGAGATCAGCACGCCGTCAAAGTGCGAGATGCGCTCGGCAGCCTCCGACGCGTCAAAGGCATCGTTGCGCAGAACCTCGGTCTCGGCACCGAGCTCCATCAGGTACCCGTTGAGCGTGTAAACGAAACTGTCGTAATTGTCGATGACAAGAATGCGGGTCATGGGCCGCCCACCGTCGCTTCCTGGTTGTTGACGATCGAATCCACCCACGGGAACATCCACGTGGCGAGGGCGAACAGCACCGCCGCCAGCAGGGCAAGCGCGAGCAGCACCCGGAGCCACACCGGGCCGGGGAGCACCCGCCAGATCGCTGCGTACATGTGAGCCTCCTAGCCCTTGGCCTGCGCGTCGATGATCGGCGCGAGTTCGGCCGGCGGACCGGCGGATGTGGGTTGCCACGACTCGAAGACGCCGTAGGCGATGATCCGCTCGGCGACCGAGTACAGCGGATTGCAGCTCGTCAGGGTGATGATCCGATCGGTGGGCTTGTCGCCGGGGGCGTTGGGAACCGGGGCGATCACCTCGACCGAAGTCGGCGCCACGTACTGCAGGTCGCGGAAGCGGTAGGTGTAGTACCCGTCCGCGGTCTGCACGTAGATGGGGTCGCCGAGCCGCAGTTCGTTGATCAGGTGCATGCCGCCGCCGTAGGCGCTGCGGTGGGCGGCGACGGCGAAGTTTCCGACCTCACCGGGCATCTGGGTGTCCGGGTAGTGGCCGACGCCGAGGCGCGTGCTGTTGAGCACGTCCATCCCGGTTCCCTCGGCGATGGTGCGGTGGTACCCGGCGCCGTAGCGCGGCACGTAGAGCACGGCGAACGGCTGCGCCTCCGCCGGCGCGGTAGCGACGATCGGGTCGCCATAGCTCACCGGATCGGCGGCCGGTGCAACGGGGTCGTGGCTCTCTCGGTCCTTGGCGATCCAGCCCTGGCTGACCTTGGTGGCCGCGTCGGACTGCGCATTGGCCATGAGCAGGTCATTCCACCACAGCTGCCAGCCGATGAAGAGGAATACGAGAACGCCGGCCGTGATGAGGAGTTCGCCGATTACGCCGATGACGGTGACCGGGCGACGGCCCCGGCGCACCCGACGGCGACCGCGGTGCGCAGTCGCAGCGGAGGATTCGGCGGTGTCCGTCATGTTTCCAATCCTAATCGGGGTAGTGTCGCCCGTTCGCGGGGGTTCAAGCTGCGGGCCGATTCAGCCTGAGACGCTAGGATCTGTGGCATGGCACGCACACAACCCCGGACCAAGCCCGCACGCGACGCGGTCGCCCGCTCTGGCGAGGAGGCCCCGAACCCGGTGTGGTTCAAGCCCGTCATGTTCGGCTTCATGCTTCTTGGCCTCGTTTGGATCATCGTCTTCTACGTGAGCCAGAGCCAGCTCCCCGTTCCGGCCCTCGGATCCTGGAACATTTTGGTCGGTTTCGGGATCGCCTTCATCGGCTTCCTGATGACGACCCGCTGGCGCTAACCACCGGTACCTGGGGAGCAATTACACCGGTGTAATTATCCCCATGTGGAAAGTCCTGTGGATAACTTTTCGACCCGTCTCCCGCTGAGTTCTAGATGACAAATCTCGCGAAACTCAGCACGACCAGGAGAGCCGCGAAGGCGACGGTCAGCACGGTCTGCAGCGTCTGGTGCTCGCGGCGCCGGGTCTGCACGTAAATCATGCCGAGGACCGCGCCGCCGACCAGTCCGCCCACGTGGGCCTGCCAGGCGATGCCGAACCCGGGGACAAACCCGATGGCGAGGTTGATGGCCACGAGGATCAGCAGTTGGGTGGAGTTACCGCCGAGTCGGCGCTGGATGACGAGGAATGCGCCCACGAGACCGAAGATGGCGCCGGATGCTCCGACCACGCCAACGTTCGGTTCGGCGAGGAACAGCACGCCGAGTGACCCGGCCAGGCCGCTCAGCAGGTAGAGGGCGATGTAACGCCCGCGACCAAGCATGCCCTCGAGCATCGGCCCGAAGATCCACAGCGTGTACATGTTGAGCCCGATGTGGAGGATCGAACCTGGGTGATGCGCGAAGACGCTCGTGAGCATCCGCCACGGTTCGAAGAATCCCGGGTAGGAGTAGAGGCCGGCGTATTGGATCGTCTCTGTGACGCCGAGCCCGGGGATGAGCTGCAGCAGCCACACGGCGACCGACACCGCGATGATCGCGTAGGTGACGACCGGCGAATCGGTGCCCGTCAGGCGGGTGAGAGTGGCCGACCGGGTGCGCGGTGCGCTCTTGCGCTGCTCCCTCATGCACTCGGGGCAGATCACGCCGACGGCGGCCTGCGTCTGGCACTCGGCGCAAATGGTGCGCCCGCAGCGCTGGCAGAGCACGAAGCTCTGCCGACCCGGATGCCGATAGCAGACGTTGGCTGCTGCACCCGGGTCGGTCATCTGTGCGGGTGCCTAGACCTGCTCGACGGTGATGCTCTCGATGACGACGTCCTTGAGCGGACGGTCGCGGCCATCGGTGGGAACCGTTGCGAGCTTCTTGACGATCGCACGGGATTCCTCATCCTCGACTGCGCCGAAGATGGTGTGCTTGCCCTGCAGCCAGGTGGTCGGAACGACCGTGATGAAGAACTGCGAGCCGTTGGTGCCGCGGCCGCCCTGGATGCCGGCGTTCGCCATGGCGAGGACGTACGGCTGGGTGAAGTCGAGGTCGGGGTTGATTTCGTCGTCGAACTGGTAGCCGGGGCCGCCGGTGCCCTGGCCGAGCGGGTCGCCGGCCTGGATCATGAAGTCCTTGATGATGCGGTGGAAGACAGTGCCGTCGTAGAGCGGCGCGTTCGAGGTATTGCCCGTTGCGGGGTGCTTCCACTCGATCTCGCCGGTCGCGAGGCCCACGAAGTTCTTGACGGTCTTCGGAGCGTGGTTCCCGAAGAGGTTGACCTTGATCGGTCCGAGGGTGGTGTTCAGTGTGGCGACAGCAGTGTGCTTAGACATAGGCACAATTCTTGCACAGCAGGATTGGCGGATTCTGACTGCTGAAGCGCTCTCAGCCCATTCGGTGGCAAGATGGGTGTGTTCGCCACACGACACATCGATGGAGGGTCCGCATGAGCCTGTCACGAAAGCGCCGCAAGGAACTCATTAAGCTGCGCAAGAGCGCAGACGAATTATGGAGCCACCAGCAGGAGGTGCTTGACCGCGCCAACGAGATCGCGCGCGAGGTTGGCCGCCAGGCCGGTGTCCTCACCCGCGAAGAGGTTGTTCCCCGCGTACGCGAGAGCTACGAGCACTACCTGCGCCCGAGCGTGCACGCCACCCAGGGTGCCGCAGACGGCGTTCGCCGCCGTCTCGTCGAAGATGTGCTTCCGGGCATAGGCACAGGCCTTGGCACCGCGATCGGCAGCGTCATGTCGGTCGGTGACGTGGCGCGGGATGCGCGCGTGCGCGCAGCACTGAGCCGGCTTCGCTTCCAGAAGCCCGTTGTCGTCGAGAAGCAGGGCATGGGCGCCGGCACGTACATCGCGATCGGTGTCGGCCTCGCGGCCGCTGTGGGCGTCGCGTACGCCGTCTGGCAGACCTTCCGCGCCGACGACGAACTGTGGGTTGCCGACGACGAGGCAGAACGCACGACAACCGAGGTCTAGCCTTAGAGCTTCAGCAGGGCCCGCATCCATCGGATGCGGGCCCTGCTGCGTTAGAGGGCTCCCTTGGCGCCGAGATTGACACCTGCGGTCGAGATTGACAGGCACACCGGGCAATCTCGACCGGAAGTGTCAAAGTCGGCGAGGGGTCGCACGGGGAGCCAGGGAAGGCTACGGGCGGCACGGGGAGCCGAGGATGGCTGCCTGTCGCCACGGGGAGCCCCTCGGCGGGGCTCCTTCGTCGCTCCGCCTCACGTTCGATTCGCAGTGTTCTATTAAATGATGAAAGCCCCGCCCCCCAAAGAGCGGGGGGCGGGGCTTTCATCATTTGTGGAGCCACGGGGAATCGAACCCCGGACCTCCTGCTTGCAAAGCAGGCGCTCTACCAATTGAGCTATGGCCCCGCATGATCACGGGGAGGCGTGTGGTGCAGTACTACGTGGGGATACCGGGATTTGAACCTGGGACCTCTTCGTTATCAGCGAAGCGCTCTAACCAACTGAGCTATATCCCCCTATTGGGCAGATTTGAGACTACCGGAACCAGCCGGTTTCTCCCAATCGAGACGGAAGAAACCGGGCTGGTTGCACGTGAAACTTAGTTATTTGTGAAACCGACGAGCAGTCCGCCGGTCATTTTAACGCTGAGGTTGTACAGCAGCGCGAAAATCGCACCCAACGCGGTGATGACGACGGTGTTGAGCACGGCGACGACGAACGCGAAGCCCATCACGTTGCCGATCGACAGGATGCTCTTCAGGTCGGTCGAGTCGCCGGCGATGCTCGTGTACAGATCGTTGATCTTGTCAAAGATCCCAGTCTGGTTGAGCACCGTGAAGATGAGGAACGTCGCGACAATCGTCACGATCGCCAGACAAATCGCGATCAGGAACGACAACTTCACGCTCGACCAGAAGTCGATGTACACAAGCTTGAGTCGAACCTGCTTGGTCGACGTTCGGCGGGTGGACTTCTTGGCGAGCTTCTCTGCGACACTACTCATCTGTTGACTCTTCCTTCTCCGAAACGCTCTCCGGTGCGGCCTCAGCCAGTTCGGCCACCAAATTGCGTTCGGTGTTCTTCGCTATGGCAATGATCCTGTCTTCATCCGCAAACTTAGCGAAGACCACGCCCATCGTGTCCCGACCCTTGGCCGGAACTTCGGCAACGTCAGAGCGTACCACCTTGCCGCTGGCAAGAACCACAAGGACTTCGTCCTCCTCGTCGACGATCAGGGAGCCGACCAGGTCGCCCCTGTCCTCTTTCAACTTGGCGACCTTGATGCCCAGTCCACCGCGGTTCTGCAGGCGGTACTGGTCGGCTCCGGTGCGCTTGGCGTAGCCGCCCTCGGTGACGACGAACACGAATCCGTCGTTCGAGACCACGGATGCGTCGAGCAGCTTGTCCTCGCCGCGGAAGTGCATGCCGATCACGCCGGAGGTACTGCGACCCATCGGGCGCAGTGCCTCGTCCGTCGCGGTGAACCGGATAGACATGCCCTTGCGGGACACGAGCAGCAGGTCGGAGTCATCGTTGACCAGCAGAGCGGAGACGAGTTCGTCGCCCTCGCGCAGCTTGATGGCGATGATGCCGCCGGTGCGGTTCGTGTCGTATTCGCTCAGCGCGGTCTTCTTGATCAGGCCGTCGCGCGTGGCCAGGGTCAGGTACTGGGCGACCCCGTAGTCACGGATGTCGAGGATCTGCGCGATCTCTTCGCCGGGCTGCAGCGCGAGAAGGTTGGCGACATGCTGGCCCTTCGCGTCGCGGCCGGATTCCTGCGCCTCGTATGCCTTGGCACGGTAGACACGTCCGGTGTTCGTGAAGAACAACAGCCAGTGGTGCGTGGTGGTGACGAAGAAGTGCTCGACCACGTCATCCGCCCGCAGCTGGGCGCCCTTGACGCCTCTGCCGCCGCGGTGCTGGTTGCGGTAGTTGTCGCTGCGCGTGCGCTTGATGTAGCCGCCGCGCGTGACGGTGACCACCATCTCCTCTTCGGGGATGAGGTCTTCGATCGACATGTCGCCGTCGAATCCGAACATGATCTCGGTGCGACGGTCATCGCCGAACTTCGCCGTGATCTCGGCGAGCTCCTCGCTGATGATCGTGCGCTGGCGCTCCCGGCTGGCCAGGATCGACTTGAATTCGGCGATCTGCAGCTCGAGCTCGGCGGCCTGGTCGATGATCTTCTGGCGTTCGAGGGCGGCCAGGCGACGCAGCTGCATCGTGAGGATCGCATCGGCCTGGAGCTTGTCGACGTCGAGCAGCTGCATCAGGCCCTCACGGGCATCATCAACGGTCGCCGAGCGGCGGATCAGGGCGATGACCTCATCGAGGGCGTCGAGGGCCTTGAGGTAGCCGCGCAGGATGTGCGCGTCGGCCTCGGCCTTGTTCAGGCGGAACTGGGTGCGCCGAACGATGACCTCGATCTGGTGCGCGACCCAGGCGGAAATGAAGCCGTCGAGCGGCAGCGTGCGCGGGATCCCGTCGACGATGGCGAGCATGTTGGCGCCGAAGTTCTCCTGCAGCTGCGTGTGCTTGTACAGGTTGTTCAGCACCACCTTCGCCACCGCGTCGCGCTTGAGCACGATGACGAGGCGCTGGCCGGTGCGGCCGGACGTCTCGTCACGGATGTCCGCGATGCCGGTGATCTTGGCGTCCTTGACCAGGTCGGCGATCTTGATCGCGAGGTTGTCCGGGTTCACCTGGTACGGCAGTTCGGTGATCACGAGGCAGGTGCGACCCTGCAGTTCCTCGATGTTGACCACGGCCCGCATCGTGATGGAGCCGCGGCCCGTGCGGTAGGCATCCTGGATGCCCTTGATGCCGAGGATCTGCGCGCCGGTGGGGAAGTCGGGGCCCTTGATCCGCTGCACGAGTGCGTCGAGCAACTCTTCGCGCGTGGCATCGGGGTTCTCGAGGTACCACTGCGCGCCGGAAGCCACCTCGCGCAGGTTGTGCGGCGGGATGTTGGTGGCCATGCCGACGGCGATGCCGACGGAGCCGTTGACCAGCAGGTTCGGGAATCTGGCAGGCAGCACGGTCGGCTCGAGGGTGCGGCCGTCGTAGTTGTCCTGGAAGTCGACGGTGTCCTCGTCGATGTCGCGCACCATTTCGAGCGCGAGCGGGGCCATCTTCGTCTCGGTGTACCGGGGGGCGGCCGCGCCGTCGTTGCCGGGGGAACCAAAGTTGCCCTGGCCGAGGGCGAGCGGGTAGCGCAGGCTCCACGGCTGGACGAGGCGCACGAGGGCGTCGTAGATGGACGAGTCGCCGTGCGGGTGGAACTGCCCCATCACGTCGCCGACCACGCGCGCGCACTTGGAGAACGCCTTGTCCGGGCGGTATCCGCCGTCGAACATGGCGTAGATCACGCGGCGGTGCACGGGCTTCATTCCGTCGCGCACGTCGGGCAGGGCGCGGCCCACGATGACGCTCATGGCGTAGTCGAGGTACGACCGCTGCATTTCCAGCTGGAGGTCGACCTGGTCGATCTTCCCGTGCTGGATCAGGTGCTTGGCCGCGGCGGCGGCATCCGCTGCCTCGACCGTGTTCTCGCCTGGGGTGTCGGGGTTGTCGTTAGATGTCAAGGAAACGCACGTCCTTCGCGTTCTTTTGGATGAAGTTACGGCGGGACTCGACGTCCTCGCCCATCAGGGTCGAGAAGATTTCATCGGCGGCAGCCGCGTCATCCAGGGTGACCTGCAGGAGCGTGCGGGATTCGGGAGCCATGGTGGTTTCCCACAGTTCCTTGTAGTCCATCTCGCCGAGGCCCTTGTAACGCTGGATCCCGTTGTCCTTCGGGATGCGCTTGCCGGCTGCGGCACCGTCGGCGAGGAGCGCGTCACGTTCGCGGTCGGAGTACACATACTCGTGCGCGGAGTTGGCCCATTTCAAGCGATACAGCGGCGGCTGGGCGAGGTATACGTAGCCCAGGTCGATCAGCGGGCGCATATACCGGAACAGCAATGTAAGCAGGAGCGTGGTGATGTGCTGGCCGTCGACATCCGCGTCGGCCATCAAAACGATCTTGTGGTACCTAACCTTGTCAGGGTTGAACTCCTCGCCAATGCCGGCGCCGAACGCCGTAATCATTGCCTGCACCTCGTTATTGGCGAGGGCCCGGTCGAGGCGAGCCTTTTCGACGTTGAGGATCTTGCCGCGCAGCGGGAGAATCGCCTGTGTCTCCGGGTTTCGTCCCTGCACGGCTGAGCCGCCGGCCGAGTCACCCTCGACGATGAAGATCTCGGAGAGCGAGGGGTCCTTACTCTGGCAGTCCTTGAGCTTGCCCGGCATTCCGCCGCCCTCGAGCAGCCCCTTGCGCCTGGCCGTTTCGCGCGCCTTGCGCGCTGCCATGCGCGCGTTGGAGGCCTGGAGCGCCTTGCGGATGATCTCGCGGGCCTGGTTCGGGTTGCGGTTGAACCAGTCGGAGAGCTGGTCGCCGGCGACGCGCTGCACGAAGGACTTCGCTTCGGTGTTACCGAGCTTGGTCTTCGTCTGGCCTTCGAACTGCGGTTCGGCGAGCTTGATCGACACGACGGCGGTCAGGCCCTCGCGCACGTCGTCCCCGGTGAGATTGTCATCCTTTTCCTTCAGGATGCCCTTCTCACGGGCGTACTTGTTGACGAGCGTGGTGAGCGCGGCGCGGAAACCCTCTTCGTGGGTTCCACCCTCGTGCGTATTGATCGTGTTCGCGTAGGTGTGCACGCTCTCCGTGTACGCGGTGGTCCACTGCATGGCCACTTCGAGCGCGATCTTGCGTTCGGTGTCTTCAGATTCGAAGGAGATGATCTCCTCGTTGACGAGGTCGGACTTCCTGGCCCGGTTCAGGTACTCGACGTAGTCGACGAGGCCCTGCTCGTACATGAACGAGTTTGTGACGAAGTTGCCCTCGTCGTCGCGGTGGTCCTCGCGCTCGTCGGTGAGGGTGAGGCGCAGGCCCTTGTTGAGGAAGGCCATCTGCTGGAAGCGGGTGCGCAGGGTCTCGTAGTCGAATTCGATGGTCTCGAACGTCTCGGCGCTGGGCCAGAAGACGATCGTCGTGCCGGTTTCGTCGGAGGCCTCGCCCTTTTCGAGGGGGGCGTTCGGCACACCGTTGGCGAAGCTCTGCCGCCACACGTGTCCCTGACGGCGAACCTCTACTTCGAGGCGGGAAGACAGGGCGTTGACCACGGAGCTGCCGACGCCGTGCAGGCCGCCGGAGACGGAGTATCCGCCGCCGCCGAACTTGCCACCGGCGTGCAGGACCGTGAGCACGACCTCGACGGTCGAGCGGCCCTCAGCCTTGTGAATGTCGACGGGGATTCCGCGGCCGTTGTCTTGCACGCGCACCGCGCCGTCGGGCAGGATGCGGATGTCGATCGTGTCGCAGTATCCGGCCAGGGCCTCATCGACCGAGTTGTCGACGATCTCGTAGACCAGGTGGTGAAGCCCGCGGGGACCGGTGGAACCGATGTACATTCCGGGTCGTTTGCGTACGGCTTCAAGGCCTTCGAGAACCTGAATATCGTCAGCACCATACTCGTGCGCCGGCTCGGTTTTCGGTTCTACTGTCATGTGAAATTTGGCTCCTGACCGTCGCTCGCGCGACCATTCAGTCTACCAAACAGCACGAGTCCGCCCGGCCATAAATGCCGATCTGACGCGTTTTGGGTATAAGGTTGACCGAATTTGCCCGGTTACCCGTAGGTATCGCGTGGACCCCGCCCTGGAATTGATCTGGGGCCCTTTTTCCACGATGGGGCGTTGGGTCCCTGAAAACGGATTGACTGGATGCCGGCATCCGGATATCTCGTCGCGATGTGAGTCATGATCTCGACCCGCATCATTCGCAGCTGGGTCGCCCACGCCGTCGACTCGCAATGCACCGTGAGTACGCCTTCGTCGATGCCGGCCGGCGTCGAGTGATTGGCGGTCTCTTCCCCGGCCAGTTCGGACCAGGAGGCGAGGAGTTCGGATTGCGCGAGCGGGGAGTTCCAGCCGAGCTGCATGGTGAGCGAATTAATGGTGTCGCCGAGGCCCCGGGGGTCTCGGCCGACGCCGAACGGCACACTGGAGCCGCTCTCGTCCCGCGAGCGTCGCCTGGCGCGGAAATGCTTGGCATTCGGGTCGCCGAACACGTCTTTGAACCGCAGATAAACGCGGGATGCTTCGCTCGGTTCAGTCATCGACAACCGCACCTCCCCGAATGTGGATCGTGTGCGCCGCGAGTGCCTCCGGCACATCCTCGAGCACGGCGGCCGTGATGATGACCTGCTCGAATCCGGCGACGGCGTGAGCCAGTCGGCGGCGCCTGGTCTGGTCGAGTTCGGCGAAAACGTCGTCGAGGATCAGCACGGGGTCGCCGCTCGCCGAGTCGCGACGCAGCAACTCCGCGGAGGCGAGCTTGAGGGCGAGGGCGAAAGACCACGATTCGCCGTGGCTGGCGTAGCCCTTCGCCGGGAGGGCGTTGAGCATGAAGACCAGATCGTCGCGGTGCGGGCCGGCCAGGGTCATTCCGCGCTCGAGTTCTTTGCGGCGCAACCCGGCCAGTGCGCTCCGGAAGGTGTCGGCGGTCGAGCTTGCCACGGCGGTCGAGACAGGCTCGACCCCTGAAGCACCGCCCCCGGAAACACCGGCCTCCGCGGCTCCCGCGTCCTCGTCCGCGCCCAGGATACTGAGCGATCCGAGCAACGTCGCGCCGTGGTCTTCCCCCGCGACGGAGCGGTAGGCCGCCCTCAGCGGCTCAATGAGCAGGCGAACGAGTTCGGCGCGTTCGTCGATGATCTCCGACCCCAGCGCGACGAGCCGCTCGTCCCAAATGTCGAGGGTGCCTAGCTGGCTGCCCCGCACTCCGGAGGACCGCGCCGATTTCAGCAGGGTGTTCCGCTGTTTCAGCACCCGCTCGTAGTCGGAGAGAACCCCGGAAAGCCGGGGCGTGCGCAGCACGAGGAGCTCGTCGAGGAAGCGCCGGCGGCCGGACGGGTCGCCACGAACGAGCGCGAGGTCCTCTGGGGCGAATAACACGCTGGAGAAATACCGCGGCAGTTCGCGGGTCTTGATCACCGACCGGTTCACCTGGGCCCGGTTGAGCCCCGATCGGTTGATCTGAACTTCCGTGAGGATCTCACGGCCGTTGTAGTGCAGGCGGGCTCGGATGATCGCGGCATCCTGCCCTGAACGGATCATGGCAGACGTGGTCGAGACGCGGTGCGAGCCGAGCGTGCTGAGAAAACCGAGTGCCTCGACCAGGTTGGTCTTGCCCTGGCCATTGCGCCCGACGATGAGGTTGGGACCGGGCAGGAACGGTACGTCGACCTGCGTGTAATTACGAAAGTCTGTGAGGGAGAGGTGTGTGACCCGCACCTCGAGTCAGTCTGCCTTCTTCACGGCATGGCCGCCGAACTGGTTGCGCAGTGCCGCAACCGCCTTCATCGCGGGGGAGTCGTCCTGACGCGAGACGAAACGCGCGAAGATCGAGGCGCTGATGGTGGGGACCGGAACCGCGTTCGCGATGGCCTCTTCGATGGTCCAGCGGCCTTCGCCGGAGTCTTCGACGAAGCCTTCGATGTCGGAGAGGTCAGGGTCTTCGGCGAGGGCGCGAACCAGTAGTTCCAGCATCCAGGACCGCACGACCGTGCCACGCTGCCAGGCCTTGAAGATGCCGGGGACGTCACCTATCAGGTCGTCCCGCTTTTCCAGCAGTTCATATCCTTCGGCGTATGCCTGCATGAGCGCATATTCGATTCCGTTATGCACCATCTTGGCGTAGTGGCCGGCTCCGACCTCGCCGGCATGCACGAAGCCTTCATCCCGCGGCCCCGCCGGGCGCAGCGCGTCAAAAACGGGCATGGCCCGTTCGACCTGGTCCTTCGCACCGCCCACCATCAGGCCGTAACCGTTCTTCAGTCCCCAGATTCCACCCGAAACGCCGGCGTCGAGGTAGTTGATGCCGGTGACAGCCAGCAGCTCGGCGTGTTTGAAGTCCTCGGTGAAACGCGAGTTCCCGCCATCTATGACCAGATCGCCGGGTGCCAGGAATGTGGACAACTCGAGGATGACAGCATCGGTGATCGCCCCGGCCGGAACCATGACCCACACGAGTCGGGGAGTCGGCAGCGCCTGGATCAGATCGGCGGTCGACTCGACGTCGGTCAGCTCCGGGTTCCGGTCGTACCCCGTGACCTCGATATCGGCGTTGCGCAGGCGGGTGCGCATGCTCGCGCCCATTTTTCCGAGGCCGATGATGCCGATGTGCATTGAATTACTCGTTTCCCGGCCGGCTTCAGCGCAGCAGGAGGTTGGGCTGGAGCAGGTAGCGGTAGCTGTCAGCCCCGGCCTGTTCGCGTGAGGTCTGGCTGGTGATCAGGACCGGTCCCGGCTTGTTGGGATTCTCGGTCTTGGTGAAGGAAATCCGCACGAATTCGGAGTGCACGGCGCTGAGCCCGTCGAGCAGGAACTGCGGCTTGAGGGACACGACGGTGTCGCTTCCAGACAGAATCGCGTCGATCTTCTCCGAGGCCTGGGCCTGTTCGGAACCGACCGCTTCGAGGGAGAGCCCGTCGGCAGTGAAGGTGAAGCGCAGTGCGGCCTCACGTTCGAGGACGAGCTGCACGCGGCGGGTCGCTTCGATGAGTTCGGCGGTGTTCATGACCGCGTAGTTGTCGACCGTCTCAGGGAACAACCGTCGCACGGGCGGGAAGTTCCCCTTGATCAGCAGGGATGTCACGGTCTTCTTCTCGGCGGTGAAGGCGATCAGTTCCCGGTCATCGGTGCTCGTGATGGCCACCGAAATGGTGCCGCTGTGCCCGAAGGTCTTTCCGACTTCCTGAAGGGTGCGGGCCGGCACAAGCGCGGTGATCGTGCCCTGGCCGGTGTTGCTTCCCGCGTCCCAGTCGATCTCGCGAACGGCGACCCGGTAGCGGTCGGTTGCGACCAGGCTCAGGCTGTTTTCGGAGATCTCGAGCTGAACGCCGGTGATGACGGGCGTCACGTCGTCGCGCGATGCTGCGACGGCCACCTGCGCGACGGCTGCGGCAAATTCCTCTGCAGGTACGAGTCCGGACTGCTCGCCCACCTTGGGGATGCTGGGATATTCCTCAACCGGCATGGACAGCAGGGTGAAGGTCGCGGAGCCGCAACTGACCGTGATCCGTGACTCATTAGTGGAGAAACGGACCGGGGCATTCGGCAGCCGGCTGGCGATCTCGGCCAGGAGGCGTCCGGAGACGAGAACCTTGCCGGTCTCTTCAACATCTGCGGCGATCTCGGTCTGCGCCGACACCTCGTAGTCGAACGACGACAGGATCAGACCTGTTTCCGTCGCTTCGATCAGCACACCACTGAGGATGGGCAGGGTGGTGCGCTGGGGGAGGAGTTTGACCGCGAAAGAAACCGCTTCGCTGAAGACATCCCGGTTGGCCTGAAATCTCACGAAGTCACTCCTGTCGATGGAGGCGTTGGGTGGCCTCAATGCTAGTCGGGTTCTGTAGTGCCCTGCTGACCCCGGTGGTGGGGCACTCAAAGTTGTCGGATGGAGAGAGATAGAAGTTAATTGTTAATATTCTTAACCGCTGTGGAAACTGTGGATAACTTCCTGAATGCAGCCTAATGACTGGGAACTACATTCTTGTAACTTGTTGACAGCCTGTGAAAACTCGATGCCCTTTCGGCGGGAGCCTTCTCGGCCGAATGACAAGTTTCCACAGGCACTCGGCAAGTTTCTACAGCAATCGCCCCGTTGTGTAATTGTTTTCCACAGGAGTTTCCACAGGTGGAAAACTCCGAAATTTTGTCAGTTACTTGTAGCGGTGGTTCTGCTTGATGCGGTTGGTGAGCTCGGTGACCTGGTTGTAGATCGACCGGCGCTCTTTCATCAGCTCACTGATCTTCTTGTTGGCGTACATGACCGTGGTGTGGTCGCGGTTGCCGAACAGCTGGCCGATCTTCGGGAGAGACAGATTGGTGAGTTCCCGGCAGAGGTACATCGCGATCTGGCGTGCCGTGGCAACGGCCTGCGAGCGGGAGGAGCCGTAGAGGTCATCGACGGTGAGCTTGAAGTAGTCGGCGGTGTTCGTGATGATGTCCACCGGCGCGATGACGTTGTCGTCGTCAAGCGTGATGAGGTCCTTCAGAACGGTCTGCACGAGGTCCATGTCGACCGGGGTGCGGTTGAGGCTGGCGAACGCGGTGACGCGGATCAGCGTGCCCTCGAGTTCGCGGATATTCGAGGACACCTTGGTGGCCATGAATTCGAGGATGTCGTCGGGAACCTGGAGCTTCTCGCTCTGGGCCTTCTTGCGGAGGATCGCGATGCGAGTCTCGAGGTCGGGAGCCTGGACATCCGTGATGAGGCCCCATTCGAACCGGGACCGCATGCGGTCTTCGAACCCGGTCAGGTGCTTGGGGGGCAGGTCGCTGGTGATGACGACCTGCTTGTTGTGGTCGTGCAGGGTGTTGAAGGTGTGGAAGAAGGCTTCCTGGGTCTCGGCCTTGCCCTGCAGGAACTGGATGTCGTCGATCATCAGGATGTCGATGTTGCGGTAGCGGGACTGGAAGGCCGAACCGCGGTTGTTCGCGATCGAGTTGATGAAATCGTTGGTGAACTCTTCTGAACTGACATAACGAACCCGGATACCCGGGTACAGGCTCATCGCGTAGTGGCCGATGGCGTGCAGAAGGTGAGTCTTGCCCAGCCCGGACGATCCGTAGATGAAGAGCGGGTTGTAGGCCTTCGCCGGTGCTTCTGCAACGGCAACCGCCGCGGCATGCGCGAATCGGTTGGACTGGCCGATCACGAAGTTGTCGAAGCTGTACTTGTTGTTGAGTCGCGTGTCATGCGGTCGTTCCGGCGACGTGTTCTCGAAGACGGACTGCGGAGCGGCCGGCGTTTCCACGTCCGGCTGGATCGTGTGGACCTGCACGGGCCGCAGCGATTCCTGTTCGAGTTCGGGATTGACCACGACGTAGAAGCTGGACACGGCGGTCGCTTCGTCGAGCTGGCCCATCGCCATCAGCAGGGGGACGCGCATCCGCTGGTTGAGCATGCTTGCCGTGAATTCGTTGGGCACTTCCAGGTAGAAGGTTCCAGCAGCGATTCCCTTGGGGTCGACCAGGTTCAGGAACCCGTAGAGCATTGGGGTGATGCTGTCGTCGGATTCCAAGATGGTCAGGACCGACCGCCAGGTGTTCGCGATGGGCTGTTCTCCGTCTGCCATGGTTTACCAATCTCTGTTACATTGCCTGAGGCCGGAAAGAGCGACCTCGGTGCGTGCTGACGCCTGGGCCATCGTCACCGATTTAAGCGCCGCACAAAAGTATTCACAAAGTTATCCACCGGCTGTGTGTAAAAAAGGCCGAATTCTCAGGTTTCTGTTGAAAACCTGTGGATAACTTGTCCCCACGGTAGTCAATTGGCGATACCGAGGCCTAATTAGCTTCCAATTGCCCGCGTGTCACTGCGGGCATCGGCGGGTTTGCTGTGCAGACTCGGACTTTTGGGTTCGTTGAGTTTGACCAGAACGGGACAACGCCGTAGTTTTAATCAGTTGACCCCAGCCCGAGGGCTACCTAATTTTTCCCGGCCGTTCGTTCCTGGCTTGCGGAGATCCAACACGTGGAGATTGAACAATGAGCAAGAGAACCTTCCAGCCGAACAACCGTCGTCGGTCCAAGGTGCACGGCTTCCGTTTGCGCATGCGCACCCGCGCCGGCCGCGCAATCCTGGGTGCACGTCGTCGCAAGGGTCGCACCGAACTTTCCGCCTAAGCGCGCTGGTGCTCCCTCACGCCAATCGCATTACGAGCGGGAGCGACTATAAAGCGGTCGTTCGGCGCGGATTGCGTATTACCGGACCACACATGGTGACCTATGTGCGGAAAAGTACCGAGGGCGTACCGGTTCGTTTTGGTTTCATCGTCGCAAAGAATGTGGGTGGCGCAGTGGGCCGCAATCGTGTTCGGCGACGTCTGAAGGCGGCCAGCTTTCAGCTGCTGCCCTCGGTGCGCCCGGGTACGGATGTCGTCATCCGCGCATTGCCGTCGTCGAGCGAGGTTCCCTGGCTGACCCTCAAGGCGGAGTTGTCTGCTGCCCTCGTCACGGGTGGCGCGCGCGAATGAACACAGTGGTGTCGACGGTCCTGCTCATTCCCCGGAATGTGGGCATTCTTCTCCTCCGTGCTTATCGCGCCGTCATCTCCCCGTTGTACGGCGATGTTTGCCGGTATTACCCGTCCTGTTCGGCATATGCGCTCGGCGCCGCCCAGGAACACGGACTCGTGATTGGATCGGCCCTGGCCGCGCGCCGGCTGGCTCGATGCCATCCGTGGGCCGAAGGCGGAATCGATGATGTTCCCCTGAAGCGCAAGCGTCGCTATTCCGTGACGTCGTTTGGATTTGTCGTCGCACGAAGCCACGGAAAGGGCTGACTCGAAGCATGGACCTCATCGGTACGATCCTCTGGCCACTGAAATGGGCGGTTGAGCTGCTGCTCGTCGCCTGGCACTGGCTGTTCTCCAACTTCGGACTCGGCTACAACGACGGAATCACCTGGGTGCTCTCCATCGTTGGTCTCGTCCTGGTGGTGCGGGCCGCGCTCATCCCCATCTTCGTCAAGCAGATCAAGAGCCAGCGCAAGATGCTCGAGGTCGCGCCCCAGCTCAAGAAGATCCAGGACAAGTACAAGGGCAAGAAGGACCAGTTCTCCCGCGAGGCCATGTCCCGCGAGACCATGGATCTCTACAAGCGTACGGGCACGAACCCGCTGAGCTCCTGCCTTCCGCTCCTCCTGCAGATGCCGATCTTCTTCGCGCTGTTCTCCGTGCTCAACGACGCACAGCACGCCAAAGCCGGCGTTGGGCCGTTGAACCTGGATCTCGCGAAGAGCTTTGGTAGGGCCAAACTGTTCGGTGATGCCCCACTGCACGACTCCTTTGCCTCGCAGTGGACGAAGCTGATCGCCGGCGATGCCTCGGTCAACGTGTCGGTCATGATCATCGCCGCCACCATGGTCGTGCTGATGACGGCCTCGCAGTTCATCACGCAGCTGCAGATCGTCTCCAAAAACATGTCGCCGGAAACCAAGGCGAGCCCGATGTTCCGTCAGCAGCGCATCATGTTGTACCTGCTCCCGCTGGTCTTCGCCTTCTCCGGTGTGGCGTTCCCGCTCGGCGTCATGTTCTACTGGCTCACTTCCAACGTGTGGACGATGGGCCAGCAGTTCCTCGTGATCCGCAACATGCCCACCCCTGGCAGCGAAGCGGCCAAGGCGCGCGAGGAACGACTCGCCCGCAAAGGTAAACTCATCGGCACGGACGGCGACATCATCATCGTTGATGAAGTCAAGAAGCCGGCCCAGCGCCAGCAGCCGATCGGCAAGACTCGCGCAAAAAAAACCGGCCCCAAGAAGTAGAAGAGGCAAACCGACGTGACTGACACCGATGTGACCGAGAGCACTCCTACCGAGAACGCAGATGTTCTCGCCGCTGATGCCACGACCGGCGACTCCCCCACCCTCGACCAGCTCGAGAAGGAGGGTGACATTGCCGCCGATTACATCGAGGAGTTCCTCGACATCTGCGACCTCGACGGTGACATCGACATCGATGCACGCAACGGTCGCGCATACCTGTCGGTCAATGCGTCGGATCCCGACAACCTGCGACTGCTGTCCAAGCCCGACACGGTGAACGCGCTGCAGGAACTCACCCGTCTGGCCGTGCAGAACAAGACCGGGTCGTTTTCCCGTCTCATTCTGGACATCGGCGGCTCTCGCGATGCTCGCCAGGCGGAGCTCACCGCGCTCGTCGCACGCGCCATCGAACGCATCGAGGCCGGCGCAGCCGACGCGGCGCTTCCCCCGATGTCGTCGTACGAGCGCAAACTGGTGCACGATATCGTTTCCGAGCGCGGATATGTGTCGGAATCCAAGGGCGAGGGCCGCGACCGTCACACGGTCATCTCCGCGTCCTAGTTCCCCACGATGACCGACAACCTCGAACCTGAGCCGGCCGAAGCGGCGCAACTTTTCGGTGCACAACTAGAGGTCGCGCGTGCGTTTGCGAACAATTTGGCTGATCAGGGCGAGAAACTTGGTCTCATCGGTCCGCTCGAGCTTCCGCGGCTGTGGAGCCGGCACATCCTGAATTGCGCGATTGTCGCTCCGCTGCTCCAGCCGGGAGTCGTTGGCGATGTGGGTTCCGGCGCCGGGCTTCCCGGCCTGGTCCTTGCGATCGCCCGGCCCGACGTCAGATTCGTGCTGATCGAGCCGATGGAACGGCGGGTGGCGTGGTTGAACGACCAGATCGCCGCGCTGGGACTGACCAATACGACGGTTATCCGGGCGCGCGCCGAGGACGTTCGGTTGGAGCATCCACTCGACCAGGTCACCGCCCGTGCCGTGAGCGCTTTCCGCACCTTGATCCCGCTCACTGCTCCCCTGCTGCGACCGGGCGGAGAAATGCTGTTGATGAAGGGCGCCGGAGCCCAGTCGGAGATTGAAGCCGCGGCGAAGGCGATTCGCAAGTTCCGCCTGAGCAATGTGGAAGTGATTACGCTCGGCGAGGGCGTGCTGCCCGATGTCACGAGGGTCATTAAGGCTACAGTGGATTAGTCCCAGATCCTCCCTCTCGCCTCGGCGAGAGGGACTCACCGGGACTCACTTTCGGGTGGCTCATCGACCGTCGAACGCAAAGGTTTCACGTGAAACATCCTGGCGAAGACCAGCAAGTCAGCAGCACGGCGTCGGGACTTGACGAGAGCACACCCCTCGCGCACGAGATTTCAGAACTGACCCGTCGGCGCCAGGTGATCGCGGCGGAAGAGCTCCCGATGCCCGAAAAGACGCGGGTCCTGACGGTGTCGAACCAGAAGGGTGGCGTGGGCAAGACCACGACAGCCGTGAACGTGGCGGCCGCACTTGCCCGTCAGGGTGCGCGCGTGCTGGTCATCGACCTGGACCCGCAGGGTAACGCGTCGACTGCATTGGGCGTCGAGCACCGGGCCGAAACTCCAAGCGTGTACGACGTGATCATCAACGACATGCCCCTCGGCGAGGTCGTTCAGAAGAGCCCGGAATTCGGTGCGTTATTCTGCGTCCCGGCGACAATTCACCTGGCCGGCGCTGAAATCGAGCTCGTCTCCCTCGTTGCCCGCGAGCAGCGTCTGCGGCGTGCCCTCGATCTGCACCTCGGCGAAATGGATGAGCCGTATCACTATGTGTTCATCGACTGCCCTCCCTCTCTCGGACTCCTCACGATCAACGCATTCGTGGCGGCCAGGGAGGTGCTCATTCCGATCCAGTGTGAGTACTACGCACTTGAGGGCCTGAGCCAGCTGCTCAAGAACATCGAACTTATCGAGAAGCACCTCAATCCGGACCTCGCCGTGTCGACCATTCTCCTGACGATGTACGACAGCCGCACCAACCTGGCGAACCAGGTGGCGCAGGATGTGCGCGACCACTTCCCCGATGAGGTGCTCGACACCCTCATTCCGCGTTCTGTGCGGGTTTCTGAGGCGCCGAGCTACGGCCAGAGCGTCATCAGCTACGACTTGAACTCGGCAGGATCGCTCTCCTACCTCGAAGCAGCGGCAGAAATTGCGCGACGCGGCGCCCCACGGACGGGAGTAAAGCTGTAATGGCGAAACGGACAGGCCTCGGACGCGGCATTGGCGCCCTGATTCCCGTGCAGGACGACGCAAAGGCCGCCCGGCCGGTCGACGTGTTCTTCCCGTACGCCGATGCCCCGGAGGAGGAGTCTCCTGTGGAGCTTCTCGAGGTTCCCGGCGCACGACTGGCCCACCTGGATCCCAACGACATCATTCCGAACGCCGTGCAGCCCCGCACGACGTTCGACGAATCCGACCTGTCCGAGCTGGTGCACAGCATCCGCGAAGTTGGCGTGCTTCAGCCGATCGTTGTGCGGCCTATCCCCCAGCAACCAGGTAAGTACGAACTGGTCATGGGTGAACGTCGGCTGCGAGCCTCCAAGGAGGTCGGTCTTTCCAGTATTCCGGCGGTTGTTCGGGAAACAGCGGATGTCGACATGCTGCGCGACGCGCTGCTGGAGAACCTTCACCGCGCCCAGCTCAATCCGCTCGAAGAGGCATCGGCCTACCAGCAGCTCTTGTCGGATTTCGGCATCACCCAGGACGAGCTCGCAACACGAATTGGCCGGTCACGGCCACAAATTACGAATACACTCCGCCTGCTCAAGCTGCCCGAACCGGTGCAGCTCCGGGTCGCTGCCGGCGTTCTCACGGCCGGGCACGCCCGCGCCATCCTGTCGGCCGGTGACCACCCGGCGATGCTGCGGCTGTCGGACAAGATCGTCAACGAGGACCTCTCTGTGCGCGCCTCAGAGGCGGCGGCCGCGGCGACGCCCCGACCTTCCACGGCAAAACCGTCACCCGGAAAGCGCCAGGGGCACCTCGATGAGATCGCCGAACGCCTGGGCGACCGTCTGGACACACGCGTGAAGATCAACCTTGGGGCACGAAAGGGCCAGATCACGGTTGATTTTGCCACCATTGGTGATCTGAATCGCATTCTCGTCGTGCTGGGAGAGCCTGCCTTCGGAGCCAACTAGCCCGAAGCGTTCCGCGTGGGCGCGGGAGCTCCCCAATGTTTCACGTGAAACATTCGCCATGGCTCCCCCGGGTCGCGATCAAGCAGTCCGGCGCGACAATGTCTTCGGCGTTTGGCGTGCCCGGCATGCGAGCCAGTCGGTGCGTTTGCGCCAAAGTTGGCGTTCTTTGTACGCGCACTACTGTCGGTAGATCTGACGGCAGCACCGAAATCGCGTGACGATCGCTGCGACTCACTTGACTGAGCATCTGGACAGCCGAGAGTGCGTCAGAACATCGATCAACAGGCAATGTTTCACGTGAAACATTCGGTGGGGGGCCTGGTGAGCCATAATCGGGCACTTTCTGCGGCTGCAGCGCAGTCATGCCGATCCATCGAATCCCGATCAACGCCGCAAGGCCTTCCGGACACCACTGAGTCAGATGTCGGCCTCTCATCTCTGTTTCGGGCGGTCATCCTGTCAGAACGTTGACTGTGATGGCCCAGTCAACGACGTCCTCGCGTTGCATACGGATATGGTGCCCGACGTTCGATTCCACGACAACGTAGGGGGCTCAAGAGGACATTCGGCGCGAAAGCTGGTGTTTGGGACTCCCGCCTGCCCGAGGCGACAGTGCGAGTTGCCTCACTTGTCGCGGACGCGCTCGAAATTGGGAATGTTTCACGTGAAACACTCTTTCGCTCAACCTGTGGGGCACGGGACTATTGATGCGCATCGACCTGACGTCGGCTTCCCGTGAAGGCCAAATCTAGAGTGACCGTATGCGGCCGCGAGGTTTACCAATGTTTCACGTGAAACATCCGAATGTACCCATTTCAGCCTAAAAGTGTCGAAATTCCGCCGGATTTTTGCGCGGACGAATCGTTGAAGGGGCCCTTAGGTTGGCTTGTGACGAACTGAAAACCGGTCAAAACGACACATAATCCGCCGAAATTATGAGTGATTGTGAATTCCGGCCCATTGGTGGGGGATGGTTGGCGACTGGGCGACCGCGCCAAGAGCAGGCCGATCAATGGTCTCGCGTGGCTGGGGTGATGCATAGATCTCTCTGGGGCTACCTGCAGAACACGGCCACCTGATTCCAGCTGCGTGCGCCAGGTCGAGAATCATCACGCTTCGCCTGCTCACATTTGAGCGCAAACAAGTTCAGCCCTGGGAAGCGCAGACAATCGCCGTAGTTCCGGACGACAACAACCGGCTGGCTTTGACCTGCACCTTCTCGGGCTTTCACGAGTGAGCACGCGATCCCCCGCCTGTATCGGTTCGTTTTGCACGAGCCGACAGTTACATAACTTCTGCAACTCCCTCTGCCCCGAAATGGCCCGAAATTGTCCAAGTCGACGATTTTCCTACGAAGTGCCGGAGCTATGCTCGGCGCGGCGCTGGGGAGCCGATCTGTTTCGGGCGGCTGAAGGCGGGGGCGGTCGTGACGGCACCGAGGAAACGACGGACAGGGACACGGGACCGGGATTCGGCGGAATGTTTCACGTGAAACATGGGGCGGAATGCCGCGGGCTTGCGCTAGTTGTCGGCGATGGCAGCCCGGGCCAGGGCCTCGTAGACCGCGCCGAGCGACTGGCCGGAGGCCTCAATGGACTGGGGGACCATCGATGTCTCGGTCAGGCCCGGCAAAACGTTGGCCTCGAGGAACCACGGCGTCCCGTTCTCGTCGACGATGAGGTCGATGCGGGAGATGTGACGGAGCCCAAGCAGGGTGTGAATGGCGACGGAGGTCTCCGCGACGTGACGCGCAACGTCGGGCTTCACCCGGGCAGGCGTGTAGAACAGCGTTTCGCCAGCGTTATAGCGTGCCTCGAAGCTGAAAACGCCACTCAGGGGAACAATTTCGACCGCGGGCAGCGCCACAGGGCCGTCGCCGACGTCGATGACCGTGACAGCGAGTTCCGTGCCGGCCACCTTCGTCTCCACCAGCGCGACGTCCGCATAGGCGTAGGCATCGACCATCGCACGCGGCAGGCCGGCAGGGGAGTCCACAATCGTCACGCCCTGCGCCGAGCCACCGTTGGCGGGCTTCACCACGAGAGGGGTTCCGAGCGCCGCCAGGATGCGCTCCAGCACGCTCGAGGCGCCGAGGTCGCGGAAGGTGTCCGTGGACAGCGCGATTGCCGCGGGGGTGGCGTAGCCAGCCCGCCGCACGAGTTCCTTGGCCGTTGGCTTCGACCAGGCCAGACTGGCCGCCTCACCGCGTGAGCCGACGCACGGAATGCCCGTGGTCTGCAGCAGGGACAGGAGCGCACCGTCCTCCCCAGTGGCGCCGTGCAGGGTGGGCCAGATGACATCCGGCTGCCGACGCTCGAGCTCGGAGAGCAGGCCGGCATGCGGGTCGATTACCGTGACGGTGTGGCCCAGGCTGCTCAGTGAGTCGGCGACCCGGCGCCCGGACCGCAGGGATACTTCGCGCTCATGCGAGATTCCACCGGCAAGCACAACAATGTCGAGAGGGGCGGATTGGCTCATGATCAGGGATTTTCCTTGCTTGGGCTGGGACGGCGATGGGCGGGCTGCGGGGGACTACGAGATGTCGGGAGGTGGGCCGCCGAAGCGACGGCTGTCCCTGGCTGCGTCCAGGGAGCCGGTGCCCGCAAAGGTGTCGAGCAGGTCGAGCTCGTCGCGGATGACGGTCGCCAGGCGACGGATGCCGACCCGGATGTTCTCTGGCGTGGGGTAGCAGAATGACAGGCGCATGTTCTGGTGCCCGTCGCCGTCGCCGAAGAACGCGGTACCCGGTGTGAACGCGACGAGTTCCGTCACCGCCCTCGGCAGCATCGCCTTGGAGTCGAGGCGGTCCGGGAGTGTCACCCAGACGTAGAACCCACCGTCCGGGTTGGTCCAGGTGAGCTCGGGGAGATATTCGTCGAGCGCCTTGATCATGGCGTTCTTCCGCTCGCGGTACACGCCGCGGAACGTGTTGATCTGGCCCTTCCAGTCCGCGGTGGAGAGATACTCCGAAATCACCAACTGCGTGAACGAACTGGGCGAGAGTACAGCCGCCTCGTTCGCGAGCACCAGCTTCTCCCTGATGGCGTGCGGGGCGAGCGCCCAGCCGACCCGGAACCCGGGCGCGAGGGTCTTAGAGAAGGTGCCCAGGTAAACCACGCCGTCACGCTCGACCGAACGCATCGCATCCGGAGCCGGGCGGTCGAAGTAGAGAAGACCGTACGGGTTGTCCTCGAGCACGAGGATGTCATTTTGCTTGGCGATCTCGAGGATCTCCAGCCTCCGCGCCCAGCTCAGCGTGACGCCGGCCGGGTTGTGGAAACTGGGGATGGTGTACAGGAACTTGATAGTCTTGCCGGCGGCCTTCAGCCGGGCAATGTGTTCGCGGAGCGCCTCGGGGATGAGCCCGTTCTCGTCCATCGGAACGTGTTCGACCTCGGCCTGGTACGACCTGAAGATGACCAAGGCGGTGACGTAGCTGGGGCCCTCGGAGAGAACGACGTCGCCGGGGTCGAGGAAGAGCTTGCTGACGAGCTCGAGGGCATGCTGCGACCCGGTCGTGACCACCACGTCGTCCGCATTCGCCTGGATGCCTTCGAGCGCCATGACATCGAGAATCTGCTCCCGAAGCAGAGGAATTCCCTGACCAGAGCCATATTGCAGGGCCGTGGCACCCTGTTCGCGCATGACCCGCTCCATGGAGTTGATCACGAGGTCCTGCGGAAGGGCGGCCACATAGGGCATGCCACCGGCGAGGGAGACGACCTCGGGGCGTGAGGCCACGGCGAACAAGGCGCGCACCTCCGAGGCGCGCAACCCAGCGGCTCGCTCGGCGTAGTGGTGGTACCACGGGTCGAGGTTGTTGCCGGCCTGGGAGGAGCCCTGTTCTGTCACGTCACTTCCGTTCTGGTGAGATCTCAATCGTATGGGGTGTCACTGGGGCCTTCCGGCGTAAGTCCTCCCGCGTGCGGGAGAGAGCAGCAGCCGGGCAACGAAAAGACCCGCCCGGCGTGAGCCGGACGGGTCTTCGGGTTCGCAATGAACCGGCCGGTCGGCTACGCCAGGTAGGCGGCCAGGTCGGCTTCGAGGGCGGGCTTCGGCTTGGCGCCGATGACGGTCTTGACGACCTCGCCCTTCTGGAACACCTTCATCGCGGGGATGGAGGTGATCATGTACTTCGCGGCAAGCGCGGGGTTGTCGTCGACGTTGAGCTTGACGATGTCGATCTTGTCGGAGTGCTCGTGCGCGATCTGGTCAAGAATCGGGCCGACGGCGCGACAGGGACCGCACCATTCGGCCCAGAAGTCCACCAGAACGGTCTTCTCGTTGTTGATGACTTCCTGGTCGAAAGTCGCCTCGGTGACGGCGCGTGCGGTCATGTAATGCTCCTTAGTTGGTAACTGTTGCGAGTTCGGTTTCGCTGGCCCTGGCCAGCAGGTCTGCGGGAAGAGTCGAAAGATAGTGTTCGGCGTCGAGCGCTGCGACACAGCCGGATGCCGCGGCCGTTACGGCCTGGCGGTAGGTCGGGTCGACGACGTCCCCGGCCGCGAAGACGCCGGCCTGGCTGGTCTTCGAAGACCGGCCGCCGACGGCGATGGTGCCCTCCGGCGTGAGGTCCAACTGTCCGTGGACGAGGTGCGTGCGCGGGTCGTTGCCGATCGCCACAAAGAGTCCGTCGAGTTCGAGCGAGCTCTCGGCGCCGGTGACGGTGTCGCGCAGGCGAACACCGTCGACGGCATCCGCGCCCGTGATCCCGATGACCTCGGAGTTCCAGACGAATTCGATCTTGTCATTCGCGAACGCGCGCTCCTGCATGATCTTGGAGGCACGCAGCGAGTCCTTGCGGTGAATGACATAGACCTTGGACGCGAAGCGGGTGAGGAAGGTTGCCTCCTCCATCGCGGAGTCGCCGCCGCCGACAACGGCGATGGTCTTCTGCTTGAAGAAGAAGCCGTCGCAGGTCGCGCACCAGGAGACGCCGTGCCCGGAGAGGCGATCCTCGTCCTCGAGGCCGAGCTTGCGGTACGCCGAGCCGGTCGCCATGATGACCGCGAGTGCCTCGTGCGTCTCGCCGGAGCCGAGGGTGACGGTCTTGATCGGGCCGGTCAGGTCGACGGCGGTGACGTCGTCATAGACGACCTCTGTGCCGAACCGCTCCGCCTGCTCCTGCATCATCGTCATGAGGTCCGGACCCTGGATGCCCTCGGGGAAACCGGGGAAGTTCTCGACGTCGGTGGTGTTCATCAACTCGCCGCCGGCCTCGACCGAGCTGGCGATGAGCAAGGGCGTCAGATTCGCTCGTGCGGCGTAGATCGCTGCCGTGTATCCGGCAGGACCGGAGCCGATGATGATGATCTGGCGCAAGCGTGCACACTCCTTGAAATCTAGGGGAAACCGGGATAAGGCGATGTTTCCCGCTCACTGCCCGGTACAACACATCCTAATCGGATGCTATTCCGCGCCCTTTCACGGGGGGTGGGCGCACAGGAGGTTCGGAGCCGCGCCTGAGTCCGTTTGGTCTAGCGGCGTAACCGGGCCTGCAGGGGTGCGATGAAACCGCGGAGCTCCTCGCTGCGCATGATCAGCAGCATCCCGAAGTAGGCGACGGACATCACCAGACCAATGACCATCATCGACGCGACGGCGGGCAGGATCCCCGACACGGCGAAGCCGCCCTTGTGGGTGCCGCCGAGCGCCCAGAGCACGGTTAGCCCGAGGGCGAGAGGGGGCGCCACTGCGACCACGTATTGGACCAGACTGCGCAGAATGCGGCGACCGTCAATTCCGCCCAGGCGGCGATGCAGGAGGACGGCCGCGAGCATGGTTTGGGTAATGCCCGATACCGAAACGACAAGGGCGATGCCCACGGCGATCCAGCCCTTGGGCAGCAGCGCGCAACCCAGCACGCCCGCCACGATGAGGACGACCTGGAATAGCGTGAAGAAGAACGGCGTGCGGGTGTCGCCCAGGGCGTAGAAGGTGCGTTGAAGGACAAACAGGATACAGAAGGCGACGAGGCCGAGGATGAAGGCGACGATCACATTGCCGATGCCTTGCACCTGCTCGAATGGCCTGGCGAAGACAGCCGCGAACGGATACGCACAGACCGCAATAACGGCGGACGCGAGCACGATGACCAAGGTTGTCCCGCGGATAGCGGAGGAGGCATCCGTGCGCACCAGGGCGAACTTGCCCACGGAAGCATGTTCGCTCATCCGGGTGAAGTACGCGGTCGCCACAGAGACGGTGATGACCGAGTGCGGAAGCATGAAGATGAGCCAGGCTGTCGCGAGGGCGAAGACGGATGCCTTGCCGGTCGACAGCGTGACGACCTGCGTTTCCACGACCCCCGCGACGGTGGTCAGTATCAGCATGCCGAGTGTCCAGCTCGCCATTTTGCCAGCCGCGCCGAGGCCGACGCCGCGAAAGTGGAAATCGGGGCGATAGCGGAGGCCAACCCGGCGCCAGAAATAGAACAACACGACGGCCTGCGCGATCACGCCGAGGGTCGCGCTGCCGGCGAGAACAGCAACCATCGACGGGCTGAACTGGGCGGCAGCGCGCGCACCGTTCGGGTCGGCACCGAACAGCACAGAAAAGACCAGCAGGCCGGCGATGGCGACGACATTGTTGAGCACGGGCACCCAGGTGAACGGACCGAACGACTTGCGGGCGTTGAGCACCTCGCCCAGGAGCGTGTACAGCCCGTAGAAGAACATCTGCGGAAGACACCAGTAGGCAAAGGCGATCGCGAGCGACAACTGGGCTGGGGAGAAGTGCAGCCCGATGAACCCGGTGATGAACGGCGCGAGCAGGGTCGCGGCAATCGTGGTCACGCCGAGAATGAGGAGGGCGAGCGTGAGAAGTTTGTTGACGTACGCGGTGCCGCCGTCGTCGTGCAGGCTCGCTCGAACGATCTGCGGGACGAGCACCGCGGTCAGGATGCCGCCCGCCACGATGACGTACACGGTGTTGGGGAGTTGGTTGGCCAGGGCGAATGCATCGGCGCTGTCCCCGATCGCGCCGATCATGCCTGCGAGCACGATGACCTTGACGAAGCCGAGGATGCGAGACACGATCGTGCCCGAGGCGAGGAAGAGGCTCGCGCGGCCGATTCCGGCGTTAGGCACGTGGTTCCGTCCCAGATTCGGTGGATTCGACAGAGTCGGCAGGCTCGCCCTCCGCTGCCGCGCGCTCGCGCCGACGCCGCAGGATGTTGCGCCAGACGCCGAAGCCGAAGAAGGCAACGACGAACACCGCGAAGATCAGGGCGCCGAGCCCCTCCCAGTCGGCTCGCACATTGACCGAGATAAGGGCAGGTCCGTCGATCGGGATGCCTCTGGGCGTGAACACCGTCACGCGCAGGGTCACCTCACCGTTTCCGACGGCGGCCGTCACCGGCACCTTGACGGTGCGGGCGGAATCCGCGTCGATCAGCGCATCGACATCGCTTCCGACGACCAGGCGTCCGTTGGAGGGAACCACATGCACCCGCACGGTCACGGCCTGGTCGAGCGAATTGTTCAGGGTCACCGGCACGTCGACCTTGCTGCCCACCACATTGATCGGGCCCTTGGTGGTGACGGTGACCGAGTGCAGGAGGCCCTCCGACGCGGTGAGGCTGGCTCCAACCGCATCGGTCCAGCCCTGGGGCTGGGCGCCCCACGAGGTAGCAAGCAGCGCCAGGAGGTCGAGTCTGTGGCTGCCCGTGATGGCGACCGGTTTTGCCACTGCCGTGGAGAAGGCGGTCACATCCTGCTCGCGCTGGAGAAGCCGGCCGGCCAGGTCGATGCGAGCAGCCGGTTCGGCGCTGGGCTTGAACGTGACGTCGGCCCCGCCCCCGGATGATGCGGCCCCGCCGAGGGTGGCGGGAATCTGCCAGGGCAACGCGGCGAGGGCCGCAAGGGTCTGGCTGAGCCGGGTGTCGGTCGGTGGCAAGCCACGGTCAAAGGTGGCCAGCAGCGTGCGGGTTGTGCCGGGCAGCTCGGCCGACACCACGGCCAGCTGGGAGTAAACCTCGGCCATCGCTGCGCGCCACGCGGCATCCGTTGTCGCCTTCGCTGCGGCGCGGATCGCGGTGGAGATGCCATCGTCGCTGACCAGGCCCAGGGCGCCGTCCGTGAGCCTGACGGCGGTGTTGGGCGTTGAGTTGGGATCACCCTGGCTCACGTTGGAACCGGCCAGGATCGTCGTGTTGAGCCCACTCGCGGCGAAGGCTCTGAGGTCGGAAGCGGCCACGGCACCCGCGCGGGGCCAGCCGATGTCCGTTGCCGTGTAGTCCCAGGCGAGCAGCTCTGCGGTCGTCGGCGGGGTTCCGGGGCCGGGGGTCGGCGTGGGCGATGGTGTGCCCGTCGACCCCGGGGCGGTGCCCGTGGGACCGGACGTGTCACCGGGGGTGGCAGGGGGAGCGGTGAACAACTTCGGGTCGATCGCCTGGTCGAACGAGATCGGTGCCAGCACCGATGCGGCGCCGGCCTGCGCCTCGAGTGCGATGTCGGCATCTGCATAGCTGAGCGGAAATATATCGTTTGTGGCCCGTGCGAGACGGTCCAGCCAGGCACGCGCGCTGGGCGGCGCTGAGCTGCCCAGGATGCGGATTGACGCGATGATCATGGGGTCGATCGCGATGGCGACCGGGCGGTTGATGACCCCGTCCAGCTGGCGAGAAAGCAGTCCGGTCGGCCCGGTGTACGTCTCCAGTGCAGTCGAGGGGATCAGGCCCGTCGTTCCCGGCGGCGTGGTGATGGGCATCACGACAGCCAGGTTGACGGGGGTGACGGTCCCGGTCGGGAACCACACGAATGTGCCACGCCCCTCGGCCCGCACGTTTCCGCCGCTCGTGACCGTGGCCGCGATGCCGCGGGCGCCCCAGGCGCTCCCGTCGCCGAGGCCGATCTTGGCGTGCGGCACGGTGAGTTCGACCGCCACCGTCTCGCCGGGCTCGATCGCCGACTTCATCGGAGCGCTCAGCAGCAGGTCGCCAGGGTTCCCGGAGGCTTTCGGACGCAGCCAGGTGTCAAGGGAGGAGCGGCTGATCAGGGCCCGCTGTGCGAGGTACACGTCGATCGTGCCGGGGGCGATCGCGTCGGCCGTGGAGTTGGTCACGCTAACGGTGACCTTCAGATTCTGCTTGGGGTGCAGGATTGCCGACGCGGTCGGGGTCACTTCGACGCTCACGGAATCGGCGGCCACCGCGGAAACCGCGGTCGCAGCGTGGGCCGGCGAGGCCGCCGGCGACACGAGAGCAACGGACGATGCCACGGCGAGGAGGGCGACAAGGAGCCCGGGGAGCCGCATCCGCAGTCGTGTGATCCGGCCGCGCCGGCCGACGGGGAGCGCTGGCCGACGCGCGGGAACTGACTCGGCCACCATGTAGGGGATTCTACGGCGTGCGCGCCGGGATAAAGCTGCACCGAACGGGCGGGACCCACCCCAGCAACTAATATGGGGGCATGCAGAGCGTCGCGGCAGCCCTCGCGCGGCTGGGCGACCTGGCTGCGTCCCCCACGGTATCTCGCTTGGCGAACGCATTTGCGGCGGCCGGTCACGAGCTGGCCCTCGTCGGCGGCCCGGTGCGCGACGCTTTCCTCGATCGGATCACCAACGATCTCGATTTCACGACGGATGCCTCGCCGGACCAGATTCTCAAGATCGTCAAGCCCATTGCCGACGCCCACTGGGATATCGGTCGCGCTTTCGGCACGATCGGCGCGAAGGTCGGCGACGACACCGTGGAGATCACGACCTACCGCGCCGACAGCTACGACGGGCAGACCCGCCGGCCGGACGTGGTGTTCGGCGCCAGCCTCGAAGACGACCTGATGCGGCGCGACTTCACGGTGAACGCGCTCGCCCTGCGCCTGCCGGAGGTGAAACTCGTCGACCCGGCGGGCGGCATCGACGACATGCTCGCCGGGGTCCTGCGCACCCCCGCCGCGCCGGAGGTGTCCTTCGGCGACGATCCGCTGCGGATGATGCGGGCCGCCCGGTTCAGCGCCCAGCTCGGATTCGTGCTCGACCCGGACACCGCGGCGGCGATGACCGCTATGGCGGGAAGCATCCAGATCATCTCGGCCGAACGCGTCTGCGAGGAACTCTCGAAGCTGCTGCGTTCCGACCGGCCGCGCGCCGGGATCGAGCTCCTGGTCGAGTCGGGGCTCGCCGAGATCGTGCTGCCGGAGATCCCAGCCCTCCGGCTCGAGATCGACGAGCACCACCACCACAAGGACGTCTACCAGCACACCTTGACCGTGCTCGAGCAGGCCATCGACTACGAAAATTCTCGCGGCAACCTGGCGGTTCCCGACCTGGTCGTGCGCCTGGCCGCGCTCCTGCACGACATCGGCAAGCCCGCCACGCGCAAGCTCGAGCCCGGCGGGGTCGTCAGTTTCTACCATCACGACGTGGTCGGTTCGAAGCTGGCGAAGAAGCGCCTCCGCGCGCTGCGCTTCGACAATGACACGATCTCCGCCGTCGGGCGCCTGGTCGAGCTGCACCTGCGCTTCTTCGGGTACACCGAGGGTGCCTGGACCGACTCCGCTGTGCGCCGTTACGTGCGCGACGCCGGAGACCAGCTCGAGCGCCTGCACATCCTCACCAGGGCCGACGTGACCACCCGCAACCGCCGCAAGGCCGACCGCCTCGGCTTCGCCTACGACGACCTCGAGCAGCGGATCGCCGAACTCGCCGAGCAGGAGGAGATGGCGGCCGTGCGCCCCGATCTCGACGGCGAACAGATCATGGCGATCCTCGGCGTGAAGCCGGGACGCGAGGTCGGCGAGGCCTACCGGTACCTGCTCGAGCAGCGTCTCGACGACGGGCCGCTGGGCGAGCAGGAGGCAACGCGCCGGCTGCAGGCCTGGTGGGCGGGACGTGGCCGGTAGCTGAGGCATCCGTCGCCGCGGTATTCGTCGGCGCAATGCGCTCACGGGGTACGCGCTGCTCGCCCCGAGCCTGTTCGGCGTGGTCTGCTTCCTGCTGCTGCCCGTGCTCGTTGTGGTCTGGCTCAGCTTCCAGAGTTGGGATCTGATCGGGCCGATCACGTTCGTCGGCCTGGACAATTACGCGTCCGTGGTCTCGGACGGCGTGTTCGGGAACTCGCTGCTCGTCACGCTCGTCTTCGTGGCCCTCGTCGTGCCAATCCAGACGCTCATCGGGCTCGGCGCAGCGCTCCTGTTGACCCGCGACCTGCCCGGTTCGGCCGTGTTCCGCACCATCTACGTGCTGCCGTGGATCTGCGCACCGCTCGCGCTCGGCGTGGTCTGGAAGTGGGTCCTGGCGCCGACCGACGGGGCGCTGAACGCCCTCATCGGGCACCGGGTGGAGTGGCTGACCGACCCGGCGCTCGCCCTGCCGACGGTGGCGGCCGTCGTCATCTGGACCAACGTCGGCTACGTCACCCTGTTCTTCATGGCCGGGCTGCTGAACATCCCGAGCCCCGTCGTCGAGGCGGCCAGGATCGATGGCGCCGGCCCGGTGGCGATGTTCTGGCACATCACTCTGCCGCTGCTGCGGCCCACCATGTTCTTCGTGCTCGTGACGACCGTCATTTCGGCGTTCCAGGTCTTCGACCAGGTTTACGCGCTGACCCAGGGCGGCCCGGCGCGCAGGACGGATGTCGTCGCCGCGCGCATCTACTACGAGGCGTTCGGTGCCTTCGACCTGGGCCGCGCCGCGGTCATGGCCGTCGTACTCCTCGTGGTCCTCTTCGTCATCACGCTGGCCCAGCAGATCTACTTCCGGCGGAGGGTGACCTATGAAATGGACTAGAAGCGCCGCCGTCTACCTGGTGCTCGTGCTCGGAGCCGTTTTCACCCTGGGACCGTTCCTGCTCAGCGGGCTCACCGCGGTCAAGACCCGTGAACAGTTCGCCAGGGAACCGGTGCTCGCCTGGCCGAGCCCGCCGACGCTACACAACATCCTGCAGCTCCTCACCGGCCGGGCCGAGTTCGGCCGCGCCATCCTGGTCACCGTGCTCGCGGCGGCGCTCATCCTGATCGGCCAGCTGATCTGCTCGATCCTCGCGGCCTACGCGTTCGCGCGGGTCGACTTCCCGGGGCGGCAGGTGCTGTTCTGGGTCTACCTGTCGACGCTGATGATCCCGCCGGTCGTACTCGTCGTCCCGCTCTACCTGATGATGACCGAGGCAGGGCTGCGCAACTCGTTCTGGAGCCTGGTGCTGCCGTTCGTGTTCGCGTCGCCGTACGCGATCTTCTTGCTCCGGGAGTACTTCCGCGGCATCCCGCAGGAACTCATCGACGCGGCGAGGCTCGACGGGGCGAACACGCTGGACGTGCTCGTCGAAATCGTCGTGCCGCTGTCGCGGCCGATCATCGCGACGCTGACATTACTCACCATCGTGAGCCACTGGAACAGTTTCATGTGGCCGCTCGTCGTCACCTCCGGCAGCGACTGGCGCGTGGTCACGGTGGCGACGGCGTCGTTGCAGAGCCAGTTCAACGGCAACTGGACGCTCGTGATGGCGGCCACGACGCTCGCCCTGGTGCCGCTGCTGGTGCTGTTCCTGATCTTCCAGAGGCAGTTCGTGCGTTCGATCACGATCACCGGGATTAAATAAACTGAAACCATGCGCAAGCGTTCAACCATCATTGCCGCCAGTGCCGCGGCGGCCGTCCTCGTCATAGCCGGGGCGGTCACGGCGCTGAACGTCTCTGACAACGGCTCAGCCGCCCAGACCACCGTGACGGTGCGACTCTGAGACGACCAGGTGGCCAAGGCGTATGAGGCATCCTTCGCCGCGTTCGAGAAGACCAACCCCGACATCAAGGTCAAGCTGAGCATCATCCCGTGGACCGACTACTGGGAGAAACTGCGCACGGATGTCGCCGGCAAGAGCGTCGACGACATCTTCTGGGTCGACGGCGGCGACTACCCGGTCTACGCCGACGCCGGCGCTCTCCTCAACATCGACAAAACGCTCGGAACGGATGCGCGCACGGAGTGGGCGCCGAGCGTCGTCAAGCAGTACACCCGCGACGGCGTGCTCTGGGGCGTGCCCCAGTTGGCCGACCCCGGGATCGGCGTGTACTACAACGCGGACCTACTCAAGGCGGCCGGCCTGACCCCGGCCGACCTGGCCGACCTGCGCTGGGACCCGACCGGCAAGAACGACACCCTGCTGCCCGTGCTTCAGAAGCTGACGCGGGATTCCCAGGGGCACCAGGCCGGCAGGGCGGGCTTCGACGGCAGCAAACTCGCCCAGTACGGCTACAACTCCGCGTACGACGTGCAGGCCACCCTGCTCAACTACCTGGCCTCGAACGGCGCGGAGTTCCAGCACGGGCGAGAAGTACGCCTTCGGGTCGCCGAAGGGCATCGAGGCCTTCACCTACATGGTTGACCTGATCAACAAGTTCCACGTGTCACCGTCGGCCGCCGACACCAACACCAACGGTGATTTCAGCCGTGACGAGTTCCTCCAGGGCAAGATTGCCCTCTTCCAGAGCGGCGTCTACAACCTGGCGAACGTCAGCGGCGGCGCGGACTTCCCGTGGGGGGTCGCCCGGCTTCCGGCCGGACCGGCCGGCGCCATCAGCGGCGTCGACGGCATCGTCGCGGCCGGCAGCACGTCCTCGAAGCACCCGGCCGAAGTGAAGCGCGTGCTCGCCTGGCTGGGCAGCGCGAAGGGCTCCAGCTACATCGGGGCCAACGGGTCGGCCTCGCCGGCCGTCCTGGCCGCCCAGAAGGACTACTCGGAGTACTGGGCGAAGAAGAACGTCGACATCAGCGCGTTCTACGAGGTCCTGAAGAACGGAACGGCGCCCGCACCGAAGGGCTCCGGCTGGCCCGCCGCCGACAACGCCATGCGGCCGCTGCTGCAGGAGGTCTTCCTCGGGCGCACCCCCGTGGCCGAGGGCGTGCGCGCGGCCGAGGACGCGGCGAACGCCGCCGTCAAGAAGTAGCGGGCCCCGGGCATCCCTCGCCGAGATTGACAGGTGCGGTCGAGATCGCCCGGTGTGCCTGTCAATCTCGACCGGAACGGGCAATCTCGGCGGGCTGGGCCTCGCGCCAGCGGGCGGACTCGGCGCCGCGAACCCGGTCCTCAACCGAATGCCGCTGGCATGCATTCTCCACAGCCGAGCCTTCCGTCCGGTGAGGCCAGCGCAGCGGCACCATGATCAGCGGCATGGACAACCGCGATCACCCGAACCAGACGGCGCTGGAACTCGCGCGCGACGCGCGACTCGTCGGGGTGGATGGTCGGGCCCTGCGCCGCGCGCACGAGAACGGCGAGAAGAATCGGCTCCTGCGAGGCGTCTACGTGCCGTCCCAGCTCTGGAACACGGCGAATGACGACGCCCAATACCTGATGCGGATCCACGCCGTCGCGCTGACCCGGCGGTCGCAGCCGGTGCTCTCGCACGTCTCCGCAGCGCGGGTGTGGGGGCTTCCGATCCTCGGGGCGTGGCCGCGCGAGGTACACCTGATGTTGCAGGGTGGTGGAAGTACGCGCGGATCGAAGAACGGGGTCGTCTGGCATCAGGGCGCCCTGAGCGAGGACGACGTCGTCGAGATCGACGGGCTCCTGGTGACAAGCCGCCTCCGCACCATGGTCGACCTGGCCAGGAGCATGCGTTTCATCTCCGCCGTGGTGAGCCTGGATGCCGGGCTTCGTTCCCCATTCCTGCTGCCGAACGGCCGGAGGGACGAGGACATCGCCAAGGAGGAGCTGGTCGAGGCGGTGCAGCGCCTTGGGTCGGTCCGCGGATGCCGTGCAGCGGCACGGGCGTCCGGCTTCGCCGATGGGAAGTCAGGTTCACCGGGCGAGTCCGTCTGCCGGGTCAACATCTACGTCTGCGGGTTTCCCGCGCCCCTGCTCCAGGTCTCGTACGCCAGGCCGGGTGGCGGCGAGGACGTCGTCGACTTCACCTGGGAGGCCAAACATCATGTTCGTAACCTGCCGCTCCTCGGCGAATTCGACGGCAAGGTGAAGTACACGCGTCAGGAGTATATGCAGGGCCGGTCGATCGAGGACGTCGTCTGGGACGAGAAGGTTCGCCAGGACCGGCTGTGCGCGCCGGGTCGGGGCATGGTGCGATGGCTGTGGGATGTCGCACTCAGCCCTGCCCGACTTCGCGCGCTCCTGCTCGAGGCGGGATTGAGGCCGGAACGATGAGCGAGCGCGCCGAGATTGTCAACTGCGGTCGAGATTGCCCGGTGTGCCTGTCAATCTCGACCGGAACAGGCAATCTCGGCGGAAGGATACTCGGCGCGGAGGGCGCCGCACCCGAGGGTTGGCGATGGGCCACGGGATCCGGTAGTCTTGGCAGGTTGTCTGTGCGCCGGAATCCCGGCCTCCGCGTTCAACACATGCACAACCCTCCTGTTGCAGAAATTCTGCAGCCGTTTAGTCCGAAGGAGGTGGGTTAGTCATGCACCAGTACGAATTGATGGTTATCCTCGATCCCGAGATCGATGAGCGCACCGTAGCTCCCAGCCTTGACAAGTTCCTCAACGTTGTTCGCAACGATGGTGGAACCATTGACAAGGTTGATGTCTGGGGTCGTCGTCGTCTCGCTTACGAGATCAACAAGAAGACCGAAGGCATCTACGCCGTCGTCGACTTCACCGCGAACGCATCCGCTACGGCCGAGCTCGACCGCCAGCTGAAGCTTTCCGAAGCAGTCATGCGCACCAAGGTCCTCCGCGCAGAAGAAGGCATCGCCCAGGTTGCAGTCGCAACCAAGCTTGCCGCCGAGAAGGCAGCCCGCAAGGCCGCCAACCCGAAGGCTGCTGCTCCGGTCAAGGCTGACGCCACGGCTGCCGCTCCGGCCGCCAAGGTTCACTCGGCCGCGAAGCCCGCAGTTGCCAAGGCCGACGCCGTCGAGGCTCCCGCCAAGGCAGACGCTCCCGCCAAGACAGAGACCGAGACCACGGAGGCTCCGGCCGCCAAGGTTCCGGCTCCCGCGAAGCCGGCAGCTGCCAAGGCAGACGCCGACAAGGCAAGCGACAAGTAGCCCATGGCCGGCGAGACCGTAATCACCGTGGTGGGCAACCTCACCAGCGATCCGGAGCTGCGTTACACGCAGAACGGGCTGGCGGTTGCCAACTTCACCATCGCATCCACTCCGCGCAATTTCGATCGCGCAGCCAACGAGTGGAAAGATGGCGACGCATTGTTCCTGCGCGCGAGCGTTTGGCGTGAATTCGCCGAACACGTGGCCGGTTCATTGACCAAGGGTTCCCGTGTCATCGCTACCGGGCGTCTCAAGCAGCGTTCGTATGAGACGAAGGAAGGTGAGAAGCGCACGAGCATGGAGCTCGAGATCGACGAAATTGGTCCTTCGCTGCGCTACGCAACCGCCTCGCTCACCCGCGCGCAGTCATCTTCACGAGGCGGCGCACCCGCTTCGAGTGGTGGCGAAGAGCCCTGGGCAGCCAGCGCTCCCGCCGCACCGGCAGCATCAGGCGGAGACGTCTGGAACGCACCGGGTAACTTCAGCGACGAGACCCCCTTCTAAGCCTCAGCCCCTGGCTGCTGGCTGAAACACACACTTAAGAAAGTAAGGAAATCATGGCTGGAAAGTCGAGCGGCGACCGCCGCAAGCCGCTCCGCGGAGCTAAGGGTGGCAAGAACGCCGCC
This sequence comes from Microbacteriaceae bacterium, assembly GCA_036723055.1. Taxonomy (GTDB): domain Bacteria; phylum Actinomycetota; class Actinomycetes; order Actinomycetales; family Microbacteriaceae; genus Cryobacterium. Next base: position 46,715 of record DAIMHX010000010.1, read on the forward strand.
CCCGCGAAGTCGATCCGAGTTGGTGTCATCGATTACAAGGATGTCCCCACCCTTCGGAAGTTCATCTCCGAGCGCGGAAAGATTCGCGCCCGCCGTATCACCGGCGTCTCCGTCCAGGAGCAGCGCCTCATTGCCCGTGCCGTCAAGAACGCCCGTGAAATGGCGCTCTTGCCGTACGCAGGCTCAGGCCGCTAAGGAGCCCTCGCATGTCGAAATTGATTCTGACGCACGAGGTCTCCGGCCTCGGTGCACCCGGTGACGTCGTTGACGTCAAAAACGGATTCGCTCGTAACTACCTCGTCCCCCAGGGCTTCGCTGTGGCGTGGACCCGCGGTGGCGAGAAGCAGATCAACCAGATCAAGGCAGCCCGCGTAGCCCGCGAGCACGCCACTCTGGAAGAGGCACAGGCCCTCAAGGCCGCTCTCGAGAACACCAAGGTCAAGCTGGTCGTCAAGGCCGGCGAAGGCGGGCGCCTCTTCGGCTCCGTCAAGACCACGGATGTTGCCGACGCTGTCGCCGCTGCCGGTCTCGGCGCGATCGACAAGCGCAAGATCGAGCTCAGCCCGATCAAGGCGACCGGTGAGCACCAGGCGACTGTTCGCCTGCGGGACGAACTGAGCGCGACGATTACCCTGCTGGTGGTCGCCGCTAAGTAGCGTCGACTTCCGCGTGGTGTAGCGGTGGGTTCCGAAAGGAGCCCACCGCTACACCTATTTAAGCCCCCCGCGTTGCCCACTTCCGGGGGGCATTTTTCATTAATGACTCACAACTTTGTGCACAGGTTGTGTGCGCTATCACGAAGCTTCAATGCGCACTTTAGACAACTTTCTCCACATGACTGTGTATAGATTAAATACCCGGTCATACGCAATTTATTCGCCATATTCGCAGATCTTTCCACAGGTGTTTCCACAGGTTGTGCACAACGCGTGCGGCGTTTCGCGCAGATTATCCACAAAGTTATCCACAGGCTGGTTTGTTGCTGGCCGACGGGCTCCCTAGTGTGGGCAGGCGCCGACTTCTCGTGGAGTGCGCGCCTGCCGGGCCGTCGTTGTCAGCGGGTCCTGATAGAACCATCACAAGTACAAAGGAGGCGTGACGTGTCGATCGCTCACCTCGGCCTGTCCGACCAGCGCAACGGTACCGAGTACCGGCAGACCGAGCGCACTCCGCCGCACGACCTGCTCGCCGAGCAGAGTGCCCTCGGCGGCATGATGCTGAGCAAGGATGCCGTTGCCGACGTCGTCGAGACGGTACGCGCGGCCGATTTCTACATCCCGAAGCACGAGATCATCTTCGACGCGATCCTGACGCTGTACTCGCACGGTGAGCCGACGGACGTCATTGCCGTCACCGATGAGCTCACCAAGATCGGCGAGCTCTCCCGCGCCGGTGGCGCCGACTACCTGCACACGCTGACCAGCCTCGTGCCCACCGCGGCCAACGCCGGCTTCTACTCGACAATCGTCGCCGAGCGGGCGCTCCTGCGCCGCCTGGTCGAGGTCGGCACACGCATTGCCCAGATGGGTTACTCCGGCGAGGGCGAAGTCCTCGACCTGGTCAACACCGCCCAGGCCGAGGTCTACGCGGTCACCGGCAGCACCGAGACCGAAGACTACGTTCCCCTGACCGACGCCGTGACGGCGGCGATCGACGAGATCGAGGCCGCCAAGCTCAAGGACGGCCAGATGAGCGGCGTCCCGACCGGCTTCGCCGACCTCGACGAGCTCACCAACGGCTTCCACGGTGGCCAGCTCATCATCGTCGCCGCGCGGCCCGCCCTCGGAAAGTCCACCCTCGCGCTCGACTTCGCTCGGGCGGCGTCGATCCACCATGACATGCCGAGCATCTTCTTCTCGCTCGAAATGGGCCGCAGCGAGATCGCGATGCGCCTGCTCGCTGCCGAGGCATCCGTGCCCCTGCAGAGCATGCGCAAAGGAACCGTCGATGCCCGCGACTGGACGACGATCGCCGCCACGCGCGGCCGGATCAACGACGCGCCGCTCTACATCGACGACAGCCCCAACATGACCCTGGTCGAGATCCGCGCGAAGTGCCGTCGCCTCAAGCAGCGGGTGGGCCTCAAGATGGTCATCATCGACTACCTGCAGCTGATGACATCTGGCAAGAAGGTCGAGTCGCGCCAGCAGGAGGTGAGCGAGTTCTCGCGTGCGCTCAAGCTGATGGCGAAGGAGCTGCAGGTGCCCGTGATCGCGCTGTCCCAGCTCAACCGTGGCCCCGAGCAGCGCGCCGACAAGATGCCCGCCATCTCCGACCTCCGAGAGTCCGGCTCGCTCGAGCAGGACGCCGACATGGTCATCCTGCTGCACCGCGAAAGCGCGTACGAGAAGGACAACCCACGCGCGGGCGAGGCCGACCTCATCGTGGCCAAGCACCGTAACGGCCCCACCCGCACCGTGACGGTCGCGTTCCACGGCCACTACTCGCGCTTCGCCGACATGGTGCCCGGCGCGTAGCTCCCCCCTCCGGGTCCGTCTGAGCTACGAGTCGGCTTTGGGGACGGCGACCGACAGGTCGTGTGCCGCTATCGCCCGCCGCATCCGCGCCTTCGTCAGGTTCGTCCGGACGATCCACTGGGCGTCCCGCGAACCGTCTGCCGCGATGACGTTGAACGGGCCGATGCCCTGCGCCGGGCTCGCCGCGATGGCAACGCTCCAGCAATAGCCGAGGGCCTGCCGGAGGCTCTTGCGGCCGTCTCGGGACGTACCTGGGTAGCTCTGCAGCAGCCACGCCGTCGCGCGTGCGCACGCCCGCACGGCCAGCTCCTGCGCCTCCGGCGAGCCGAGCAACCGCGGTTCGCAGATCGCCGAGATGGCGGCGCGCAGAACGAACGGATCGCTGGATCGCAGCCACTCCTCGATCACAGAGTGCAGGAGGGAGGGATCCGCGTCGCCCACGATCTGCAGCGCCCTCGCGACCCCCTCGCGGATGCGCCACCGCGGATCGATCGCCGCGGCCAGGAGCGCGCCGAGTGCGAAGTCCCTCCGCTCCGGATCGAGCACGAGCATCCCGAGCGCCTCGGTGCCGCAGAACGCGAGGTATTCGTCCGGGTCGCGGGAGAAGGCGACGATCGCGTCCGGGGAGGCCTGTGCCGCAAACGCGTCGGCCAGGGTGAGGTTGGCCCGGGGTCCCGGCAGCCCGGAATGCGCGCCCAGATACTCCCGGAGTTCGGCACCCGCCAAAGCGTCCAGGTCGGCGGCATAGTCCGTGAGGGCGCTCATGCGGGCCTCCTGTCCGTGGCTCGTGGCTTCATCTGCGTTCACCGTTCGCGGTCAGGTTACCGCGCCCGGCGCGGCGCCACCGCTACGCTACGAAGACCAGTGCAGCATTGCCGCTTACGGGTCCGGGGCGTTCAGTCGTCCCCGCCCGCTCGCGGCATGTCGCCATGAGGAAAGGCGCTACGTGAGAGTTGGCATCGGGCTAGAGCGCCGCGAGGGCGAGCGCCGCGTCGCGGCAACACCGGAGACGGTCACGCAGCTCCGCGGCCTGGGCGTCGACGTGCTGGTGGAGGCAGGGGCCGGCATCGAGTCCGGCTACTCCGACGCGGCGTACACGGATGCCGGCGCCCTCATCGTGCCGGACCTCATCCTCGGCGACCTGGATGTCTACTGCCATGTGCGCCCGCTCGCGCCGGAGGTGGCATTCGCGCTCCGGCCGGGCACGGTCACCGTGGGCCTGGCCTCGCCGGCCTCCGAACTGGCCAGCGTCGCAGCCCTGGCCAAGGCGGGCGTGACCTCGTTCGCACTCGAGCTCGTGCCGCGCATCTCTCGGGCCCAGTCGATGGATGCGCTCACCTCCCAGGCCCTGGTCGCCGGCTACCGCGTGGTGCTCGAGGCGGCCATCCGCTTCCCCCGCTTCTTCCCGCTCTACATGACCGCGGCCGGCACGATCCCGCCGGCCCGCGTGCTCGTGCTCGGTGCCGGCGTGGCCGGGCTGCAGGCCATCGGAACGGCCAAGCGCCTCGGCGCGCGAGTCTCCGCCTACGACGTTCGTCCGGCCTCGGCAGACGAGGTGACCTCGATGGGCGGAACCTTCATTGCCCTGGACCTGGACGCCGTCGAAGGGGCCGGCGGCTACGCCCGCGAACTGAGTGAGGACCGCGCGGTGCGCCAACGCGAGCTGCTCGCCCCGCACGTCGCAGCCGCGGACGTGCTGATCACCACTGCAGCCATCCCCGGCCGGCCGGCGCCGCTGCTTGTGACCAGCGACATGGTCGCCGGGATGCGGCCGGGGTCGATCGTCATCGACCTGGCCGCCGAATCGGGCGGAAACGTCGAGGGCGTCGTGGCCGGGCGTGACGTCGCGGTCCCCACCCGGGCCGGAGACGGAGCGGTGACCCTCGTCGGGATGAAGGATGCGGCATCCGCCATGCCGGCCGATGCCTCCCGCCTGTACGCCAAGAACGTCGCCAACCTGCTCGCCCTGATGACAGCCGACGGCATCGTCGCCCCCGACTTCAGCGACGAGGTCATCGCCGGGGCCTGCCTGACGCACGACGGCCAGGTGCGGCATGAGCCGACGGCCGCGGCCTTGAGAGCGGAAAGCTGATGGATGCGATCACACTCCTGACGGTGGTGGTGCTGGCCGTCTTCGTGGGCTTCGAGGTGGTCTCGAAGGTCTCGAGCACGCTGCACACCCCGCTGATGTCGGGTGCCAACGCGATCCACGGCATCATCCTGATCGGCGCGATCCTCGTCGCCGGGCAGACCACAGAGCCATGGCTGCTGGTGATTGCCCTCGTCGCCGTGGTGCTCGCGACCGCCAACCTCGTCGGCGGCTTCGTCGTCACCGACCGGATGCTGGGCATGTTCCGGGGCCGGAAACCGGCCGCCGGAGCGAAGGGCGAGGCGAAATGAGCATCCTGTCACCCGAGTGGACCGCCCTCCTCTACCTGCTCTCCGCGGTCTGCTTCATCCTCGCGCTCAAGGGGCTCAACTCGCCCCGCACCGCCCGCCGCGGCAACCTGATCGGCGCCGGCGGCGCGCTGCTGGCCGTCATCACGGTCTTCCTGTCGGCCAGGCTCGAGAACATGGCGGCCATCCTGGTCGCGATCATCGTCGGCACGGCCATCGCGGCGCCGATCGCCCGGCGGGTGCAGATGACGCAGATGCCGCAGCTGGTCGCCCTGTTCAACGGCGTGGGCGGCGGTGCGGCGGCGCTCGTGGCCGTTCTGGAACTCGGCCACAACGCGGATCCCTGGGTGAGGGTCGCCGTCGTGTTCACCATGCTCGTCGGTGCGGTCTCGTTCGCCGGTTCGGCGCTGACGGTGGCCAAACTGCAGGAGCTGATCAGCACCCGCCCGCTCGTCTTCCCCGGGATGCGCTGGGTGATGTCGGCCGTGCTGCTGGCGGCGCTCGTCACCGGCGGATTCGTCATCCAGACCGGGTCGGCCGGCTGGGCGGTCGCCGTGCTGCTCATCGGCCTCGCCGCCGGGCTGCTGCTCGTGCTCCCGGTCGGTGGCGCGGATGTGCCCATCGTCATCTCCCTGCTGAACGCGTTCACGGGTCTCGCGGTCGCGGCATCCGGGATCGTGCTCGGCAACCTGCTGCTGGTGGTCGCCGGCACCCTCGTCGGCGCGAGCGGCACAATCCTGACCCGGGCGATGGCATCCGCGATGGGCCGAGGCGTGACCGGGATCCTCTTCGGGGCGTTCCGTGGCGGGTCGACGGCCGGATCGACGGCGCAGAGCGACCGGCCGGTGCGCACGTCTGCGCCGGAGGATGTCGCCGTGCTGCTCGCCTACGCGGAGCGTGTCGTGATCGTGCCCGGCTACGGCCTCGCGGTCGCGCAGGGCCAGCACACGATCGCCGAGCTCGCCACGGCCCTGGAAGCGCGCGGCGTCGAGGTTGTCTTCGCGATCCACCCCGTCGCCGGCCGGATGCCCGGCCACATGAACGTGCTGCTCGCCGAGGCGAACGTGCCCTACGAGTCGCTCAAGGAGATGGCGGAGGTCAATCCGGAGTTTTCCCACACGGATGTCGCCCTCGTCGTCGGCGCGAACGACGTCGTGAACCCTGCGGCGAAGTCCTCGCCGGGCTCCCCCATCTACGGGATGCCGATTCTCGAGGTCGAGCAGGCCAGGCAGGTGGTGTTCCTGAAGCGGTCGATGCGGCCCGGATTCGCCGGCATCGAGAACGAGCTGCTCTACGACCCGAAGACCACGCTGCTCTTCGGCGACGCAAAGGACTCGCTGACCAAGGTCCTGAGCGCGGTCAACGCGCTCTAATTCGACCAGCTCTCATGGCGGCTTCGGCACTGTGCGACCCTCGGCGCGCGCATAACTCCTGCGGTTTCACGTGAAACCGCTCAAAATGGCCCTCATCCGGCCCGCCGAGCCAAACTGCAGGAGTCAAGGGTGGCCCGGCGCCTGACCGTCGCGCCCGGGCCCGATCAGGATGCCGTGCCGCGCCCCACGTAGACTGGAGCCGTCTCAACCGGCAATGAAAGAGGTCCCCGCGTGGCGAACGCCCAGGCAGCATCCGCCACCGGCCAACGGTACTGGACCGTGCCGATCTTCCGGGCCGTGATCGCCCTCGTTCCGGCCGTCGTCATCACCTTCAACGCGAACCACTCCGCGGAGTTCGGCCTCGTCGCCTTCGGCAGTTTCGCGTTGCTCAGCGGCCTGGTGCTCGTCGTCCTCGGCCCACGCGGCCTGGAAGACCGGCGCGACCGCACGCTCTTCACCGTCCAGGGCGTCGTCGGTGTCGTCGCCGGAGCGCTGGCCCTGACCCTGCACGCCGGCGGCCTGGGCTTCTTCCTGTACCTGGTCAGCGTATGGGGCGCGGTGACCGGCTTCCTCGAGCTGTACAGCGGCCTGCGGGTGCGCGGGCGTTCGGCATCCGCCAAAGACTGGATGCTCGTCGGCGCTTTCACCGCCGTGCTCGCCCTCGCCTTCCTGCTCCTGCCGCCGCACGCCGTCGTCTCCGTCGGCCTGCTCGGTGCCTACCTCGTCATGCTCGGCGTGTACCTTGTCATAGCCGGGCTCTCCCTCAAATGGTCTGCGGCGCCGGATGCGCGCTCCGCTGCCCCCGCCGTCAACGATTCGGACACCCTGTGACCCAGAACACCCCGCACCAGCCCAGCCGATCGGACCGGCTGAAGCCTGTCGAACTCGTCGGCCTCTCCGGCGGGATGGCCCTGTTCGTCGGACTCGTCATCCTGCTCAGCACCCGGGAAATCATGCTGTCCGTGATCGCCCTCGGCATCACGTTCATCGTGGCGCTCATCACCATCGCGATGTTCTCGCTCAACCTGAAGCCCGATGCGGCCGAGAAGAACGACCTCGACGAACAGAACCACGGCCACTGACCCGCCGCGCGGGGAGCACGCCGCTTCGCGGGAGGCGCGCCCCCGCGTAGCGGCGCACGTCCCGCGCGAGGCGGTGAGGCGTTAGCGCAGGTAGTCGACCAGCGAATCCGCCAGGCCCACGTAGGTGCCCGGCGTCAGCTCGAGCAGCCGCTGCTTCGCTGCATCCCCGATTTCCAGCCCGGAGACGAACTCGATGAGGTCGTCGCGGTTGATGCGCTTGCCGCGGGTGAGCTCCTTGAGCAGCGCGTAGGGGTCCTCGATCGAGGAGCGCCCGGCGCTCACCTCGGCCCGGATCACGGTCTGGATCGCCTCGCCGAGGATCTCCCAGTTCGAATCGAGGTCTGCCGCGAGCAGCGTGCGGTCGATGTCGATCTCGCCGAGCCCGCGCACGATGTTGTCGAGGGCGAGCAGCGAGTGGCCGAAGCCCACGCCGATGTTGCGCTGGGTGGTCGAGTCGGTCAGGTCGCGCTGCAGCCGTGAGGTGACCAGCGTCGCCGCGAGCGAGTCGAGGATGGCGCTGGAGAGCTCGAGGTTGGCCTCCGCGTTCTCGAACCTGATCGGGTTGATCTTGTGCGGCATCGTCGACGAGCCGGTGGCCCCGACCTGCGGGATCTGGCGGAAGTACCCGATCGAAATGTAGCTCCACACGTCGGTGGCGAGGTTGTGCAGCACCCGGTTGGCGTGCGAAACCTTTGAGTACAGCTCCGCCTGCCAGTCGTGCGATTCGATCTGGGTGGTCAGCGGGTTCCAGGTGAGCCCGAGGCCCTCGACGAACTCGCGCGACACGGCCGGCCAGTCGACGGATGGGTCGGCCGACACGTGGGCAGCGAACGTGCCCGTCGCGCCGCTGAACTTGCCGAGGTACTCGTTTGCTTCGACCTGCTTCAGGATCCGCTCCAGGCGGTAGACGAAGACGGCGATTTCCTTGCCCATGGTGGTCGGCGTGGCCGGCTGTCCGTGCGTGCGCGCCAGGATCGCATCCGCCCGGTACTCCTCGGCCCTGGCCCGCAGGGCGTCGATGACGGCGCGGAACTTGGGCAGCCACACCTCGCGCACGGCCTGGCTCACGGTCAGCGCGTAGGACAGGTTGTTGATGTCCTCGCTCGTGGCCGCAAAGTGTGTGAGTTCGCTGATGTGGTCGAGGCCGAGCGCCGACAGGCGGCGGCGAACGAGGTACTCGACGGCCTTGACGTCGTGCCGTGTGGTGGCTTCGAGGGTCGCGAGTTCGTCGATTTCGGCCTGGCCGAAGCCGGTCACGAGGTGCCGGAGCGCCGCCTTCTGCTCGGCGTCCAGGGGTGAGGAACCGAACAGCCTGCGGTCGGTCAGAACGATGAGCCATTCCACCTCGACCTGCACGCGTGCGCGGTTGAGCCCGGCCTCTGAGAGGTACTCACCCAGTTCGGTGACGGCGGCGCGGTAGCGGCCGTCGAGCGGGCTGAGGGCCTGTGGGGGTAGTGGACTCATCGGGTTCCCTGTCTGATTGCGGGCGCGAGCTGCTTGAAGAGCGCCTGGTTTGCTCTCTCAATCATGCCCAAAACCGAGTCAAATAGCGCATCGTCGGAATAGTACGGGTCAGGGACGTCGCGGAGGGGGGCCTGTTCGGTGTCGAAGCTGAGCAGCAGGTGCACCTTGTTGCGGTCGTGTTCGGTGGCGGCCCAGTTGCGCAGGATGCGTTCCTGCGAGCGGTCGAGCACCACCACGAGGTCGAGGTCGGCGAACCAGGCCGGGTCGAACTGGCGGGCGCGATGGTGGCTGCCGTCGTAGCCGGCCTTGGCCAGGGCGGTGATCGTGCGGCGGTCCGCCTGCTCACCCACATGCCAGTCGCCGGTGCCTGCAGAGCTCGTCGTGATCAGCCGACTCAGCCCGGAGCGGGTGACGAGGTCGCGCAGCATGACCTCCGCCATCGGAGAGCGGCAGATGTTGCCGGTGCAGACGAAGATAATCCGGAACGGCATCGACTCATCGGGTGTGAGCGCGGCAAATCTCATCCCTCCATTGTGGATCACATTCCCCTCCTCCACACCAACCCATTTCTTGTCAGATGGCACGAATACCCTGCTACCGCGGCATCGACGAGCGTAGCGCGTGTCACACTCTGCGCAACCGGAAGGAGGCATTGTGGAGACCCTGGCTGCCGGCATCCTCGATGGCTCGGCGCAGGCCAAACGGCTCGGGGCGCTGCGCGAGGAGCGGACGCTGCTCGTCGCGCTGCGCGACGACGTGGAACTCGCCGTGAGGTCCGTGGCGGCGGCCGACCTCAATGCTTCGTGGTGCTCCGCGGCCCAGCGGGGGTACGCCGAGCAGCTCGCCGAGCTGCAGGGCGACCTCGGCCGGGCGTCGCGCCAGCTCGACGAGGCCCTCGCCGCCGTGCAGGCGTGTATTTCGAGGCTCACGGCAGCCGGATGACCGGCCTGGGCGGCCCGGATGGCGGCGGCTTGATCGTATCGGGCGGCGGGACCACCATGGTCGCCACGGATGCGCTGCTGGCGCAGGCGGCGCTCGTGCGGCTCCTGCACGCCGAAGCCGAGGGCTGGCAGGCGCGCTTGGCGCGCATCCGCTCCCTGGATGGGGTGCCGGCGCCGTCGTGGACGCCGGCCGACCCCGGCTTGGGAGTCTTCGCGGCCGAACGCGCGATCGACGCGGTCGAGGTGCGCAGCCGCGAGCTGGCCGACGCGCTGGTCGCCGCCGCCGAGGGGTACGGGGAGGCCGAACGGAACGCCGAGATGTTCGCCCGGCTTTCCGGCGCCTGGCTCGGGTACACGCTCGGCCGGCTCTGGCCGGTCATCCTTGCGGCGGCCGGCCCGGCCCTCACCGGCGCCGCCGCGGCCTGGCTGCTCGGCAGCCTGACCGGCACCGGGCCGGACACGCCGCCCGCCGACGTCGCCGGCTGGCTGCACGACAACCCTCGAGCTCTGACCAATCCGGCCGTCGTGGCCGCCGTGCGGGTGATCGTCTCCTCGATGGACGACACGGCTGCCGGCGTCGTCGGCCTGCCGCTGCCGCTCTCGCTGGCCCTCGGTGACGACGGGGCCGGCCTCCTCGGGGTGATCAGTTCAGCGGCGGGGGCGCTCGCCCTGGCCCGCCCGCTCGGGCTGCTGCGGGAGACCCCGGTCACGGTTGCCCAGGTCGGCGCGGCGCGAGCCCAGACGCCGCCCGCGGGGCTCGAGGACCTCGCCGCGAGGGTCCCCGCCGCGTCGCAGCAGGGTCCCCAGGTGCGGATCGAACGCTATGGCGACGCGCGCAACCGAGCCTGGGTGGTCTACATCGGCGGCACTGTCGACTGGAATCCGACCGCCAGGGCGGAGCCGTGGGATGTCACCTCGAACGTGGCCGCCGTCGCCGACCGTCGCGCCGGCTCGTTCCGGGCGGTGCTGCGGTCCATGCGCGAGGCCGGGGTGCGGCCGGGCGACCCGGTGATCCAGGTGGGGCATTCGCAGGGCGGGCTGATCGCGGCGCAGGTGGCGGCATCCGGGGCATTCAACACCGTGGCGGTCGCCACGTTCGGTGCGCCGTCCGCCCAGGTGCCCGTTGTGGCCGGCGTGCCCACCCTCAGTGTGGAGCACGCCGACGACCTCGTGCCGGCACTCGCCGGCTCGCCAGCCGGTGTCGACGCGCGCCTGGTCGTGCGCCGCGAGGTGTACGCGGGCGCCGACGTGCCGGCAAGCCAGGCGCTCCCGGCGCACAGCCTCACGAATTACCGGGAGACCGCCCGCCTCATCGACGCGTCACCGGAGCCGCGCCTGCGGGACTTCCGCGCCCGCCTCGAGTCCGTCGTCGGCACGCTCCCCGGCGAGTCGACCTCGTGGCGCGCCACCCGCATCCCGGCTAGCGTCGTGGGGTGGCGGGCCGTACCAGGACGCCGAGCAGCCAGCTGATGATGCCGAGCACGAGCGCGCCGAGCACGCCCCACCAGAACCCGTCGACGACGAGACCGAAGCCGAGGAGGCTGGAGATCCACCCAACGAGCATGAGCAGCAGCCCGTTCACGATGAGCGCGAGCAGGCCGAGGGTGAGAATGTAGAGCGGCAGCGCCACGAACCGCACCACGCCGCCGACGAACGTGTTCACCAACCCGAAGATGAGCGCGACGAGCAGGTAGGTGAGCACGACGGCCCCGGTGTCCTGCGCGTACGGCAGGACATGCACGCCGGAAACAATCAACGTCGTGAACCACAGGGCGACCGCATTGACAATCAGTTTGATCAGGAATCTGGCCATGCGACCACTATTGCACCGGATGCCGTCGGTCGCCGGGAGATTGGCGCGCATTCTGCGATGCGAATATGTCCCGGCGTAGACTCGCGGAGTGAGCCCCTCTGACCTGCCATCAGTCCGTCTGCGCCCCGAGATCGTCGCCCTGCCGGCCTACCGCCAGGGCAGACCGGCCGAGGCCTCCGCGTTCAAACTCTCCAGCAACGAGAACCCGTTCGACCCGCTGCCCGGGGTCGTCCAGGCTGCGAACGCCGTTGATGCGTTCAACCGGTACCCGGATGCCTCCGCCCTCCCGCTTCGGGAGAGGCTCGCCGCCCGGTTCGGGGTGACCGCCGATGAGGTGCACGTCGGCGCCGGATCCGTCGCCCTGCTCGCCCAGCTCATCCTCGCCGCGGCGGGCCCCGGCGACGAGGTTCTCTACGCCTGGCGCTCCTTCGAGGCCTACCCCGGCCTGGTCACCGTCGCGGGCGCCACCAGCGTGCCGGTGCCCAACCGCCCCGACCACGGCCACGACCTGCCGGAGATGGCCGCGGCCATCACCGACCGCACCCGCGCCATCATCGTCTGCAGCCCGAACAACCCGACCGGCACGATCGTCACGGCCGAGGAGTTCAACGCGTTCATGGCGGTCGTCCCGCGCGACCTGCTGGTCATACTCGACGAGGCATATGCCGAATTCGTCACGGACCCCGACGCGGTCAACGGGCCGGAGCTGCTGTCGCGCTACCCGAACCTCGTGGTGCTGCGCACCTTTTCCAAGGCGTACGGCCTGGCCGGCCTCCGCGTCGGCTACGCGATCGGACCTGTCCGAATCCTCGACGCGGCCCGCTCCACCGCCATCCCGCTCTCCGTCACCGGACCGGCCAGCGCCGCCGCGATCGCCTCCCTCGACGCCGAACGTGAGCTGCTGCAGCGCGTGCGCGTGATCGCCGACCGCCGTGATGCGGCCTGGCAGGCGCTCACCGAGCAGGGCTGGGACATCCCGAAGCCGCAGGGCAACTTCCTCTGGCTACCCACCGGCGAAGCGACGGCGGAGGTCGCCGACCGGCTGCTGGCTGCCGGACTGGTCGTGCGCCCGTTCCACCCGGAGGGCATCCGGATCTCCATCGGCGAGGCAGAAGCTGTGGAGAAACTCCTACGGATCTCCGCGGAGATTGTGCGGGATCTACCGGTCGGCGCCCCGGCGCGGCGGATAGGTTAGAACGGTGGCAGCCACCCCGAACGACGCGCCCGTGAACGCCGAGCCGGCCGACGCCGCGCCCACCGTTCAGCTGCTCTCGCCGGAGGGCGTCTTCCGGCCGACCGAGTCCGCGGCCGAATTCCTTCCCTACCTCGACCGGCTCACCGAAGACGACTACCGCCGGTTCTACCGCGACATGGTCGTCGTGCGGAAGTTCGACACCGAGGCCGCCAACCTGCAGCGCCAGGGCCAACTCGCCCTCTGGGTGCCGAGCCACGGCCAGGAGGCCGCCCAGGTCGGCTCCGCCTACGCCACCCGGCCCCAGGACCACGTCTTCCCGTCGTACCGCGAGCACGTCGTCGGCATGATCAGGGGCCTCGACCCCGTCGACATCCTCCGGATGCTCCGCGGCGTCACGCTCGGCGGCTGGGTCCCTGAGGACAACGGCAACTTCCACCTCTACACGCTGGTGCTCGCCTCGCAGACCCTGCACGCCACGGGCTACGCGATGGGCATGCAGCTCGACGGCACGACCGCGACCGGCAACCCGGAGACCGACCAGGCCGTGATCGTCTACTACGGCGACGGGGCATCCTCGCAGGGCGACGCCAACGAGGCCCTCGTCTTCGCCGCCAGCTACCAGACCCCGCAGGTGTTTTTCCTGCAGAACAACCACTGGGCGATCTCGGTTCCGGTGACCCGCCAGTCGCGCTCTCCGCTCTACCTCCGGGCCGGCGGCTTCGGCATCCCGGGCACGCAGGTCGACGGCAACGACGTGCTGGCGAGCTTCGCCGTGACCGCGAAGGCGATGGATGACGCGCGCGCCGGCCGGGGCCCTGCCCTGATCGAGGCGCTCACCTACCGGGTCGGCGCGCACACTACGGCCGACGACCCCACCAAGTACCGCGACCCGGAAGAGCTGGCCTACTGGGTCGCCCGGGACCCGATCGTGCGCTTCCGCACCTACCTGCAGGGCCTCGGCGCCCCGCAGGAGTTCCTCGATTCCGTCGACGAGGAGGCAGCCGACTACGCGTCCGACGTGCGCCGCCGCTCCCTGGAGATCACCGGGCCGGAGCGGTCCATCATCTTCGACAACGTGTACGTGGAGCCGCACCCGCTCGTGGCCGAGCAGAAGACCTGGCTCGAACGGTACGAGGCATCCTTCGAAGGGGACGACGCGCGATGACCGCCACGACCGACCAGGCCGCGACCTCCGCGACCCTGCCCATGACCAAGGCCCTGAACGCCGGGCTCCGCCAGGCCATGCTGAACGACCCCAAGGTCTTGCTGATGGGCGAGGACATCGGCCCGCTCGGCGGGGTCTTCCGCGTCACGGAGGGCCTGCACGCCGAGTTCGGCGACAAGCGGGTGCTCGACACCCCGCTCGCCGAATCCGGCATTATCGGCACCGCGATCGGCCTTGCGATGCGTGGCTTCCGCCCGGTCTGCGAGATCCAATTCGACGGCTTCGTCTTCCCCGGCTTCGACCAGATCACCAGCCAGCTGGCGCGCATGCGCAACCGGCACGAAGGCGGCGTGATCATGCCCGTCGTGATCCGCATCCCCTACGGCGGCCACATCGGCTCGATCGAGCACCACCAGGAAAGCCCGGAGGCGTACTTCGCGCACACGCCCGGTCTGCGCGTGGTCAGCCCGTCGAACCCGCACGACGCCTTCTGGATGATGCAGGAAGCGATCGCCTCCGACGACCCGATCATCTTCTTCGAGCCGAAGAGCCGCTACTGGCCGAAGGGCGAGGTGCAGTTCGGTGAGAGCGGCACGCGCCTGCACGCCAGCCGCGTCGTGCGCAGCGGAACGGATGCCACGGTGCTCGGCCACGGCGCCATGGTGAGCGTGCTGCTCCAGGCCGCCGACATCGCCGCCGGCGAGGGCATCAGCATCGAGGTCATCGACCTCCGCTCCATCTCCCCGATCGACTACGGTCCGATCCTCGCCTCCGTCGAGAAGACGGGACGCCTCGTCGTCGCCCAGGAAGCCCCCGGCTTCGTCAGCGTCGGCTCCGAAATCGCCGCCACCGTGATGGAGCGCGCGTACTACTCGCTCGAGGCGCCCGTGCTGCGGGTCTCCGGGTTCGACACTCCGTTCCCGCCCGCCGCCGTGGAAACCTTCTTCCTGCCGAGCCCCGACCGGGTGCTCGAGGCCGTCGACCGCGCCCTCGCCTACTGACCATGCCCTCAGTGACTTCAGCTGTGACCAACCGCAAGGAACGCACCCCATGAGCGTGTCGAAATTCACTCTGCCGGACGTCGGCGAAGGGCTCACCGAGGCCGAGATCGTTGAATGGAAGGTGGCGCCGGGCGACACCGTCGTCATCAACCAGGTCCTCGTCGAGATCGAGACCGCCAAGTCGCTCGTTGAACTACCCTCGCCCTTCGCCGGGGTCGTCGGCGAGATCCTCGTCGAGGCCGGCACGACCGTGGATGTCGGAACGCCCATCATCACCATCGGTTCGGCCGCCGGTGCCGCGCCGGAAGCGGTAGCGCCCGCCCCGGAGTCCGAGGTCGCCGTGGCCGCGACGGATGCCGGCGCCACGATCTCCGACGAGCCGTCGGCCGCCGTGCTCGTGGGCCGTGGCGCGTCCGCGACCATGCCCACCCGCCGCCGTCACGCCGGCTCGAAGATCGCCCACGAGTCGATGTCGCTGCCGCCGGTCGCCTCCGCGCCGCCCGCGCAGCCGCTCCCGCTTCTCCCGCAGGCGGCATCCGTCGGACCGGTCATCGCCAAGCCGCCGATCCGCAAGCTCGCCAAGGACCTCGGCGTCGACCTCTCGATCGTCACACCGACCGGACCGATCGGCGACGTGACCCGCGAGGACGTGCTGCGCGAAGCGAGCCAGGCCAGCGTCTTCCGCAATATCCAGACGCCGGAGTGGCCGACGGACCGCGAGGAGCGCATCCCGGTCAAGGGCGTGCGCAAGGCCATCGCGCAGGCCATGGTGAAGAGTGCGTTCACAGCGCCGCACGTGAGCCTCTTCGTCGACGTGGACGCCACGCGCACGATGGAGTTCGTGAAGCGGCTCAAGGCCTCGACCGACTTCGCCGGGGTGAAGGTGTCGCCGCTGCTGATCATGGCGAAGGCCATGATCTGGGCCGTGCGGCGCAACCCGACAGTGAACGCGCGTTTCACCGACGAAGAAGTCATCATCAAGCACTACGTGAACCTCGGGATCGCGGCGGCGACGCCGCGCGGCCTGATCGTACCCAACATCAAGGAAGCCCAGGACATGAGCCTGCTCGAGCTCGCCTCGGCGCTCGAGCGGCTCACCCTCACGGCCAGGGAGGGCAAGACCTCCCCGGCGGAGATGGCGAACGGCACGATCACGATCACCAACATCGGCGTTTTCGGCATGGACACCGGCACGCCGATCCTGAATTCGGGCGAGGCCGGCATCGTCGCGCTCGGCACGATCAAGCAGAAGCCGTGGGTCGTCGACGGCGAGGTGCGGGTGCGGTACGTCACCACGATCGGTGCCAGCTTCGACCACCGCGTCGTCGACGGCGACGTCGCGAGCCGCTTCCTGGCCGATGTGGCCAGCATCATCGAGGAGCCGGCGCTGCTGCTCGAGTAGGCAGCGACAGGAGGACGATGAAGATCACGCGCAGGATGAGGGGCAGGGTGCGGTTCCCGGCGGGGATCGCGGCCCTTCTGGTCTGCGCCGTGCTGCTCAGTGGCTGCGTCGGCGTGAAGCCGGCGGAGCAGTCGGCGTCCGAGTCTTCGGCGCCGCAGCGGACACCTGAACGGCCCGTGCTCGTCTCCCGGACCGTCCGCCCCGGCGCCTTCCTCAGCGTCGTCGCCGACGCCGATCCGGTCGCCAACGCCATCGCGACCAGCCGGGCGCTGTTCGCGCGGGCCCAACTCGTGGTCGCCGCGCCCGCCGGCGACGCCCCGGCCCAGCTGCTCGCCGCATCCGCCGCGGTCGCCCTCGGCGCACCGCTCCTGCTCACGCCCGCCGCGGATCAGGCGACGGATGCCCCGGCCGGCGCCGCGCTCGAGGGCGAGCTCATCCGGCTGGGCGCATCCACCGTGCTGGACGTCGGCGGAGCCGCCGCGCCGGCCTTCACGGCAGCCGCGACGGGCACCCACGCCTCGCGTGAGGTGGTGCGGGTGGCCGCGACGGCGGCCGCGCTCAACGCCCTGCTGCCTCGACGGCTCGAGATCGTCGAGGTGCCGTCCCCGGAGGGCGGACTGGCCGCCGTCGCCGCGTTGCGGCCTGGGTCCCCGGTGCTGCTGAACCTCGCGTCGATCTCAGGTTCGACCGCGATCCCGACACCGACGTCGACGTCGACCCCGACCTCCCCACCAACCCTCACAACCACGGCCCAGGCGCCGGCGACGGCCGCTCCCGCCGCCCGGCTCCGGAGCGTGAACCGGGCCGAACCGCTCGCCGGGGGGCTGATGCTCGCGGCGGACGACCCGGCCCAGCTGGCCGGGGCCGCGACGGCGCGAGCTGCGGGCGTCGAGGTGCGGCTCGTGCCCTCCAACGCCCCGAATCCGCAGGCATCCGCCGCCCTCGTGAAGGCACTCGCGGCGGCGCGCCCGTCCTTCGTGCTCGCGCTCGGCGCTCCGTTCGCGCACGAGGCGAGCCTGGAGTGGAAGATCCGGTCGGCGATCACTGGAGCGCAGCTCCCCGGCGGCGGGCAGGTCCTGTTCCCCGGGCGCCTGCTCGTGGCGCTGTACGGTACCCCGGGCGCGCCGGTCCTCGGGGTGCTGGGCGAACAGGGGGTCACGGCATCCGTTGCCCGGGCGAAGGGCATGGCCGGCAAGTACAAGAAGCTGACCCATCGCACGGTGGTGCCCATGTTCGAGATCATCACGACGGTGGCGGCAGGGTCAGCCGGCGCGGACGGCAACTACTCGAACGAGATTTCTGCCGGGTCGCTTCGACCGTGGATCAAGGCGGCGGCCGCCGCCGGCCTGTACGTCGTGCTCGACCTGCAGCCCGGCCGCACCGACTTCCTCACCCAGGCGAAGCGGTACGAGTCGCTGCTCAAGCTGCCCAATGTGGGGCTCGCCCTCGATCCGGAATGGCGACTGAAACCGGGCCAGCGGCACCTCGCCCAGATCGGCTCCGTGTCGGTCGCCGAGGTGAACTCCGTCGTCACCTGGCTCGCCGGCCTGACCAGGAAGCACGCCCTTCCGCAGAAGCTGCTCGTGGTTCACCAGTTCCAGTTGCGCATGATCAGTAACCGCGCCGCGCTCGACACGTCCCACCCCGAACTCGCCGTGCTCATCCACGTCGACGGGCTGGGCAGCCAGCCGGCGAAGCAGGCCACCTGGCGGGCCCTGCACGCCAACCCTCCGGCCGGAGTCGCCTGGGGCTGGAAGAATTTCATCGACGAGGACCGCCCGATGCTCACGGTCGGGCAGACGATGCGGTTGGTCAAGCCGACGCCGGACCTCATCACCTACCAGTAGCGCCGACAACGCGAGCAGCGCCGGGACGCCATCGCGTCGCTGGTTTTGACAATCATTATCAATAGGGCTTAACGTCGCAGTGTGCATCCGAAGATCTTCATCGTCCCCGCCCTGCTTGTTGCCGCCGCGCTGACCCTCGCCGGCTGCACCCCGACCACGCCGGGCGGCGGCGGCAACGCCGAGCTCAAGGTCGTCGCGACCACGACCCAGGTGGCCGACTTCACCCGCAACGTTGTGGGCGACACGGCCGGTATTGCCGTGACCCAGCTCATCCAGCCCAACCAGAGCGCCCACAGTTTCGACCCGTCGGCCGCCGCGCTCACCGCCCTCGGCAGCGCCGACGTTCTCGTCGTCAACGGGGTCGGCCTCGAGGACTGGCTGGGCGACGCGATCGACGCCTCCGGCTTCCACGGCGTCACCGTCTCCGCCGCCACGGGCATCACCGTGCTCCATGCCGCGACCGGCACGGAAAGCACCACCGGCAGCGACCCGCACATCTGGACCGACCCGCGGAATGCCGCGGCGATGGTGCAGACGATCAGGAAGGGCCTGGACGCCGCGGACCCGGCCGACGCGGCCGCCTTCGACGTCAACGCCGCCGCGTACGTCGGCAAGCTCGCCAAGCTCGACGACTGGATCCGCGCCAATGTCGAGTCCGTCCCCTCCGGCCGGCGCCTGCTCGTGACCAACCACGACGCGCTCGGCTACTTCACCGCCGCCTACGGCATCACCCACATCGGGTCCGTCATCCCGAGTTTCGATGACAACGCCGAGCCGAGCGCCGCCGAAATCGACGCCCTCGTCGCCAAGATCAAGGCGACCGGCGCGAAGGCCGTGTTCTCAGAGGCCTCCCTCAGCCCGAAGGCCGCGAAGACCATCGCGAGCGAGGCCGGCGTGACCGTGTACTCGGGCGCGGATGCCCTCTACGTCGACTCGCTCGGCCCGGCGGGCAGCGCGGGTGCCACGTACATCGACGCGCAGGTGCACAACGCCACCCTCATCCTCGCCTCCTGGGGTGCCACGCCCACCGCCATCCCGGCCGACCTGCGATAGTAGTTCCATGAACGAGAACCATTCTCAACTGCGGCCGGCCGGTCCGCCCGCGCTGTCCATCGCCGGGGCATCCTTCTCCTATGGCCGGGAGCCGGCCCTGGAAAACATCACCTTCGACCTGCAGCCCGGAGAGGCCGTGGCTCTGATCGGGCCGAACGGTTCGGGCAAGTCCACGCTGCTCAAGGGGGTTCTCGGGCTGATCATGCGCGTGAGCGGCACCGTCGACGTGCTCGGCGAATCGCCTGCTCCGGCCGGCGCCATCGGCTACGTGCCGCAGACGGAGGAATTCGACCCGCAGTTCCCGGTCACGCTCGAACAGGTCGTCATGATGGGCCGTTACCGTTCGCTCGGCTGGCTGCGACTGCCCGGCAAGCGCGACAGGGAGGCCGTGGCCCGTGCCCTGGACGCGGTCGACCTGACGCATCGCGCGAAGACCCGCTTCGGCGAGCTGTCCGGCGGCCAGCAGAAGCGCGGCCTGCTCGCGCGGGCGATGGCATCCGGGCCCCGCCTGCTGCTGCTCGACGAGCCGTTCAACGGCCTGGACCAGGAAAACCGCGACGCCCTCATCGACACCCTGCAGAGGCTGAAGACCGACGGCGTCGCCGTGCTCGTGTCGACCCACGACCTCGAACTCGCGCGCGCCGTCTGCGAAGACGTGCTGCTGCTCAACGGCACCCAGGTGGCGTTCGGTCCCCGCGACCAAGTGCTCACCCTCGAGAACGTGCAACGCACCTTCCGCGAGGTGGGCATCGAAATGGACGAACACACCGTCGTCGTGCCAGGGCACGGGGGCCACTGACGTGGACGTCGCCGGCCCGCTCTTCGACGCGTTCGCCCTGCCGTTCATGTCACGCGCGCTCGTCGCGCTGGCGGTGCTCAGCCTGGTCGCGGGCGTCGTCGGCGTACTGGTCAACCTGCGTGGGCTCGAATTCATCAGCGACGGGCTGACCCACGCGGTCTTCCCCGGCATCGCCGTCGGCTTCGTCTGGGGCGGGAGGGGCGGCCTGTTCATCGGGGCGATGGCCGCGGCGCTGCTCGCGTCGGTCATCCTCACCCTGGTCGCCCGGCGCACCGTGGCATCGGATGCAGCGATCGCGATCGTCTTCACCGCCATGTTCAGCGTGGGCGTGATCGTGGTCTCGCGCAGCACCAACTACGTCGGCCAGCTGGACCAGCTGCTGTTCGGGCGCCTGCTCACCGTCACCCCGACCGAGGTCGTGCAGACCATCGCGATCTGCGGCACCGGCCTGCTGCTCGTGGCGTTCACCCTCAAGGAGCAGGTCTTCCGGGCGTTCGACGAAACCGGGTCGGCCGCCGCCGGCTATCGCGCGCTCCTGCTCGACCTGCTGCTGAACGGCGCGATCGCGCTCGTCGTGGTGGCGGCATCCAGTGCGGTCGGCAACCTGCTGGTGCTGGCCGTGCTGATCGTGCCGGGGGCCGTGGCGCGACTCGTCACCTCACGGCTCTGGCTCCTCTTCCCCATCGCCGCCGGCTTCGCCGCCCTCGCCGCCTGGCTAGGCCTCGCGCTCGGTTTCGAGGCATCCGTCAACGCCGGGATCGACCTGCCCAGTGGCGCGACCGTGGTTCTCGTGATGGTCGCCGGCTACGCCGTGGCGCTGCTCGGGCGCCTGGCCGTCGACCGGGTGCGGCGCGCACGAGTGGCACGCTGATGGGCTACTTCGAGAAGGCGCTGCTGGCAGCCCTGGTGATCGGCGCGGTCTGCGGGCTGGTCGGCGCGCTGGTCGTGCTCCGCCGGCGCACCTTCTTCGCCCAGGCGCTCACGCACGCGACGTTTCCCGGGGCCGTCGGCGCCGCCATCCTGGGCATCGGCATCCCGCTCGGGGCGGCCATCGCGAGCGTCGCCATCGTGGGCGTGATGACGCTGATCGGACGGGTGGGGCGCCAAGGCAGCCAGGTGGCCTCCGGCATCGTGCTCACCGCCGGATTCGCGCTCGGCGTGCTCGTGCAGGCGTTCAACCCGTCGCTGCCCGTGCAGGTCGACTCTTACCTGGTCGGGTCGATCCTGACCGTGACGACCGGCGACGTGCTGCTCGCGGCCGGCGTGCTCGTGGTGGCCGTCGCCGTGGTCCTGTTCCTCGGCAAGGAGCTGCTCTTCTCGACCTTCGACGTGCGCGGGTTCCGGGCGGCCGGGTACCGGGAATGGCCGATCGAACTGCTCAGCCTGGCCCTGATCGCCGCCACGGTGGTGACCGCAATGCCGGCCGTCGGGGCCATCCTCGCCATCGCCCTCATCGCCGCCCCGGCCGCCGCGGCAAGGCTGCTGGCCAGGTCGACGACCCAGATCGTCGTCGCCGCGCCGCTGATCGGCGCGGCAGCCGGAATCAGCGGCGTGCTCCTCTCGCGCTCGGTCGACGTCGCCGCCGGGCCGGCGATCGCGCTCACCGCTGCCGCCTTCTTCCTGGTCGCACTCGGGGTACGAGCGCTCGGCCGGGCCCGGTTACGGTTGAGAGCATGAAGCGAAACACCTGGCAGCGAGAGGCCGTCCGTGCGGCACTAGACGCGACCGAGGGGTTCGTCAGCGCCCAGGGCCTCCATTCCACCCTGCACGCGACCGGCTCGCCGATCGGGCTCGCCACGGTCTACCGCGCGCTCGCCGACCTCGCCCAGGAGGGTGACGCCGACAGTCTGCAATCGCCGGAGGGCGAGAGCCTGTACCGCGCCTGCAGCACCGATGAGCACCACCATCACCTGATCTGCCGCAACTGCGGGCTCACCGTCGAGATCGAAGCGGATGCCGTCGAAACGTGGGCCAAGCACGTGGCCGCCGAGCACGGGTTCAGCCAGGCCGCCCACGTCGTCGACGTGTTCGGCCTCTGCGCCGCCTGCACCGCCGCATCCGCCTCCTAGCCCCTGGCCCTACCCTCGCCCCGTCGAATTCGACGGACATTTTGCGATGTGAACGCTCAAATGCCGGGAAAACCGATGCTTCGGCCAAAATCTCCGTCGAATTCGTTGGTTTGCGGATCGGGCGCGCAGCACGTATTGTGGGATGTTGCTGCGCATATCTGTGCGCGCATTGCGTGCCGCGCATCCGCTCCCTTTTCGAAGTGACTGGCTGTGTGCCCGCCGACAAGAGATCTTGGGAAGGGCATTCGCCCTTCGGTATTGGAGGAGAACCATGGCAGCAACCTGCCAGGTGACCGGAGCCGTTCCCGGCTTTGGGCACAACATTTCGCACTCGCACCGGCGCACCAAGCGTCGCTTCGACCCGAACGTTCAGAAGAAGACGTACTACGTGCCGTCGCTTCGTCGCAACGTCACGCTGACCCTGTCGGCAAAGGGCATCAAGGTTATTGATGCTCGTGGCATCGAGTCCGTCGTCAAGGACGTTCTCGCTCGTGGGGTGAAGATCTAATGGCAAAGCAGCATGACGTCCGTCCGATCATCAAGCTCCGTTCGACGGCTGGCACCGGTTACACGTACGTGACCCGCAAGAACCGTCGCAACAACCCCGACCGCCTCGTGCTCAAGAAGTACGACCCCGTAGTGCGCAAGCACGTTGACTTCCGTGAGGAGCGCTAAAAATGGCGAAGAAGAGCAAAATTGCCCGTAACGAACAGCGCAAGGTGATCGTTGCACGATACGCCGCCAAGCGCCTCGAGCTGAAGAAGGGTCTCATCGACCCCAACGGCACCGACGAGTCCCGCGAGGCAGCACGCCTCGGCCTGCAGAAGCTTCCCCGCAACGCTTCGCCGGTTCGCCTGCGCAACCGCGACGCGGTTGACGGTCGTCCCCGTGGCCACCTCAGCAAGTTCGGAATCTCGCGCGTTCGTTTCCGCGACATGGCGCACCGCGGCGAGCTGCCCGGCATCACCAAGTCCAGCTGGTAACAGCGCGGACGGCCGGGTAACCGGTCATCCCGAACACAGGGGATGTCGACTTCGGTCGACATCCCCTGTGTTGTTTTGTGCCCCGGCATTCCGCGCAGAGCGAAAACGGCGCGACTCGCCGGGAGAATGGTCTCCAAATCGCCGTAAATCCGCGGAATCTCGCGGATCTCTGCTAGATTCAACGCGGTCGAACCGACCAGCGAACCGGCTCCCAGGAGTCCGGATCGCGTTAAGCTCACTACCTGTTTCTACAGGCGAAGGTCCGAGGAGGACACTCAATGGCTGACAAGTCGCTGAACAAGACCGAGCTCGTTGCCAAGGTTGCCGCAGACTCTGGCCAGAGCCAGGCTGCCGTCGACAGCGTTCTGAACGCTTTCTTCGCAACCCTCGCAGACACCGTTGCTAACGACGGCAAGGTCACGATCCCGGGCTGGCTCGGAGTCGAGCGCACGGCTACCGCCGCGCGTACCGGCCGCAACCCGCAGACCGGTGAAGAAATCGCGATCGCCGCTGGCCACCGCGTCAAGCTGACCGCTGGTAGCAAGCTCAAGGCTGCCGCCAAGTAGGTTTCACCACCCAGCACC
>DAIMHX010000011.1:0-2886 GCA_036723055.1 Microbacteriaceae bacterium
AAATACAAAACAGTCCCGCTCAAATGAGCGGAACTGGGGAAATGGCTGGCCTAGGCGCTCATTCCGAGCGCGACCCCCGTATTTCTGCAGGAGCGATTTTTGGTAACGACACTTTGGTGCCCCTGGAGGGATTCGAACCCCCAACCGTTTCCTTAGGACGGAACTGCTCTTCCGTTGAGCTACAGAGGCTGACTCCCAAAGTTTAGCGGGTGCGGCCGCCGCGAGGTGCGCTGCGCGATTTGGGTGGGAGCTACTTGGGTGGGTAGAGGTAGAGCGCGACGTCGCCGATCGGCACGGTGCGCCGGTGGTACGCGTGGCTGCCCATCCAGTTGTACTCCTCGAGCACGACGCTGCCGTTCCCTGGCACCGACTGCACGTAGGCGACGTGGTTGTAGTTGAACCAGGCGACCGCGCCCACGACGGGCGTGTGGCTGGTGGCCCTGCCCTGGCTGGTCCAGGCGTCGGCCCAGCTGGACGCGCCACCGCCGCCGGGCGTGAGGGTGTCCCAGGTCCAGCGCCAGTTGCCGCCGGTCGACCCGGCGTCGCGGTTCAGTCGCCAGGTGACGAAGTCGACGCATTCACGGTAGTAGTAGCCGAGCGGGGAGAGTCCGCCGCCCTGCGGGTTAGTCACTTCGTACGGCCACGGGTAGTCGTCGCCCCGCGCACGGATGCCGTAGACGGCGTATTCCGCGGCCGTCGCCCTGGCCGAATCCGCGACCCGCTTCGCCGCGGCGGCCTGTCCGCGCCGGGCGAGTTCGTCGGTCGAGGTGGCGGTGAAGCTGTCGCGCGCGACCGTGAGGTTCACCGCGGCGGCGGCGACCGTGACGCCCTGGGCCCCGGATGTCGCCCGCGAGTGAGCGCTGGAGTCCACCGCAGGGCCCTGGCCGGGAGAAAACGCGTAGGCCGGCAGGGCGGCGGTGAGGAAGATCCCCGGGATGGCCAGGAGGGTGACCGCGACCGTCAGCGGGCTCCGGCGCTTGGACGTGCGAGCCCGCGGTGCAGCCGGCGTGGCTGCGGCCGGCTTGGCTGCGATCGCGGTGACGACCGGCTTCGACGCGGCATCCGGCACGGGAAGGACCGCCGGAGTTACCTGCGACTCCCGCTGCGCGCGCAGTTCGCGGCGCGTGGGGAAAGCCTCGGCGTCCTCAGGAGAACCGATCGGGCCGGGCTGGAGCAAATGGACATCCTCTGGCACGGTGTTGGATCATGGGACTCCCCCCACCCTAGGCGAACCCGTGCGGGATGTCATCCTCGGGCGTTACATCCTCGTTACATCCCCGTGACGAGATCAGGCGGCCGGGGCGAGGTATTCATCCCATTGCGGCAGCGGTCGCTCGACGCCCCGCACGACCCACGTCTGGCCTTGCGGCATCCGCGGCTTGAAGAGAAGGTCCCAGCCCATCTCGGCCGGGGTGTGGTCGCCCTTGACGTTGTTGCAGCGCAGGCAGCAGGCCACGAGGTTGTCCCAGGTGTCCCTGCCGCCCCGGGACCGCGGCAGCACGTGGTCGATCGTGTTCGCCGACTTGCCGCAGTAGCAGCAGCGGTGCTCGTCCCTCCGCAGCACGCCGCGGCGGCTCACCGGCACGGCCCGCGACCGCGGGATGCGCACATAGCGGGTGAGCACGATCACGCTGGGCCGCTCCCAGAAGCCGGACGCCGCGAAGACAGGATGGCCCTGATCGCACTCCACGATCGTTGCCTTCTGGTTCATGACCAGCACAAGTGCTCGTTTGAACGACACCACGGCGAGGGGCTCAAACCCCGCGTTGAGGACAAGTGTGCGCATGTGCTCCCTCTCGAAAGGGGCTGGACGGCTTCCAGCCATTCGAACTACGGCCTGGCGTCAGCGGGCAGGGAGCGAGCGGGCAAACAAAAAGGGCGCCGTCACAAGGACAACACCCTACGAGCCGCGCCGCGAAACAGGCGCGCGTGACTCTGACATGTTTGACTGCTGTGCCGCAGCGACAAGCGTGCGCGCACATCCATGGTGTGGACTGTGCGTAGCTCGCGCATTGGCTCTCCCGGAAACTCGCGGAACATCAGAGCATTAGGTTAACGCACAATCGGCGCACCGCGAAAACGTGGCGCGCCGATTGTGGTATGGAGCAGGCGGTGTGGGGCTCCGAGAACGTCAGATGCCCATGCGGACGATGTAGTAGTCGCTCGTCCAGATCGGCTGTACCCGCACCTTGGTTCCCGTGTACGGGGCGTGCAGGATGTTGCCGTTGCCGGCGTAGAACCCGATGTGGCCCGGCATGACGACCAGGTCGCCCGGCTGGGCGTTGGCGAGCGAGATCCTGGTTCCGGCCGCGCCCTGGGCGGTGGACGAGTGCGGCAGGCTGATCCCGAAGCGCGCGTAGACGTACATCACGAGCCCCGAGCAGTCGAACCCGGCGGGGGTCGCGCCGCCGTAGACGTACGGCACGCCCACGTACGACGAGGCGACGCCGTACACCGAGGCGAGGGAGAACTTCGGATGCGCCGGGCCGGCGAGGTACTGGGCGGCCGACGGCCCCGTGTACGAGGCCGCATACGACGCCATCTTCGCGGTGACTACCTTGTGGCGGGCTGCGGCGGCAACGGCCGCCGTTGCGGCCGCCCTGGCCGCGAGCTCCTGCGTGGAGGTGGCGGTGAAGGCGTCCCGGGCCACGGTGACGGTCGCGGCCTGCGCGGCGACCTTGACGTTCTGCGCGCCCTTCTTGGTGAGCTTCGTGGAAGCCGTGGCCCCCTGCCTGTCCGTGGCGCCAGGGGCGAATGCGTAGGCCGGGAGGGCCATCGTCGCGACGAGGCCGCCGGCGAGGGTCATCACAACGAGGTTGCCGATGCTGCTCCGGAGCCTGGACCGTTTGGGGGCGGCCGCCGGGCGAGCAGGCCGGGGATCCCCCG
>DAIMHX010000011.1:2986-61500 GCA_036723055.1 Microbacteriaceae bacterium
CGTGCTTCTGGTTTTTTCCACGACGGAATTTGTTGATACCTAATGCAGCCAAGGTGATACCTCCGGCGCCTCGACAACACTAGGTAGTTGCCCCGTCCAATGCGCTGATCGCGTGTGTGTACCGCAGCAAGAGACGGGCCGAGTAGGCGTCTTGATCCGGGCCCGTCGACCGGTTTCTGGCCTGTGGGACAGCTTCGAGGCTACGTGACGATCACGGATTTGTCACTTGTAAAGGCCCAATATTTAACGAATTGGTAACAAAGTGGCCCGTGTGGAGGGCGCGACACGCCGTCCTGATCAGGCCGGAAGCGGCGGAGTGGCCACGAAAATATGGCTCGCAACCTCGTTCGGAAGCTCGAGTCCGTCGCCGAAGCCCTCGACCCTGACGAGCACGTACGACCCTGCCGCGGAAAAAATGCCGGTCGAGCCGGGCAGCACGCCGGACTGCTTGAGCTGGGCCAGCAGCTCCGGATCGAACTGCACGGGTTCACCCAGGCGGCGGATGACGGCGGTCACGGGTTCCCGCGACGCGCCGACCACATCGACGAGGTTCGTGACGCCGGCCATGAATGCGACGGCGGGCGAGTCGCCCAGTTCGTCGAGTCCGGGGATCGGGTTCCCGTAGGGCGATTCGGTGGGGTGGCCGAGGATCTCGAGGATCTTGCGTTCGACCTGCTCGCTCATTACATGCTCCCAGCGGCATGCTTCGTCGTGCACGAACTCCCACTCCAGCCCGATTATGTCGCTGAGCAGGCGTTCTGCGAGGCGGTGCTTGCGCATGACGTGCACGGCCTTGCTGCGCCCGGTGGCGGTGAGCTCGAGGTGGCGGTCGCCGGATACCACGACCAGGCCGTCGCGTTCCATCCGGGCGACCGTCTGTGACACGGTGGGGCCGGAGTGCCCGAGGCGCTCGGAGATGCGCGCTCGGAGGGGAACAATCTGCTCTTCCTCGAGGTCGAGGATCGTGCGGAGATACATTTCGGTGGTGTCGATCAGATCAGTCATCCGCAGCCTCCCGCTCGGCCCTTCATGGAACGTCACAACCCTACCCGCCGCTCGCTGGGCAACTAGACTCGCCGTATGCCGGACCTGACGATTCCCTCTGCCCTTCTGCCAGCCGACGGACGATTCGGCTGCGGCCCGTCGAAGATCCGACAGGAACAGCTCGATTACCTCGTCAGCGCCGGCGCCGGCATCCTCGGCACCTCCCACCGCCAGGCCCCGGTCAAGGACCTCGTCGGCCGGGTGCGCTCCGGCCTGGCCGAACTGTTCCGCGCGCCGGACGGCTATGAAGTGGTGCTCGGCAACGGCGGCTCGACCGCGTTCTGGGACGCCGCGGCGTTCTCCCTGATTAACACCCGCAGCCAGAACCTCGTCTTCGGCGAATTCGGCCAGAAGTTCGCCGGCGCAACGGCCGCCCCGTTCCTCGAGGCACCCCACGTGATCACGGCCCCGGCCGGTTCCCGCGCCGAATTCGTCGTCACCGAAGGCGTGGACGTATACGCCTGGCCGCAGAACGAAACCTCGACCGGCGTCATGGCCCCGGTCAGGCGCGTCGACGGCGACCCAGGCGCGCTCACGGTCATCGACGCCACCAGTTCGGCCGCCGGCATTGACTTCGACGCCAGCCAGGCGGATGTCTACTACTTCGCCCCGCAGAAGAACCTCGCCTCCGACGGCGGCCTGTGGCTCGCCCTCTTCTCCCCCGCCGCGATCGAACGCGTCGAACGCATCGCGGCCAGCGGCCGGTACATCCCCGAGTTCCTCAGCCTGAAGAACGCCATCGACAACTCGCGCCTCAACCAGACCCTGAACACGCCGGCGCTGTCCACTCTCCTGCTGCTGGAGAACCAGATCGGCTGGATCAATGGCAACGGCGGACTCGCCTGGGCGTCGGCGCGCACGCGGGAATCGTCATCCGTTCTCTACGACTGGGCCGACCGCGTCGACTATGCGACACCGTTCGTCACCAACCCCGATCACCGCTCGCAGGTCGTCGTGACCATCGACTTTGATGCGAGCGTGGATGCTGCGGCGGTCGCCACGGCGCTGCGCGCGAACGGGATCGTTGACACCGACCCGTACCGCAAGCTCGGGCGCAACCAGTTGCGGGTCGCCACCTTCACCGCGATCGAGCCGGACGACGTGCGCAAGCTCGTCTCGAGCATCGAGTACGTCGTGGCGGGCCTCGGCCGCTAGACGCACATGCGCCTCTGGCTGAAGGACAGCGAACGTCGACCTGACCCGCTGCCCGCCCGCACGGATGCGCGCAGGGCCCTCTTCGCGGGATCGGTCCTCTGGCTAGTGGCCCTCGTGGCCGCGTTCGTCTTCCGTGACGACCTCTTCGGCTCCGGCCACGGCTGGTGGCTCTGGTGCGCCGTCATCGGTCTCGGCCTCGGCATCGGCGGCCTCGGCTGGGTGCAGCTCAGACGCCGCTAGCGCTTCGCCGAAGTCGATGCCGTCGAGCTGGTCGTCTGCGCGGTCGTTGCCGAAGTCGTCGTCGTCCTCGAGGGCGTCGAACTCGTCGTCGTCGTCTTCGTCGTCTTCGTCGTCGTCGTCGTCTTCGTCGTCGTCGTCGTCTTCGTCGTCTTCGTCGTCTTCGTCGTCGTCGTCGTCGTCGTCGAGCGCGTCCAGGGCATCGAGCGCGTCGACGGCGTCGGCCGCGGCTTCGGCGGCAGCGAGTTCCTGCGCCGTGCGGTAGTCGGCGAGCCGATCAGACCAGGGCACCCACTCGGGTGCCAGCAGGGCCTCGCCGCCGGGCATGAGTTCGGTTTCCAGCACGGACGGCTCCGATTCGCCGTCAATACGCGACAGGCTGACCGTCCAGTGCCAGCCCGGGTAGCCCGTCATGGTGCAGTCAAAGAGCAGCGACATCACGTGTTCGCCCTCGACGATATGACCGACCGGTTCGCCGATGGTGTCGGCCGGGGTGATCTCCAGAAGGGCGGCACGCGCGGCGTCGACCGCGGCGAGGAGTGTCTCGTCCGCGGGATCAAGCATCGAGCTCCTCGGCAACCTTGCGCAGCATGGCTGCGATCTTGTGGCTGTGCGAGCTTTCCGGGTAGCGACCGCGTCGCAGGTTGGCGCCGATGCCGTCGAGCATCTTCACCAGGTCCTCGACGATGATCGCCATGTCGTCGGCGGGCTTGCGGCTGAGCTTCGACAGGCTCGGCGGGGCCTCGAGTACGCGCACGGACAACGCCTGGGCGCCGCGCTTGCCGTCGGCGATGCCGAATTCGAGCTTCGTTCCGGCCTTGACCGTTACGCCGGCGGGCAGGGCAGAAGCGTGCAGGAAGACCTCCTGGCCGTCATCGGAACTGATGAAGCCAAAACCCTTTTCCTCGTCGTAGAACTTGACCTTGCCGGTAGGCATGTAGACCTCGCTGGATTCCGGGCGCGCGCGGGTATGCACGTCATCTCCATCCAGCTTATTCGGTTCCACGGCACCGCGCCCCGTATCCTTGGACTGTGACCACTCAAACTCCACAGACACCTGGCCGGATCGAGCGCATCCTGGCATACATGGTTGCAGGCGTGGTGGGTCTGTCGATTCTCGCCTTTCTTGCCGTCATCATCGGCCGGGCGAGCAGGATGGAGGCAGCCGATTTCGGCCACGGCGTGTGGCCGATGGTCGTGATGCTGCCGTGGTTCGGCCTGCCTCTCGGGTTCGTGCTGATCATCGCCCTTCTCGTGATGAGCAGCATCCGCCGCAGTCGCGAGGCACGTCAGAACAGGCAGTAGCGGCCATGCTCACGCTCGCCTCGCGTCTTCGTGCGCTCGATGACCAGGAACTGCGCCGCACCATTGAGATCCGCGCGGTCTCGCCCACCGGCATCCGCGACTTCTTCGACCTTGCAGAGGCGCTCCTCGATCCGTCAGCGATCCAGCGCGCCGTGGCCCACCTGGACCGGGCAACGCTGGCCCTCCTCGCCGTCGCCGGCGACCTTGTCCCGGAGTCCGCCCCGACGCTCACAGACCTGGCCGGCCGCCTGTCCACGCTGGCCGGATCACCCGTCGCTGCGGCCGAGACGGCCGACCGCGCCGCCCAACTCGACGCCCTCATGCTCGCCCTGCTCGGCGACGGGCGCCTGCGGCCGTACGCCGCCGTCACCGCCCAGCTGCGCTCCTGGCCCGACCAGGGCCTGCCCAGCGCCACCGAGCTCGCCTCCGTGGCTGCGCCGTCCGCCCTGGCCCCGCTGTCGGACATCGACCTTCGCTTCGCCGACCGGTTGGCGGCGCAGCGCGCCTTCGGCGCCGTGTCATCGATCGCCGAGCTCGTCACCGAGCTGTCCAGGGAACCGGCGCGTGAGCTCAGCCGCGGAGGGCTGGGGCTGCCGGACACCAAACGCCTGGCCGGTGCCATGGGAGTCGATCTCGATTCCGTTGCGCCGATGGTTGCCACCGCCGCCCGCGCCGACCTGATCGCCCGCTCCGACGGCTACTGGATGGAGACCGAGGCCGGCGAGGCCTGGCTCCTCGAGGGCACGACCCGCCGCTGGGCGACGCTCGCCCACTCCTGGCGGGCCGCCCTGCCGCAAGACGTGCGCGACCTCCTCGCCCGTCGCCCCATCGTCTCCTGGGGCGAGGGCCTCCGCCGGTACGTTTCCTGGCTCTATCCGGCCGGCGGGGCCTGGATGGACGAGCGCGTGACCGAGTTCGCGCGCGACGCAGAGCTCATCGGCATCTCGGCCCACCAGACCACCAGCCCGGCCGGGGCGGCCCTGCTGACCGGCGACATCGACGCCGCCGTCGATATCATGGCCACGTCGCTGCCGGCCGAGGTCGGCGCCGTGTACCTGCAGCACGACCTGTCCATTGTCTCCCCCGGGCCGCTGGCCGCGTCGATCGACGCCCGGCTCCGGTCGCTCGCCGACGTGGAGAGCCGGGAGCTCGCGTCGAGCTACCGCATCACGGCGGCATCCGTGAACCGTGCCCTCGCAACCGGCGAGAACGCGGACACCCTGCTCGACTTCCTGCGCGGGGTCTCCCTGACCGGCATTCCGCAGCCGGTCGAGTACCTGATCCGGGAATCGGCGGCACGCTACGGCCGCGTGCGCGTCGGCAGCGCCGAACCGGGCGACCTCGCGGGCAGGAGCTACGTCCGCTCGGACGACGACGCCATGCTCGGCACCATCGCGGTGGACCAGACCCTCACACCGCTCCACCTCGACCGGGCCGACGAGAACCGGCTGACCAGCCGATTCGCCGCCGACGTGGTGTTCTGGGCGCTCAGCGACGCCAAATACCCGGTCGCGGCGGAAGACGCCTCCGGCGAAATCGTGCACCTGCGCCGGCACCAGCTGGCCCGCGTCGTTCCCGTCGTCGCGTCCGACCCCGCGCTCACGCTGGTCGAGAAGCTGCGCGCCGGCGACGGCGGGGAGGGCCGGGCAGCGGATGCCTGGCTGGCGCGCCAGCTGGACACCGCGATCAAGGCCAAGCAGACCGTGACCGTGAGCATCGCGATGCCCGGCGGCGTGGTCGTCGACTACCTGCTCGAACCGGCCAGCGTCGGCGGCGGGCGTTTCCGGGCCAGGGACCGCCGCGCGGACATCGAGCGCACGCTTCCGCTCTCCAGCATCATCAGCATCACCCCGGCGCCGTAACCGCTGGGCCGACGTTTCCCCCGGCTGGCGTAGGATTGACGGTTATGTCTGACGGACCACTGATCGTCCAAAGCGACCGTACGGTTTTGCTCGAAGTTGCGCACCCTCTCGCCGAGGATGCGCGCCACGATCTCGCCGTGTTCGCCGAGCTCGAGCGCGCCCCCGAGCACATCCACACCTAC
Source organism: Microbacteriaceae bacterium (assembly GCA_036723055.1). Taxonomy (GTDB): domain Bacteria; phylum Actinomycetota; class Actinomycetes; order Actinomycetales; family Microbacteriaceae; genus Cryobacterium. Next base: position 8,772 of record DAIMHX010000011.1, read on the forward strand.
CGGATCACCCGGCTGGGGCTGTGGAATGCGCGGGCGGCCGGGCACGACGCCTCCGACATGCTGGCCACGCTCGTCAAGTACTCGAAGTTCGCGATTCCGCAGACCGTCACCGTCGACATCACCGAGACGGTCGGCCGGTACGGGCGGCTCGTGATCGAGCGCGATGCAGAGGGCGCACTCATCCTGCGCAGCGACGATCAGGCCGTGCTGACCGAGGTCGCGAACGCCAAGCGCATTTCGCCTCTGCTGATCGGGCATCCGTCGCCGGACTCCTTCCTGGTCGAACCGTGGGCGCGCGGCCAGCTCAAGCAGGAGCTGGTCAAGCTCGGCTGGCCCGCCGAGGACCTCGCCGGTTACACCCCCGGCACGCCGCATCCGATCGACCTCCTCGAAGAGGGCTGGTCGCTGCGTGACTACCAGAACAAGGCCGTGTCGAACTTCTTCGAAGGCGGCTCCGGCGTTGTCGTGCTGCCCTGCGGGGCCGGCAAGACGCTGGTCGGCGCTGGCGCCATGGCCACGGCTAAGACCAACACGCTCATCCTGGTGACGAACACCATCTCCGCCCGCCAGTGGCGCGATGAGCTGCTCAAGCGCACCACCCTGACGCCGGATGAGGTCGGCGAGTACTCCGGGCAGGTCAAGGAGGTCAAGCCGGTCACCATCGCGACCTACCAGATCCTCACGGCTAAGCGGAAGGGCGAGTACGCCCACCTCGAGCTGCTCGACGCCATGGACTGGGGCCTGGTGATCTACGACGAGGTGCACCTGCTGCCGGCGCCCGTGTTCAAGCTCACCGCGGAGCTTCAGGCCCGCCGCCGGCTGGGCCTCACCGCGACGCTCGTGCGCGAGGACGGCCGCGAAGGCGACGTGTTCAGCCTGATCGGACCCAAGCGGTTCGACGCGCCGTGGAAGGAGATCGAGGCCCAGGGCTTCATCTCCCCGGCCTCCTGCTTCGAGGTGCGGATCGACCTGCCGCAGTCGGAACGGCTCAGCTACGCCGCGGCGGCCGACGACGAGCGCTACCGGATGGCCGCGACGGCGCCGGCGAAACTGGATGTCGTCAAGCAGCTGGTCGCCAAGCACCGGGGCGAACGCATCCTCGTGATCGGCCAGTACCTCGACCAGATCGACGAACTCGCCGAGGCGCTCGGCGCCCCGAAGCTCACCGGCGCAACGCCGGTCGACGAGCGGGAGCGGCTGTACCAGGCGTTCCGGGTGGGCGAGGAGACCGTGCTCGTGGTGTCGAAGGTCGCGAACTTCTCGGTCGACCTGCCGGAGGCCACCGTCGCCATCCAGGTGTCCGGCTCGTTCGGTTCCCGGCAGGAGGAGGCGCAGCGCCTCGGCCGTCTGCTGCGGCCCAAGGAATCCGGCCTCTCGGCGAACTTCTACACGCTCGTCGCACGCGACACGGTCGACCAGGACTTCGCCCAGAACCGCCAGCGTTTCCTCGCCGAGCAGGGCTACAGCTACACGATCCTCGACTCGCAGAACCTCGTCGCCGTCTAACCTCCCCGCGCCTCCGCCCGACGAATTCGACGGAGATTCTGCTCGACACGCCGTGGATCGCTTCCGCGGAGGGTCGGATGCGTAAGAATCTCCGTCGAATTCGTAAGGGCGCGCGGGTCCAAGGAGCGGTGGGGTGGGGAGGGCGTCAGGCGCGGCGTTCGTAGCGGAGGAAGAGCATGTCTCCGGCGGTCAGCACGTGCAGGAGCGCCATCTCTCGCGTGGCGTGGGCTCCCCCGCTCGCGATCCGCCCGGCGGGCCCGCCTTCGAGCACGGGGCTGATGGTCAGGCACAGCTCGTCGACGAGGTCGGCTTCGATCAGGGAGCCGAACAGGTGCGGGCCGCCCTCGCAGAGCACCTGGGTGTGGCCGCGGTCAGCGAGCCGGGCCACCATGAGTTCAGGGTCGACGGCGTCCTCCCCGCAGACCAGCACGTCGGCAACCTCGGCGAGCGCCGCCCGCCGGTCGGCCGGGGCCGCGTCGTGGGTGATCACGAGCGGGCGCGTCGACGCTTGGCTGAAAGCCGGATGCGTCGGCTCGAGCTCCAGGCGCGAGGACACGATCGCGACCGGCGGCTGGGCGGCCAGTCCGTTGGCGACGCGCCAGGCGGCATCCGTCTCGGGCAGGCGCACCCCGCCGTAGCCCTCGGCGCGCACGGTGCCCGCGCCGACCACGATGACGTCGGTGAGCAGCCGGAGGGTGTCGAAGACCAGCTTGTCGTCGGCGTTGCCGAGGCCGCTGCTCACGCCGTTTCGGGTCGCAGCGCCGTCGAGGCTGGATATGAAGTTCACGCGCACGCGTGGAGTCGACCGGTCGGCGACCCGATATCGGCTGATGAGTTCGTCACGGTCCAGCATCGGTCAGACCATGTTGTGGCGCAGGTAGGCCGGCTGGCGGAACCCGAGGATGGCCTCCGTCATGCGCACGGCGTCGACGGCCGCGGCCACATTGTGCATGCGTACGATCCGAGCGCCCTGCAGGATGCAGAATACGGCAGCGGTCAGGGAACCGTTCACCCGCTCGCCGCGTTCGCGGTCGAGGGTCTCGCCGATGAAGTCCTTGTTCGACACCGCGGCGAGGGTGGGAAACCCGAGCGCTGCGATCTCGCCGAGCCGGCGGGTGAGTTCGAGCGAGTGGGTGGTGTTCTTGTTCAGGTCGTGGCCGGGATCGACGATGATCCGCTCCGCCGGAACCCCGCGGCCCATCGCCCGCTCCACCCGCTCGCGCAGGAAGGCGGCCACCTCGTCCACGACATCGACGTAGCTCGGTGCCGGATACGGCGTGCGGGGCAGCGCCAGGCTGTGCGTGATCACCAGGGTGGCGTCGCTGTCCGCGACGACCTCGGCCATCGCCGGGTCATGCACGCCCGTGGTGTCGTTGATCACATGGGCCCCGGCCGCGATCCCGGCGAGCGCGACCTCCGGGTGGAAGGTATCGAGCGAGATGACGACTCCTGAGCCGCGCAGCGCCTGGATCACGGGCACGACCCGGTCGATCTCCTTGCTGATCGGGATGGCGGGGCCCGGCGCGAACTTCGCCCCGCCGATGTCCACCCAGTCGGCCCCGTCGGCGATCGCCCGGCGGCCGGCGTCGACGGCCGCGTCGAGGGAGAACGTTGCGCCCTTGTCGTAGAACGAATCCGGCGTGCGGTTGATGATGGCCATCACCGCGACCTCGCGCGAGAAATCGAAGACTCGCCCGCCGATCAGCCGCCGCGGCGAGATCAGTTCGGGCAGGACCACCCCGGCGATGCTGGGCGCGGTGTCCATGTCAGTCCCTTCGGGCGGAGGCGGCGGTTGTGAGATCGGTCAGTGCAATCTTCTCATCAGCCAGCCGGTCGACGTCGATCCGTGCGCGAGACCGGATGAGGTCCTGCACCGCCTGGTTCACGTCCCACACGTTCACGTTCATGCCGGCGACCACGCGCGAGTCGGCCACCCAGAAGGCGATGAACCGCCGGGCGGCCAGGTCGCCGCGGATCACGACCGAGGCATCCTTGGCCAGGTCGGCGTACCCGGAGTACTCCATGCCGAGGTCGAACTGGTCGGTGTAGAAGTACGGGATCTCGTCGTAGCTGACCTCGGCGCCGGCCATCGACTTCCCGGCGGCCGCTCCGGCGTTCTCGGCGTTGGCCCAGTGTTCGATGCGGATCCGGTGTCCGAGCACCGGGTGAAACACGCTCGCGACGTCGCCGACCGCGTAGACGTCAGCACCGCTCGTGCGGAATGCCGCGTCGGTGACGATGCCGTTGTCGACGTCGAGTCCGGCTTCCGCGGCCAGGGCGACGTTCGGAATGGCGCCGATGCCGACCACGACCACGTCGGCCGGAACGACCTCGCCGGACCCCAGCACGACCCCGGTCACGCCGTTTCCGTCGCCGACGATGTCCGAGACGCCGGTCGACATGCGGAGGTCCACACCGTTGGCGCGGTGCAGGTCGCCGAACACAGCTCCCACCTCGTCGCCGACGATGAGGTTCAGCGGCACGCTCTCGCGGCCGAGCACGGTGACCTGGTTGCCGTAGCCCCTGGCTGCCGACGCAACCTCGAGGCCGATCCAGCCCGCGCCGACGATGACGACCCGGCGTGAGCCGGCCTCCAGCGCCTCGCGCAGCGCCTCTGACTGGCCGAGCGTGCGCAGGTGGTGCACGCCGGCGAGGGCGCCGCCAGGCCCGGGGTATCGGCGCGACGCGGCCCCCGTGGCCAGCAGCAGCTTGTCGTAGTGCAGCACCTCACCGTCGTCGAGGGTGAGCTCATGGGCGGCCGGAGAGAGAGCGGATGCCGTTCGCCCGCGCAGCACCTCGATGTTCTGCTGCTCGTACCAGTCGGCGGGGTGCACGAACACGGTGTCCCGTTCGGCCTTCCCCTGCAGGTACTCCTTCGACAGCGGGGGCCGGATGTAGGGGAACTCGTCCTCCGCGGCGACGATCATGACGCGTCCGGCGAAGCCCCCCGCCCGGATCGCCTCCGCCGCCCGTGCCCCGGCCAGCCCGCCGCCGACGATCACGAATGCCTGGTCGCTGCTCATGGTGTTCTCCTCGTTCATGGTGTGGGTCCTGGAATCTACGCGCGAAGTCCGCACCGGGCGAGGAACTCGTCCCTGCTGCGCGGGTCATCCCGAATCGCACCGTGCAGCGCGCTCGTGGTGGTGCGTGAGCCGGCGACCTGCACTCCCCGCAGCGACATGCACAGGTGCTCGGCCTCGATCACGACGCCCACGCCGCGCGGGGAGAGCTGGGCCTGGAGCCAGTCGGCGACATCCGTGGTCAGCCGTTCCTGCACCTGCAGGTCCCTGGCGAAGTACTCGAGCACCCTGGCCAGCTTCGACAGGCCGAGAATGCGGTCGCCGGGCAGGTAGCCGATGTGCGCGACGCCCTGGAAGGGAAGCAGGTGGTGCTCGCAGAGCGAGTGGAACGGGATGCCCTGCACCAGCACCAGTTCGGCGTATCCCCCGTCGTTGGGAAACGTGGTCGGGGAGAAGTCGGTAGGGGTGAGCATCTCGATGAAGGCATCCGCCACCCGGCGCGGGGTGTCGGCCAGGTGCGGGCTGGTGACGTCGCGGCCGAGCGCGACCAGGAGATCGGCCACCGCCGCGGCAGCGAGCTCCCGGTCCGGCCCTCCGAGGGGCCCGGTTACCGGGCCGGCCTCACCGTGCACCGCGCGCAGCGCCGAGGGGCCGTGGAGGACCGGCCGGGAACTGACGGTGCGTTCTGCGATTGACATGGGATCCCTTTCCAGGCCGTGTACTCCCGACGTTAAGACCGTTCCAATCTTTTGTCAAGATCCATTAGTTTTAGAGTTAGACTCATCCCATGGAGAACCCATCGCCCACAGAGGAGACCCCGCTTCCTGGCCGCGTCGCCGCCGTCACGGCACTCTCCGACCCGGCCCGGCTCGCCCTGTACGAGCTGGTCACCCGCAGCGCGGAGCCGATCAGCCGGGATGCCGCGGCCGAAGCCGTCGGGCTCTCCCGCAGCACCGCCGCGTTCCACCTCGAGCGCCTCGCCGCGCTCGGCCTGGTCGACGTCGAGTACCGGCGCCTGAGCGGACGGACCGGGCCCGGCTCGGGTCGCCCGGCGAAGCTGTACCGCCGCGCGGCGGCCGAGATCAGCGTCTCCCTCCCCGAGCGCCACTACGACCTGGCCGGCGACCTGCTCGCCGGCGCGATCGAGCAGTCCATCGAAACCGGGCTGCCCGTGCGCGAAACCCTCCGCGAGGTCGCGGGCGCGGCCGGGCGGAGCCGCGGCGCGGCCTCCGCCTCGCTCCCGCTCGCCCTGGCGGACAACGGTTTCGAACCGTGCCCGGACGGGGACGACATCGTGCTCGGCAACTGCCCGTTCCACCGCCTGGCCCAGAAGCACACCGACATCGTCTGCGAGCTCAATTACGAGCTCGTGCGCGGCCTGGCTAACGGTGCGGGTGACACGGAGCATGCCGTGCGGAGCGACCCGGGGGCCGGGCGGTGCTGCATCAGGATCACGCGCGCCGCGGCATCCGCTCAACCGCCGAAATTGACCTGACCGCATACCGGGCGCTCTCAGGAAAGCCCCAGCTAACGCGCAGATACTGGTGGCATGACCGATGGCCCCCGCATTCTCATTGTTGACGACGAGCCCAACATCAGGGATCTCCTCACCACCAGCCTGCGCTTCGCCGGCTTCGCCGTGCGCGCGGTTGGCAACGGCGCCCAGGCGATCTCCGCCGTTCTGGAGGAAGAGCCCGACCTCATCATCCTCGACGTCATGCTGCCCGACATGAACGGCTTCGGCGTGACCAAGCGCCTGCGTTCCGCCGGTTACACGGCGCCCATCCTCTTCCTCACCGCGAAGGATGACACGGAAGACAAGATCACCGGCCTCACCGTGGGCGGCGACGACTACGTCACCAAACCGTTCAGCCTCGACGAAATCGTCGCGCGGATCAAGGCGATCCTGCGTCGCACCATGCACGCGGACGAGGACGCCGTCATCCGTGCCGGGGAACTCACGATGGACCAGGACACCCACGAGGTGCTCGTCGGCGACGCGCCGATCGAGCTCAGCCCGACCGAGTTCAAGCTGCTGCGCTACCTCATGCTCAACCCGAACCGCGTGCTGTCCAAGGCACAGATCCTGGACCACGTCTGGGAGTACGACTTCAACGGAGACGCCGGCATCGTCGAGTCCTACATCTCCTACCTGCGCCGCAAGGTCGACACCCACTCGAGCGAACCCCTCATCCAGACCAAGCGCGGTTTCGGCTACATGCTGAAGGCGGCCAAGGCGTAGTCCCAGCGTGCGTAAGTACACTGGGGGTCTGATGCACGAGTCATTAACGGAGCGCTGGAGCCGCATCTCCCTCCGATCCAAGATCACCGGCGTGACGGTGCTGATGGTGACGCTCGGACTGCTCGTCTCGGGCATCGGCACGATGGCCATGCTCCGCCAGTACGTCATCCAGCAGGTCGATGCGAGGCTCCAGACCGACGCGCAGACGGCGCTGAAGGGCTATTCGTCGAGCGCCCTCTCCGCGGGCAACACCGAGGGCCTGTCCAGCGACTACTTCGCCGCCCTGTACGACGAGAGCGGCACCCCGCTCACCCACACCTGGACCGACCGACCGCACGAGGACTACCCGGTCGTCAGGATGCCGATGGACCTGCAGTCCGTCAACCGACTCGACGGTCAGATCCTGACGCTGCACAATGCGGCCCACGACACCGAGTTCCATGCGGTGGCCGTGCCCTTCGTGATCAGTCCGCAGGGCACCTACGGAACGCTCCTGATGGCCGTGTCACTCCGGCCGACGGAGAACACGATGGCCACCTACCTCACGATCTTCCTCGGCTTCGGCGTCGGCGTCGTGCTGGTTGGCGCCCTGCTGACCCGGCTGCTCGTAACGACAACGTTCGCGCCGTTGCGCGAGGTGGAACGCACGGCTGCGGCCATCGCCGACGGTGACTTCAGCCAGCGGCTCGGCGGCGCAACGCCCAACACCGAGGTCGGCCGCCTCAACCGGTCCCTGAACACCATGCTGAACCGCATCGACCGGGCCTTCAAGGACCGCGCGCGCACCATCGACCAGATGCGCCGCTTCGTCGGCGACGCCAGCCACGAGCTGCGCACGCCGCTCGTGTCGGTGCGTGGCTACGCCGAGCTCTACCGGATGGGCGCACTGCAGACCCCGGAGGAAGTCGCCCAGGCCATGCAGCGCATCGAGAAGGAAGCGATCCGGATGGGCGGCCTCGTCGAGGACCTGCTCGAGCTGGCCAGGCTCGACGGAACCAAGCCGCTCGCGCTCGCGCCCGTCGACCTCATGCCGCTCGCCCGCGATGCGGCCCTCGACGCCATGGCCTCCTCCCCCGGGCGCAGCGTGACCGTCATCACGCCCGCACCGGCCGACTTCGTGGACGCCACGGAGCTGCCGACCGTGGACCTTGCCACTTCGACCGGCGAAGTCGGACCGGCCAACGGCCCAGGCCGTGCAACCGCGGCGCCCGGCGCCGCCTCGCTCACCGGCCCCGTCTCGTTCGCCGGGGCGACCCTGGCACGCCTGCGCACGCGCCGGCCTCGTCGTTCGGATGTCACAGCGCCCGCTCCCCAGGCCGTCCCTGAGCGGCCGTCCGGCGCCGTCCAGGCCGTCGTCATGGCGGAGGAGGACAAGATCCGCCAGGTGATCACCAACCTGATGGGCAACGCGCTGCGCTTCACCTCGCCGGACAGCCCGGTCGAACTCGAGGTCGCCGTCGATCGCCGCAATCAGCGGGCATCCATTGCCGTGATCGACCACGGCGAGGGCATCCCCCCGCAGATTCGGGACAAGATCTTCCAGCGCTTCTGGCGAGCCGACACCTCGCGCGCCCGCGAAACCGGCGGCAGCGGCCTGGGCCTGGCCATCGTCGCGTCCATCGTCGCCAGCCACAACGGCACCGTTGAGGTTGTGGAGACGCCAGGCGGCGGAGCGACGTTCCGCGTCTGGCTCCCCCTGGCCAGCTCCCCCAACGCGCCCCAGCCCGTCGTCTCTGCCCCGCGCTCCTAGCCGCGGCGCTGCTGAGGCGTCCTCCCCACGGGCGCCGGCCGGCGCTTCTGCACCGGATGATCGCGGCCGGGCCGTCCTCCGCGGCCGCGTCGTAGCCTGAGCGGCATTCCGTCAACGTCGAGAGGACCCACCATGACGCGTTATCAGGTCGACAGCGAGGCCGTACTGAGCACCACCGCAACCTGCCGGGCGTCTCTTGGCCGCATCGAGGCCGATGTCGCCGGGCTGCTGCACCAGCTCACCAGCCTGGAGGGCTCCTGGACCGGCCAGGCCTCCACCGCGTTCCAGGCAGTGGTCTCTGATTGGCGGGCCACCCAGCAGCGCGTCGCTGAGAGCGCCCAGGGCATCAACCAGGCGCTGAGCCTGGCCGGACGGCAGTACGCCGACGTCGAGCAGGCCAACATGCACCTCTTCGCCCGTTAGACGCGGGTACAACAAAGCTGGGCGCCTCCCGAAGGAGACGCCCAGCTCAGTGAAACGGTCCGGACTTAGAAGTCCATGCCGCCGCCCTGGTCGCCGGCCGGAGCCGGGTGCTTCTCGGGCTTGTCGGCGACAACGGCCTCGGTGGTGAGGAACAGTCCGGCAATCGACGCGGCGTTGAGCAGCGCGGAGCGGGTGACCTTCACCGGGTCATTGATGCCGGCAGCGAGCATGTCAACGTACTCACCGGTCGCGGCGTTGAGGCCCCACCCGACGGGCATGTTGCGCACCTTGTCGACGACAACGCCCGGCTCCATGCCGGCGTTGAGGGCGATCTGCTTGAGCGGAGCGTCGATGGCGACGCGCACGATGTTCGCGCCCGTTGCCTCGTCGCCCGTGAGGTTGAGCTTCTCGAAGGCGGTCTTGCCGGCCTGGATCAGCGCAACGCCACCACCAGCGACGATGCCCTCTTCAACGGCAGCCTTCGCGTTGCGGACGGCGTCCTCGATGCGGTGCTTGCGCTCCTTGAGCTCAACCTCCGTCGCGGCGCCGGCCTTGATGACGGCAACGCCACCCGCAAGCTTGGCGAGACGCTCCTGGAGCTTCTCACGGTCGTAGTCGCTGTCGGTGTTCTCGATCTCGCTGCGGATCTGCTGAACGCGTCCGGCGATGGCTTCGACGTCTCCGCCGCCCTCGACGATGGTGGTCTCGTCCTTGGTGATGACGATCTTGCGGGCCGTACCGAGCAGGTCGAGGGTGACGTTCTCGAGCTTGAGTCCGACCTCCTCGGCGATGACCTGGCCACCGGTGAGGATGGCGATGTCCTGCAGCTGGGCCTTGCGACGGTCACCAAAGCCCGGAGCCTTGACGGCAACCGACTTGAAGATGCCGCGGATCTTGTTCACAACGAGCGTGGCCAGGGCCTCGCCGTCGACGTCCTCGGCAATGATGAGCAGCTGCTTGCCGGTCTGGATGACCTTGTCAACGATCGGGAGCAGGTCCTTGATGTTGGAGACCTTGGAGTTGACGATCAGGATGTACGGGTCTTCGAAGACCGCTTCCTGGCGGTCGGGGTCGGTCACGAAGTATGCCGACAGGAAACCCTTGTCGAAGCGCATGCCCTCGGTGAGCTCGAGCTCGGTGCCGAGCGTGTTCGACTCCTCGACGGTGACGACGCCTTCCTTGCCGACCTTGTCGATGGCCTCGGCGATGATCGCGCCGATTTCGGTGTCGCCGGCCGAGATGGAGGCCGTGGCCGCGATCTCTTCCTTGGTTTCGACCTCTTTGGCGTTCGCGATCAGTTCAGCGATGACCGCTGCGGTGGCCTTCTCGATGCCACGCTTGAGGCTGATCGGGTCAGCGCCGGCTGCCACGTTGCGCAGACCCTCGCGAACGAGTGCCTGGGCGAGAACGGTGGCGGTGGTGGTGCCGTCGCCGGCGACGTCATCCGTCTTCTTGGCGACCTCTTTGACGAGTTCAGCACCGATCTTCTCGTACGGGTCGTCGAGTTCGATCTCCTTGGCGATGGACACGCCGTCGTTGGTGATCGTCGGGGCGCCCCACTTCTTTTCCAGGACGACGTTGCGGCCGCGCGGGCCGAGGGTGACCTTGACGGTGTCGGCGAGGATGTTCAGGCCGCGTTCAAGGCCACGACGGGCCTCTTCATTGAAAGCAATGATCTTTGCCATAAGTGTTTCTCGTCCCTCCCGGACGTTCCAAAAAAGTGTGATGGGTTAGCACTCATAAGGAGAGAGTGCCAAGGTCGATTCTGGCACTCTGGTGCCGAGAGTGCAAGTGAACCTCGGGCTAGGGCAGGAGCTGAACCGAGCCGTCCTTCGTCGGGACCAGTTCGATCCAGGTGTTGCCGGGGGCCAGGCGGATCGTCACGCCTTGGTCGTCGACCAGGCGGATCGGCGCGGCCCTGGAGCTCTTGGACCACGTGGCGTGGATGCCCTTGCCGCCTGTCGACACCCAGGCCGAGCCGGAGCCGACCATGGTGGTCTTGGGGACGTAGCCGTACCGGTGGTCGATGTTGACGCGCATGACGACCACGTTCGTCGCCTGCAGCTGCGCGCCCTTGCCGTCGCGGTCGATCGAGCCTTCCTGTGAACGCAGGAACGCCTTCTTGGCGGCATTCCATGTCCAGGTCGGCCAGCGGGAACTGGAGAACCGCGACTTGATCACGCCGACCGGTTTGCCATCGACCGCCGCGGACGACGTCGGGATGCTCACGGAGTAGGCGAACTGCTGCGCCGGCTTGGCCAGCTTGGGGTGCCGCCCAACGAGCGTCTTCGCCTTGAGGATCACGTTGTGGGGCGCGGACTTGGCGCCGGTGCGGTAAAACAGGCCGGTTCGGTCGTAGTCGAACACGGCGTTGACGACGGGCGTCGATTTCATCATGTTGACGAACTTCTGCTGTCCGCCCGAGTACGCGACGATGCCGCCGAGGGGCGTGATGATGTCCGGGTCCATCGGCCGGATCGAACGCACCGGACCGACCAGGTCGGGGATGTCGGACTGCCAGACCGCGACGTAGCGCGTGAGGCCGCCTTCGACCAGCTCTTCGAACACGATGTCGGTGCGCTCGAGGCCGACCTGCGGCCTTGCAGCCTCGTGGTTATCGATCTTGGCGGCGAGGGACGGATGCTTGAGGCTGCCGGCAGGCACGGTCGTGCCTCGCAGCGGCGCGAGTTCCGTCGGGGCCGGAGCCTTGTAGGTGGACACCCAGGCCTGAGCCGTCGTGGTGGGCGTGGGGGTCGGCGCGGGCGTCCTGGCGGGCTTCTCGCTCGTGCAGCCGGCCAGCAGCAGGGCGGGGAGGATCACCGCAGCAATCATCACCATTCTGCGTCGCCCGCGCGTCGTCGCTGTCGCAGTGGTACTAGCAGTCGCAATCACGTTTCACACCCTAACGCCGCGCGGCGAACCGCGCGGCGTTCGTCGGGGCGAGCCCCGAGATTGGGCTGATCAGGCAGGTCGGACCGACTCGGCCTGGGGGCCCTTGGCCCCTGAGCCGACCTCGAACACGACCGACTGGCCTTCTTCAAGTACCTTGTACCCGCTCATATCGATGGCGGAATAGTGGACGAAGACGTCCTGCCCTCCCCCGTCGACCGTGATGAAGCCGAAGCCCTTCTCAGCGTTGAACCATTTGACGGTTCCGTGCGCCATGTGTTACTCCCCAGTGCTTTGATTCCTGCAACACGCGCCCAGTAGCCGTGCCGGGCCTGCCGCAGAGACTGCGTTCGTCGCGGCCGGCGGCGGCAAAACCTCTGGTGAGGGTGCGCTTGTGACCGAAACGAGTGACCAATGCAGACACTAGCGAACGGCCGCTGGAATAACAGGGGCTTGACAAGCGAAAGAGCGAACCTAACCGGTTGGCGGAACGTAGTCGCTGCCGATGACGACGGTGAGCGGTACGCGCGTATCCGCGAAGTCCTGCGAGAGCAGGATGGTCGACCCCGGCACCGACTCGGCGACGCCCCTGGCCGCGCCCTCGAGCTTCGCGTCGGCGTAGTACACGACCGTCTTGGTCACATCCGACGTGCTGGCGTCGCTGAGCTTGCCAACGGTCCACCCTGCCGCGGTGAGTCGTTCGCCGACGCCCCTGGCCACCCCGGTCGTCAGGGTGCCGTTGAGCACGGTCACGGTCAGGCTCGGGTCGACCGTCGGTGCGACCGTCGGGACGGCAGACGGGGTGGCAGACGGGGTGGCAGACGGGGTGGCCGACTTGGCGGGGGACGCCGTGGCCGACGGGGTCGCGCTGGCGGCAGGGAGACCCGACAGGTCGAAGGAGAGGCGGTTGTTCAGCACGGACAGCCAGACGACTCCGAGCGCAATGAGCACGACCGTCGCAGCGAGGGCCCACCAGAAACCGATCCAGCCGCGGCCCTTCCTGGCCGGGGCGCGGTGAGCACCCACCCGGTCAAGCTGGCGGGGAAGGGTGTCGAATCGATCTTTCGGGTGGGAAGTCGGCATTGAGAGTCTGGTTCGGTCCTCGGTGGTGGGCAGTCGGTGGGGCTAGTCGGTGCTGGGGATGGAGCGACGCACTCGCGCCTGTGACCTGGCTTCCCGCATCCGTTGCAGCCGTTTCACCAGCATCGGATCGTGCGCGAGGGCAAGAGGGGAGTCAATCAGGGCACCCAATAGTTGATAGTACCGGGCGGCCGAGAAAGAGAACTCGGCCCGGATGGCTTCCTCCTTGGCGCCGGCGTGCTTCCACCACTGGCGCTCGAACGCGAGGATGGCTTCGTCACGCTCGTCCAATCGGGGCGGGGTAGACCCCGGTTCGGCAGCCGGGCGGCGTGCATTCTCCATCTCTCACCTCGTCCTCGCGTTATTGGACATCCTATTCGCGGCGGTCTGGATGTTCGCCCCACGGCACCCGTATGGGCCGAGGAATGCCCGGCTGGCCGGACGAGTTTAGGGTTGAGAGAGCACGATCGAACCGAAGGTGGTTCGACAAGGGGAAGGAACGCACATGGACTACGAAGTCAAGAAGTCTGAAGACGAATGGCGCAAGGAACTGGGGCCGGAGAAGTACGCGGTGCTGCGTGCCGCCGCCACCGAGCGCGCCTGGACCGGTGAACTCCTCGATGAGAGCCGATCCGGCATCTACACCTGCGGCGCCTGCAACGCGGAGTTGTTCAAGAGCGGCACGAAATTCGATTCCGGCTGCGGCTGGCCGAGCTTCTACGAGTCCGTGCGCCCCGAGGCGGTCGAACTGGTCGAAGACCGCTCGCTCGGCACCGTGCGCACCGAGGTGCGCTGCGCCAACTGCGGCTCGCACCTGGGCCACGTCTTCGACGACGGTTTCGGCACGCCGACCGGCGACCGGTACTGCATGAACTCCATCTCGCTCAACTTCAAGGCCGTCGAGTAACCGGCGATGTCGTCGGTATCCGCAGCGATTGGCGCGCGCCGGTCGCATTCCAGGGTGACGACGGATGCGCCGACGCACGAAGAACTGCTGCCGCTGGTGGCCGCCGCCGCCCGGGTCGCCGACCATGGCGCCCTCAGGCCGTGGCGGCTGATCGAGGTGAGGGGCGACGCCCGTCGGCGGCTCGGTGACGCCCTGGTGGCGGCATCCGGCCTCACGGCCGACGACGCCGCTCGGCTCGCGGCCAAGCCGCTGCGCGCCGAGCTTCTCATCGCCGTCGTGGCGAGCCGCCGCGACAGCAGCAAAGTCGACGTCTGGGAGCAGGATGCCGTCGCCGCTGGCGTCGCCCACCTGTTGACCCTGCTCCTGGCCGACGCCGGCTGGGGCGTCATGTGGCGCAGCGGGCCGTTCACCAGGTCGCTGCCGGTGCGGCGGATGCACGAGCTCGCGGACACCGAAGAACTCCTCGGCTGGCTGTACGTGGGAGGCGTGCCGGCGGATTCGAAGCCGGGCGTGCGCCAGGCGATCGACCCGGCCGAGTACCTCACGGTGCTCTGACTCGAGCACAGCTCTGATTCGAGCAACGGGGCCGGCCACGGGACTTGAACCCGTAACCCCCACTTTACAAGAGTGGTGCGCTACCAATTGCGCCAGGCCGGCATGAGACGAATGACGCCTCGACCACCCATCCTAAATCATGCGCGCGCACGCGGCGCACGGAACGCATCCTGGTACCGCGATCATCCGCAGCTGCGGCGGCATCCGTCGCCCCCGGGGCGGTGGAGAGGCACACCGCTGCGGATTATCCCGCGGCGGGACCTAGCCGGCGGGGGTCTTCGCCGGGGCCGGGGTCGCCTTCGGGGTGGACGTGGAGGTGGAGTACGTCTCACCGGCCGACTGCAGTACGAATGCCGCGAATTCCTTCGGGTCGTCGAGGGCGCCGACATACTGCTTGCCGTTGACCAGCACGGTGGGGGTGCCGGTGACGGCGGGGATCGCCGCGTTGGGGAGCGGCCCGGTGAGCGCCCGGTCGGTCGAGGCCAGGACCCACGACTTGTACGTGGTGTCGTCGATGCAGGAGTTGATCTGCGTGAGCGAGCCGGTCACCCCGGAGCTCTTCACGATCTTCTTGATCTGCGCGTTGGTGAGGCCGGCGGTGGCCTCTTTCGGCTGATCCTTGAAGAGGGCTGCGTTGAACGCGTAGAAATCGTTCGGCGAATAGTTCGCGACGCAGGCGGCGGCATTGGCGGCGCGCAGCGAGTACTGCGTTCCAGCCGACTTGCTGGTCAGGATCGAAACGGGGTGGATCTCCACGGTCGCGGCGCCTGAGTCGACCCACTTGGCAATCTGCTTACTGTTGGTGGCTTCGAACTGGCCGCAGAACGGGCACAGGTAATCCACGTAGACGCGAATGTCGGCGACGGTCCCCGTCTTGTCCGGCACCGACGCGATGGGCTTGGCTTCCGGCTGCAGTGCCGGCGTCTTCACGGCGGTCATCCCCTCACCGATGAGGATTCCGTCGCTCGCCATGTTCGCCGGGCCGGGGCCGGCCGGGCGAATCGAGTTCATGATGATCAGGGCGATCAGGACAACGATGGCGACGGCAGCCACGGCAATGCCGCCCTGCAGGACGACCTTGTTGCGACGATCCTTCTTCTTCTGTTCCAAGCGCAGCAGCGTGGCCTTTTTACGGGCCGCGTCGCGTCGCTGGTTCTTCGAAGGACGACTGTCGCCTGGTCCGCCAATAGTCATGGATATTCGCTCCGGAAGTGTAGGTGCGTCCGCAAAATCCTATGCAAACGCACTCCACAGTAGAACGCCTTTCTGGGAATCTCCCAACCGGGGGCTGGGTGCCCCCAGTGCGGGGGGAACTGACTCACACTGCGGACATCCACCTGCCCATGCAATACTGAAGAGGTTGGCTGCCGGCTTCGCGCGGGCGGCTACGACAATCCCACTCACAACGGATCGTCCGGCACGTTCCTGCCGGTGAAGGAGAATACGAATAATGGCTTCCGTCACCTTTGACAAGGCAACCCGCCTCTACCCGGGTTCCACCCGCCCCGCAGTCGACCACCTCGACCTCCAGGTCGCCGATGGCGAATTCCTCGTTCTGGTCGGCCCGTCCGGCTGCGGAAAATCCACCTCCCTGCGCATGCTCGCCGGCCTCGAAGAGGTCAACGACGGCAACATCTTCATCGGTGAGCGCAATGTGACGGATGTCCCGCCGAAAGACCGCGACATCGCGATGGTCTTCCAGAACTACGCCCTGTACCCGCACATGACGGTCGCCGAGAACATGGGCTTCGCGCTCAAGATCGCCGGCGTCAACAAGGACGAGCGGGCCGCCCGCGTCCTCGAGGCCGCGAAGCTGCTCGACCTGGAGCCGTACCTCAGCCGCAAGCCGAAGGCGCTCTCCGGTGGCCAGCGTCAGCGCGTCGCCATGGGCCGCGCGATCGTGCGCCAGCCGCAGGTGTTCCTGATGGACGAGCCGCTGTCGAACCTCGACGCGAAGCTGCGCGTTCAGACCCGCACCCAGATCGCCAGCCTGCAGCGCCGGCTCGGCGTCACCACCGTCTACGTGACCCACGACCAGACCGAGGCCCTGACCATGGGCGACCGCATCGCGGTCCTCAAGGACGGCGTCCTCCAGCAGGTCGGCACCCCGCGCGACCTCTACGCGAAGCCGCAGAACGTCTTCGTTGCCGGCTTCATCGGCAGCCCGGCCATGAACCTGTTCCTGGCCGACACGACCGACGGCGGCATCAGGTTCGGCACCGCGACCGTTCCGGTGCAGCGCGACACCCTCGTCAGCGCATCCGGCAAGAAGGTCACCATCGGCGTTCGCCCGGAGGACATCCACCTGTCCACCGTGCGGGGCGAAGGCCTCCAGGTAGAGGTCGACCTCGTCGAGGAACTCGGCGCCGACGGCTACCTGTACGGCCACTCCACGGTCGAGGGCAAGCGCACCGACGTCGTCGCCCGCGTCGACGGCCGTTCGCACCCGAACGCCGGCGACACGGTCTACCTGACCCCGACGCCGAACCACCTGCACGTCTTCGACGCAGAGTCCGGCCTCCGCCTCGGCGGAGCGGTCGCCGACTAGCTCGAACGGAACGCTCATGACCGGCCGGACGGGGCGAAAGCCCAGTCCGGCCGTTTTGTCGTACACCGGTAGGCTCGATTCATGAGCGGTTCCCTCAACATCACCTCGGCCACTGCAGACCCGGCGCTGCTCGACCTGCCCTGGCATCTCCCCCTCGACGGCTGGCCGAACGAGAACATCGCAGCCCTGCCCAAGGGCATCTCCCGCCACCTCGTGCGTTTCGCCCACCTGAGCGGCCACGTCGTCGCCATCAAGGAAACGACGAGCGAGATGGCCAGGGGCGAGTACGAGATGCTCCGCACGCTGCAGGGGCTGGAGATCCCCTGCGTCGAGCCCGTCGCCGTGATCACGAACCGCACGGATGAGGACGGCGAACCGCTGAACTCGGTGCTCGTCACGCGTCACCTCAAGTTCTCGCTCCCCTACCGCGCCCTGTACTCGCAGACCCTGCGCCCCGACACTGCCACCCGCTTGGTCGACGCCCTGGCCGTGCTGCTCGTGCGCGTGCACATGGTCGGACTCTTCTGGGGCGACGTCTCACTGTCCAACACGCTGTTCCGCCGCGACGCCGGCGCCTTCGCCGCCTACCTCGTCGACGCGGAGACCGGGCAGCTCTACTCCGGCGGCCTCTCCAACGGGCAGCGTGAGAACGACCTCGAAATCGCGCGCGTCAACATCGCGGGCGAACTGATGGACCTCGAAGCCGGCGGCCGGGTCGCCGACGAGCTCGACCCGATCCGGGTGAGCAACGGCATCGTCGCCGCGTACCGGCTGCTCTGGAAGGAGCTCACCAGTTCCGAGTCGTTCTCCAGCACCGAGCGGTGGCGCATCCGGGAGCGCGTCGAACGCCTCAACAACCTCGGCTTCGACATCGACGAACTCGCGATCAAGACGGACAACACGGGCACGACCGTGCGCATCCAGCCGAAGGTCGTCGACGCCGGACACCACCAACGCCGCCTGCTGCGCCTGACCGGCCTCGACGCGGAAGAGAACCAGGCCAGGCGCCTGCTCAACGACCTCGACTCCTACCGTGCCGCCTACGGCGACCCGGAGGTTGACGAGGAGATGCTCGCTCACGAGTGGCTGGTGCGGGTCTTCGAACCCGTTGTCCGGGCCATCCCGCGCGACCTCAAGGGCAAGCTCGAACCGGCAGAGGTGTTCCACCAGCTGCTCGACCACCGCTGGTTCATGGCGCAGAACCAGTCACGGGAGATCCCGCTGGCCGAGGCCGTCAGCTCGTACGTGCAGGACGTGCTGCGTCACCGCCGCGATGAGGCCACCGTGATCGAACCGCCGACGGGCTCGATCACTCTGCCGATCACGCTCCCCGCTGGAGCCGACGCCGACGACGAGACCGACTGGCGCCTCAAGGTCTAACCCCTCGCCCCTTCCGCGAAACTGCAGTTGTGGTCACTAAGACACGTTCTTATCGACCACAACTGCAGTTTCGCGGGGGGCTGGGCAGGGGTGCTACTTCTTCTTGGCGGCGGCGATCTGCGCGCGGAGGCGGGAGACCTCGTAGAGGGTGACGCCCGCCGCGATGCCGGCGTTGAGCGACTCGGTCGCAGCGCTGATCGGGATCGACACGATCGCGTCGCACGTTTCGGTGACGAGACGCGAGAGGCCCTTGCCCTCGCTGCCGACGACGATCACGATCGGGCGCTCGGCGAAGCCGATGCCGAGGTCCGGCAGCTCCACGTCGCCGCCGCCGTCGAGGCCGAGCACGAACACGCCACGCTCCTTGAGCGACTTGAGCGTCTGGGTGAGGTTGCTCGCCATGGCGACGGGCGTGCGGGCCGCGGCGCCGGCGGAGGTCTTCCAGGCCGAGGCCGTGACGCCGACCGAGCGGCGCTGCGGCACGATCACGCCGTGCCCGCCGAAGGCTGCCGTCGAGCGGATGATTGCGCCGAGGTTGCGCGGGTCGGTGATGCCGTCGAGCGCGACGAAGAGCGGCTTGTGGCCGCGGCTGATCGTGAGGTCGAGCAGCTCCATCGGGTGCGCGTACTCGTAGGCCGGGACCTTGAGCGCGAGTCCCTGGTGCACGGAGTCGCGGCCGGCGAGGCGGTCGAGCTCCGGGCGCATCACTTCGAGAATCGGGATGTTGCGGTTGTTGGCGAGGGTCAGGATCTCCTTGACCCGGTCATCCATCTCGATGCGCGTCGCGATGTAGAGGGTGGAGGCCGGGATCTTCGCCCGGAGCGCCTCGAGCACCGAGTTGCGGCCGGTGACGATCTCGTGCTCGTCGACCTGCTTCGCCTTGCGGGTCGACGCGCCGCCGCCGCCGGTGTTCCCGGTGCCCCGGGAGGCGCCGCGCGGGGCACCTTTCGCTGCGGGGGGGCGGGCGCGGCCGCCGCTGGCCGCGGTGTAGCGGTCCTCGGCGAGCTTGCGCTTGCCGGCGGGGTGGTACGGACGGTCCTCGGCCTTAGGCGTGGGCTTCTTGCCCTCGAGGGCCTGGCGCCCCTGGCCGCCCGAGCCGACCTGGGGGCCCCTGGCGCCCTTGCGCACGGCTCCGGTGCGCGCCTTGCGGTCTGTGTTCTTCATCAGTCAAAACTCCAATGTGCACCCGACGGGGTGTCTTCGATGGTGATTCCGGCGGCGACGAGTTCGTCCCGGATTCGGTCTGCGGCCGCGTAGTCGCGGCTCTGCCTGGCGATTTCCCGGTCGTCAAGCAGGCGCTCGACGAGGGCGGTGAGAGCGATCATGGCCGGCTCGTCCGTTGCGACGGACCAGCTGGGAGAGAGGGGGTTGATGCCGAGGACCTCGCTCATGGCGAGCACCTGGCCGCGGGCGGTCGCCGCGGCGTGCAGGTCTTCGGCGTCGAGCGCGGCGTTGCCGGCGCGCACGGTCTCGTGCAGCACGCCCAGGGCCTGCGGAACGGCGAGGTCGTCGTCCATGGCCTCGGCGAACTCGTCCGGCACGATTTCGACGCCGGACCCGGCGAACCGGGTGTCGGCCAGTCGGCGGTCGGCCCGGTCGAGGAAACTCTCGATACGCTCGAGCGCGGCCTCGGCCTCGGCGAGCGAGCCTTCGTGGAAGTCGATGGTCGAACGGTAGTGGGCGGCACCGAGGTAATAACGCACGACGATGGCACGCGCCTGCTCGAGGAGCTCCGCCGCATAGACGGAGTTGCCGAGCGACTTCGACATCTTCTGGCCGTTCACGTGGACGAGGCCGTTGTGCATCCAGTAGTTCGCGAACGCGTCGCCGGCCGCGTTGGACTGGGCGAGTTCGTTCTCGTGGTGCGGGAAGCGCAGGTCGAGGCCGCCGCCGTGGATGTCGAACTGGGCGCCGAGGTAGCGGGAGGCCATGGCGGAGCACTCGATGTGCCAGCCGGGGCGGCCGTCTCCCCAGGGCGACGCCCAGGTGGCGGAGTCGGGCTCGCCGGCCTTGTGGCCCTTCCAGAGGGCGAAGTCGCGGGGGTCGCGTTTGCCGCGGGGGTCGGCATCCGTTGCCGCCTCCATGTTGTCTGGACTCTGCCGGGTGAGCTCGCCGTAACCGGGCCAGCTCCTGGTGTCGAAGTAGACGTCGCCGGTGCCGTCGGCGGCCGGGTAGGCATTCCCGGCGGCAACCAGCCGATCGATCAGGTCGAGCATGTTCCGGATGCTGGCGGTCGCGCGCGGCTCGTAGCTGGGCGCGAGGATGCCGAGGCGCTGGTAGCCGGCCGTGAACTCGAGTTCGTACCGGTAGGCGAGCGCCCACCACTGCTCGGTGGTGCCCTCTGCGTTGGCGAGGATCTTGTCGTCGATGTCGGTGACGTTGCGGATGAAGGTCACGTCGTTGCCGCGGTAGGTGAGCCAGCGGCGCAGCTGGTCGTAGACGAGCGCGCTGCGCAGGTGGCCGATGTGCGGCGACGACTGCACCGTCGGCCCGCAGACGTAGATTCCCACCTGGTCGGTGACAAGAGGCGTGAAGTCACGAAGGGCCTGGGCCTTCGAATCGTACAGTCGTATGGTCACGAGACCCAGCTTAGGTCAGGGCCCGGTGCCGGTGCCGGGATGAGCAGCGCGGTCGCCATCGCCGCGATGCCCTCGCCCCGACCGGTGAAGCCGAGGGCGTCGGTGGTGGTCGCCGAAACGCTGACCGGCGCGTTCAGGATGCCGGCCAGGAAGGCCTCGGCCTCGGCGCGGCGTGGGGAGAGTTTCGGCCGGTTGCCGATGATCTGCACGGAGACGTTGCCGACCCGGAATCCGGCCTCCTCCACCAGGCGCAGGGTTTCGGCCAGGAAGACATCACCGTGCGCGTTCGCGAAGCGGGCATCGGACGTACCGAAGACCCCGCCGACGTCGCCGAGCCCGGCGGCGCCGAGCAGGGCGTCGCAGATGGCGTGCACGGCGGTGTCGCCGTCGCTGTGCCCTGACAGTCCGCGCTCCCCCGGCCAGTGCAGCCCGGCGAGCCACAGCTCTGAGGTGTCGTCGAAGGCGTGCACGTCCATCGCGGTGCCGATGCGCGGCAGGGCCGTGGCCGCGCCCGGGGCGCCGAGGAGCAGCTCCGCCCGGCGGAGATCCCATGCCGAGGTGATCTTGAAGGCGAGCTGCTCGCCGGGGATCACGCTCACGGGGTGACCGGCAGATGCGACCAGGGCCGCGTCATCCGTCGCTTCCGCCGTGGCCGCGGCCAGCGCGGCCACCAGCATCTCGCGGGGAAAGCCCTGCGGGGTCTGCACGGCGGAAAGTTCGGAGCGATCGACCGTGCCGAGGATGTCGCCGCCGGCACCGATGCGCTTGATGGTGTCGACGACGGGGAGTCCGGGGACGATCCCCTGGCCGGTGGACCGGACGGCGTCGACGACGGCGTCGCAGAGCGCGGACGGGGTCAGCGCGCGCGCCGCGTCGTGCACGAGCACGACGCTCACGCCCGGCCGCAGGGCGGCGAGCCCCCGCGAGACGGAGTCCTGCCGGGTGGAGCCGCCGGCAACGACATCGACGAAGCCGATCGCAGCGCCGGCAGCGTCTGCGGCAATATCGCGCGCCTCGGCCAGCTTCGCCTCCGGTGCGACGACGATCACCTGGGCCGGCTCGCGCATGCCGAACACGCCCGCCAGGGCGCGCCAGAGAATCGGGCGGCCGGCGAGCGGAACGAAGGCCTTCGGCTCGGACTGACCCAGGCGGGTTCCGCTGCCCGCGGCGACGACGATGACCGCGACCGTGGGCGCAGGTGAATCAGTCATGACAGGAGGCTATCTGCTGGGGCGTATCCGGTGAAGGGATATCGCAAGCGGTGCTGGGAGCGAAAAACACGACAGGCGGCACCTTGCGGCGCCGCCTGTCAACGCAGCAGTGGAGCTAGGAGGCAAGAACCTCGTCGAGAACGCTGGATGCCTTCTCTTCGTCGGTCTTCTCTGCCAGTGCCAGTTCGGAGATGAGGATCTGGCGCGCCTTTGCAAGCATGCGCTTCTCCCCGGCCGACAGGCCACGGTCCTGATCGCGGCGCCACAGGTCGCGGACGACCTCCGACACCTTGATGACGTCACCGGAAGCGAGCTTCTCCAGGTTCGCCTTGTAGCGACGTGACCAGTTTGTGGGCTCTTCGGTGAACGGTGCGCGGAGCACCTCGAACACCTTGTCGAGTCCCTCCTTGCCGATGACATCTCGGACGCCGACAAGGTCGACATTCTCGGCCGGAACTTCAATGGTGAGATCGCCCTGAGTAACATTGAGCTTCAGGTACAGTTTCTCTACACCCTTCATTGTCCGCGTTTTCACCTCGGTGATCGTCGCGGCTCCGTGGTGGGGATAAACGACAGTTTCGCCAACCTCAAAAAGCATGTATTTATATCCCTTCAGCAACGTCTAGGATACCACAGGCCGCGGTGGTAAGGTTCGCCGAGCCTATGTGCCCCTTCCGCCCTCCGTTTCACCTGCGCGAGGGCCCTTCGGCTTGCCGCCCCAGCCTGTCGCGCCGGCTTGTCGCCCGCGTGCGCCGGTAGGCTAAACTCAAAGCGAAATCTGCAGCGTTCTGGCCACTCCGGCCGAACGCTGAATCGTTGTGGAGGTCTTGTGAGGGCGCGTATCGCCGCTTCCGTCGTTCTGGCGGCTGGCATTCTGATGGGAACGAGTGCCTGCGATCTGCTGGCCCCCCAGGCAACGACCAACCACTACGACGCGAGCGACGGGGTGAGCGGGACCGTGGGCGACATCGCCGTCCGCAACGCCATCCTGATCTCGGACGGCGCCACCTCGGCCAACCTCCTGGTCACGATCGTCAACACGGGCGATTCGGCCCGCAACCTCAGCGTGCAGTACACCGCCGCCGGCCAGAAGGTCACGCAGCAGGTGACCGTCGCACCGAAGGCCACGGTCAGTTTCGGCACCCCCGACGTCCCGGCCGTGACGCTCGCCAACATCGACGCGAAGCCCGGCGCGCTCTTCCCCGTCTTCGTGCAGTACGGGCAGGAGACCGGCGTTGAACTGCTGGTGCCTGTGCTCGACGGAACGCTCAGCCAGTACTCGACCCTGGTTCCGACCGCAACGCCTACTCCCACGGCACAGACGCCAACGCCGGCAGTAACGCCCACGCCGACGCCCACTCCCTAGGCGCGCACCGGCTCAGGCCTGTTGGCTCAGGCCTCGAAGCGGTAGCCGAGGCCTCTCACCGTCACGAGCATGACCGGCTCCGAGGGTGTCGCTTCGATGCGCGAGCGGATGCGCTTGATGTGAACGTCGAGCGTCTTGGTGTCGCCGAAGTAGTCGCTTCCCCAGACCCGGTCGATCAGTTGTCCCCTGGTGAGCACGCGGCCGGCGTTGCGCAGCAGGAACTCGAGCAGTTCGAATTCCTTCAGCGGCAGGTTGACCAGCTCGCCGGACACCTCGACGGTGTGCCGCTCGAGGTCCATCCGCACCGTGCCGGCCGACAGGAGGCTCTCGTTCTCCGGTTCCTTGTCCACCCACCGGCGCGTGACCGCACGGATGCGGGCGAGCAGTTCCCGGGTGGAGTACGGCTTGGTGACGTAGTCGTCGGCTCCCAGCTCCAGCCCGACCACGATGTCGACCTCCGAGTCCTTGGCGGTGAGCATGATGATCGGCACGGAGGAGCGCGTGCGAATCTCCCGGCACACCTCGGTCCCGGGAAGACCAGGAAGCATCAGGTCGAGCAGGACGACGTCGGCGCCGGTGCGGTCGAACTCGGTGATCGCGCTCGGGCCGTCCTCGGCGACCGTGACCTCGTAGCCCTCGCGTTCCAGGAGATAACTGAGCGGCTCGCTGAGCGAACGCTCGTCTTCCACCAGGAGGATATGCGTCACGGGGTGTCTCCTGTCGCCGGCTGGGCCGGGGTGGTCGCCTCTGGGAGGCGGATGGTGAACGTCGATCCGCTGCCTTGCTGTGACCAGACGCGGATGTCGCCGCCGTGGTTCTGCACGACGTGCTTCACGATCGCCAGGCCGAGGCCGGTGCCGCCGGTGTGCCGGGAGCGGGCCTGGTCGACCCGGAAGAACCGTTCGAAGATCCGGTCGAGGTCGGCCTCCGGGATGCCGACGCCCTGGTCGGTGACCGTGATTTCCACGGCGCCCTTGTGTCGCCTCATGCCGACGCCCACGCGGGAGCCGTCTGACGAGTAGTGCACGGCATTCGCGATGAGGTTGTGGATCGCCACGGTCAGCAGCCGTTCGTCGCCGAGCACGTGTGCGCCCGACTTCTTGCCGACGGCGATCGTGATGTGGTCGGCGTTGGCGACGACCTTGCTCTGGTCGACCGCGGCGGCGACGACGGCGTCGATGTCCACGAGTTCGGGCTCGGCCAGCGCATCCTGGGCCTGCAGCCGGGACAGTTCGATGATCTCCTGCGTGAGGCGGCCGAGCCGGCCGGACTCGGTGGTGAGACGGTTGGCGAAACGACGAACCTGCTCCGGTTCATCCGCCGCCTGGTCGATGGCCTCGGCGAGCAGGCCCACCGAGGCGATCGGGGTCTTCAGTTCGTGGCTGATGTTGGCGACGAAGTCGCGGCGCACCTCGTCGAGGCGGAAGGCCTCTGTGCGGTCTTCGGCGAGCAGGAGCACGTACCGGGTGCCCAACCTGGCAACTCGAACCCTGATGTGCATGCTCGCGTCGCCGAACGGGCCGCGGGAGAGCACGAGGTCGGTGGAGATCGGCTCGCCGGTGCGGCGCACCCGGCCGGCGAGCTCAAGCAGTTCGGGGTGCGCGAACTGCTGGTTCCAGACGAGGCCCATCGCGAGGGCGCCGGGCGAGGTTTTGATGACGTTGTTCGACGGGTCGAGCACGACCCCGGCGGACTCGAGGGCGTCGAGCACCTGGTCGATGCCGTCGGGAACCGCGGGGTTGACCACGTCGGCGGCGCGGCGGCCGTGACGCTCGGCGACGTGCAGCAGGGTCACGAATCCGGCGCCGACGGCCAGCCCGAGTGCCAGCGACAGCAGCACGAGCCAGGTGGATTCCATTTCCCCAGATTAGTGACATTTGCGGCCCTCCCCCGCTGCGAGCGGGCTGGGCGGGCGGTACGTTAGGAAGTGTTCAAGCCCGCGGCACCTGCCGTTAACCTTCTCCCGGCACGATCACCGGGGGGCCAGGCGGGTCTCACGTGCCAGCCGGAGCCCGAGCGCCCGGCGGCCAGGAAGGACCAACCATCATGCGCGAAGTATTTCAGCAGGAACTTGCCGAGGTGCAGGAGCGTCTCGTCGAGATCGCCCGCCTGGTAGCCATCTCCATCGACAAGGCCACGCGCGCGTTCAACGAATCGGATGTGAGCCTCGCCGAGGAGGTCATCGCGGACGACGACAAGATCGACGCGCTCACGGTGGAGCTCGACGAACTGGCCATCACGATCCTCGCCCGGCAGCAGCCGGTGGCGCGCGACCTGCGCATCGTCGTCAGTGCGCTGCGCATCAGCGCGTCCCTCGAACGGATGGGCGACATGTCGACCCACATCTCGCAGCTCGCCCGCTACCGCTTCCCGGACAAGGTCATCCCGAAGAGCCTGCGGCCGACCTTCGCCGAGATGGGCGAGCTGGACGTCAAGATCGCCAACATGCTCACCGAGCTGCTCACCACCGAAGACATGAAGCTGGCGGAGACCATCCGCAATGAAGACGACAAGATCGACGCGCTGCACCTGAGCGTGTTCGACGCGGTGCTCGGCGAAACCTGGAAGGGCCAGGCCGCCGACACGGTGGACGCCACGCTGGCCAGCCGGTACCACGAGCGGTTCGCTGACCACGCCGTCTCGATCGCGAAGAAGGTGCAGTACCTCGGCACGGGCGACTGGCACCCGGCCGGCCCGGCGTAACACTGCGATCCGTCTGCCACCGCGAAAACGCAGTTGTGGTCATTCTGAGCGCGTTTTAGCGACCACAACTGCGTTTTCGCGGGGGTGGGGCTACTTCTTGCCCTGCGCGGCGACGGCGGCGGCGCCAGCCGCTGCGGCCTCCGGGTCCAGGTACTCGCCGGGGCCGAGCGGCATGAGGTCCTCGCCGAGCCTGTAGACGAGCGGGATGCCGGTGGGGATGTTGAGCTCGGCGATGTCGGCGTCGGAGATGCCGTCGAGGTGCTTGACCAGGGCGCGCAGCGAGTTGCCGTGGGCGGTGACGAGCACGGTCTTGCCCGTGCGGAGGTCGGCCGCGATGTCGGACTCCCAGTAGGGCAGCATCCGCTCGACGACGTCCTTGAGGCATTCGGTGCGCGGGATGGCGTCACCCAGGTCCGCGTAGCGGGGGTCGTTCACCTGCGACCACTTGGAATCGTCGGCGAGCACGGGCGGCGGAACGTCGTACGACCGGCGCCAGAGCTGGAACTGCTCCGGCCCGAACTTCGCCAGGGTCTCGGCCTTGTCCAGGCCCTGCAGCGCGCCGTAGTGGCGTTCGTTCAGGCGCCAGGAGCGCTTCACGTCGATCCACAGGCGGTCGGCCTGCTCGAGCGCGAGGTTCGCGGTCTGGATGGCGCGGGTGAGCACGGAGGTGTGCACGATGTCGGGGTGCAGGCCGGACTCGGCGATGAGCTCGCCGGCGCGGCGAGCCTCGATGATGCCCTGTTCACTGAGCCTCACGTCCACCCAGCCGGTAAAGAGGTTCTGATGGTTCCACAGGCTCTGGCCGTGGCGAAGGAGGATGAGTGTGTATGGCTCAGACATGGCATCCACTCTACCGAGAGCTGAGCTCCCCTCCGCGAAACTGCAGTCGTGGTCGTTCTGAGCGCGTTTTAGTGACCACTACTGCAGTTTCGCGGTGGGGGAAGGGAACGCGAGGCGGGGCTAGTGGCCGGGGGTGCGGATGCCGAGGCGCGGGAACCGGGGAATGTCGGCGACCGAACCGGCCGACGGCGGCACGATCACTTCCTGGGCGGCCGCGATCGAGAGGCCCTGCGACTGCACGTAGAGGGTGCTCGTCGCGGGCACGGTGCGCTTGATGACGGCGAGCGCGATCGGCCCGAGCTCGTGGTGGATGGCGCTGGAGGTGACGATGCCGACGGCGGCGCGCTCCGTCTCCCCCTCCTCGCCGCCCGGGACCCGCCGGTCGGCCTGCACTTCGTCGCCGTGCACGGGCAGCACCGAATCCGAGCCGTCGAGGTGCAGCAGCACCAGCCGGCGCGGCGGATGCCCGAGGTTGTGCACCTTCGCCACGGTCTCCTGGCCTCGGTAGCAGCCCTTGTTCAGGTGCACGGCCGTGCGCAGCCAGTCCAGCTCGTGCGGGATAGTCTTCTCGTCGGCCTCAGTGGCGGCCCGCGGGCGCCAAGCGGCGATGCGCAGGGCCTCGAACGCGAGCAGCCCGGCGGCCGCGGGGGTTCCGCCGGCCACGGCGTCCCGCAACGCGGCGAGCGCGGCACGGGGCACGAGCACCTCGGTCCAGTGCCAGCCGGCGCCCGGGTGCACGGCCGCCTCGGAGTACTGGTAGCCGCCGGCCGTGACGCCGGCCCACGGGTCGCGCCAGAGAAGGGGCGCACCGTTCGGGGCTGACGGCGCCAGACCGACCGCCGATGGGTCGGCTGCCATCGTGCCGACGACGGCGTAGTCCGGGGTGTGGTCGGCGATCTCCACCCGCAGGGTGAACCGCATCCGGTCGAGCCAGGCCTGCAGGCCGGGCAGTTCGGCGGCCTCGACGATCAGGTAGGTTTCGACGCCGTCGTCGAGCAGCTGGATGGCGTATTGCAACCGGCCGGTCGGGTCGAGCAGCAGCGTTTCCGTCGATTCGCCCGGGGTGAGGCCCCGCAGTTCCTGGCTGGACATCGAATTGAGCCAGCTCAGGCGGTCCGGCCCGGCAACACCGAGCACGCCCCGGTGGGACAGGTCGACGATGGCGTCGCCGGCCAGCAGGCTGCGCTGCTCGATCATCGGGTTGCCGTAGTGCGCGGCGACGCCCGCGTCGATGCCCTGCGCCGCGACGGCGCCCGGGAGGTCAAGCAGGGGGGAAACGGATGCTGGGGTCACGATGCTCGATTCGACTGTGGCTATTCGGTGTGGCTGGGGTGCGCCTAGTCGGCTCGCGCGAGGCGACCGGACGCGTGGGTGCGCAGGCTCTGGCCGAGGGCGGCAATGTCCCACGCCCAGAGGAGGTGTTTGTCGACCAGTCCGTAGAGACGTGTCGCCGCCGCGTAGGGCTTCGCGCCCTGCGTGCGCAGCACGGCATCCGTCGCCAGGTCGATCCGGGGGCCCTTGACCTGGCCCAGGTAGAGCTCGGCGACGCCGCCGGGGTGCGCGAGGGTCACTTCGATGTCGAAGCCGCCGTCCGCGTTACGTAACGTTTCAACCTCGTCGGCGGTCGCATACGGCCGGTCGCCGAACCCGGGAAGGAGGCCCGGACCTGGGTCGCCGGCGAGCTGGGGACGGCTCAGGCGCCAGTACCCGGTCTCCGTCACGAGCGGCGTTTTCTCGTCGCCGCCCGACTCAGGGTCGGCTTCGAGCCAGGTGTACGAGCTGTAGTTGAGGTGCGGAAGGCCGTCGTGGCTGAAGCTCAGGCGATGGCCGAATTCGCGGGTGACCGACTCGTCGCCGATCGTGTATTCCAGTATTCCGGAGCCCTCCCAGACCCCGATGAGCCAGGAGAGCGGAACCAGTTCGGAAGGAAGCTGGGTCGGAAGCTCGAACATGCGCTCTACCGCTGCCCCCAGAAGAGCTTGTACAGGACAACCACGGAAACCCAGGCGATCGACAGGCTCGCCAGCGCGAGGAGACCCAGGAAGAAGAGTTCGAGTGCAAGCGGCGACATGCGTCGAGTCTACTCGCTGATGGGGGACCGGTTCTTAGCCGAGGCCGAGCAGCCCGAAGATTCCCGTGGCGGCGCCGAGAACGACGACCGCGCCGACAACGCTCATCGTCACCCGGTTCACATAGCCTTCCTTGCGGCCGGTCGCGAGCTGCAGGGCGAGCGTGACGATCGTGCAGCCGGCGAGCGAGAGACTGGTCCAGGCCAGCTCTTCGTTGGGCACCGAGAACAGCCCCGTGAGCACCGCGCAGACGACCGCGAGCAACCAAACCACGACGATGCTTCTCCATTGCCAGTTCACTCTCCCCATTGTGCCCGGCCCAGTGCCAATCCGTGGCACGGTAGTATGGGGCCACGAAACTTGGAGGATGCGCGTGGCGCAGCTGTTGATCCTGACCTCGGCGGTCAACAATGAGGTTCTTCCCGCCCTGGCGTTGCTCTCGCACAGCACACGACTCATTCCGGCGCAGCCGCACCAGCTGATCACGGCGCCGGATTCCGACCTGATCCTGCTCGACGCGCGGACCAACCTGATGGCGTCCAAGTCGCTCTGCCAGATCCTCCGCACCACCGGAATCTCGGTCCCGCTGCTCCTGGTGATCACCGAGGGTGGGCTCACCGCGGTCAGCCCCGACTGGGGCGTCGACGACGTCATCCTCGACACGGCCGGCCCGGCCGAGGTCGACGCGCGCATCCGTCTCGCCGTCGGGCGTGTGAGTCAGCACGAACCGTCGCCCACAATCCGCGCGGCCGGCGTCGTCATCGACGAAGCCAGCTATTCGGCGAAGGTGCACGGCAAGGTCCTAGACCTCACCTACAAGGAGTTCGAGCTGCTGCGCTTCCTGGCCGCGCACCCGTCCCGCGTCTTCACCCGCGAGCAGCTGCTCAGCGAGGTCTGGGGCTACGACTACTTCGGCGGCACCCGCACGGTTGACGTGCATGTGCGACGGCTGCGCGCCAAGCTCGGCGACCAGGAGTCGCTCATCGGCACCGTCCGCAACGTCGGCTATCGATTCAACGTCATCGAGGAGGACGACGAGCGTGTCCCTCGTTCTGTCGGTTCCTGACCCGGCGGATGCCGCGTCGCACGAGCGGTTCGAGGCGGTTGCGTCCGCCGCGGCCGCCGTCGACGGGTACCGCCCGTTCAACGAACAGGCGATGCTCGACCTGTCCGCCGGCCGCCGCACCCCCCTGCTGATCACCGCGCAGGGCACCGCCGTCGGGGCCGCGCTCGTCGGCCGCGGCGAACTCGACCTCGTGATCACCCCGGCCCACCGCGGGCTCGGCCACGCCGGCGAGGCCCTCCGGGATATCCTCGCCGACGCACCGGACCAGCTCACGGCGTGGTCGCACGGCGACCATCCGGCCGCGCGGGTGCTCGCCAACCGGTTCCGGTTCGCGGCCGCACGCACCCTGCTGCAACTGCGGAAGCCGATGACCGACGCAGCGGAAGCGGCGCCCGTAGCCGGAGCGGCCCCGCGGGGACGGGTGAGCATCGACGCGTTCCGCCCCGGCGCCGACGACGAGGAATGGGTGATCCTCAACGCGCTCGTGTTCGCGCACCACCCGGAGCAGGGAGCGCTCACCGGCCTCGACCTGACCGCACGGCAGGGCGAGCCGTGGTTCGACCCGGGCGACTTCCTCATCGCGCGCGACGCCACCGGACGCATGATCGGGTACATCTGGCTGAAAATCGAGGGCGACGGGAAGGTCGGCGAGATCTACGTCGTCGGCGTTGACCCGGATGCCGCCGGCCGGGGCCTGGGCCGCACCCTCCTGCAGGCCGGCCTCGAACGCCTCCGCGAGCGCGGCTGCACGAGTGCCGCGCTTTACGTCGAGGCCCACAACGCGCCCGCCGTTCACCTCTACCGTTCCCTCGGTTTCACCGACTACACGGTCGACGTGCAGTACCTCCGGCTCGCCGATTAGCGAAACGTTCATCCCGATCGTCGCCCCCGCCGGACTCGCGGTGTAAGGATGGTCAGATGGACAGCGACAACATCCAGGCGGACTCCCTCCTCGGCAGCGACTTCGACGATGATTTCGAACCGCTGATCAGCGAGAACGACCCTGCGCTGCCCTCCGAGCGGTACCTCGACCGCGAGCTGAGCTGGCTCGCCTTCAACCAGCGCGTTCTCGAACTCGCGGAGGATCCCGACCTCCCCGTGCTCGAGCGCGCGAATTTCCTCGCCATCTTCGCCAGCAACCTCGACGAGTTCTTCATGGTTCGGGTTGCCGGGCTCAAGCGCCGCATCCTCACCGGGCTGGCGGTTCCGACGAACGTCGGGCGCGCCCCCCAGGAGGTTCTCTCCGACATCTCCCGGGCCGCACACGTGCTCCAGGACCGCCACTCGAGGGCCTTCCAGGACCTCGTGCGTCCGTCCCTGGCGAGCTCCGGCATCAACGTCGTCAACTGGGACACCCTGAACGACGCCGACCGGGCATCGCTGCGCACCTATTTCTCGAACCAGATCTTCCCGGTGCTGATGCCGCTCGCCGTCGACCCGGCGCATCCGTTCCCCTATATTTCGGGCCTCTCGCTCAACCTCGCGGTGCGGGTGCGCAACTCCAAGACCGGCAAGCAGGAGTTCGCCCGGCTCAAGGTGCCGTCGATGCTCCCGCGCTTCGTGCGCGTCGACCGCGGCGAAACCCTCGACGACGTTCGCTTCATTACGCTCGAAGACCTCATCGCCAACCACCTCGGCGACCTCTTCCCCGGTATGCAGATCCTCGAGCACCACGCCTTCCGGGTCACCCGGAACGAAGACGTCGAGATCGACGAAGACGAGACCGAGAACCTGATCAAGGCCCTCGAGAAGGAACTGCTGCGGCGCCGGTTCGGCCCGCCCATCCGGCTCGAAATCACCGAAGACATGGACGAGGTCACCCTCGGGCTGCTCGTGCGCGAGCTGGACGTCACCGACCAGGAGGTCTACCGCCTGCCCGCGCCGCTCGACCTCGGCGGCCTGTTCGACTTCGCCCGTGTCGACCGGCCGGACCTCCGCTATGCCAAGCACGTGCCGACGACGGCAGCGCAGCTCCTGGCCGCAGAGCCGAACGCCGAGCCCGACATCTTCGCCGCGATCGCCCGCCGCGACATCCTGCTGCACCACCCGTACGAATCGTTCGCGACCAGCGTGCAGGCGTTCCTCGAGCAGGCTGCGACCGACCCGAACGTGCTGGCCATCAAGCAGACGCTGTACCGGACCTCGGGCGACAGCCCCATCATCGACGCGCTCATCGCCGCGGCGGAGTCCGGCAAGCAGGTGCTCGCCCTCGTCGAGATCAAGGCGCGCTTCGACGAGCAGGCCAACATCTCCTGGGCGCGCAAGCTGGAGAAGGCCGGCGTGCACGTCGTCTACGGCCTCGTCGGCCTGAAGACGCACTGCAAGCTCGCGCTCGTGGTGCGCCACGAAGAGGGCGTGCTGCGCCACTACAGCCACATCGGCACCGGCAACTATAATCCCAAGACCAGCCGCATCTACGAAGACCTCGGCCTGCTGACCGCGGATGCCCAGGTCGGCAAGGATCTCACCCGCCTGTTCAACGAGCTCTCCGGCTACGCGATCGAGAAGAAGTTCAAACGCCTGCTCGTGGCGCCGCTGCACCTGCGCAAGGCCCTGCTCAAGCGGATCGCGGACGAAACGGCCAACGCGATCGCCGGAAAGCCCGCCGGCATCCGGATCAAGGTCAACTCGATGGTCGACGAGGCCGTCATCGACGGCCTCTACCGGGCCAGCCAGGCCGGGGTCCCGGTCGACATCTGGGTGCGCGGCATCTGCAGCCTCAAACCGGGCGTGCCCGGGATGAGCGAAAACATCCGGGTTCGTTCGATCCTCGGCCGCTACCTCGAGCATTCCCGGATCTTCTCCTTCCACACCTTGGGTGAGCCGCAGGTCTTCATCGGCAGCGCCGACATGATGCATCGCAACCTCGACCGTCGGGTCGAGGCGCTCGTGCGCCTCGTCGACACTGACCACCTCGTGGAGATCGACGCGCTGTTCACGCGCGCCATGGACGAGCGCACCTCGTCGTGGTGGCTCGACGCCTCCGGCGAGTGGGTTCGTCACCACCTGGACGATTCGGGCCAGCCGTTGGACGACATGCAAAATAGACTCATGCAACAAATCGGGCAGCGCAAGCGACTGGTGGGCCGCCGGTGACCGAGATGGCGGTCTATGCCGCCGGGGCGGTGTGCTGGCGCCTGATCGACGACAAGGTGCACGTTCTCCTGGTGCATCGCACGATCCACGGCGACGTGACCATCCCGAAAGGCAAGGTCGACCCGGGCGAGTCACTCCCCCGGACGGCCGTGCGCGAAATCGAGGAGGAGACCGGGATGTCGGTCGCCCTGGGTGTGCCGCTCGGTGTATCGCACTACGGGATGCCCAACGGCCGCGAGAAGATCGTGCACTACTGGGCTGCCGAGGTCACCCCGTCGGCGATCCTGCGGTCCACCTTCGTGCCCAACGGGGAAATCGCCGCGATCGAGTGGGTTTCGATCAAGAAGGCCCGGACCTACCTCAGCTACCCGGCGGACGTCGAAATCCTCGAAACGTTTGCGCGGCTCGTCGACAACGGCGTCACCCGCACCTTCGCGATCATCGCGCTCCGCCACGCCAAGGCCGTGCCCCCGCGCAGCTGGGACGGCGCCGACAGCACCCGGCCGCTCACCGAGCGCGGCGTGACGCAGGCCGCGAGCATCGTGGACACGCTCACCGCCTGGCGCCCGAAGCGCATCATCACGAGTACCGCGACGCGGTGCGTGACCACGGTCGCGCCGCTCGGCGCGGCCACGGGCATCCAGATCAAGCGCACCGACGTCATCAGCCAGGACGCGTGGACCGAGGGCACGGCCGACGTCAGAAGCAGCATCGGCAAGCGGGTTCGCGCCAGGAAGACGACCGTACTCTGCAGCCACGGTCCGGTGCTGCCCGAGATCCTGCGCGAGATCGCGCTGGCCACGGGCACAACGCTCGGCGCCTACGTCTCGGATGCCGCGGACCTGGAACCGGGCGGTTTCTCCGTCGTGCACCTCTCCGCCGAGAACCCCAGTTCCGGGATCATCGCCATCGAAACCCACGCTCCCCGGGTGTAGTTTCGACGCTGCGAACGGGCCGGCCCGTCGGGTCGGCCCGTCGAAACCCGTTCACCTCCCGTTCACCTTGCGGCCGGTCTGCCGTTAATCGCGCCGCGTAACGTCCCGTGTGGGCCTGCACCGGCCCTTACCCTGCAGTCAACTTTTTGCATTCAACCCTTGAAAAGGATCCTTGTGAATCTCAAGCACATTGGCCGCCCGGCGGTCATTGCTGTGGCAGCCGCCCTCGCCCTGTCCTCCTGCGCCGCGAACGAATCCGGCGCACCGGCCAGCGGCGGCACCACGAGCGCACTGTCCGGCACGATCAACGCCGCCGGCTCGTCCGCGCAGGCCGCAGCACAGGAAGGGTGGATCGCTTCCTTCCAGACCGCCAACCCGAAGGTCACCGTCAACTACGACCCGACTGGTTCGGGCGCCGGCCGCGCGACCTTCATCGCCGGCGGTTCCGACTTCGCCGGCTCCGATTCCTTCCTGAAGGACGAAGAGCTCGCCGGCTCGTTCAAGGCCTGCGCGCCGAAGTCCAAGGCCGTCGACCTTCCCGTGTACATCTCCCCGATCGCCGTGATCTTCAACGTCAAGGGAGTCACCGACCTCAACCTCGACGCCACGACGATCGCCAAGATCTTCAAGGGCGACATCAAGACGTGGAACGACCCGGCCATCGCCGCCCTGAACAAGGGCGCTTCGCTGCCGTCGACGCCGATCACCGCCGTGCACCGCTCGGACGATTCGGGTACCACCAAGAACTTCACGGACTACCTGAACCAGAACGCTCCCAGCGTGTGGACGGATGCACCGGCCGACCCGTTCCCGCTCAAGACCGGTGAGGGCGCACAGGGCACCTCCGGTGTCGTCGACGCCGTCACCAACGGTGTTGGAACCATCGGCTACGCCGACGCCTCGCGCGCCGGCAAGCTTGGTGTCGCCAAGATCAAGGTCGGCGACAAGTTCGTGGGTTACACCGCAGACGGCGCCGCCGCCGTGGTGAACGACTCGCCGCTCGTCGCCGGTCGCGAATCCAACGACCTCGCCATCGCGCTGGACCGCAAGACCACCGACGCGACGCACTACCCGCTCGTGCTCGTGAGCTACGCGGTCGTCTGCACCGAGTACACCGACCCGGCCCAGGCCAAGCTCGTCAAGGCGTATGTCGGCTACATGGCCGGCGCCGACGGCCAGACCGTTGCCGCCAAGGCCTCCGGTTCCGCGCCGCTGTCGACCGACGTGCAGGCCAAGGTCGCGGACGTTCTCGCCACCATCAAGTAACACCCCGTTTGAAGCTGCCCGACCCGGCATCCGTCGCATTGCATGCGACCGCCGGGTCGGGCAGACTGGGGTTTGTGGCCAGCGGCTCGTATCCCCGGTTCGACGGATCTCACCTCACTTCTCTTCACCTGACCCACCCAGGGAGACGCCCGGCATGACGACCGAAGTTGCCACGTCGGCACTCAAGGCCAAACAACGCGCAGGCGACCGGATCTTCTCCACCGCGACGATCGTCGCGGGCAGCCTCATCCTCGCGATCCTCGCCGCCGTCGCCATCTTCCTGCTCCTGCAGAGCCTCCCGGCGTTCGTCGCCAAGGCCACGGACTTCAAGGGCGGCTTCACCAACTTCTGGGCCTACGTCTGGCCGCTGGCCTTCGGCACGCTCTGGTCGTCGTTCCTCGCGCTCATCATCGCCATCCCCCTGGCGATCGGCATCGCGCTGTTCATCTCGCACTACGCGCCGCGCCGGCTGGCGCAGGGCCTCGGCTACATCGTCGACCTGCTGGCCGCCGTGCCCTCCGTGGTCTTCGGGCTCTGGGGCATCGGCGTCCTCGCCCCGCTCCTGCAGCCGTTCTACACGACGCTCGTGCAGTGGTTCGGCTGGTTCCCGCTCTTCGCGGGGCCGGTCTCCGGAACCGGGCGCACCCTCCTCACCGTCGCCATCGTGCTGGCCGTCATGGTGCTGCCGATCATCACCGCGATCTCCCGCGAGATCTTCCTGCAGACTCCCGTGCTGCACGAGGAGGCCGCGCTCGCGCTCGGCGCCACTCGCTGGGAAATGATCACGATGGCGGTCCTGCCGTTCGGCCGGCCCGGCATCATCTCGGCCTCGATGCTCGGCCTCGGCCGCGCCCTCGGCGAGACCATGGCCGTCGCCATGGTGCTCTCCCCGAGCCCGCAGGTGATCTTCAATCTGCTCACCTCGCAGAACCCCACCACGATCGCCGCCAACATCGCGCTCAACTTCCCGGAGGCGCACGGCACGGGCGTGAACATCCTCCTCGGCACCGGCCTGATCCTCTTCGTCATCACGCTCGCGGTGAACATGCTGGCCCGTTACGTCATCAACCGCCGCAAGGCCTTCTCCGGAGCGAACTGATGAGCACCATGACCGCTCCGCTGACCAACTCGCTCACCGCCGGCAAGCTTCCGAAGTATTCCTCGCTCGCCGTGCTGGCCGGCAGCTGGTTCGCCACGGCCGCCGTCTTCCTCGTGCTGCAGCTCTCCGGCGCGACAACGGACTTCAACATTGCCGGAACCCTGTTCTTCGGCACGGTGATCTACTGCGTCGCCATCTATCTCCTGTCCTACTTCGTCGAAGGCACGCGCAAGGCCACGGACCGCCTGGTCACGGCCCTCGTCACCGCCGCCTTCGTGATCGCGCTACTCCCACTCATTTCACTCGTCGCGACGACGGTCGTCAACGGGCTGCCGGCGTTCCTCACGCCCACATTCTTCACGTCGTCCCAGCGCAACATCGTCGGCGCCGGCGGCGGCGCCCTGCACGCCATCATGGGTACCCTCCTCATCACCGGTGTCGCCGGGATCATCTCGGTTCCGATCGGCCTGCTCACCGCGATCTACCTGACCGAGTACGGTCGCGGCCGCCTCGCCCGCGGCATTACCTTCTTCGTCGACGTGATGACGGGCATCCCGTCGATCGTCGCCGGCCTGTTCGCGTTCGCCCTGTTCTCGCTCCTGTTCAACGACCCGGGCATCCGCTTCGGTTTCGGCGGCGCCGTCGCTCTGTCCGTGCTGATGATCCCGGTCGTCGTGCGCTCGAGCGAAGAGATGCTCAAACTCGTGCCGAACGAACTGCGCGAAGCCGCGTACGCGCTCGGGGTGCCGAAATGGCTGACGATCCTCAATGTCGTGCTGCCGACATCCCTCGCCGGGATCATCACCGGCGTGATGATCTCGATCTCGCGCGTGATCGGCGAGACCGCGCCGCTGCTGATCATCTCCGGGTTCACGGCGAGCATGAACTACGACCTGTTCAGCGAGCGGATGATGACCCTGCCGGTGTTCGTGTACACCCAGTACGCCAGCCAGGGTGCCGACACCCAGGCCTACGTCGACCGGGCCTGGGCCGGAGCCCTCACACTCGTCCTGATCGTGATGCTGCTCAACGGCGTCGCCCGCCTCATCGGCAAGATCTTCTCCCCCAAGCTCGGCCGCTAGCCGTCAACTCGAAGGATTACATGTCCAAGCGCATCGAAGTCACCGACCTCAACGCCTACTACGGCAAGTTCCTCGCCGTCGAGGGCGTCTCGCTGACCATCGAGCCCCGCTCCGTGACGGCCTTCATCGGCCCCAGCGGATGCGGCAAGTCCACCCTCCTGCGCACCCTCAACCGCATGCACGAGGTCATCCCCGGCGCGCACGTCGAGGGTGAAGTGCTCATCGACGGCAACAACCTGTACGGCCCCGGCGTCGACCCGGTGCTCGTGCGCCGGCAGGTGGGCATGGTGTTCCAGCGCCCGAACCCGTTCCCGACCATGTCGATCCAGGACAACGTGCTGGCCGGCGTGAAGCTCAACAACCGGCGCATGTCCAAGAGCGACGCCGACGACCTGACCGAGAAGTCGCTGCGCGGCGCAAACCTGTGGAACGAGGTCAAGGACCGCCTGCATGGGCCCGGCTCGGGCCTGTCCGGCGGCCAGCAGCAGCGGCTCTGCATCGCCCGCGCGATCGCCGTCGAGCCCGACGTGATCCTGATGGACGAGCCCTGCTCAGCGCTCGACCCCATCTCCACGCTCGCGATCGAGGACCTCATCGAGGTGATGAAGGCCGACTACACGATTGTGATCGTCACGCACAACATGCAGCAGGCCTCCCGGGTCTCCGACCGCACCGCCTTCTTCAACATCGCCGGCACCGGCAAGCCGGGCAAGCTGATCGAGTACGACGACACCACCACGATCTTCTCGAACCCCAGCGTGCAGTCCACCGAGGACTACGTCTCCGGCCGCTTCGGCTAACCCTCGCACCCCTCTCGCCGGCCCGCTCCCTTTTCGAATTCGACGGAGATTCTGCCCAAAACCGGGCAAAACCGGCGCCAGACGGCATCCGGAGCCAAAATCTCCGTCGAATTCGTTGGGCAGGCGGCCCGCAGCGGGCGCAGGCGGTCAGTCGGTGCGGCCGAGGAGGAACGCGTTGAAGGCGCGGGTGAGCTCGGCGTCGACGGGGAAGGGTGCGCCGTCGAGTGCGGTCACGGCGACGGCCAGGCGCACGCTGGAGACCAGCCACGCGGCATCCGCAGCCCGCAGCTCGTCGACGGTCACGTCGCGGTATTCGACCTTCTCCCCCACGGCCGTGAGGTAGTCGAACAGGCTCTGCTGGGTGGTGCCGTGCAGGATGGCGCCGCTCGGCGCCGGCGTGACGTAGACGCCGCCGGAGCGGATGATCACGCTCGAGGTCGGGCCCTCCATCACGTACCCGTCGTGCGTGACGAAGATCGTGTCGTCGGCGCCGCGCCGCTTCGCTTCGCGCAGTGCGGCCATGTTGATGGCGTAGCTCAGCGTCTTGGCGCCCATGAGCAGCCAGGGAGCCTGCTCGGCGACGCCGCGCGGGTAGCCGCGGTCGAGCGTGATGACGCGCACCCCGTTCTCCCGTGCCGCACGGTAGTCGGGCGCGGCGGTCGCGTGCAGCCAGGCCGTCGGCGCAGGGCCGGCCTCGACGCCGCGGCTGAGCACGAATTTGAGCGCGAGCTCGCCGTCCTGCGGCAGCTTCGCAACCGCGTAGGCGATGGCAGCGCGCCACTGGTCCGGATTCGGCACCGGCAGCTCGCAGATCTCCGCCGAGTTGCGCAAGCGGCTGATGTGCGGCTCGACTTCCTGCGGATGCCCGTTGACGACGCTGAGCGTCTCGAAGATGCCGTCACCGCGCTGGGTGCTCAGCTCCGCCACCCGCAGCGCGGGAGCCGACGAGTCGATCTCGTGGAACGTGTCCTCGAACGTGGTGCGGGTGGAGTCCGCGGGCAGCGGATCGATCAGCAGGGTGAAGGGCAGCGTCATGCCCCGAGCCTACTTCGAACGGTCGGTCAGCTCTGGATGGCCACGATCGGCGCGGAGGTCGGCTGCTTGGAGCCGCCCGTGGGCTCGACCGTCACGCCGACCTGGTCGCCGGCCTTCATCGTGCCGTCGAGCGCGCGCCAGACGATCCCCGTGCCGGCCGAATTGAACGTGCCAGCAGAGAAGGCCCCGGAGTCGTTCATGTACCAGAGCTGGTAGTCCTTGTCGCTCGGCAGCGCCGGGAGGTCCTTGATCATCAGGGCTGACAGGCCCAGCTCGCCCGACCAGACGAGCGTGGCCGGGTGGCCGTCCTTCGTCACCGTCGAGGCGCGCTTCGAGTCCGGTGCTGCGTTGATCTGCACCAGCGCGGCGGCCTGCTGCTGAACGAACTGGTTCGTGTTGAAGGCCTGGCCGACGAATGTGCCGCCCACGAACAGCACGATGGCCGCCGCGGCTGCCAGGAGGAAGCCGGCCGGCCGCTGGAACCAGCGGTTCCGGGCTCGTTCGGCGGCGCCAGTGCGCGTCGGCGAGGCTGAGCTCGCCGGCGGGGCGGATGCCGCGGGCACGGTTGCCGCCGGCTGTGCGGGCGCTGGGGCGGCATCCGGTGCCGTCGTCGCCGAAGCCGCGGTGGCCTCTGCCGCCGGCAGGGCGGGAAGTTGCGGGGTGGAGGCGATCTTCGCCATCAGCGCGGACTTGAGCGCCGCGGACGGCTGCACGGGGGCAGCGGCAAGGCCCAGCGCCACCGCGGTGTCGCTGAGTTCGGTGGCCTGGATCCTGGCCGGCTCCGACTCGGCGAGGTGCTTGTCGAACTCGGCCTTTTCCTCCAGGCTCAGGGCGTTCAGTGCGTAGGCGCCGGCCAGCTCCGCTGGGTTCTTTTTCTCGGTCATGACGCCACCCCCAATTCGTCTCTCAAACGGATCATTCCGTCGCGCAGCCGCGTTTTCACGGTGCCGAGCGGGATGTGGAGAAGCTCGGCGACCTCGCTGTGACTGTAACCGCCGTAGTACGCGAGGCTGACCGCCTGGCGTTGCAGTTCCGTCAGTCCGGACATCGCTTTCTTCACCCGTTCGTGCTCGATTCGTACTTCTACAGTCTCGGATACGTGGTCGTACTCCACCGCAAGGTCACGGATGCCGATCTTGGTGTCCCGGTCGCGCCCGGCCTGCGACGCCCGAATCCGGTCCACCGCTCGCCTGTGCGCCATCGTCAGAATCCACGTTGATGCCCCGCCACGCCCGGCTTCGTACCGCGAAGCCGTCTGCCAGATCTCCAGGAAGATCTCCTGGGTCACTTCTTCGGACTGTGCATGATCGACGAGCAGGCGCTTGACCAGGCCAAGTACTCGCGTTCCATGACATTGGTTCGGTGCCGGGTGCCGGTTGGATTGGTCGGGCGCGAAATTCGCACAAACCGACCGGCGCGGATGCCGCGAGGCAGTGTGCGCGAAGTGTGAAGGTCGGGCCGCAGAACGCCTCTCGGCGCGAGGCCGCTCAAAGCGGCGAATATTGGAGCCCGGGGTTACTGCGGCCCGACCATAATCTATTGTAAACGAGGTCGGCCGGATGTTCGCCAACGACTGTTCGCCCGGGCAGTTCGTGCCTGGTCGACAGCCTAGTCGAGGGCCTGGTGACGCCAGAGCCGGGCGCAGGAGGCGAAATCCTGGGCCGTGGTCGAGAACCGGAGCGCGCGGGTGGTGAGCTCGGAGGACCGCACTGGTTCGGTGGCATCCAGGTCGTCGGCGATGCTCGTGCAGCCGGCCGAGGTGACCCGGCAGAAGGCCGCGGCCCGGTCGAGGGCCACGGCGAAGTCGCCGGCGAACACGCCGCGGAGGATCTCGTCGGCGACGGCGATGATCTCCGCCGGGCCCGTCGGCACCTGGGCTCCCGCGACGACCGGGTCGATCGTGACGGCGACCTCGGTGCCGCGCTGGTAGAGGTAGGCGGTGCCTTCCGGGTCCTGGCGGATGAGCAGTCGCACGAGGTAGAGGCGCCAGAGCGCGCCGGGCAGGCTGCGCGGCGTTGCCCGCGACCACAGCTCGGCGACCGCGTCGATGCCGTGCTCGTCGGTGTACGCGACCAGCCGTTCGACGATGTGAGGGTCCGGGTCGCTGCGCACCCGGGCGAGCAGGGCGTGCGCGGTCTCGTGCGCGATGATGTTGATCGCCGCTGGGTCGTCGCCGCCCTGGAACGATTCGAATTTGCTGCCGGAGAACTGCGTGGGCTTGTGGAAGTCGTCGGCCATCGCATCCTCTCTGGTTGGGGCTGGTGCGCGTCTGGAGCACCACATCAACGCTACCGAAAAAAGCTGGGATGAATCCGCGATAGATTATTACCCGCGGGCCTCTAGCTCAGTTGGTAGAGCAAAGGACTTTTAATCCTTGGGTCGTCGGTTCGAGCCCGACGGGGCCCACTGTCGCGCCGGCGTGGTCGGCTAGCTGCCGTCCTTGGCCAGCACCTGGTCGATCACGTACGCCAGCCCGGCGGCCGCCGTCGGCAGAGCGCTTTCCGAGAGCGTCTCCGTCACGGCTTCACAATGCCCGCCGCACGTTCCACTCCGCCAGGATCTCGGGGAGCGTCGTTCCGAGCTGGCGGGCTGCCGCGGCGCCGTCGTTTTCCCGGCGCCGCCGGGTGAACGGGTCAAGCTCCGCCAGCCGGGCCGGGTCGGCCAGGTCTGCAATGCAGGCACGCCTGACCTGCAGCGCGAGTGAATCGGCGCGGATCAATTGGAATGAGATCCCCTCCGGCCCGTCGTCGGCGTGCTCGAAGGTCGCGACGGCCATGAGCGGGCGGTGGGGAAGCAGGACCCTGAGGTCCCTCATCACCGTCACCGTGCCCACGAGCGTGTCGTGGAGTGCCGCCACGATCCTCGCGTTCACATCGCTCATCCCCGCCATCACCCGCAGCGGATGGTCGATGGCCGAATGCCCGTCCGCATCCACGTGCCCCGCATGCGCGAAACGCGCGAGCCGAATCGCCTCCGCCAGCAGGGCATCGGCTGACTCCGGATGCCACACGGCCCCCATCAGGTCGTGCTCGGCACTGCGTCTGGGGTCGGTCGTCTCCACGGGCGTGCCCTTCGGTCGGGTTCTGAGTTCGGTGATCCGCCGAACCCCAGTTTCCGTGGCCCGATCACCGGCGCACTAGGGCCTAAAGTCCGTGCTCCAGCCTGCCGATGTGTCCAACTCCGACGGCGCTCAGTCGGCCGGCTCGACGCGCTCGACGCCGAAGCGATC
The DNA here is from genome assembly GCA_036723055.1 of Microbacteriaceae bacterium. Lineage (GTDB taxonomy): Bacteria > Actinomycetota > Actinomycetes > Actinomycetales > Microbacteriaceae > Cryobacterium. Next base: position 51,448 of record DAIMHX010000011.1, read on the forward strand.
CCGGAGCGCGTGAAAGTGGTCCACGGTCAGCCCGTGGCGCAGGAGGTACGCCTCCGCCCCGCCGAATCGCGTGAGGATGTGCAGCGCGTGGCGGATCGCGCTCGACGGGCTGCCGAGGTGCAGCCGCAGCGCCGCCGCATACTCTTCGTCGCCGAGCCCCAGTGCCCGCAGTGCGGTTTCCGCCCACGAGCGCCGGGCTACGCCGACATCGGTCGCCGACAGGGCGTAGTCGTCGACGATGTCCTCCTCCGGCAGCCCTCCGGCCAGCAGCGCCAGCGCGACGACCAGGCCGGTGCGGTCCTTCCCGGTCGTGCAGTGCACGAGCACGGGCCCGGGCGAGTCCGCGATGGCGGCCACTGCTGCGGTCAGTTCTTGTCCGCGAGTCAGAATCATGGTCTCGTAGCTCTCTTCCAGCGTTCCGGTGACGGGGGAACCCTCCCGCGAGCGGTAGATCGGAATGTGGCGGATCGGAACGCGATGGCGGGCGAAGCCGCGTTCCTCGTCTTCGCGGAGATCCACGACGAGCGCGAGGCCCAGCCCGGTCAGGGCGGCGCTCCCGGCATCCGTGACTCCGTCGAGGCTGGCCGCGCGCACGAGCCACGGCGTGGAGTCCGGCCCGACCTGCCGCGCGTTGTACGTACCTTCGATGGCAATACTCGTCATGCATCGAGGATGCCGCACCACGGTGAACGTCGCATGGCCGACAACCGACGAGGGCTTGAACGGTCCGGGAATCCCGCGGCCGCCGATTCAGGCAGGGCACCAGTCTCGGGGACCAATCAGCTGGTCCGGCTATCCTGAGGGCTTTCTGCAACGTGTTAAGAGGGGAACGGATGTCCGGCTCAGCCATCCTCGACCTGCTGCTGGTGCTGCTGTTGATCGGAAGCCTCTTTTCGGGCTACCGCAGCGGACTCATCGGCAGCCTGAGCGGCATCGCGGGGATCGTCGCCGGCGGCATTGCCGCGTTGTTCCTCGTTCCGCTGATCGGATCCTGGGTTCCGGACCCGGAGTGGAGAACACCGGCCGCGCTGGTGGCCGCCCTTGTTCTCATGACCGCCGGGTTCTCGATCGGGGAGTCCATTGGCTTCGCCCTGCGCCGCCGCGCCCACCGCACGAAGCTGCGCGTGGTCGACCGGGTGCTCGGCGCGGGTGTCGCCGTTGTGGCTTCCGCGCTCGTGGCCTCGATGCTGGCGTTCAGCATCGGCTCGCTCGGCGTGCCGTTCCTGTCCCCGGCGATCGCCTCCTCGCAGGTCGTGCGCACCATCAATTCGCTGACGCCGGACCCGGTGAAAACGCTCCTCGCCCAGCTGCGCTCCGTCGCCGTGCAGGAGGGCCTGCCGCGCATCGTCGAGGCGTTCACCGGGCCGAGCCCTGACATCCCCAACGTCGACACCGGCAGCCCCGCTCTCGTGAAGGCGGCCCGGTCGGTGCTGAGGATCACCGGCAACGCGTACGCCTGCGGACAGAACCAGTCCGGAACCGGCTTCGTCGTCGCGAAGAACCGCGTCGTCACCAACGCGCACGTCGTGGCCGGTGTGAACGCCCCGGTCGTCGAGTCGCCGTCGGGCGGCGCCCTGCCGGGCAAGGTGGTGTACTTCGACCCGGTCGGCGACCTCGCGGTGATCGCGGTCAACGGGCTCTCCGCTCCCCCGCTGGGCCTCACGGACAACCTCGCGCCCGGCACCCAGGCGGCTTCCGACGGGTACCCCCTCGGCGGGCCGTTCGACTCGAATTCCGCCGAAGTGATCTCCGTCGACCAGGTGCGGGTCGCGGACATTTACGGGCAGAACCCGGCACCCAGGCAGGTCTACACCCTGGCCGACGACGTGCAGGAGGGCGACTCCGGCGGCCCGTTGCTCAGCGCTGCCGGCCGCGTCGCCGGCGTCATCTTCGCGAAGGCGGCCAAGACGCCCAACGTGGGATACGCACTGGCGATGGCCGAAGTGAGGCCCGTCGCCCGCGAGGCAGCGTCGCTCAGCGCGCCCGTCGCATCCGGGCACTGCGTCCGCGGTTAGGCCGGCCGGAGCGGGCAATTAGTCTCCACGCGCCCGCGCGAGTCCCCGCAACGGTCCTGCGGAGGCTGGTCGCGGTGCCGGGCGGCCGGTCACCGGGTCAGCGCGAGCAGGCCCTGCGCGAGCGCGAAGATCACCAGCCCGGCGAGCGAGCCGACGACCGTGCCGTTGATCCGGATGAACTGCAGGTCCCTGCCCACCTGCAGTTCGATCTTCTCGGCCGTCTCCGTGGCATCCCACCGTTCGACCGTTTCGGTAATTACCCCGGCGATATCGTGACGGTAGCTCTGCACGAGGTGGCTCACGGCATCCGCCAGCCAGCGGTCGATACGGGCGCCGAGCGCACGGTCATCGGCCAGGCGCGCCCCGACATCCATCACGGTCGAGCGGATGCCCGTGCGGAGCCGGCTGGACGGGTCGGCCAGCGCCTCCGCCAGGGACGACTTGACCGACTCCCAGGTCTCGCTCGCGAACTCGCGCAGCCGGGCGTTGTCGAACAGCCCGGACTTGAGCGACTCCACGCGGGCGATGGTCTCCGGGTCGTGCTGCAGGTCGCTCATCAGCTCGGCCAGGTACCGGTCGATTGCCTGCCGGAGCGGATGCCCTCGCTGCGCCCGCACCGCGCCGACGAAACCGAGAACCTCCCGGTAGGCCTTGTCGTCGACCATTTTCTCGACGAAGCCGGGCAGCCAGTGCGGGAGCCGTTCCGACACGGCCCGCCCGAACGCCTCGGGGTGCGCGGCCAGCCAGCCCTCCGTGCGCTCGAGCAGCGCATCGACGGCGGCGCTGTGCTGCCCGGAGGCAACCAGCCGCTCGCCCACTCGCCCGAGGCTCGGCCCCCACTGCGGGTTGATCAGGTGCTCGCGCGCGACCGCCTCGATCAGGTCCTTGACGGCTTCGTCGCCGAGCAGGCGGAGCATGCCCGTGCCGGCGACCGCGAGTTCATCGGTCAGCCGCTGCGCGTTCTTCGGCACGACCAGCCAACTGCCGAGCCGCCGGGACAGGCCGATCGACTCGAGCTTGCCGCGTACGACGGTCTCCGACAGGAAGTTCGTTTCGACGAATTCGCCGAGGCTCGCGCCGATCTCGTTCTTGCGGCCGGCGATGATGTTCGTGTGCGGAATGCGCAGGCCGAGCGGGTAGCGGAACAGCGCGGTGACGGCGAACCAGTCCGCGATCGCGCCGACCATGCCGCCCTCCGCGGCCGCGCGCACGTACTGCAGCCAGGGGAAGCGCTCCTGCAGGGCGAACGAAACGGCGAAGACGACCGCCATGACAACGAGCAGGCCGGCCGCGAGGCGCTTCATTCGAACCAGGGCGGCCCGGCGCACGGCATCCTGCGGGCTCAGAACCGGCTGGGCGGCAGCGGTGCGAAGATCAGGCACCGAATCCCTCGTGACGGATGCCCCAGCGGAGGGTCCAGGCCTCGCCCGGCGTCAGCCAACGGAGGCCTGCCCCCGAATTGAAGGCGTCGGCCGGCGCGGTCATCGGCTCGATCGCCACCGCCTGGCCGAGAACCGGTGCGGCGCCGGCCGCGCTGATCGGGAAGTTGTGCGGCGTGAAGACCTGCACGTAGCGCATGTTCTCGTCGCCCCACAGCACAACGCGGCGTCCGTCGGGCGCGGTCAGCGAGTGCTCGGCGCGGCCGTTGACGACGGAAACGCCGCCGAAGCCGTCGTCGAGGTCGAGGCCCTGCACCGGCCGGCCGGCGCGGAGGTCGAATGGGGTTCCGTCGACGGGCGTCTCGCCGATCGGGTTCAGCCGGTCGTCGACGTCGATGTGTGTGCCGGCGGCGACGCGCAGCACGAGGTCGCCGGTGGGCACGTTGCCGATCTTCAGGTAGGGGTGGGCGCCGAGCGCGACCGGGGCATCCGTCTGGCCGACGTTCCGCAGCACGTGCGTGACCTCGAGGCCATCGGCGGCCAGGGCGTAGGTGACTTCGGTGTCGAGCTGGAACGGGTAGCCGGTCTGCGGGAAGACGGTGGCGCCGAGGGTCACGGAGCCCGCCGTTCGGGCGATCTCGCGGTAGGACGTGAACCGGAGGAGTCCGTGGCTGGCGTTGTGCAGGGCCGGCTCGGTGAGCGCGAGCTGCCGTGTCACGCCGCCCTGAACCCAGACGCCGTCGCGGATGCGGTTGGGCCAGGGAACAAGCACGATGCCGGTGGCCTTGGGCGGTGTCGACTCGGCCGGGAACGTCTCGACGAGGTCTATGCCGTTCACGGAATACGCCCGGAGTCCGGCGGCGACTTCGGTGATGATGGCTGTCGCCGGCCCGCTCGGGGTCGTTGCCGTGAGCTCGTACTGGGTTCCGGTTGCTGTGCGCATTGGTCCAGCCTATTGCGGCAGGAGCACGGTGAGTCCGGCTTCTCGAAGCCGAGCCAGCAGCTGCGGGTCGGCCGCGGCATCCGTCACGAGGGTGTCGAACGCGTCCAGCGGCCCGACGCGCCCGAGGTGCACCTGGCCGAGCTTGGAGGCATCCGCGACGACGATGGCCCGCGCAGCGGCGGCCAGCATGAGCGTCTTGACGCCTGCCTCGGGGAGGTTGATGTTGGTGACGCCGTTCTCGGCATCGACGCCGTTGCAGCCGATGAAGGCCAGGTCGGCGTGCACCTGGCTGAGCACGGTGGCCGCGAGCGGCTCGACGAGTGAGTGCTGCAGGGGGCGGAGGGACCCGCCGGTGACGATGACCGTGAAGCGCGGGATGGCCGGCTCCAGTTCGAGTGCGATGCTCAGTCCGTTGGTGATGATCACGACGTCGATAAGGTCGGTGCGTGCGCGCAGGGCCCTGGCGATCGCCAGCGTCGTCGTGCCCACGTCGAGGATGACGCTCTGGCCGCTCCTGACCAACGACGCAGCGAGCTCGCCGATCTCTTGCTTGGGCATCACGGACGACGCGAGCGCCTCCTCGAACGATGATTCCCGTACCGGGCGACCGGCGCCGACGCCGCCGTGTGCGGGCACCGCGCCGCCGTGCACGCGCTGCACGGCGCCTTCGCCGACCAGCACGTCGAGGTCGGCGCGGGCCGTCACGCCGGACACGCCGAATGCGTCCCGGAGCTCGGCCACCCGCACAAACCCGCGCTCGTCGACGAGCCGGTGGATCTGCTCGCGCCGCAGGTGGGCCGGCAGCGCATCGCGGTCGTTCTGAACGTCGGGAGAAGCCATGTGCCCATCTTCACCTAGTTGGGATTACTTTTCAATACGAAAGCTCTGGTTTCAGAAGTGCAAATCGGTTATCGTGGTTTCTGCCATGAACACACCATCTTCCGGCTTCGTCGCCGACACCCGCATAGCGCGTCAGCAGCACGCCCTCGCCGATGGGCGCGAGCTCATCTACTTCGATGACCCCGACACGGCCCTCCCGCCGGATCGCGCCCCTGACCTCCGCGACCTGGCACCGAGGCCGGCGACCGCCGCGATGCGGCAGGACGCCCTCACCGGCGACTGGGTATCGATCGCCGCAGCGCGCCAGGACCGGGTGTTCCTCCCGCCGGCGCACCTCGATCCACTCGCGCCGTCCACGCCCGACAACCCGTCCGAGGTTCCGAGCAACTATGACGTCGTCGTCTTCGAAAACAAGTCGCCGTCGTTCGGCCCGTTGCTGACGGATGCCGACGCCCCGGCCGGGCTCGACGACCTCGCCGCCATCGGCCTGGGCCGCAGCCGCACCTCTGTGGGGCGCTGCGAGGTGGTCTGCTTCAGCCCGGAGCACGAGGGTTCCTTCGCGAGCCTGTCGGTCACCCGCGCCCGCACGGTGATCGAGGCCTGGGCGGAGCGCACGCACGCGCTCTCGCAACTGCCCGGCGTCGAGCAGGTCTTCCCGTTCGAGAACCGCGGCGAGGAGATCGGCGTGACGCTGCGGCATCCGCACGGCCAGATCTACTCGTACCCGTATGTCACCCCGCGCACACAGAGTCTGGTTGCCTCGATCGGGACGTACGGCCCGACCTTGTTCGCCGACATCCTCGCGAGCGAGCGAGCCGGCGACCGGGTCGTCCTGAGCGGCGAGCACTGGACGGCGTTCGTGCCGTTCGCCGCGCGCTGGCCGATCGAGGTGCACATGCTGCCGCACCGGCACATGCCCGACTTCGCCGCCACGACGCTCGCCGAGCGCGACGAGCTGGCCGTGCTCTACCGACGGCTGCTGCGCGGGATCGACGCGATCTACGAGACACCGACGCCGTACATCGCCGCCTGGCACCAGGCCCCCGTGCACCTGCACCGCGACGAGATCCGGCTCATGCTGCAGGTGACCAGCCCGCGCCGCGCCGCAGACAAGCTCAAGTACCTGGCCGGCTCAGAGGCCGCGATGGGCGCCTGGATCGGCGACGTGCTGCCGGAGCAGGCCGCGGCCACGATTCGGGATGCCGTGGACCGGGCCGCAGCAGCGGATGCCGCCGCGGATATCGGCGCGGGCGCCACCGGGGTGGCTCACGCATGAGTGACCTCCGCAGCACCGTGCTGGCCGGGTTCGAGAGCCGGTTCAACCGCCGCCCTGACGGACTCTGGTCAGCCCCCGGCAGGGTCAACCTGATCGGCGAGCACACGGACTACAACGACGGCTTCGTCTTCCCGCTCGCGATCGACCGCCGAACGGTCGTCGCGCTCGGGCTGCGGGGCGACCGCCTGATCCGCGTCGCGAGCTCCTTCGCCGACGACGCGATCGAGATCTCCCTCGACGAGCTGATCCCGGAGAACCTGAACGGCTGGTCGGCGTATCCGCTCGGCGTGGCCTGGGCGCTCGGCCGGTTCGGGGCAGACCTGAGTGCCGTACCCGGCTTCGAGGTGTTCATCGACTCCGACGTGCCGATCGGCGCTGGGCTCTCCTCCTCGGCCGCCATCGAAAGCGCCGTCGCGGTCGCCCTGAACGACGCCTGGGGCCTCGGCCTCGACCGCCGCACGCTCGCCAGGGTCGGCCAGCTCGCCGAGAACCGGGCGGTCGGCGCGCCGACCGGCATCATGGACCAGTCGGCGTCCCTGCTTGGCCAGGCCGACGCCGCGGTGTTCCTGGACTGCCGCAGCCTCGAGTCCGACGTGATCCCGCTCGGCTTCGACGCGGCCGGCCTCGAGCTGCTGATCATCGACACCCGGGTGAGCCACTCCCACGCGACGGGCGGGTATTCCACGCGCCGGGCATCCTGCGAAGCCGGCGCCAGGGCCCTGGGCGTGAGCGCGCTGCGCGACCTCGGCGTGGACGACCTGCCGCGCGCCGCTGGGCTGCTGGACGATGAAACGTTCCGCCGGGTGCGCCACATCGTCACCGAGAACCAGCGGGTGCTCGACACCGTGCGCACGCTGCGGGAGCACGGGCCGACCGCCATCGGCAGCCTGCTGGATGCCTCTCACCTGTCGATGCGCGACGACTTCGAGATCTCGGTGCCGCAACTCGACCTCGCCGTCGAGACCGCGCGGGGCGCCGGCGCGATCGGCGCCCGGATGACCGGCGGCGGATTCGGCGGGGCGGCCATCGCGCTCACTCCGCATGACCTCGTCCCGGCCGTCGAAGCCGCGGTCAGGGACGCCTTCGCCGCGCACGGCTACGACGCGCCCGACCTGTTCGTGGTGCGCGCCGCCGACGGCGCGAAACGGGAGGGCTGAGCCCCGCTCCCCCGTCCGCTCCCCCGCCGCTCACCGCATCCGCGCTTCCGTTGAATCGCGGAAAAATCACCTTCGCCGGCCCGGCGAAGGTGATTTGTCCGAAACTGAAGCGGGGTGGGTCTAGCTAGCCCTTCGCACCCGCGTTGATCGTGATCGTTGTGAGGCCGCCGTCGGCGACACCCCAGGCGTCCAGGATCTTCTTGTAGGAACCGTCATCCACCATCGACTGGAGCGCAGCCTGGACCGCCTCTGCCATGCCCGTGCCCTTCGCAACCGCGAGGCCGTAGGGTGCCGCGTCGAACGTCTTGCCCGCCGGCTGCAGCTTGCCCTTCAACTGGGCGATCCCGTACAGGGTCACCGGGGAGTCGGCGCTGAACGCATCGGCCTGGCCAAGCGCAACCGCGTTCGCGGCGGCGTCCTGCGTGTCCAGGGCGATCTTCTGGATCGGCTTCTTGCCGGCCTTGACGCACGCGTCGCTCTTTGCCGGGATCTCGACGGTCTCCTGGTAGGTGGTGGACTGGACGGCGACCTTCAGGCCACAGGCGTTGTCGGGGTCGACGGTCTTCCCCGTGGCGGAGGCCCACTGGATGCCCGCGACGTAGTAGTTCACGAAGTCGACCTGTTTCTCGCGCTCCACGTTGTCGGTGAAGGACGACTCGCCGACGTCGATCGTGCCGCCGACGATTCCCGGGATGATGTTCTCGAACCTGGCCACCTTGTATTCGGCGGTCAACCCGAGCTTTGCAGCCACCGCGGTGCCGACCTCGATCGCCCAGCCGATCGGTTCGCCCGCGTTGTTCTTGTACTCATTCGGGGCGTAGTTCGGGCTCGTGCCGATGACGAGTTTGCCCGTCTTGGCGGTCGCGGCCGGAACCAGCGCGGCGGCCGCGGCATCCTTCGTCACGGCGCTGGACGAAGCGCCGTCCGTTGACCCGCCCTTCGTCGCGGAGTTGTCCACGCAGCCGGTGAGCAAGAGGACAGCGACGGCGGCCAGGGCCGGGAGGGTATGTCGAGCGCGCATTGAGCATCCTTTGTGAGTCGTTCGTCGTCGAAGTGCCGGGGGTGCAACACGGCCGAGTCTAGGTTCGCGACGCCCGTCCGCAGGGACGAGCGCGTCAGGGCGCGACCGGCGTGGCTTCCCCGCCGGTGATGCGCAGCAGTTCGTCGAACGAGGTCGGGAACACCGTGTGCGCGTGCCCCGCCGCGGCCCAGACCACGGGGAACTCGGCGAGCGCGACATCCACCAGCGTGCGCAGTGGCGACGGATGCCCCACCGGCGCGACGCCGCCGATCACCTGCCCCGTGGCCTGCTTGACGACATCCTTGGACGCACGCCCGATCGTGCCGCCGAGCCGCTCGCCCAGCCACGCGGCATCCACCCGGTGCGCTCCGGAGGTCAGCACGAGCAGCGGCTCGTCGTCGAGGGTGAAGATGAGCGAGTTGGCGATCGCGCCTACCTCGATGCCGAGCGCAGCGGCGGCGGCCTGGGCCGTCGTCGTCGCGTCGTCGAACCAGCGGATCTCCGGGTCGATGCCCAGGGCGAGCAGGGCCTCACGGACTCGGTCGACGGCGGGATGCTCGGTGTTCACCATGCCGAAAGCCTACGAGAGTTGCCCCGACTAGGCTGCGGGTATGTCAACCGATCCCTCCGCGCGCATCATCACGCTCCCCCAGACTGCGACCCCGAGCATCGCCGACACCGCCTTCGTGGCGCCCGGCGCCGTCATCGTCGGCAACGTCACCCTCCACGACCGGGCGAGCGTCTGGTACAACTCCGTGCTCCGCGCCGAACAGGAGCCGATCACGATCGGCGCCGGCTCCAACCTGCAGGACAACGTCTCCTGCCACGTCGACCGCGGCTTCCCGCTCACCGTCGGCCGCAACGTCTCGGTCGGCCACGGCGCCGTGCTGCACGGCTGCACGATCGAAGACGACGTCCTGGTCGGGATGGCGTCCACCGTCATGAACGGCGCGGTCATCGGCACCGGATCGCTCGTCGCGGCCGGGGCCGTCGTGCTGGAGGGCACCGTGGTTCCGCCCGGATCGCTCGTCGCGGGCGTGCCGGCGAAGGTGCGGCGCGAGCTGACCGACGACGAGATCGCCGGCATCCGCCACAACGCCGAGACCTACCTCGAGCACGTCGCCCTGCACAGCGCCGCGACCGCGTAGGAGCGAGGGAGGTACGCGGGAAGTGCGCCGTTTCGCGGAGGGCGCGCGCCACCCGCGAAACGGCGCAGTTCCCGCGCAGGTCAATTTTCCGGATCCCCCGCCCGCGCCACTCGCCCTACCCGAGCGGGCGACCGCCGAGGGTGAGCTCCACCACCCGGGCCGGCTGCGGGGCCGAGCAGCAGGCGCCGCCCAGGTCGTCCGCCTCGGCATCCGCCCCGCAGACTCCCGTCTCCGGCAGCACGAGTCGCACCTCGCGGGCGGCGGCGTGGTCGCC
>DAIMHX010000011.1:61600-69737 GCA_036723055.1 Microbacteriaceae bacterium
GGTCGCCAGCAGGAACGTGGGCGCTCGACCATAGCTCTTCATGCCGACGAGGTAGAAGTCCTTCTCCGGGTGTGCAAGCTCGGCCTCGCCGTGCGGCGGGACCGTGCCGCAGCTGTGCAGGTTCGGGTCGATGAGCGGCGCCAGCCGCCGCGGTGCCTCCATGATCTCGTCGAGCTCGAGCCGGATCTCGCGTAGCGGCGCCAGGTCGGGCCGGAACCCGGTGGAGTTCACGATCAGGTCGGCGTCCAGCGAGGCCGGTTCGCCCCGGCGGGTGCCATGCAGACGCACGCGGCCGTCGGCCTGCTCCAGCCGGGACAGGCGGAACCGGTCGACGACGGTGACGCGGCCGGAGTCGACGAGGCCGCGCAGCGCCGCGCCGAGGCTGGCGCGGGCGGCCAGCTCGTCGGCGTCAGAGCCGAACACGCGCGGCGACAGGGCACGGCGGAGCAGCCAGGTCACGGTGGTGCCGGCCTCCTCCTCGGCCAGGGCGGCGAGGGCGAGGAGCGTGTTGGCGGCCGAATGCCCGGAGCCGACGACGACGGTGTGACACCCGGCGAAGCGGGCGCGATCCCGGCCGAGCACGTCGGGCAGCGCCGACGTGATGTGCCCACTGACCGTGTCGGCGCCGAGCGGGTCCAGCCCGTTCGCGCCGAGCGGGTTGGGCGTGCGCCAGATGCCGGATGCGTCGATGACGGCCGAGGCCCGAACCTCGGTCACGGCGCCGGAGCGGTCTCGGAGCCGGAGCAGGAACGGCTGCTGCGCGCGGCCGAGTGACGTGGTGCGGCTCGCCTCGGTGCGGCTGACCGCGACGACCTCGACGCCGAAGCTGAGCTGCGGGGCGAGTTCGGGCGTTGCCGCGAGGGGCGAGAGGTAGTCGTCGATGAGCTCCCGGCCGGTGGGCAGGGCGCTGTCGGAGGGCGCGCGCCAGCCCGCGCGGGCGAGCAGGCGGGTGGCCGCGGCATCCGTGACGAACTCCCAGGGCGAGAACAGGCGCACCTGGCCCCACTCGGCGATCGAGCTGCCGACGTGCTCACCGGCCTCGAAGACCGTGAACGGGATGCCGCGCTCGGCGAGGTGGGCGGCCGCGGCCAGCCCGACCGGCCCGGCCCCGATCACGGCGACGGGCGGGCCGCCGGCTGCAGGCAGGCGCCCGGTGCCGCTCGGTCCGGTGGCACGCATCAGCCCGCTCGTGGCGGTCATGACTGCGGCAGGATTTCGGTCAGGAGGTGCTCGATCCGACCCTTGATCTCGTCGCGGATCGGGCGCACGGCGTCGATGCCCTGCCCGGCCGGGTCGGAAAGTTCCCAGTCCTCGTAGCGCTTACCGGGGAAGATCGGGCAGGTGTCGCCGCAGCCCATGGTGATGACGACATCCGATTCCTTGACCGCCTCGACCGTGAGGATCTTGGGCTGCGCGCCCAGGATGTCGACGCCGTCCTCGGCCATGGCCGCCACGGCGACCGGGTTGATGGTGTCGGCCGGCTCGGAGCCGGCGGAGAGCACGGTGACGCGTCCGCCGGAGAGGGCGGCGAGGTAGCCTGCAGCCATCTGGGAGCGGCCGGCGTTGTGTACGCAGACGAAAAGAACTGTGGGCTTGTCCGTGGTCATGGCAGAAGTATCCTCCCTTACATTGATAGTTGTCAATGTAAGGGAGGCAGGTGATGCGCCGGCCGCGCCCGGGCGAGCGGCCTTCTAGCGCCGGAGCGACCGCTCGGCGGCCTTCACGACGTTGCTCAGCAGCATCGCGCGGGTCATTGGGCCGACCCCGCGGGGGTTCGGCGACAGGTGGCCGGCGACCTCCGCGACATCCGGATGCACGTCCCCGGTCAGCTTGCCCGTGCCGGTGACCGGGTCGGTCACCCGGGTGATGCCGACGTCGAGCACGGCAGCTCCGGGCTTGACCCAGTCGGCCTGGACCAGGTGCGGCACGCCGACGGCGGCCACGACGATGTCGGCGCGGCGAACCTCGTCGGCCAGGTCGACGGTGCGCGAGTGCGTGAGCGTGACCGTGGCATCCAGTCCCTTGCGGGTGAAGAGCAGGCCGAGCGGACGCCCGACGGTGAGCCCGCGGCCGATCACCACGACCTTCCGGCCGACGATCGGCACCTCGTAGCGGCGCAGAAGCTCGACGATGCCGGCCGGTGTGCACGGCAGCGGCGAGTTCAGCTCACCCTCGATGCCGAGCACAAGCCGGCCGAGGTTGGTCGGGTGCAGGCCGTCTGCGTCCTTCGCCGGATCGATCAGTTCGAGCATGGCGTTGTCGTCGTGCCCGACCGGCAGCGGCAGCTGGATGATGTAGCCGGTCACCTCGCGGCTCGCGTTGAGGTCGGCGATGGCGGCGCGCACATCGGCCGAGGTGGCCGAACCGGGCAGGTCGATCCGGATCGACTCGATGCCGACCTCGGCGCAGTCGCGGTGCTTGCCTGCGACGTACGACCGCGAGCCGGGGTCGTCGCCGACGAGCAGGGTGCCAAGCCCCGGCACGATGCCGTGCGAGCGGAGGGCCGAGATGCGCTCGGCCAGCTCGGCCTTGACGGCCGACGCGGTCGCGACGCCATCGAGGGTGATTGCGCTCATGCGTGATCCATTCTGTCGTTCAACGAATTCGACGGAGATTCTCCGCGAAATGCGGGTGACGGATGCCGCCGGCGGGCTTTTCGCCCACAATCTCCGTCGAATTCGGCGGGACCGGCGGCGCCCGGCCGGGCGAGGCGGCGCCCGGCCGGGCCGAGGGGGCTACTGCTGGAGGCCGGGGTACAGCGGGAACGCCTCGGTGAGCACCTTGACCCGGGCACGGAGCGTCGGGATGTCGGCGTCGGGCTTGAGCGCCTCGGCGATCACGTCGGCGACGACGGTGAATTCCTCGTCGCCGAAACCGCGCGTGGCGAGGGCCGGGGTGCCGATGCGCAGGCCGCTGGTGACCATCGGCGGGCGCGGGTCGAACGGCACCGCGTTGCGGTTGACCGTGATGCCGACCTCGTGCAGGGCATCCTCCGCCTGCTGCCCGTTGATGGGCGAGTTACGGAGGTCGGCGAGCACGAGGTGCACGTCCGTTCCGCCGGTGAGCACATCCACGCCGCCGGCCTTGGAGTCGTCTGCCGTCAGGCGGGCGGCCAGGATCTGCGCGCCGCGGATGGTGCGCTCCTGGCGCTCCTTGAACTCGGGCTGGGCCGCGAGCTTGAACGCGGTGGCCTTCGCGGCGATCACGTGCATGAGCGGGCCGCCCTGCTGACCGGGGAACACGTTCGAGTTGAGCTTCTTCGCCAGCGCCATGTCGCGGGAGAGGATCAGCCCGGAGCGGGGACCGGCGAGGGTCTTGTGCACAGTCGTCGACACGACGTCGGCGTGCGGCACGGGCGAGGGGTGCAGGCCGGCGGCGACGAGTCCGGCGAAGTGGGCCATGTCGACCCAGAGCTTCGCGCCGACCTCGTCGGCGATGGCGCGGAACGAAGCGAAGTCGAGGTGACGCGGGTAGGCCGACCAGCCGGCGATGATGACCGTCGGCTTGTGCTCGAGGGCCTTGTCGCGCACGACGTCCATGTCGACACGGAACGTCTCCGGGTCGACGCCGTAGGCAACCGGGTTGTACAGCTTGCCGGAGAAGTTGAGCTTCATGCCGTGGGTGAGGTGGCCACCGTGGGAGAGTTCGAGGCCCAGGATGGTGTCGCCCGGCGTGGCGATCGCGGAGAGCACGGCGGCGTTCGCGGTCGCGCCGGAGTGCGGCTGCACGTTCGCGTACTCGGCGCCGAACAGCGACTTGGCGCGGTCGATGGCGAGCTGCTCGGCGATGTCGACGTACTCGCAGCCACCGTAGTAACGGCGGCCCGGGTAGCCCTCCGCGTACTTGTTGGTGAGCACGGAGCCCTGCGACTGCAGGACGGCGCGCGGCACGAAGTTCTCGCTGGCGATCATCTCGAGGTAGTCGCGCTGACGGCCGAGCTCCTGCTCGAGGACTGCGGCGATCTCGGGGTCGACGACCGCGAGCGGCTCGTTGAATGTGGACGTGGGGCGTTCAGACACGTAGGTCTCCTTAGACATGATCGATCGATGCGGCGGCCCAGGCGTGCGGCCACTAACCGTGTCAGTCGCTCCCCGATGGTGTCCCATCTTCGTGCTACGCCAGTTGCGACACGAAGATCCTATCAGCCGACGGTGCGCCGACGGATGACGACGTCGCTGACGATCACGAGCGCGAGCGATGCGGTGAGGATGCCGACGTAGACGAACGGGACCACGTCGAGGCCGAACTGGTCGAGCAGCACAGCGCCGAGCAGCGCGCCGCCGCCGATTCCGGCGTTGAAGGACGTCGTGTAGAACGCGCTCGCGGTGTCCCGGATGCGATGCGAGGCGGCGTGCAGCAGTCGCGTCTGCAGCAGGGGCGGCAGCGCGCCGAACGCGAGGCCCAGCATCACGAGCGCCGCGATCGCCGCCGGCACGTTGGAGGCGAACAGCGCCAGCACGGCCACGCTGGCCGCGCACGTGGCGACGGCGAGCACGAGGCCGAGCTGCGGCCGGCGTCCGAAGACCGTGCCGGCCAGGGCCAGGCCCACCGCGCCCGCTGTGCCGTAGGCCAGTAGCAGCGGTGCGACGCTGGCGGCATCCACACCGAGCCGGTCGATCAGGAAAGGGGCGATGTAGGTGAAGAACGTGAAGTGGCCGACCATCGTGATCGCGGTGATGGAGCAGACCATGGCGACCGCGGCGATCGTCGGATCCCGGCGCGGTTGGGCCTGGCCTGCGGAGCCGGAGGAGGCGGCGGAGGCGGAAGCAGCACCCTTCTTCTTGCCTGCTGCATGGTGCTCCACCGGAGGAAGCCGGCGCCAGACCAGGCCAGCCCCGGCGAGCATGAGCCCGGCCAGCACGACAAAGGACAACCGCCAGCCGAGCAGGTGCCCGGCTGCCGTCGCGAGCGGGATCCCGAAGACGAAGGCGGCAGTGCCGCCGGCGACCGTGATCGACACGGCCCGGCCGATCTGCTCCTTGGGCACCAGGTGAGCCGCGTAGGCGCCGACGACGGCCCAGAACAGCCCGTGGGCCATCCCGCCGATCACCCGGGAGACCACGAGGAACAGGTATGTGGGGGCGATCGCGGTGAGCACGTTGCTGAGGGCGAACAGGATGAGCACGGCCACGATCAGGCCGTGTCGCGGCAGGCGACGGGTGAGGTGTGCCAGCGGCGTGCTCGTGAACACCACGGTGAATGCGAACCAGGTGACCAGCAGGCCCACCTGGGACTGGCCGACGTTGAGGGAGCGGCTCATGTCGGGCAGCAGGCCGGTCGGCAGCATCTCGGAGGTGACCGAGAGGAACACGGCCGACGAGAGGGCGATCAGGCCGACCCAGGGGAAGGGGGCGACGGCGACGGGGGTGGGCAGGGAAGCGGTTTTCGACATGGGAGATTACGACTCACGGACGGCGAATCCGGCTCTTCACACCAACGAGCGGAGCGGATCGACTGCGCGCCAACGTGCGCGCCCGGGGCCGCGCGTGTTTCCACGACCGTGGGAAAGTCTAACCGACGGACGGGCCGGCCCCGGAGGCCGCTAATCTGGGCGCATGAACAGTTCGCATCCGTCGGTTGCACACCACCATTGGGTGATCACGCTGGTCTGCGCCGACCAGCCCGGAATCGTGCACGCGGTCAGCGGCGCCATCGTGCAGGCACGCGGCAACATCACGGAGAGCCAGCAGTTCTCCAGCGCCGACACCGGCCGCTTCTTCATGCGCCTGCAGGTGGAATCGCCCGCCGACCGGGCCGAGCTGGAGGGCGCGCTCACCCCGGTCGTGCAGCGCTACGACATGGTCTCCGTCATCGACGTGGTCGGGCGTCCGCTTCGCACCCTCGTGCTCGCGTCGTCGGCTGGACACTGCGTGAACGACCTCCTGTTCCGCCAGCGCGCCGGCCAGCTGCCGGTCGAGATTCCGCTGGTGCTGAGCAACCACGGCACGCTGCGCGACCTCGTCGGCTTCTACGGCGTGCCCTTCGAGTCGCTGCCGATCACGGATGCCGCGAGCAAGGCCGTCTTCGAGGCGCGCGTGCTCGAGGCGGTCGAGGAGAACGACATCGAGCTGGTCGTGCTGGCGCGGTACATGCAGATCCTCTCCCCCGAGCTCTGCGCCCGCCTCGCCGGGCGGGCCATCAACATCCACCACTCGTTCCTGCCTGGGTTCAAGGGCGCGAACCCGTACAAGCAGGCGCACGCCCGCGGCGTGAAGCTGATCGGCGCGACCGCGCACTTCGTGACCGGCGACCTCGACGAGGGGCCGATCATCGAACAGAACGTCGTGCGCGTCGACCACTCGCGCAACCCGGGCGAGCTCGTCGCCATCGGCCAGGACGAGGAAAGCCGCACGCTCACCCAGGCGGTCAAGTGGTTCGCAGAGAACCGGGTGCTCCTCGACGGCGCCCGCACCATCATCTTCCGCTGACCCGAGCGCGGGATTCGGCGGGAGGCGGCTCGGTAGGATTACGGGGTGACAGACTCCCGCGCGCAGACGAAAATCGGCACCAACGACGTCCTGCGGTTCCTGTTGGAACTCTTCGCTTTCATCACCCTCGGCATCTGGGGTTTCGCGGCCTGGCCGCTGCCCTGGCCCGGCGTGCTGGTGGGCATCGCGGCGCCGGCCTTTGCGATCCTCGTCTGGGCCCTGTTCCGCTCGCCCAAGGCCGTCGTCCGGCTCGACCCGTTCGGCAAGGCCGTCGTCGAGATCTGCGTCATGGGCGCGGCGGCGTTCGCGTGGTGGGACCTTGGGCAGCCGATCGTCGCCGTCGTCCTCGGGGTCGTCGCCACGGTCAGCGGACTGATCTCCGGGCGCATGGAGCTCGGCTAGCAGTACTGCTAGCGCGTTTCCCTCGGCATCCGGATGGCGTAGGCGGAGGTGAGCAGGAAGAGCACCGCGCCAACCGAGAAGGCCACCGGGTACGAGACCGTGTCGGCGAGCAGGCCGGCGACGAGCGGGCCGATGATCGCGCCGAAGTCGGAGAACATCGAGAACACCGCGACCGGCCGGCCGCCGCCCGATCCGGCCGCGTCGCCGACCGCGGCCGCCGGCGCGGTGCCCATGAACGCCGAGGCCACGCCGTATAGGCAGAGCAGGGCGGTGAGCATCCAGATGTCCGGGGCGAACGGCACGGCGACGATCGTGATGGCTGCCACGAAGGTCGCCCCGATGATCGCGGGCCTGCGGCCGACCGTGTCGACGAACCTGGCGGCCGGCGCCAGCGCCAGCGTCTGGGCGACGGCGGCGCAGGCGAAGGCGATGCCGGTCCAGGAGCTGGGGCCGTGCAGCACCTCGACGACGAGCACGGGGATCAGGGCACCCCGAACGCCGAACGATGTCCACCCCTGCGCGAAATTGGCCAGGCAGGCGGCGCGGAACCGGCGATCACGGAGGACCGTTCGAAACGGTGTTCGTGGGGCGGCGTCGGCGGACCCGTCCTGGGCCTTACGAGTGCTCGGGCGGAGCAGCACCAGGCCGACGAACCCGGCGACCAGGAGCGTCGCGGCGTAGAAGAAGAACGGAGCCGTGAGTGAGATCGTCGCCAGGAGCCCGCCGAGGGCGGGGCCGGCCATGCCGCCGATCAGGAAGCCGCCCTGGTAGAAACCGATCGCCCGCGCGCGAACGTTCGGGGCCGTCGAGCCCAGCAGGAGCGTCATCGCCGAGACGGTGAACATGGCCGAACCGATGCCGCCGGCGCCGCGCAGCAGGAGCAGCTGCGGGTAGTTCTGGGCGACGCCGACGAGTCCGCTGGAGACCGCGACGATCCCGATTCCAATCGCCAGGGTCGCGCGCTCGCCCCACCAGTCGATCAGGCGCCCGCAGAACGGGCTGGACACGAGGCGCATCAGCGCGAACGCGGAGATGACCGCGCCGACCTCCACGTTGCCGACGCCGAAACTGCGCACGTAGACGGGCAGAACCGGGACGACGACGCCGAAGCCGACCATCACGAAGAACGCGATGACGCCGAGCACGTAGACGTCTCGGGAGAACCGGGGTTTCACGCCGCCGGCCCTGGTCGTGCCACCTGGCAGGGATCGGGAGAGTCGCACCTACTCAGGGTATGGCCTCGACGCAGGAAGGGGGGTGTCCCTATGTTTTTGTCAATCAGTTCGGGAAGTTCTTCTTGCTGCGGA
>DAIMHX010000012.1:0-1191 GCA_036723055.1 Microbacteriaceae bacterium
GTCGCCGGGCGAGCTGCCGCCGGGCGGGGTGTGACGTTCATCTGATTGGCTCATGGCCCAATTCTCTGACCAACCACTGACATTTCTTCACTTTAGCGAGGGGAGTCGTCCCTCGCCCCAGCCAGATACCCAAGGGGGTATCATGGGGGGAGTAGGTGCTCCGAATGGACGTGAAGGAACGGTGATGTGAGCATGGCCTCAGCTACCACGAAAGCGGAAGACGTGCGCAAGACCGTCAACCGACTCAAGCGCGCGCAGGGACAGCTCGCCGCGGTGATCACGGCCGTCGAATCCGGGGCCGACTGCCGGGCCGTCGTTACCCAGCTGGCCGCCGTATCCAGCGCCATCGACCGCGCCGGGTTCACCATCATTTCGACGGCCATGAAGGACTGCCTGGTCGACTCCGAGACCCCCGGCGAGAAGACGTCGCTGAGCGTGGATGAACTCGAGAAGCTCTTCCTCTCTCTCGCCTGATACCGATCCCGCCTGAACGCGCCGGTATTCCCCGCTTGGGGGGGTAGACCAGTTCGTCGTGCGGCTGCAACACTGGCACCCTGAAGGATCAGGCAACGGCGCGATGGGGAATCATGAACAAGCTATCTGCAATCCTGGTCGCCACGACCGTTGCGATCGGAATGTCTCTCGCGGCCGGGAGCGCATTCGCCGAAAGCGGTGCCCCAAGTTCGGATGCCCAGGATCCCGCCGTCGTCACGGTCGATGATGCCGTAGGCCAGACCGGCGGCGAAGTCGCCGATGCCGAGGACGGCGCCGACACTGCCGATGCCGAAGGCGCGGACGCCGCGGATGTCGAGGACAGCGCCGATGTTGCCGATGTTGAAGACGGCGAAGACGGCGCCGATGTTGCCGACGTCGCGGATACCCCCGACAGCGCCGACGACACGGCATCCCCGCGCAGCCAGGAGGTGGCCAGCGTGCCACGCGCCGCCGCCAAGCAGGCGTCCACCGTCAAGGGAAGCGAGACCGGCAAGCTGGTCTCGGAATGGGCCAAGACGCACGCGAACAAGAAGGTCAAGCCCGCGAACGTGCACGTTAAGGCTCACAGCGCGCACGTCAAGACACAACTCACGCCAAAGTCGCACAGCGCCGGTCACGGTCAGGCCCACGCCATAGGGCACGGCAAGAACGGCTGACGCGCCATCCAGGCGTCGGCACGCTCGGCATCGCCATCGT
>DAIMHX010000012.1:1291-11787 GCA_036723055.1 Microbacteriaceae bacterium
CACCGAGTTCCCGTCGGCCGCACGTTTCGCCGTCTATCTCAGGCGATTGCTGATCCGTGCCTGGCAGTGTTGGCGTTCCCGCCGTACCGCCTAGGCCCTGCCGACAGTCTCGGCGAAGAGCGCCGGCATCGCGACTTCGCCCACCGACTGAATGGAAGTGACGGTTGCGTAGCCGGCGCTGAGCAACTCGGCGTCGCTCCCGGGCGAGCCCGGAACCGCCGTATCGGCAACAGAGAGCCGCACGTGATGGCGGTCCTGTTCGGTCATCGTGGTCTGAACGACGCCGAACCTGGCCAGGGTCGCCGCCCGGTATTCGGGGAGCTCGTCGCCAGCGACGTCGGGGACATTGAGATTGAGCACCGTCCCGGCCGGCAGCTCCAGGAGGAACGGCACCAGCCCGGCGGCGAGGCGGGCAGCGACACCCCAGCGCGGGGACGTGGTTTCCGGCCCGACGTCGACCGAGACGGCCAGGCCGCGTCCGCCGTTCACGCCCGAGGTCAGGGCGGCCCCCACGGTGCCGGAATGCAAGATCGCCCGGCCGATGTTGGCGCCGGGATTGACCCCGGAGAGCACGAGTTCGGGCGCCCGGCCGAACGCGCCATGGCTCGCGATCAGGGTGATCAACGCCGGGGCGCCGTGCACCGCGTAGGTCGGGATGCCGTCGAGCCCCTCCAGGTGTCGCCGATCGAGCAGGATGCGGCCGTCGCTGTTGCTCGCCGTGATCGAGGCGCCGCTGCCGCTCGATTCCGTCGCCGGTGCGGCGACAACAATGTCCAGGCCGGCGTCGATCGCGGCGAGCGCGAGCCGGAGCAAGCCGGGGGAGTTGATGCCGTCGTCGTTCGTGATGAGGGTCAGGAAGGACTGGGTCATTGTTCCCGGATCCTCTTGGCCAGGTCGTCCGGGCTGAGCCGGGTGGCGGCCGCCGGCGCCGCCTCAACCGGGTAGATCCGCACCAGGTCGCGCAACGCTCGCACGGTCTCCGCCTCGCCGGTGCCGAGTCCGTGCCGAGTCACATTCAGCGCTCCGGCGGCCGCACCGAGCGCCACCGCTTCCTCGATCGTGCCGCCCGCGGCGAGGGTCGCAGCCACCCCGGCGGTCAGCGAGTCGCCGGCGCCGCTGGCATCCGTGATCTGCATCGTCGGCATGTGGACTTCGCTCACGACGCCGTCCGCCAGCAGCAGGATGGGCTGCTCGGCCCGACTGATGATCACGTTGCCGGCCCCCTCGGCCCGGAGCAGGTGCATGGCCGCAATCAGGTGTTCCCGGCTGGTGTCGGGGACCCGGCCGTCGGCAAGCAGTTCCTGGTCGCTGACCTTGACCACGGTCACGCCGCCCCGAAGCGCCGCGGTGAGGCGGTCGCCGGCGAGGTCGGCAATGACCCGGCGGCCCGCGGTGCGCAGGTCGGCGGCCAGGCGCCGGTAGACATCCGCAGGCACCACGTCTTCGCTGGCCGGCCCGCTGAGGATGATCGTTCCGGCCCCGAGGCCCGCCCGCAGGGTCAGGCCGTACAGCTTGTCGAGGTCGTGGCGGGACAGCGGTTCCCCGCCCGTCTCGGCGATCCGGATTCGTTCCCCGCCGCGCCGATCGTGCACATAGGCGGCGCCGCGGCCCTCCCGGTGAACCGCGAGAACATGGATGCCTTCGTCGTCAATGAGGTGGCGCAGCACCTGCCCGGTCTCACCGGAGAAGACGGAGCACATCGTCACCGTCGCGCCGAGGGCGAGCAGCATCCGTGCCTGCCACACGCCCTGGCCGCCGGCGTGCAGGTGAATATCGGCGTGGTCGCGGTGATCCTCGACGGTCACCGTCAGGACCGGGGATGGCGCGAAGACCACGACCTCGTTCACGTCGGCATTCTACGAACGAAACGGCAAGCCGTGGGAAAGTACACAGACGAACTTTTCGCGGAATAGGACAGGCCGGCGCGAGGTTCAGGCAGTAGATGCATTTGCATACAACTTGATCTTCTGAAAGGCGCCCACCGCATGGCACACGAGTTTGAACTGGGTCTGGATACCTTTGGAGACGTCACCTACGACGCCGACGGGCGGCTTCTTCCGCAATGGCAGGTGCTCCGCAACGTCGTCGCGGAGGCCGTGCTGGCAGACCAGGTTGGACTCGATTTCTTCGGGATCGGGGAGCACCACCGGGAGGACTTCGCCGTGTCGGCCCCTGAGGTGGTCCTGGCCGCGATCGCCGGTCAGACCAGCCGCATCCGCCTCGGCTCCGCGGTGACGGTGCTCAGCTCCGACGACCCCGTGCGGGTGTTCCAGCGGTTCGCGACCCTCGACGCGGTGTCGAACGGCCGCGCCGAGGTCATCCTCGGACGCGGATCCTTTACCGAATCATTCCCGCTCTTCGGCTACGAACTCGACCAGTACGAGCTGCTCTTCGAGGAGAAGCTCAACCTCTTCACCGAGCTCCTCGCCGAGAAGCCCGTCAGCTGGTCCGGGGAGACCCGGGCGGCCCTGAGCGCCCAGCGCGTGTTCCCGCCGACCGAATCGGGGGCGCTCCGCACCTGGA
Source organism: Microbacteriaceae bacterium (assembly GCA_036723055.1). GTDB lineage: Bacteria > Actinomycetota > Actinomycetes > Actinomycetales > Microbacteriaceae > Cryobacterium. Next base: position 3,815 of record DAIMHX010000012.1, read on the forward strand.
TCGGCGTGGGCGGCAGCCCGCAGTCGGTCGTGCGCGCCGCGCACTACGGCCTGCCGCTCATGCTGGCCATCATCGGCGGCGAGCCGCTCTCCTTCGCCCCGCTGGTTGACCTCTACCACCGTGCCCTGGCCAAGTTCGAGCGAGAGACGCTGCCGATCGGTCAGCACTCCCCGGGCTACATCGCCGCGACGGATGAGCAGGCCCGCGAGGAAATGTGGCCGCACTTCGCCGCCATGCAGGAGCGAATCGGCCGCGAGCGCGGCTGGGGACCGATGACCCGCGACCGTTTCGAGCACGATGCCGGCCTGGATGGCGCGCTCTTCGTGGGCTCGCCGGAGACCGTCGCCGCCAAGATCGTGCGGGTGGCGCAGGGCCTCGGACTGTCCCGCTTCGACCTCAAGTACAGCCTGGGCACACTCCCGCACGAGGCCCTGATGACCAGCATCGAGCTCTACGGCACGCAGGTTGCCCCTCTCGTGCGCGATGCCCTCGCGCAGCAACCTCGCGACTGAGCAGTTTCGGCGGCAAACCGGGTGCGGGAACCGCCGAAACTGCTCACTCGCGGGACGGATGCTCGTGCGGGGAGACACGGGGGAGGAGCGGCGGAGGAGCGAGGTTGGCGGGCGGCGCTGAAGATGGGGAGCGCCGGAGGCGGTAACCTACGAGAAGGGCACCATCGGCGAAGCTGGTCTCACTTCTGACCCCCCGAACCCCCGCATCTTGAGGAGTCCCTTGGAAACCTGGCCCGGAACCGCATACCCGCTTGGCGCAACCTACGACGGAAGCGGCACGAACTTCGCGATCTTCAGCGAGGCCGCAGAACGCGTCGAACTCTGCCTGTTCGACGACGCTGGCGTCGAAACCCGCATCGACGTGCGCGAGTCGGATGCCTTCATCTGGCACTGCTACCTGCCTCACGCGCAGCCGGGCCAGCGGTACGGCTACCGCGTGCACGCCGAGTACAACCCGGACGAGGGCAAGCGCGCCAACTCCAACAAGCTCCTGCTTGACCCGTACGCCAAGGCGACCTCCGGAACCATCGACTGGAATCCGGCGCTCTTCTCGTACAACTTCGGCGACCCCGACTCGCGCAACGACGAGGACTCGGCCCCGCACATGATGCTCGGCGTCGTCGTCAACCCCTTCTTCGACTGGCAGGGCGAGCAGCCGCTGCACACCCCCTACAACGAGTCGCTGATCTACGAGGCCCACGTGAAGGGCCTCACCCAGCTGCAGGATGCCGTTCCAGAGCAACAGCGCGGCACCTACGCGGGTGTCGCCCATCCGTCGGTGATCGAACACCTGCAGAAGCTCGGCGTCACCGCGATCGAGCTCATGCCCGTGCACCAGTTCGTCAACGACGGCACGCTCATGGAGAAGGGCCTCAACAACTACTGGGGTTACAACACGATCGGCTTCTTCTCGCCGCACAACGCGTACTCGTCGACCGGCGACCGCGGCCAGCAGGTTCAGGAATTCAAGGGCATGGTGCGTTCCCTGCACGCGGCCGGCATCGAGGTCATCCTCGACGTGGTCTACAACCACACCGCTGAGGGCAACCACCTCGGGCCGACGATCTCCTTCAAGGGCATCGACAACGAGGCCTACTACCGTCTGATGGACGACGACAAGCGTCACTACATGGACTACACGGGCACCGGCAACACCCTCAATGTTCGGCATCCGCACGCCCTGCAGCTGATCATGGACTCGCTGCGCTACTGGGCCATCGAGATGCACGTCGACGGTTTCCGGTTCGACCTCGCATCCGCGCTGGCCCGCGACCTGTACGACGTCGACAAGCTGTCAACCTTCTTTGAAATGGTGCAGCAGGACCCGATCGTCTCGCAGGTGAAGCTCATCGCCGAGCCGTGGGACGTTGGCCCCGGCGGCTACCAGGTGGGTAACTTCCCACCTCAGTGGTCGGAGTGGAACGGCAAGTACCGGGACACCGTGCGCGACTTCTGGCGCGGGGAACCGTCGACGCTGGGGGAGTTCGCGTCCCGCATCACCGGCTCCGCCGACCTCTACGAGCACTCCGGGCGGCGCCCGGTCGCGTCGATCAACTTCGTTACGGCGCACGACGGTTTCACGCTGGGTGACCTCGTCTCGTACAACGACAAGCACAACGACGCCAACGGTGAGAACAACCAGGACGGCGAATCGCACAACCGTTCCTGGAACTCCGGCGTCGAAGGCCCCACGGATGACCCCGAGGTGCGCGCACTCCGGGCCAGGCAGCACCGCAACTTCCTCGCGACCATGCTCCTCTCGCAGGGCGTGCCGATGATCCTGCACGGCGACGAACTCGGCCGCACCCAGAACGGCAACAACAACACCTACGCGCAGGACAACGAACTGAGCTGGATCCACTGGGACAAGGCCGACCAGCCGCTGGTGGAATTCACGGCGGCCGTGTCGCGGCTGCGGCGGGAGCATCCGACATTCCGGCGCAGCCGGTTCTTCGACGGCCACCCCGGCGCCATGGCCGAGGGCGCGCCGTTGGCGGACATCGTCTGGCTGAACACCGACGGCGCCGAGATGCGCCCGGAGGACTGGGTCGAGAACCGTGCCCGCACTGTTGGAATGTTCCTCAACGGTGAGGGCATCCGGGAGCGGGACAACCGCGGCCAGTTCCTGACGGACGTCAACTTCCTGCTCTGCTTCAACGCCGACCACGAGGACGTCACCTTCACGCTGCCGTCGGCGGAGTACTCGCGGGCCTGGGAGGTCGTCGTCGACACGGCAGGCACCGGCGCCGACAGTGCGCCCAAGCCGGCCGGATCGTCGTATGTGCTGTCGTCGCGGTCACTGGTTGTGCTGCGCGCCTACCAGCCCCCGGAAATGGCCCCTGACCACTCCGTAGCGGCGTCGTTGGCCGCATCGTCGGGTTCGCACATCCCGCCGGCCGCCCCGGTGCCTGAGGTGCTCCCGGAGGCACCATCGGCCACCAAGCGCCCCGCGCGCAAAACCGCCAGGCCGAAGGTCGCACAGCCGAAGGACACCAACCCGCCGGTCGCCCCGTGAGGGTTCCGCTCTCCACCTACCGGCTCCAGATCACGGCATCATTTGGTCTGGACGCCGCGGCCGGCGTCGTCGACTACGTCACCCTGCTCGGCGCCGACTGGCTCCACCTGTCCCCGTTGCTCACGGCGGAGGAGGGCTCCGACCACGGGTACGACGTCGTCGACCACTCGATGGTCGACCCGGTTCGCGGCGGCGCCGACGGGCTCGCTCGTCTGGCGGCCGAGGCGCGGGCGGCGGGGCGCGGCATCCTCGTTGACATCGTGCCCAACCACATGGGGGTGGAGACCCCGGCCAGGAACGCCTGGTGGTGGGACCTGCTTCGTCACGGCCGGGCCTCCCGTTACGCGGAGGCGTTCGACGTGGACTGGAGCTTCGGCGGCGGGAAGATCCGGCTTCCGTTGCTCGGTGACGGCGACACCGATCTGGACCAGCTCTTGCTGGTCGACGGCGAGCTGCGCTACTACGACAACCGGTTCCCCCTCGCTCCGGGCAGCGCGACCGACGGCGCCGATGCGGCGACCGTCCATGCGCGGCAGCACTACGAACTAGTGAACTGGCGGCGCGCGGACGCCGACCTCAACTACCGGCGCTTCTTCGCGGTCAACAGCCTGGCCGGGCTGCGCGTCGAGGTGCCGTGGGTGTTCGCCGAATCCCACGAGGAGATCCTCCGCTGGGTGCGCGAGGACCTCGTGCAGGGCCTCAGGGTCGACCACCCGGACGGGCTCGCCGACCCGGGCGGCTACCTGGACCGGCTGCGGGATGCCACCGGCGGAGCGTACGTGCTCGTCGAGAAGATCCTCGAAGGGCCCGAGCAGGTGCCCACGAGTTGGGCGACCGCCGGGACGACGGGCTACGACGCCCTCGCCGACGTCGACCGGGTGCTCGTCGACCCGGCCGGTCAGGCTCCGCTCGACGCCCTCGAGGCGCGCCTGCAGGCCGCCCCGGCCGCCGAGGCCGACCCCGAGCTGTTCTGGGCGGAGCTCGTGCACGCCAGGAAGCGCGCGATCGCCGACGGCATCCTGCACTCAGAGGTGCGGCGTCTGGCCGCCCTCGTTCCGGAGGTCGACGGTGCGGAGGACGCGATCGCCGAGCTGCTCGCCTGCTTCCCGGTGTACCGCTCCTACCTTCCGCTCGGCATCGACCAGCTGCACGAGGCCGCCGACGCTGCCCGTGCGGCACGGCCGGACCTGTCGGCCCGGATCGACCTGCTGCTGCCGATGCTGGCCGACCCCGGGCATCCGGTGGCCGTTCGGTTCCAGCAGACCTCAGGCATGGTCATGGCCAAGGGCGTCGAGGACACGGCGTACTACCGCTACAGCCGCCTGACCTCCCTCAACGAGGTCGGCGCCGACCCGGCCGAATTCGCCGTTGACGTGGCCGAGTTCGACCGGCGGCAGCAGCTGCGCCAGGCCGCGTTCCCGATGTCGATGACGACCCTGTCGACGCACGACACCAAGCGCGGAGAGGACGTGCGCGCGCGCATCTCCGTGCTCGCCGAAATCCCCGGAGAGTGGGAAACGACCCTCGGTACCCTGAGGGCTGCGGCCCCGCTGGGCGACGCGCCGTTCGAGAACCTCCTCTGGCAGGCAATCGTCGGCGCCTGGCCGGCATCCCCGGAGCGTCTCGCGGCGTACGCGGAGAAGGCCGCCCGCGAAGCAGGCACCTCGACCACCTGGACCGAGCCGAATGAGGACTTCGAGAGGGCCATGCGCGCGCTCGTCGAGGCGACGGTCAACGATGCGACGGTCGCGCCGACGCTGGCCGCGTTCGTCCGGCGCATTGAACAGGCCGGATGGAGCAACTCGCTCACCGCCAAACTCGTGCAACTGACCTCGCCCGGCGTGCCCGACGTCTACCAGGGCAGCGAACTCTGGGAGACCTCGCTCGTCGACCCCGACAACCGCCGACCGGTCGACTACACCGTGCGGCGAGACTACCTGTCGAAGATCGACGACGGATGGCTGCCTCCCGTCGACGAGACCGGCGCCGCCAAGCTGCTGGTCACCTCCCGCGCCCTGCGCGTGCGCCGCGACCGCCCGGAGCTGTTCGGCCGTTACGCGCCGACGGCCGTCTTCGGGGCGGCATCCGCGCACGTGATCGCGTTCGACCGCGGCGGAGCCGTCACCGTCGCGACGCGCCTGCCGATCGGCCTCCAGGCCGCAGGCGGCTGGCGCGACACCACCGTCATTCTCGGTGGCCGACCGGTCGTCGACGTGCTCACCGGCGAGCGTTTCGAGGGCGGCGCCGTGACCGTCGGCGAGATGCTCCGGCGATACCCGGTGGCCCTGCTCGTCCCCGAGGACTCGTTCAGCGACTCCGCCAGCGACTCCGACACCGGGATCCCATCATGACCGAGCAGCTCTTCGAGGTCTGGGCGCCGACGGCCGAAACCGTCGTGCTGGTCCTCCGCGCCCCCGCGCTGCCTTCCCGCGACTCCGCTCCCTCCCGCGAGAACGCAGTTGTGGTCGCTAAAACGCCCTCAGAACGACCACAAGTGCAGTCTCGCGAACTCGGGATGACGCGGGCGGATGACGGATGGTGGCGGGCGACCGTGACCAGTGAGGGAGAGCAGCAGGCAACGACCGACTACGGGTTCCTCGTCGACGGCCGAGGGCCCTTCCCCGACCCCAGGTCGAGGCGGCAGCCGCGCGGGGTGCACGAGCTCTCCCGCACGTTCGACCCGGGCGAGCACGCCTGGCAGGACGGTGCCTGGACCGGGCGCCAGCTCGCCGGCGGCACGATCTACGAGCTCCACATCGGCACCTTCACCCCTGAGGGGACGCTGGATGCCGCGGCCGGCCGGCTCGGCCACCTCGCGTCCATCGGCGTCGATTTCGTCGAACTGCTCCCGGTGAACGCGTTCAACGGCACGCACAACTGGGGTTACGACGGAGTGCTCTGGTACGCCGTGCACGAGGGCTACGGCGGTCCGGCTGCCTACCAGCGGTTCGTCGACGCCTGCCACGCCGCCGGCATCGGCGTCATCCAGGATGTCGTCTACAACCACCTCGGCCCCAGCGGAAACTACCTGCCGATGTTCGGGCCGTACCTCAGCGAAGCCGGCGGCACCACCTGGGGCTCCTCGGTCAACCTCGACGGCCACGACTCCGACGAGGTGCGCCGCTACGTCATCGACAGCGCGCTCATGTGGCTGCGCGACTTCCACGTCGACGGCCTCCGGCTCGACGCGGTGCACGCCCTCCACGACGAACGCGCAACGCACCTGCTCGAGGAACTCGCCGGCGATGTGGCCGCGCTCAGCGCATCCGAGGGTCGCCCGCTCGGCCTGATCGCCGAATCCGATCTCAACGACCCGAAGCTGATCACTCCGCGCGAGGCAGGCGGGTACGGGCTCGACGCGCAGTGGAGCGACGACTTCCACCACGCGGTGCACGTCGCCCTCACCGGTGAGACCGCCGGCTATTACGCCGACTTCGAACCCCTCGGCGCGCTGGCGAAGGTGCTCACCCGCGGGTTCTTTCACGACGGCACCTTCTCCAGCTTCCGCGGCCGGGTGCACGGCCGCCGCATCGACACCGAACGGATGCCCACCTGGCGCCTCGTCGTCGCCAGCCAGAATCACGACCAGATCGGTAACCGCGCGGTCGGCGACCGGCTGAGCGCGCGGCTCGACGCCGGGCAGCTCGCGATCGCAGCGGCGCTGACCCTGCTCGGACCGTTCACGCCGATGCTCTTCATGGGCGAGGAGTGGGGCGCGTCAACGCCCTGGCAGTTCTTCACGTCGCACCCGGAGCCCGAGCTCGGCGAGGCCACCGCGAAGGGCCGCATCGGCGAGTTCGCCCGGATGGGCTGGGACCCGGCCGTCGTCCCAGACCCGCAGGACCCGGCGACGTTCGAACGATCGAAACTCGACTGGGACGAACTCGCCGAACCCGGCCACGCCCGGCTGCTCGGCTTCTACCGCGCCCTCGGTGCGCTCAGGCGCGCGCATCCGGAGTTCACCGACCCTCGGTTCGACGCCGTCGACGCCCAGGTCGACGAGCGGGAAGCGTGGCTGGTGCTTCGCCGAGGCAGGTCGGAGGTGCTGGTCAACTTCAGCGCCGAGCCGCGAGTCGTCCCCGCCAGGGGTGGCCGGGTCCTGCTCGCGTTCGTCCCGGAGGAGGCGGGCTCAACCGGGCCGACGAATCACGTGCCGGGGTCAACTGTCCCGGCTCATTCCGTGATCGTCGTGCAGGGCGGCGGACATCCGCCCCTGACCATGACCGTGGAGATGGCCGGCGTCGCCGCCGCCGCGGCGGCTACTGCGAGTCGGCCAGGACGGCGTGCACCCGGCGGGTGAACTGGTAGAACTGCGCCATCCAGTTGCGCAGGAAGTCGGCGGTGCCCTCGTTGGTGACCTCGCCCTCATCGGTGATCAGGCCGGGGGTGAACTGGATGTACGCTTCCGGCGCATTCATCTGCGGAGAGTTGCAGTAGCCGAGCACGCTCTTCAGGTTCTGCTGCATCACGGCGGTCCCGATCTTGCCGGTCGATGCCCCGATCACGGCGGACGGCTTCCGGGCGAACGAGTTCGTTCCCCGGGGGCGGCTGGCCCAATCGATCGCGTTCTTGAGCGCCCCGGGGATCGACCGGTTGTACTCGGGACTGACGAACAACACCGCGTCGACCGCGGCGAGGGACTCCTTCAGCGCGCGGCCTTCGGGCGGGTAGTCCGCGTCGTAGTCGTAGCTGTACAGCGGGAGATTCCGGATCGGGATCTCCGTCATCTCGAACTCGACGGGCGCCAGGCGCACCAGGGCGGTGGCCAGTTTCCGATTGATGGATTCGGTGGCGAGGCTGCCGATGAGGTAGCCGACCCTGAATGTCGTCATGGCGTGGATCCTTCCGGAGGGGCAACGCTACGCCGGGTGCGGCGAGCGCACCATGGGGCACATTTCCCGCGGAGATCAGCGGCGCTGAGCCAGCGGCACTGAACCAGCTGCACT
>DAIMHX010000012.1:11887-67747 GCA_036723055.1 Microbacteriaceae bacterium
ACATTTCCCGCGGAGATCAGCGGCGCTGAGCCAGCGGCACTGAACCAGCTGCACTGGACCAGCTGCGCGGGCGGTACGCCGTTTCGCGGATGGGGCGCGCCACCCGCGAAACGGCGCAGATCCCGCGCGGCCGGTTCAGCGACCCGCGCGGCGCGGTTCGCGACCCGTGTAGCGTGAAGCCACCATGGGCAACTTTCTTTCGCCGACGACCGCCGCCGCACTCGCCCGGCTGACCGGGCTCGACGCCGACACCGCCTCGACGCCGATCGAACGGCTCCGCGGCATCCGCCAGCTCGCCGCCGCCCTCGAAACGGATGCCGCCACCCTGGCCGGCGTTCGCGCCGCACTTGCCGATGGGGCCACCTGGGAGGAGATCGCCGACGCCGCCGGCCTGAAGCCCGCTGCCGCGAAATGGCGCTGGCAGGGCACCGACGAGGAGATCGCGGCCAGGCAGCAGGCCGGCCGCAAGCGGGCCGCGCGACCGAGCAGCGTTCCGACCGCACTTCCCGGCCTGTCCGTGGCCGCGGCGGCCGCGAAACTCGGGGTCACGGTCCAGGCCGTCTACCTCCAGGTGAGTCGCGGCAAGCTGGCCAGCCGAACCGTCGAACTGCCGGACGGGCGCAGCTACAAGCGGGTCTTCCTGGGCGGCGAGGAATCGGCCATCCTTGACCCCGCACCGACGGCGGAACACAATGGGGCGAGCGCCACTAACCCGGACGACGAAGACGACGGAGTGAGACATGAGTAATCTGCCCCCGGCCACGCCCGACCGCACGATGCCGCTACCCGCGACGGAGCTGTTCCCGCCGACCGAGCCGATGAGGCCGACGATCCCGGCGTCCACGGCGCCGTCAGCGGCCACGGCGCCGGCGCCGGCGGAGACGATCCCGGCTCCAGCGGAGTCATCGGCCCTCGAGGAGTTACTGGCCCCGGCGGAGCCGGAGGATCGGGCGCGATCCGTTACCCGCCCCGTCGCCCCCCGCACGGCCCTCGTCGTGCTCGTCGGGGTCGGCGCCCTGGCGCTGGCGTTCATCATCATGGTCTTCGTCGGTGTCTCCACCGAGAGCATCAACGCGCTGGCCGTGATCGCCACCCCCATCGCCTCGATGATCGCCGCCTATTACGCCATCACCCTGAGCATCCAGCAGGTCATGAACGAGCGCGCGGAGAAGGAGAAGGCCATCGTGAGGATGGATGCCGCCGACGCGGCCAGCCGCGAGACCGAGGTCTGGGCCGCGCAGATGGAATCCGGCCTGCGCGTCGCGATGGCCAAACTCAACGCCGCCCGCGTCGACACCGACGAGGTCACCAAAGCGGCCGGCACGCCGGACGGCTTCTTCTAGACGTTCGGACGGCGCCACCCCGGATCCAACTGCCATTCCCGCGCCCCGGCGGGCTGCCGCGTCGCGCGGCCCAGCTCGCACATTGTTCGCGAAACTGCAGTTGTGGCTACCTCAGCGGTGCTGAAGTGACCACAACTGCGTTTTCGCGGGAATGGAGCGGAGGGAGGTGCGGGTCAGAGTTCGGCGAGCAGGGAGACGGGGTTCTCGATGCAGCGGGCGACGTAGGTGAGGAAGCCGGCGGCGGTTCCTCCGTCGCAGACGCGGTGGTCGAACACCATGGAGAGTTCGACGACGGTGCGCACGGCGAGTTCGTGGTTGACCACCCAGGGCCGCTCGATCATCCGCCCGATGCCGAGAATCGCGGCCTCCGGGTGGTTGATGATCGCGGCAGAGCCGTCGACGCCGAGGGCGCCGAAGTTGTTCAGCGTGAACGTGCCGCCGGTGAGCGTGCTCGGCGCGAAGGATCCGTCCGCAGACTGCACCACAAGGCCCGCAATAGCGTCGCGCAGCTGCCGCGTCGTCATCGCGTGCGCGCCGTGCACCACGGGCACCATGAGCCCCCTGGACGTCTGCGCTGCGAGGCCGAGGTTGATGGCGCCGTGCTGCAGGATCTCCTGGCTCGCGGTATCGACCGATGAGTTCAGCAGCGGGTAGCGCCGCAAACCCGCCACCACGAAGCGGGCGATCAGCGCGGTCACGCTGAACCGTTCGCCGGTCGCCTCGAGCAGCCGGTCGCGCGCGGCGAACAGCTCGGTGGCGTCGACGTCCATCCAGATGGTCGCCTCAGGGATCTCCCGCCGCGACGCTGTCAGGCGCTGCGACACGACCTTGCGGAGGCCGGTGATCGGGATGCGGATGTCTTCGATATCCGCGACGGATGCGGCGGGGGCGACGGGCGCGAACGGCGCGGTCGGTGCCGCGACGGACGCGGCCCTCGGTGCCTGTGCCGCGGGCGCAGCCGGCGCAGCAGCCGACGGTGCCGCGATCGGGGCGGCAGCCGCGGCTTCCTGGCTGCGAATGTACGCCTCAACGTCGCTGCGCAGCACGAGGGACTGCGGACCGCTGCCGTTCAGCGTGGTCGCATCGAAGCCGTGCTCGCGCGCAAGACGGCGCACGAGCGGCGACACGACCGGCGACCGGCGTTCATTGTCGAGCGTTGCCACGACCGCAGTTGCGGTGGGAACTGCGACGGGCGTGACAACGGGGGTGGCGACCGGGACAACCGCCGCGGCGACGACCGGAGCGGTCGGCGTCTTCGGCCGGTCCGTTGCCGTGCGGCCGAAGCGCCCTTCCGCCGGGCGACGGACCGGACGCGTGCTCTCGCTCGTGCCGTATCCGACGAGCACGGCGCCGGACGTCTCTGCCGCGGGCGCTGGGGCGCTGGCGACGGCTGCGGTGCCAGGTTCCGGCGTCGCGCCGCCCGTTCCGGCGGCATCCGCCACCGTCAGCAGAACCTGCCCCGAATTGATGATCGCGCCGACCTCGCCGAACAGCTTCTCGACGACGCCACCGAACGGCGACGGCAGTTCGACGATCGATTTCGCCGACTCCACCTCGACGACGGGCTGGTCAATCGCGATGGTGTCGCCCGGCGAGACGAGCCAGGACACAATCGAGGCCTCCGTCAGGCCTTCCCCGAGGTCAGGGAGCAGAAAATCGCGGCCCATTATGACCACTCCCAGGTGCCGAGGGCGGCCAGGATCCGGTCGGGCGTCGGCAGGAAATGCTCCTCGAGCTTCGGCGACGGATACGGGATGTCGAAGCCGGTGATGCGCAGGATCGGCGCGGCCAGGTGGAAGAAGTTGCGTTCGGTGAGCCGGGCAGCGACCTCGGCGCCGTAACCGCCGAACTGGGCGGCCTCGTGGATGACGGCGGCGCGCGACGTCTTGCGCAGGGAGGCGCCGACGGTCTCGTCGTCGAACGGCGACAGGCTGCGCAGGTCGATGACCTCGACCGAGAGGCCCTCCTCTGCGGCCAGCTCGGCGGTGGCCAGGGCGGTCTTCACGGTCGGGCCGTACGCGATCAGCGTCACGTCGGTGCCCTCGCGAAGCACGACGGCGGTGTTCATCGGCTCGGTCCGCACCGGAAGGCTGAGTTCGGCCTTTGTCCAGTACCGGCTCTTCGGTTCCATGAAGATGATCGGGTCGTCGCTGGCGATGGCCTCGCGCAGCATCGAGTAGGCATCCGCCGGGTTGGACGGGGTGACCACGGTGAGGCCGGGCGTCGCGGCCCAGTAGGCCTCTGACGAGTCGGAGTGGTGCTCGACGCCGCCGATGTCGCCGGCGTAGGGAATGCGGATGACGATGGGCAGTTGGATTTTGCCGCGGGTGCGGTTGCGCATCTTGGCGACGTGGGACACGATCTGCTGGAACGCCGGATAGCTGAACGCGTCGAACTGCATCTCCACGACCGGGCGCAGGCCGTACATGGCCATGCCGATGGCGGTGCCGACGATGCCGGACTCGGCGAGGGGCGAGTCGCTGACCCTGGTCTCGCCGAACTCGGCGTAGAGGCCGTCGGTGACGCGGAACACGCCGCCGAGCGGTCCGACGTCTTCGCCGAAGAGAACGACGGTCGGGTCGTCAGCCATGGCGTCACGGATGGCGGCGTTGAGCGCGGCCGCCATGGTCATGACGGCGGCCGGCCTCTGGGCGGCCGGATCGACGGCCGTGTCGATGGTGCTGTGCGAGGTCATGCTGTTTCACCCGTCTGGTTGGCGTTAGCGGCGTGCGCGGCGTGCGCGGCGATCTCGGCCGCCAGGAAGGCGCGCTGCTCGGCGAGCGCCGGGCGCCGCGTCGCGTACACGTGCTCGAACAGTTCGAGCGGGTCGACCTCGACCGGCTTCGTCATGCAGTCCCTGGTCGCTTCGGCGAGTTCCTCGGCCTCCCGGGTGATGTCGGCGCGCTCGGCGTCGGTCAGGATGCCCTCAGACAGGAGGTACTTCTCGAGGCGCTCGATCGGATCGCGCCCTTTCCAGATCGCGACGTCCGCGGCATCCCGGTAACGGGTCGGGTCGTCGGAGTTGGTGTGCGCCTCCATCCGGTAGGTGAGCCCCTCGACGAGCGACGGACCGCCGCCGGAGCGGGCGCGGTCGACCGCGGCGGTGACGACCGCGTACATCGCGGCGACATCGTTGCCGTCGACGTAGTAGCCGGGCATGCCGTAGCCGATGGCCTTGTCGGCGATCGTGCGGCAGGCCATCTGCTTGTCCAGGGGCACGCTGATCGCGAACTGGTTGTTCTGCACCAGGAAGACGACCGGCGCCTGCCAGACCGCGGCAAAGTTGAACGCCTCGTGGGCGTCGCCCTCGCTCGTGGCACCGTCGCCGAGCAGGGCCAGCGCAACGGTGCTGTCCCGCTTGAGCTTGGATGCGGTGGCCAGGCCGACGGCGTGCAGCGCCTGGGTGGCCAGCGGCGTGGCCTGCGGGGCGATGTGGTGCTCGTGGTAGTCGTAGCCGCTGTGCCACTCACCGCGGAACGACGCGAGGATGTCGGCGGGGCTCACCCCCCTGGTGAGGAGCGCGATGCTGTCGCGGTAGGTCGGAAACAGCCAGTCTCCCGTGGCGAGGGAGGCGACGGCCGCGATTTCGCAGGCCTCCTGGCCGAGGGCGGACGGGTACGTTGCGAGGCGGCCCTGGCGGGTGAGCGCGGTGACCTGAACGTCGAAACGACGCGCAACCACCATCTGGCGGTACAGCCCGAGGAGGGTCTTCGGCGACGGCAGGGCGAACCCGCCGGTTTCCGACTGGTCGACCGCGTGACCGGCGTCGTCGATCAGGCGGAGGGGTTGCGGCGCCGGGAGTGTGCTCACCGGGGCGCTCTCGACATTGAGGCTCATGACGTAATCGTGCGCCATCAACGCGCCCCTCACCACATCGACGCGACAGTTGTGAACGATTGGCACGCAGCCTCTCCCGGCCGTGCCATCTGGCTGCGATTATGCCGTTTTTAGTGCCAGACGTCCGGCGTCGCTCCCGGCGCGTGGCCGGTGATTTCCTCGAGGATCAGGTGCGACCTGGTCGAGATGACGCCCGGCATGCTGTGGATGTCGCGGAGGATCGCCTGGCTCAGCTGCTCGTTGGAGGGCGCGCTGACGGTGAGGATGATGTCGATGTCGCCGCTGACGGCCTGGGCCTTCTCGACGAAGGGGAGTTCGGCCAGCCGTGACGCGATCTCGGCCCAGGAGACATCGCCGATTTTCACCACGACAAGGGCGGAGACGTGCAGGCCGAGCGACTTCCGGTCCACTTGCGCGCCGAACCCGGTGATGACCCCCCGGCGCACGAGGTTTTGCACGCGTGTGTGCGCCGCCGTGCGGGAGATGTGCACCCGTTCGGCGATCGCTCGCATCGAGAGCCGGCCGTCGCGGCTGAGCTCGGTGACGATCTGGCGATCGACGGCGTCGAGAGCGGCGTGCGCATCGGCGGCCGAGTGCTGCGTCATGGAAACCTCAGGATGCTCAGGGGCTTTCAGACTACCGCCAGCTATCCCAGCAATCGGTCGGTTTCGTCCTCCAGCGTGGCCATCAGGGAGGCGGCCGAACCGCCGCGCGTGAGCGGGGCTGCCTGCCCGGCCCAGAGCGACATGAGCCCGGCGGCTCCCTGCTCGACGGCCGCCGGCTTGAAGCGGCCGGTCAGCCAGTTCTGGGCCGGGAACGGGGCCAACCGGTCGGCAACCTCGGTGAGTTCGCGGAGCATCCGGTTCGGGATGCCGCGGGCCAGTCGTCCGCTGTACACCCGGGTCAGTGTGGTGCGGCCGGCGTCTGGGCCGTGGAGCTGGGCCTTGTGCACGGCGCTGGCGGCGGATTCGTCGGTGGCCAGGAAGGCGGTGCCGAGCTGCACGGCGCCGGCGCCGAGGATCAGCGCCGCCGCAATCCCGCGGCCGTCGGCGATTCCGCCGGCCGCGATGACCGGCGCTCGCACCGCGTCGACGACCTGGGGCACGAGCGTGAAGAGTCCGGTGAGAGAGTCCTCGGCCGGGCGGAGGAACGACACCCGGTGGCCGCCGGCCTCGAATCCGGTCGCGATGATCGCGTCGATGCCGGCCGCGTCGAGCGCGATCGCTTCGTCGACCGTGGTCGCGTTTCCGACGCTGCGGATGCCGGCGCCGCGGAGGCGATCGAGCGCCTCGGGCGACGGCACCCCGAAGACGAAGCTCGCGACCGCCGGGCGCGCGGCGAGCAGGGCCTCGAATTGCTCCTCGAAGCTCGGCAGGAATCGCGCCGGCAGGGTCGGCGCCGGCACGCCGAGCTCGGCGAAGTACGGGAGGAGGGGTTCGAGCCAGGACGCGAACTCGGCCTCGGTGGGGTGCAGCGAGTCGCTGCCGCCGTGTTCGAGCCACAGATTCAGGTTGAACGGCTTGTCCGTGCGGGCGCGCAGCTGTTCGGCGGTCTGGAGGATGCGCTCCGGTTCGTACCCGTACAGGCCGAACGAACCCAGGCCGCCGGCGTTGCTCACCGCGGCTGTCAGCTCAACGGAGGAGAGCCCGCCGAATGGGCCCTGCACGATGGGCAGCCCGAGGCCGAGCAGCTCGGTCACCGCCGTCGTTCGCCAGTCGGATGATCGTCCGCGCATGCCCATCGTCTCCCTCTACTCTTGCCGCGGCGCCGATTATCGAGCCGCTGACTGCTGAATCTCTGACTGCCGCGCCTAGGCCGTACGGCCCGCGTCGACCGGGGTCGGCGCCTGCATCGACGCGCGCAGGGACCGCAGGTAGTGGTTCTTCGGCCAGTGCCGGAGCCGCAGCGGCAGGGTCGGGTAGACGGCCTTGATCACCCGCAGCGTGCGATTGAAGCGGCGCTGGTCCCGCGGCGTCCAGGGCAGCTCGAACAGCTCCCTGACCTGGGCGGGCAGGAGGCCGATGGTCAGCAGCCGCCCGAGCGGCATGGCCAGGCGGAGCCAGAGCGGGCCGGTGGGCGGGTGGAGCAGTTGCCGGGCAACGGCCCGCGTGGTGGCATCCGTCCGGAGGGTGCCGAGCCGGTCGCGCCAGTAGACGGCGAACGCGGCCCGGTCCGGCGGCCAAAGCTCCGGCGGCACCTGCAGGGCCGTGCCGAGGTTGGCGTATTCCCGATACAGCCGGTCGGCGAAGGCCGGCTCGAGCTCCCCATAGACGAGCTCGCGCATGGTCATCGCCGAGTCGTAGAGCGTCGCGGCCACCCAGAGCTGCAGCTCAGGGGCGTAGGCGCTGTAGGCAGGCGCACCTTCACTGCCCGGATGCTGCACCCCGGCATGGGCCCGATTCACCCGGCGGGTCGCCGCGGCGGCCTCCTCGGCGGTCCCGCAGGAGATGGCATAAACATAGGTGAGCGTTCCGCGCAGCCGATCGAGCGGGCGGGACACGAAGTCGCTGTGGTCGGCGACGCCATGGCCGATCGCGGGGTCCGCCAGCTGCAGCAGGATCGAACGGCCACCGGCCGCGATCAACACGGCTTCGGCGGCGATGGCTTTCATGGTCACGGCACACCTCCGTCAGATGCCCGAGTGTAACGCCGCGTCCCGAGGAAAAGTTGGATGTTACGGCGCGGTACCCTTGCCTGATGGGTGCACGAGATCGACGGAGCGCCCGGACGGCCACGCGCGTCTGCGCGTTCGCGCTTCTCGTCGCGGCGCTCGCGCTCGCCGGCTGCGGGGCCCAGCCCGGCCAGGACCGAAGCTCGTCGGCCGACTCCACGGCCGTCCCGACTCGCAACCCGGTCGCCCAACCGACCGCTGCCCAGACCACCGACCCGATCGCCGACTACGCAGCGGATCGCCTCTCCACGATGACCCTGCCGGAGAAGGTCGCCAGCCTCCTCATGCTGCACCGCCCTGGCACGGATGCCGGCGCCCTGCGCTCGTTCGTCGATCACTACGGCCTCGGCGGCCTGATCCTGATGGGCGACAACGTGCCGGCATCCGTCGGAGAGCTCCGGACCATGACCGACCGGGTGAGCGCCGACCCCGGCCTGCCGGTGCTGATCGGCATCGACCAGGAGGGCGGCACCGTGTCGCGTCTGGTCGAGGATCGGGCGCCAGGCGCGACCGAGCTCAGGTCGATGCCCGTGCCCGCGACCACCGACGCCTTCAGGAGCCGATCGACCCTGCTGAAGAACGCCGGCATCACAGTGAACTTCGGGATTGTGGCGGATGTCACGGCCGACCCGCACTCGTTCATCTACGACCGCGTGCTCGGCACGGGCGCCTCCTCGGCCGCGCAGCGCGTCGCTGCGGCCGTTGCGGGGGAGCGCGGCCGGGTGGTGAGCACGCTCAAGCACTTCCCAGGACACGGCGCCGCAGCCGGCGACTCGCACCGGGGCATCCCGATGACCGGCCTCGACCACGATGCCTGGCTGGCCGACGAGGCCCCGCCGTTCCAGGCCGGGATCGAGGCCGGAGCCGGGATGGTCATGTTCGGCCACCTCGCCTATTCCGCCGTCGATGCGCGGCCGGCGAGCCTGTCGCCCGTGTGGCACAGGATCCTGCGGAAGGAGCTCGGTTTCCGCGGGGTGGCGATCACTGACGACATGCTCATGCTCCAGCATTCCGGCCTGCCGCAGTACGCCAGCGCGTCCGAGAACGCCATCGCCGCGCTGAAGGCCGGCAACACCATGCTGCTCTACGTGCTGCCGGCCCAGCCGGGTGCTGCCGGCATCGATGTGGGAGCCCTGATCGCGAGCATCGCCGACGCCGTCGACTCCGGACGTATCCCGGAGTCGGTGATCGACGACGACGTTCGACGGCTGCTGGAGGTTCGCCGAGCGGTATCGGGCGAGACCGGCCCGTTCACGGTGTCCAAATAAAGAATCTCGCGAATTCGGAATAACCCGGGTTCCTATGCGCTTGCATATATCTGAGGGCGAAAATCGACTCGTCCCGCCGACTTGAGGAGCACGCATGAGCGACACCACCACCACGAGCATCCCCGGCTACAAGGCCGGTACCTGGACGATCGACCCCACCCACAGCGCGGTTGGCTTCAGCCTCCGCCACATCATGATCAGCAAGGTCAAGGGCACCTTCGAGCAGTTTGACGCCACGTTCGTCACCGCCGAGAACCCCCTCGATTCCAGCGTCACGGCGTCGGCCAAGGTCGCTTCGATCAACACGAACGAAGCCAACCGCGACGGCCACCTGCGCACCGGTGACTTCTTCGACGCCGAGACGTACCCGACGATCGACTTCGTTTCCACCGGCGTGCGCGAGGTCAAGGGCGAGTACCTCGTCGACGGCAACCTCACCATCAAGGGTGTGACTAAGCCGGTCACGTTCGACTTCGAATTCGGCGGCTTCGGCGGCGACCCCTACGGCAACTACAAGGGTGGCGCTACGGCGAAGACCGTGATCAACCGCGAAGACTTCGGCCTCACCTACAACGCGGCCCTCGAGACCGGCGGCGTGCTGCTCGGCGAGAAGGTAACCATCACGCTTGACCTGCAGGCTGCGCTCAACCAGGCCTAATCACCGCTTAACGAGAAGGGGTCCAGCTTCCAGCTGGGCCCCTTTCTTCGTGCCTACTCGCCGACGATCTCCTCGCGCACCCGGCGCAGGTCTTCCATGAGCGAGCCGATCAGGATCCAGTGCTCCGGGTGTGGCGTCCGGATGGTCAGGGGTGCGGTCAGGGCCGTCTCCTCACTCGGAGCCTGCTCGAGCTCCGGCTCGGCTTCGCCCACGTTGCGCGCGAGCAGCCGGAGGTCGTGGGCGGCCCGGCCGAGCTCCAGGGAGAACGCCTGCACGGTGGGCTCCAGGTAGAGCGAAGCGTCGTAGTGATCGCGGAGCGCCCGCGACATGCCGATCGCGCGCGTGACCAGGGCCGGCAGCCGCTTGTACAACTCGATGTCGGCTTCGAGCACGCGTCGGTGCTTCGCCTGGCGGGGGTTCAGCGTGAGGCTCTCTTCCGCCTGGGTGATCGCGCGCTCAGCCGCCGCGAGCATCGGGCGCAGCAGGCGCGCCTTGATCATCAGTTCCTCGAGCGCGAACGTCCTCTGTGGCGCGCGGAGGGCGAGGGCGATGCGGTCGAGCGTGTCGGCCACCTCCCGGGCGAGCAGTACGACCGCGTCGTGCGCGGGGGCCAGGAGCACGGGCGGAACGATCAGCACGTTGACGACGAGCGCGACGACGGCGCCGATGATGGTTTCGATGATCCGCTCCAGCGCGTAGCCGGGTGTCGCGGCGCCGATCGCCAGTACGAGCATGGCGCTGATCGGCAACTGGTTCGCGGACCCCGGGCCGAGCCGCAGCCCCCAGGCCAGGAGGATGCTGAGCACGACGGCCAGCAGCACGATCCAGCTCGATGTTCCGAACAGGAGGCCGACGCCGTAGGCGACGAGCACGCCGCCGATGACGCCGAGGCTGCGTTCGATGGCTTTGCCGAGCGATTGGTTGATGCTGGGTTGAACGACGAGCAGCGCCGCTATGGCGGCGAAGATCGGCAGGTCGCCCGGCAGCAGCAGCTGCGCGAGCAGCCAGGCGAGCACGGTCGCGACCGAGGTCTTCACGGCCTGGAGGAGAGGAATCCGGCTGGTGGTTCGAAGGCTCGCCGTTAGTCTCACGCTTCTAGGCTATCGTTGCCCGCCGTCGGGCCCAGTTCCGCGGGCGGAAGCACGGTCGCCGGCAGCCCGAGGAACCGGGAGTAGCCACGGATGGCGCTGGCGAACCCGGCCAGTTGCCGCGCGGTGAGCCCGGAGAACGGCACCGGCTCGACCGACAGCGCACCCATGCTCGCCCGCCGCCGCCAGGTGCCGATGATGCGGCCCGACGACACCATGATCGGCAGGAAGATGCCGTTCTTGCCCGGCACAACCCGGAGCAGATCGCCGTCGTCGATGGCGAAGCTGCGGTCGCGGTAGCCGATCAGGTACTCGTCGAAACCGGGCAGCGCGAGCAGAGGGGAACGCTGCTGCGGAGGGAGGCCCGGTTCGCCCTCGTCCGCCGAGGCCGGCAGGAAATAACTCGTCCCGTCGACCACCAGCTCGGTGAGTCGGTCGCGCGCGACCAGCAGTCCGGTCCGCGCGTCGGCGACGGTGAGCTGCGACCACCCGATGAAGTCCTTCAGCGTCGCCGGGCCGTGCCCGCTGAAATAGCGCACAACAAACTCCCCGAGCGCCTCGTCCCGCTCGAGCCGGCGGGAGGACGGCACCCACTCGTCGAACAGCACGAGCGCCTGCTGCGAGCCGAGCCGAGGGCCCCAGCACAACGTGCCGGAGAGCGCGAGATGCGCGATCAGGTGGTAACCGCGCTGGCCGGCCGTCGCGATCCCGTTGTGGTCGAGCGTGGCGAGGAATCCGGCGCGGCTGAGCTCCCGTCCGCCGGCGAGTGCGTTCTCGGTGACGGCGCGCGCCCGCTCGATGTCGGCCTGGTCGAGGTCGAGCTGCGCCCGCCTGGTTCTCAGGCCGGCCAGAATCCGGGGTGCCGTGAGCTGCAGCATCCACTTCAGTTCAGCGGCCGGGACAAGGTGCAGGGTGCCCCGCATCGGCCAGGACCGCACGATCGTGCCGGAGTCGATCGCCGCGCCGACGTCGGCCTGTGTCGTGCCGGGAGCGCGCACCCCGATCGCCCAGGTGGCCGCCGGGAGATCCTGGGCCTGCAGGGCAAGCAGGCGCTCAGCGACGTCGAGGGGCCCGCGCAGCTTGGCGCCGACAAGTCCCTGCCGCACGAGGCGCAGTCGCGTGACGTCGCGGCGTGAGGCGTGCGTCGGCATGGTGACAGTATGCCCGGCGTCAGTCGAAGATGCGGACGAGCTGCCAGCGCGCGTCGTCGTCATCGTGGCGCACGTCGAACACATGGGTTTCGCCGTTGTCGGCCGTCGCCTGGAACCGCCAGCCGGCGATCGTGAGCGGCGGATGCCCGATCCCATAGCCGTGCGGGGCGAACGGCCGCCACCACTCGCACGTGCCGACGAGCGCCGTCGGGGTGTCGGTCACGCGGAAGCGGCGCGACCGCCAGACCAGGCGTTCCGGCTGGCCGGCCTCGCTCGTCCACACCATGACCGGTTCATCCACAGGGGGCACGGCACACCACCTCGTCTCGCCTCATTCGAAGATATGTTCGATACAAGACTATAACCCCTCGCACGCGAAAACGCACTCGTGGTCGCTATCGGAGTGACGAAGCGACCACGAGTGCGTTCTCGTGGATAAGAGGGGAACTATGGGCGTGCCTAGGCGAGGTCGTCGTCGGTGCGTGCGCCGAAGACGATTTCGTCCCAGCTCGGCATGGAGGCCCGGCCCCGCTTGCCGTGGTTGCCCGTGGTGCGGGCCTGGGCCTTGGCGGCCTGGTTGGCCCAGGCGTTCTGGATCGGTTCGGGCGTCACGTCATCATCGTTGTTGCTGTTGGACGGGACGTCGACCAGGCGAATGCCGGGGGCGGGGGCTGATGCCGGAGCCGGATCCGGAGCGGGCACAGGTTCCTCCGCCTCGAACACGGCGGCTTCACGCTCGCCACGACGGCGACGCAGGGACTCCAGCAGGTCGGCCGTCTCGCCGAAGGACTTCGGCGGCTCGTCGGCGCGCTTGATGGCGGCCTTCGACACGGCATCCGTCGTGCTGGCGGAGCGCGAATAAGGAACAGGGTCGAGCAGCGGGGCCGTGTCGTTCAGGATCTCGTCGGCGAGGGAATCCCGGAAGGTGAAGGCGCCGCTGTCGAAGCGGGACACGTCGGCGGGGCTCGTCTCGGCGCCGACCGCGCGCAGGCGGGGGATGAGCGCACCCTTGAGTTCGCCCTGCTGGGAGAGCGCGATGGCCTCACTACCGATGGGGGAGAGGGCGTTCTTCTTCGGCTCGAAGCCCCAGCGGGCGTCGTGGTCGATGTCGTCCGCGGTGAAGGACAGCTTGACGATCCAGCCGCCGGCCGGTTCCTTCCAGCTGGCCCAGCGCTCGTTCGAGGCACCCAGTGACGCCAGGCGTTCGCGGATGACGCTGCCGAAGTTCACATCGTCGTCGAGCGGATCCGGGTCGATGGCGGTGTGCACGGGCACGCTCAGCGCCGACGACACGATGTACTCGCGTTCGGCGACGACGGGACCCTCGAAGCGGCGCACGTAGTCCAGCGAGGCACCGGTCACGGCCGAGACATCCTCCGCGGACATGCCGGAGCGGATGTGGGCCTGGATTTCCCGGGGCGACAGCTTGGGCCCCGTGGGGACCGGTTCCATCTGGGTTTGGCGAAGCCGGGACCGGAGAACTTCATCGATGGGGATCCTGAAACGATCACCCTCCTCTGACGCTGCAAGCAGCGCGCCGTTCTCGACTCCGATAACCTTCAATTCCTGCATGGCCAAAGCCCTCTCGCGATCACTGATGAGACCAACAGTGTCATGCGAAGCCCCCTTTTGTGGGGAATACGCCGGGCGTGCCGCAAGTTGATCACTGTGCCGAATGAAATGGGCGGCGAGTGGTTTGCTATTCGTCCCGGTTTGATGCAAACTATGCCCGCCGATTCGTTCTGTCGGCGTAACTGAAATGGATGGGCATGGCAACCGATTACGACGCACCGCGGAAGACCGAAGACGACTCTGAGTCGATCGAGGCCCTCAAGGAGCGCGTGCCAGACAAGATGTCGGGAGTCGTTGATGTTGACGACGCCGACAACCCCGGTGGGTTCGACCTTCCGGGCGCCGATCTGTCCGACCTCGACCTCGATGTCGTCGTCCTGCCCCCGCAGGCCGACGAATTCACTTGCGTAGAGTGCTTCCTCGTGAAGCACCGCTCGCAGCTGTCGCACGAGACCAAGCTAGGCCCGGTCTGCACCGAGCACGACGCCTAAACGCACTCAGCCCTGAGGACCCTGGGAACTCACGAAGCTGAAGTACCCGACGCTGGCCGTCGCGATCCATTGATCGCGGCGGCCAGTTTCTGTGGGTGCCGGCTCGACACAAGCCAGTAGGGCGCCGGGTCGGTCGGATCCGCGATGGGGATGCGCACCACGGGGTCAACCCAGCCTCGGATGAGCAGCCACGCCCGCGCGTCGAGCCGGGGTCCGCGTTCCTGGCCGGCCTCTGCGCCGGAGAAGGCCGTCGCGTCGCCCAGCAACTCCGTTCGGATCCGCGCACGCCCGGCCCGCAGTTCGCCGTCCCGCACCTCAACGACCGGGGACGCGATCACGAGCATCGCCACGCATCCGCCATAGAGAACGACCGCGGTGATGATTCCCGCCGTCATCGAAATGGGGGCGAAGACGAGGATGCTCGCCGGGATCACGAGTGCGGTGGCGATGAAGACCCACGGCGCGGCCCACAGTTTTTCGCGATATTGAGGCATGGCTCTATTCGATCAGACTTCTGCACTACCCTCGACACGTGGCAGAAAGCGTCGAAGTACTGATTACCGCGTCCGTCCTCCCGAACTACGCGCATCCGGGCGATGCGGGGGCAGACCTTCACTCGGCGGAGGCCCTCGTGCTCGCCCCCGGTGCCAGGGCCCTGGTCGGAACCGGAGTGTCCATCGCCCTCCCCGACGGCTACGCGGCGTTCGTCGTGCCGCGCAGCGGCCTGGCCGCGAAGCACGGGATCACGATCGTGAATTCCCCAGGAACGGTGGATGCCGGTTACCGCGGCGAGATCAAGGTGACGCTGCTCAATACCGACCTCAGCGAGCCGTATCCGGTCGCCGTCGGCGACCGCATCGCCCAGCTCATCGTCATGCCCGTGTCCCGGGCCACCTTCATCCCCGTCGACCGGCTGCCCGGCAGCCATCGTGGCGAGGGCGGATTCGGGTCGACCGGCCTCACCCCCCAGACCACCGGCGCACAACAGAGTGGAGAAACCCTGTGAGTGACATCGCGAACCAGGACGAGTTCCCGGAACCCATGCCGAAGTCGGCCCCGGAAGACCGTGAAACGGAGGGTCCCCTCGACGAAGCCGAGGCGAACCCCGTGCGACCCTACGTCGACCTCGGCGGAGTGAAGATCCTCCCGCGGGAGGGCCTGCACCTGCGCCTCGAAATCGAAGAGGGCAGCAAGCGCGTCGTGGCCATCGGCCTCGACTACGCCGGCTCGACCCTGCAGATCCAGCCGTTCGCCGCGCCGCGCTCGAGCGGCCTGTGGCACGAGATCCGCGACCAGATCGCCGACCAGATCGGCAAGCAGGGCGGAACGACGACGCTGCGCGAAGGGCCGTTCGGTCCGGAGCTCGTCGCCGAGATCCCCATCGCCGCCGGCCAGGGCGCCGGAGAAACCACCCGCCTGGCCCGCTTCATCGGCGTCGACGGCCCGCGCTGGTTCCTGCGCGGCGTGATCGCCGGCGAGGGCGCCGTCGACCCTGAGGCCGGGGCCCAGATCGAAGACCTGTTCCGCAGCATCGTGGTCGTGCGCGGGTCGACACCGATGCCCCCGCGCGACCTCATTCCGCTGCGGATGCCGGCGACGCCGACCGGCCCGTCCGAGCCCAGCGACATCTAGGGCACCGGGACCGCCCGAATGTCGGACGCACCCGACTCGCCACGCGAGCAGCCAAACCCCCAGCAGCCGGAGCCGGCCGCGCCGGAACCGGCCGCGCCGGAGTCGACCACGCCCGAACCGGCCGCGCCGGAGTCGACCACGCCCGAGCCGGCCGGCTCTGAGCCGGTCGCGCCGTCACTCTCCGGCACCTTCGCCGACGGGATGGCCGCCGCGGCCAGGCGCGCCGGCTTCGCCGCGGCCGCCGAGGGAGAGCCGATCAGCGGGCACGCCCTGCTCGCGGCGATGGGCGGCATCCGTGGACTGGTCGAGGCTGTCCTGCCCGGGCTCGTCTTCGTCTTCGCCTACACGTTCACCCAGGCCCTGATCCCCGCGCTCGTCGCACCGACCGTCATCGGCCTGGTCTTCATCGTGCTCCGCCGCGTCGCCAGGCAGACGGTCACTCCCGCCGTCGGCGGCCTGGTCGGCACCGGACTCAGCGCCGCGCTGGCCCTGCTCTCCGGCAACGCCGCCGATTACTTCATCTCCGGGTTCCTGACCAACGCCGGCTACGCCGCTGTCCTTCTCATCTCCCCGCTGGTCGGCTGGCCCCTGATTGGTGTCGCCGTCGGATTCCTGATGGGGGACGGAACCGCCTGGCGCCAGGACCCGTCCAAGCGCCGGGTCCTCACCATCCTCACCCTGTGCTGGGCCGGCCTCTTCCTGTCGCGGCTCGCGGTGCAACTGCCGCTGTACGCCGCCGGGAACGTGGAGGCGCTCGGCGTCGCCAAGCTCCTGATGGGCATTCCCCTGTACGCACCGCTGTTGGTCGTCTCCTGGCTGATGGTGCGCTCGATCTACCCCAAACCGGATGAGTCGGTTGCCGACGAATCGACCGGGGCGAGCGGGGACTGAGCCACGTGGCCGTCGGGGACGCGTACGAGGGCCTGAGTAGCGCCGACGCGGCCGAGCGGCTGACTGATGGGCGAGGCAACGAGAGCCGGCAGCCGACCTCGCGCACGGTGCGGGACATCCTGCGGGAGAACGTCTTCACCCTCTTCAACGCGATCCTCACCGTGTGCTTTGCCGCCGTGGTCGTGCTCGGGGACCTCCGCGACGGCCTCTTCTATGGCGTCGTCGTGGCGAACGCGCTGATCGGAATCGTGCAGGAGGTGCGCGCGAAGCTCGTGCTCGACCGCCTCGCGGTGCTCGCGGCGCCCGATGTCGCGCTCAAGCGCGACGGTGTCGTCGTCACCGTCGAACTCGACCAGGTCGTGCTCGATGACGTCCTCGTGCTGCGTCCGGGCGACCAGGTGCCCGCCGACGCCGTTGTGCTCGTCGGCACCGGGCTGATCGTTGACGAATCGCTGCTGACGGGGGAGTCGGACCCCGTGCCCAAGGCCCTGGGCGATCCGCTGCTCTCGGGCTCGCACATCGTGGGCGGAACCGGCTACGGGCGGGTCACCGCGGTGGGGGCGGCGTCCTACGCGAACCAGCTGACGGCAGAGATCAAACGGCATTCCCTCGTGCACTCCGAGCTCCGGGCCGCGACCAACCGCATCCTGGTCATCCTGTCGTGGGTGCTCGGGCCGGTCATCCTGATCACCCTGGTCGGCCGGGTAACGGCCTACGGCGGGTTCGGCGAACTGGCCAATTTCGGCGACGGCCGCTGGCGGCACGCGCTGCTCGACTCCGTCGCGAGCGTCGTCGGCATGATCCCGGAGGGGCTGGTGCTGCTTACCAGCCTCGCCTTCGGAGTGGCCGCGATCCAGCTCGCCCGGCGCAAGGTGCTCGTGCAGGAGCTCGCTGCCGTCGAGGTCCTCGCGCGGGTGGACGTGCTCTGCCTCGACAAGACCGGCACGCTCACCACCGGCGAACTCGACTTCGACCACCTGGTCACCCTCGACCCGTCCCTGGCCGCTGCGGCCAGGGACGCGCTCGGCATCATCGGAAGGGATGACGCGGCCAACCTGACCGCGCGGGTGCTCGGCGCCCACTTCACCGCCGGCGAGGCGAACGTGACCGCGCGGATGCCGTTCAGCTCGGCCGCGAAGTACAGCGGCGTGGCCCTCGCGCACGGCCCGGTCGCCTCAGCGTGGCTGCTCGGCGCGCCGGAACGGTTGCTGGCCGGCCACCCGGAGCACCTCGAGTCCGCGACGGGCATTGCCGCGCAGGGCCACCGCACCCTCGCGCTCGTGCGGCTGGACGGCGAGCTGCCGGCCGAGGCCGTGGCCGATCCGGCCGCGCTCGGCGCCACGCCGGCCGCCCTGGTGGTGTTCCGCGAGTCGCTCCGCCCCGAAGCGAAGGCCACCCTGCGTTTCTTCGCCCAGCAGAACGTGCGCGTGGTGGTGATGTCCGGCGACAACCCGGTCACGGTCGCGGCCCTGGCCGGCCAGCTCGGTCTCTCTGGCCCCACCATCGACGCGTCGACCCTCGCCGACGACGCGGCCCTGGCCGACGCGCTTTCCGGCGCCAGCCTGTTCGGGCGGGTGAGCCCGGAGCAGAAGCGGCGGGCGGTGGCCATCCTGGAGGCCGAGGGCCGCACGGTGGCGATGACCGGGGACGGCGTCAACGACGCCATGGCCATCAAGGATGCCTCCCTCGGGATCGCCATGGGATCGGCGACCCCGGCCACGAAGGCGGTGTCCCGCATCGTGCTGCTCGACAACCGGTTCGATCGGCTGCCCGACGTGCTCTTCCGCGGCCGCCGGGTGATCGCGAACGTGGAGCGGGTGGCCAACCTGTTCCTCACCAAGACGGTGTACGGCATCCTGCTTGCCCTCACGGCGGCCGCCCTGGCCATCCCCTTCCCATTCATGCCGCGGCAGCTCACCCTGGTGTCGACCCTCGCGATCGGCATCCCCTCGTTCGTTCTCGCCCTCGCGCCCAACCGGCGCATCTACACGCCGGGCGTGCTGCGCCGGATCATCCGCTACGCCATCCCCAATGGCGTGATCGCGGCCGCGACCGTGCTGGCCGTGTTCCTGCCCCTCCACCAGCGCATCCCGCTGTCCGAGGCGAGGAGCGTCACCACCGTCGCCCTGTTCGTTGTTTCGCTGTGGATCCTCTGCGCGCTCGCCCGGCCGCTCACCGGCCCGCGGCTCGCCCTCGTGGTTGGCGTGTCCGTCGTCATGCTGCTCGCCTGCACCGTGCCGTTCGCGCGGGCCTTTTTCGCCATGGATCTCCGGGCCGACCTCTCCCTGGCCTGGGGCCTGGCGGTCGGCGCGGTCGGGGCAGCCGGGGTGGAGGCGCTGTACCGGTTTGCCCGGCGCCGGGGACTGATTTTCGACCGCGAATGAGCGCGGCGGAATCGCGGGGCGGTGCTACAGTTATCTCGACGTCGAGATAGTTTGGCTGAGGAGAACAGCCGGTCACCCCGTGCCCAGTTAGGCTAACCTTGCTGGCATGTGAGCGTGTTCGGCCACAAGGATTGAGGATTGCCGGCGGCCAAGCCGACGGTTTCCCACAAAGGAGAGGGCATCGTGTCTGCGCTGAAAAGCACTGCGGTAAACAGTTTTGGAGCACGGGACACCCTGCGCGTCGGGTCGACGGACTATGAAGTCTTTCGTCTGGACAAGGTCGCAGGCCACGAGAAGTTACCGTTCAGCCTGAAGGTGCTGCTCGAGAACCTTCTGCGCACCGAGGACGGCGCCAACATCACCGCCGATCACATCCGCGCTCTCGGCGAGTGGGTTCCCACCGCTGAGCCGGACACCGAGATCCAGTTCACGCCCGCCCGCGTGATCATGCAGGACTTCACCGGCGTGCCCTGCATCGTCGACCTCGCCACCATGCGTGAGGCCGTCGCCGAACTCGGCGGCGACGCGAACAAGATCAACCCGCTGGCTCCGGCCGAGCTGGTCATCGACCACTCCGTCATCGCCGACCTCTTCGGCAGCGAGAACGCCCTCGAGCGCAACGTCGAGATCGAGTACCAGCGCAACGGCGAGCGTTACCAGTTCCTGCGCTGGGGCCAGACGGCGTTCGACGACTTCAAGGTCGTCCCGCCGGGAACCGGCATCGTGCACCAGGTCAACATCGAATACCTCGCCCGCGTCACCATGACCCGCACTGTGCTTGATGCTGAAGGCAACGGAGTGCTCCAGGCCTACCCCGACACCTGCGTCGGCACCGACTCGCACACGACCATGGTCAACGGCCTCGGCGTGCTCGGCTGGGGCGTCGGCGGCATCGAGGCAGAGGCAGCCATGCTCGGCCAGCCCGTCTCCATGCTCATCCCCAAGGTGGTCGGCTTCAAGCTCAAGGGCTCCATCCCGACCGGCGTCACCGCGACGGATGTCGTGCTCACCATCACCCAGATGCTGCGCAGGCACGGAGTGGTCGGCAAGTTCGTCGAATTCTACGGAGAGGGCGTCGCCCAGGTTCCACTGGCCAACCGCGCCACCATCGGCAACATGAGCCCGGAATTCGGCTCGACCGCCGCCATGTTCCCGATCGACGGCGTCACCCTCGACTACCTGCGCCTCACCGGCCGCAGCGAGGAGCAGGTCGCGCTCGTCGAGGCCTACGCGAAGCTGCAGGGCCTCTGGCACGACGCCGACAAGGAGCCCGTCTTCAGCGAGTACCTCGAGATCGACCTCGGCACCGTGGTTCCCTCGATCGCCGGACCGAAGCGCCCGCAGGACCGCGTCGAACTCAGCGGCGCGAAGCTGCAGTTCGAGAAGGACCTCCAGAGCTACGCGACCCAGGACCTGTCCCGGGTGGATGCCGCCGTCGAGGCGACCTTCCCTGCCTCTGACCCGATCGGGTTCACCGCCCAGGATGAGAACAGCGCCCACCAGCTGTCGCACAGGCACGTGGCCCACCCTCCCCGGACCATCTCGAGCCCGGTCCCGGTCACCACCAAGCACGGCGCGAGCTACACGCTCGACCACGGAGCGGTCGCCGTCGCGGCCATCACGTCGTGCACCAACACCTCGAACCCGAGCGTGATGCTCGCTGCCGGCCTCCTCGCCCGCAACGCGGTCAAGAAGGGCCTCAAGTCGAAGCCGTGGGTGAAGACCACGCTGGCGCCGGGCTCGAAGGTCGTCACCGACTACTACGCGAAGGCCGGCCTCACGGACGACCTCGAGGCCCTCGGCTTCTACACCGTCGGCTACGGCTGCACCGTCTGTATCGGTAACACCGGTCCGCTCATCGACGAGGTCTCTGCCGCGATCAACGAGAACGACCTGGCCGTCACCGCGGTGCTCTCCGGCAACCGGAACTTCGAGGGTCGGATCAGCCCCGACGTCAAGATGAACTATCTGGCCAGCCCGCCGCTGGTCATCGCCTACGCCCTCGCCGGATCGATGAATTTCGACTTCGAGAAGGATGCCCTCGGCACCGACACCGACGGCAACGATGTGTTCCTCAAGGACATCTGGCCCGACTCCGCAGAGGTGCAGGCCACGATCGACAGCTCGATCGACACCGCAATGTTCACGAAGGAATACGGCGAGGTCTTCGAAGGCGACGAGCGCTGGCGCTCCCTGCCGACGCCGGCCAGCGAGGTTTTCGAATGGGACCCCGAGTCGACGTACGTGCGGAAGCCCCCGTACTTCGACGGCATGACGCTCGAGACCAGCCCGGTCACAGACATCGTCGGGGCGCGCGTTCTCGCCAAGCTCGGCGACTCCGTCACGACCGACCACATCAGCCCGGCCGGCAACATCAAGGCCGACAGCCCGGCCGGCAAGTACCTGCTGGAGCACGGCGTTGAGCGGGGCGACTTCAACTCCTACGGTTCACGCCGCGGCAACCACGAGATCATGATTCGCGGAACGTTCGCGAACATCCGTCTCCGGAACCAACTGCTCAGCGATGCCAATGACGGCGCAGGGGTTGAGGGTGGTTTCACCCGCGACTTCACCGCCGCGGAGGCTCCGCAGGCGTTCATCTACGATGCCGCCCAGAACTACCAGGCCGCCGGCACCCCGCTGGTCATCTTTGGTGGCAAGGAGTACGGTTCGGGTTCGTCTCGTGACTGGGCCGCAAAGGGCACCAGCCTCCTGGGCGTGAAGGCCGTCATCACGGAGAGCTTCGAGCGGATCCACCGCTCGAACCTCATCGGAATGGGCGTCGTTCCGCTGCAGTTCCCGGCCGGCCAGAGCTGGGCTTCGCTCGGCCTGGACGGCACGGAGGTCGTCACGATCACCGGGCTCGAGGAGCTGAACAACGGGACCACCCCGAAGACGGTTCACGTCACAGCCGCACCCAGCGAGCACTCGGCGGCCGGTAAGCCGACCGTCGAGTTCGACGCCGTCGTGCGCATCGACACCCCGGGTGAAGCCGACTACTACCGGAACGGCGGCATCCTGCAGTACGTGCTCCGGTCGCTGGTCGCCTAGCGTTCACCGGTTCGCCCGAGACGGGCGCGTAGACTCGATTCAGTCGAGCCTGCGCGCCTGCTCTGTTTCCGGCGCCAGTTCCAACACGTGAAAGGTGGTTTGTCGATGTCCCTTCTGGAGACGATTTCCGGTCCCCGGGACCTCGATGGCCTCTCGAAGGAGCAACTCGTCCAGCTTGCCGCCGAGGTGCGGGAGTTCCTGGTGCGGGAGATCTCGAAGACCGGCGGCCACCTCGGACCCAACCTCGGCGTCGTCGAGACGACCATCGCCATCCATCGGGTCTTCGATTCGCCCCGGGACGCCATCGTGTTCGACACCGGGCACCAGTCGTATGTGCACAAGCTGCTCACCGGGCGCCAGGACTTCAGCAGGCTGCGCCAGACCGGGGGGCTCGCCGGCTACCCGCAGCGGTCAGAATCCGTGCACGACATCGTCGAGAGTTCGCACGCGTCCAGCTCCCTGTCCTGGGCCGACGGCATCTCCCGCGCCTTCGAGATGACCGGGCAGGGTGACCGCCACGTCATCGCCGTGGTCGGCGACGGGGCGCTGACCGGCGGCATGACCTGGGAAGCCCTCAACAACATCAGCGACGACAACACCCGGCGCCTGATCATCGTCGTCAACGACAACGGCCGCTCCTACGCCCCGACCATCGGCGGGATGGCGCGGTTCCTGAACACCGTTCGCACGCGCCGCAGCTACCGCAGCCTGTACCTGACCAGCCGGAAGATGTTCGACCGCCTCGGTGCGCCTGGGCGGGCACTGTACCGGGGCATGCGCGGCGGGCTGCACGGGTTCCTCAGCCGGTTCTCGAACAACGAGGCGCTGTACTCCAACCTCGACATCAAATACATCGGCCCGGTCGACGGCCACGACATGGAAGCCATGGTCGAGGCGCTCAGCCAGGCCAAGGGCTACGGCGCGCCCGTGATCGTGCACGCCATCACCCAGAAGGGCAAGGGTTACGACCCGGCCGTGCAGGATGCCGCCGACCAGTTCCACGCGGTCGGCCAGATCGACCCGGAGACGGGGGAGTCCGTCGAGGAGCCTGGCGCGCCGTCGTGGACCTCGGTCTTCGCAGACGAGCTCGTGCGCCTGGCCACCATCAACCCGCGCCTCGTCGGAATCACCGCGGCCATGCTGCGCCCGACCGGCCTGCACAAGATGGCCGAGCGGTTCCCCGGCCGGGTGCACGACGTCGGCATCGCGGAGCAGCACGCCGTGACATCCGCCGCCGGCCTGGCCTTCGGTGGCCTGCACCCGGTCGTCGCCCTCTACGCGACGTTCATGAACCGGGCGTTCGACCAGGTGCTGATGGATGTCGCCCTGCACAAGGCCGGCGTCACATTCGTGCTGGACCGCGCCGGGGTGACCGGGCCCGACGGTCCCAGCCACCACGGCATGTGGGACCTCGCGATCCTGCAGGTGGTGCCCGGCATCCGGCTGGCCGCACCGCGCGACTCGACCCGGCTCCGCGAGGAACTCGAAGAGGCCGTTGGCGTCGACGACGCACCCACCGTGCTCCGTTTCCCCAAGGGCAGCGTCGGCGTCGAATACGAAGCCGTTGAACGCCTGGCCGACGGGGTCGACGTGCTGCGGGCATCCGCCCAGAAGGACGTGCTCATCGTCGCGGTCGGCCCGATGGCCGGGATGGGCCTCGACGTCGCGGAGCGCCTCGCCGCCCAGGGGATCGGGGCGACCGTCGTCGACCCGCGCTGGGTCGTGCCGGTGCCGAAGAGCATCATCACCCTGGCCGCCGAACACCGCATCGTGGTCAGCATCGAAGACGGCATCCGGGTCGGCGGGATCGGCACGCGCATCCGCCAGGACCTGCGCGAGGCCGGCGTCGACACCGCCGTCACCGAGCTGGGGCTGCCGGACGAGTTCCTCGACCACGGTACCCGCGCCGAGATCCTCGAGCGGGTGGGGCTGACCCCGCAGCACATCGCCCGCGACGTGGTCGCGATGGTGCTCGGCAGCAAGATCCCGCACGCGAGGCCGCTGCCCGAAGGCGCCACGGCCACCGGTTCCATCCCCGTCGTCCGCCGCGACCACGACTGAGCCTCGCCCGCCCCGCCCGCTCCCGCCCTTCCCCGCGAAACTGCACTCGTGGTCGTTATAACGCGCTTTTAGCGACCACAACTGCGTTCTCGCGAGAAGTCCACCCGGTGACGGCAGTGCAGACCGAGTACTCGCTGTGGTCCAGGGATCCGGAGACGCGGGTCCTGCCGGTCGTTCGGGAACTCGGCATCGGGTTCGTGCCGTACTCGCCGCTGGGGCGCGGTTTCCTCACCGGCGCCATCCGGCTCGGAGCGATCGAGGCCCCGCTCGGTGATCGCTACGCCGACATGTCACCGCTCACCCAGCCACCCCCGCGAAACTGCAGTTGTGGTCGTTATGACACGGTCTTAACGACCACAACTGCAGTTTCGCGGGGGGTGGCCTCGCGGGTGGGAGGGGTCAGCGGAGGACGGGAGCGGAAGCTCCGACGCCGCGGATCGGCGGGGTGTGGAACGTGCCGCCGAAGACCCGCTCGCTCGCGCCCACCCGGTCGAGGTACGGCGTCGCCCCGCCCATCTGGAAGGGCCAGCCCGCCCCGAGGATCATGCACAGGTCGATGTCCTCTGCCGCGTGCACGACGTTGTCATCGAGCATCCGCTTGATCTCGTCGGCGAGCCCGTCCTCGACGCGGCGGAGGATCTCGTCCGCGGTCATCGGCGTCGTCCCGCCCGCGACGATCGCGACCGCTCCCTTGTCGAAGCCCTTGACCTTGCCCTTGGCGTCGCGATCGAGGATCTTCCCGTACTCGGCCAGCTTGTGCAGGTTCTTGCTCTCGAAGAAACGATCCGGGAACGCCGCGTGGTGCGTGTCGAGCACGTGCGCGCCGACCGTGAGCCCGACGAGCTCGAGCAGCTCGAACGGCGTCATCGGCAGGCCGAACGGCGCCAGGGCGCCGTTGACGACCTCGAACGAGGTTCCCGTGTCGACGGCGTGCATGGCCTCGCCCAGCAGCTTCGCCAGGAGCCGGTTGACCACGAAGCCGGGGGTATCGCGGGTGATGACGGCGTTCTTCCGCAGCTTGCCGGCGACGACCATGGCCGTCGACAGGGTTGCGTCGTTGGTGAGCGGGGTGTTCACGACCTCGATCAGCGGCATGACGGCGACCGGGTTGAAGAAGTGGAAGCCGACGAGTCGCTCCGGGTGGGCGAGTTTCGCGCCGATCTTCTCGACCGAGAGGGAGGACGTGTTGGTCGCGAGGATCGCCTCGGGGGCGATGTGTTTCTCGATCTCCGCGAACACGTCCTGCTTCACGCCCAGTTCCTCGAAGACGGCCTCGATGACCCAGTCGGCGTCGGCGAAGTCGGCCTTGTCGGTCGTGCCGGTGACGAGCGCGCGCAGGCGGTTCGCCTCATCCGCTGAGATGCGCTTCTTGCTCTCCAGCGTGGCGATCTCGGCGTGGATGTAGGCGACGCCCTTGTCGACGCGGGCCTGATCGAGGTCGGTGATGACCACGGGCACGCGCAGGCGGCGCACGAACAACAGCGCAAACTGGCTGGCCATCAGCCCGGCGCCGATGACGCCCACCTTGGTGATCGGGCGGGCGAGAGCCTTGTCCGGCGTACCGGCCGGCCGTTTGGCGCGCTTCTGCACGAGATTGAACGCGTAGATGCTCGCCTGCAGCTGGTCGCCGGCGATCAGTTCGGCGAGGGCGTCGTCTTCGCGTTCGAAACCCTCGGCCTTCGTGCCGCTCTTGGCGGCCTTCAGCAGGTCGAGGGCGACGTAGGGCGACCTCGCGACGGTGCCGATGCGGCTCTGGAGCATCTTGCGGGCGATGCCGATCGCGGCATCCCACTTCACGAGCCGTTCGATCTTGCCGGGCTGGTGCGGGCGGGACACCGTGGTCGTGCCGGCGATGACGCCGTCCGCCCAGGCGATCGAGTGTTCGAGGAACGCGGCGGAGCGGAACATCGCGTCGGCGATTCCGAGCGCGAGGGCATCCGCCCCGCTGAGCGTGCGATTGTTCTTGAGCGGGTTCTCGATGATCACGGTGAGCGCGTTCTCGATGCCGATCAGGTTCGGCAGCAGGTAGGACCCACCCCAGCCCGGGATCAGCCCGAGGAAGACCTCAGGCAGGGCGATCGCCGGTACGGATGCGTCGACCGTGCGGTAGTCGGCGTTGAGGGCGATCTCGAGCCCGCCGCCGAGTGCCAGCCCGTTGATGAACACGAAGGAGGGGACTCCCAGTTCGGCTTCCTTGCCGAACGCGTAGTGGCCCAGCTGCGTCAACAGCCTGCCCGCATCCTGCGAGGGGATCTCGCCGACCTTGCTGAGGTCCGCGCCGGCGGCCAGGATGAACGGCTTGCCGGTGATCGCTACGCCGTGGATCTCGCCGCGCCCCGCACGGGCCGTGAGTTCGTCCAGCGTCGCGGCGAACTCGAGCAGGGTGACCGCGCCGAGCGTGTTCGGCCTGGTGTGGTCCCGTCCGTTGTCGAGGGTGACGAGTGCAAGCGTCCGGTTGCCGGACAGGGGAACGTCACGCACGAAACAGTGCGTGACGACCTCGTCGGCGGAGAGGGCAAGCAGCGGGGAGAAATCGAGTGCTGAGTAGTCGGTCATCGCTTACTTCGCCTTCCGGTTGTAGTGCGGGTTCTCCCAAATCACGGTGCCGCCCTGGCCGAGGCCGATGCACATGGCGGTCAGGCCGTACCGAGCCTCCGGGTGCTCCTCGAACTGGCGCGCGAGCTGGTTCATCAGGCGCACGCCGGAGGAGGCGAGCGGGTGGCCGATCGCGATCGCGCCGCCGTACTCGTTGACCCGGGGGTCGTCGTCGTCGATCCCGAAGTGGTCCAGGAACGAGATGACTTGCACAGCGAAGGCCTCGTTGAGCTCGAACAGGCCAATCTCGGTGATGCTCAGGCCGGCCTTGCGGAGCGCCTTCTCGGTGGACGGCACGGGGCCCAGCCCCATGACCTCGGGCTCGACGCCCGCGAAGGCGAAGCTGACCATCTTCATCTTGACGGTGAGGCCGAGTTCCTTGGCAGCCTTGCGGCTGGCCAGCAGGCAGACGGCAGCGCCGTCGTTCAGGCCGGATGCGTTCCCGGCCGTGATCCGTCCGTGCGGGCGGAACGGCGTCTTGAGCGCGGCCAGGCCCTCCATGGTCGTTTCGGGGCGCGGAGCCTCGTCGCGGGTGGCCAGGCCCCAACCCGATTCGCTGCGGGTCGCAACCGGGATCAGGTCAGGCTGGATCTTGCCCTGCAGGTAGGCAGCGGCGACCTTCTGCTGGCTGCGCAAGGCGAAGCGGTCTGAGCGCTCCTTCGTGTACGCGGGGAAGCGGTCGTGGATGCGCTCGGCGGTGGCGCCCATCACGAGTGCATCCTCGCTCACGAGGCGCTCGGCCTGGAAACGCGGGTTCGGGTCTGCGGCGGAGCCCATCGGGTGGCGCCCCATGTGCTCGACCCCGCCGGCGATGGCCAGGTCGTAGGCGCCGAAACCGATCGCGGAGCCCATCGTCGTCACGGAGGTCATCGCGCCGGCGCACATGCGGTCGATCGCGAAGCCGGGAACCGACTGGGGGAGTCCGGCCAGCAGCGCCGCGGTTCGTCCCAGGGTGAGGCCCTGGTCGCCGGCCTGCGTCGTGGCGGCGATCGCCACGTCGTCGATGCGTTCGCCTGGGACCTTCGGGTTGCGCTCCAGCAGCCCGATCATGGCCTTCACCACCAGGTCATCCGCGCGGGTATTCCAGTACATGCCTTTTTCGCCGGCGCGTCCGAACGGGGTACGAACCCCGTCCACAAACACGACTTCTGCTCTCTCGGCCACAATGCCTCCATCACTCGCTCAGGTCTCGGACGATCCTAGGGGTGGCCGAAATTGCCGACGGAATCCTTTGACTGTTCCTACGAATCCGATTCCAAGGGCACATCGATCCTTTGGTGGACTTCGACAAAGGCATCCGCAATGAGTTGTGCGGTCGCGTCAACCTGCCAGGCCCGGGCACCGAGCCGCACGAGGGTCGTTCCGACGGATGCCGCATCGACGGGTTCCGGCGGCGTCCAGGCGACGCGGCGCAGGAGGTCGGGCGTGAGGAGGTTCTCGAGCGGAATGGACAGCTCGTCAGCGGCCGTGGTCAGGACGGCCCTGGCGGCCTTGAACCGCAGGTCAGCCTCCGGGTTGCGATCGGCCCAGGCGCGCGGCGGGGGAAGGGTGTCCCCGTTCGGCTTGAGCACCGGCAGGTCGGTGGTCGACAGGCCGGCCCGCACGGCGGCCCACCAGCGGTCCAGCTCGCTGCGGCTCGCCCGTCCGCTGAATTCGCGCAGGTCGGCGAGGGCCTGCCTGGTCGTCGGCATCACCCGGGCCGCGGCGACAAGGGACGCGTCGGGCACGAGACGGCCGGGGGAGACGTCGACCTCCTGGGCGAGCGCATCCCTGGCCACCCAGAGTTCGCGGGCGACGGCCAGGTTCCGCTGGCCACGGATCGCGTGCACCCCGGAGAGGCGCCGCCAGGGCTCGGCGCGAGGAGCTTTCGTCTCCCGCTCGAGCACCGCCTGGAACTCCTGCGCGGCGATGTTGGTCTTGTCCGACTCGACGAGCATCTCGACCATGCGGTCGCGAAGATCGGGAAGCAGCTCGACGTCGAGCGCCGCGTAGACGAGCCAGGACTCCGGCAGCGGCCGGGTCGACCAGTTGGCCGCGGAGTGCTCTTTGGCCAGGTGGATACCGAGGAGTTCCTCGACGACCGTGCCGAGGCCGACGCGGGGAAGTCCGAGCAGGCGGGCGGCCAGCTCGGTGTCGAAGATCGTCCCGGGGTCCAGGCCCACCTCGCGCAGGCAGGCGAGGTCCTGGCTTGCGGCGTGCAGGATCCATTCCTCGTCCCTGAGCGCCCCGTTGAGTTCGCGGAAGTCGCCGACCATGGGTGGGTCGAACAGGAACGTGCCGGCGTCCCGCCGGAAGATCTGGATCAGGTAGGCGCGCTGGGAATAGGTGAAGCCGGATGCGCGCTCCGCGTCGATGCCGATCGGGCCGGTGCCGGCAGCGATGGCCGCGGTGGCCGCCAGGTACGCATCCCGCGTGGCGATCACACTGTGTTCAGCCACGTGCGGGTCAGCCACGTTTGGCACGCCGGGCTGACAGGGTGCTCACTCCTTCACCAGCGGGGGGAAGGCCGGCGAGCATGCACAGCAGTTCGCCCCAGCCTTCGACGTGGGCGGTGAGGTTGGCATCCAGCGGGGTCCACGACGCACGCAGTTCGATCTGCGCGCCGTCGCCCTGCTTGGCGAGTTCGCCGAAGCCGGAGGAAATGATCTTGGTGGCCGTGCCGGATGCCGCGGTGTAGCGGGCTCCCCGCGCATCCAGTGCGTCGACCAGCCAGGCCCACGCGACTTCGGCGAGGAACGGATCCAGGCCGATGTCCGTTTCCAGCGGCGCCTGGGCGAAGCAGACGACCCGGAAGCGTCCGCCCCAGGCCTCCGGCTCGTCGGGGTCGTAGAGCAGGATGAAACGTCCGGTTCCGAGGTCGGAGTCGCTGCCATGGCGGGCCGGTGTGACGTCCGCTGCCAGGGCCACCGCGTGGGGAGCAAGCCGTCCCGGGGCGGGAATCTCGTGCACGACGAGTTCGACCCGGCTCTTCGCGCGACGAAGAGCGTCGAGCGCTGCGGCAAACTCGGGGGGGAGGGATTGCCTGTCCACTGATTCGGGCACGTTTGCAGACTAGAGTTTTTTCCGGGCGCTGTCTGCGAGGCACGCCGACCGGTTTGGAGGGACGCGTGACGCGAATGCAGCGACGGGGGCCAGGGCCGATCACGATCGCGGCCGTCACCGGCCTCGTTCTGGCCGGCACGGCGGTGACCTGCGTGCTGGGCGTCGGCGTCCTGGCGGCAGTGATGGCCCGCCGGATCGTCATTCCGCCGCCCAAGCGCGACGACGACACCCGGGTGCACCGCGTCGACCTGTCGGCCGGCACCATCACCCTGCAATCGACCCCGGACTCCGTGCTTCCCGGCGACTACAGTTTCTGGTTCTCGCTCGAATCCGGGCATGCTCGGCTGGGCGAGATTGTGCGCAGCACCCCCACCGCGGTGACCAGGCGCATCCTCGGCGTCGACTTCGGCGACCTGGAGCTGGCCCGGCGCGGCCGGCTGGGCGGGTACTCCTACCTGGCCCCGGCCGACCTCGGGTTTCCATTCGAGGATGTGCTCGTTCCCACCGACGCCGGCCACGCCCCGGCCTGGCTGATCCCCGCGGACGAGGCGACCGACCGCTGGGTGATCCAGGTGCACGGCCGGGCCGTGCGGCGCCAGGAGACGCTGCGGGCCGTGCCGGTGTTCCGGGAGGCCGGCTACACGTCGCTGCTCGTCTCCTACCGCAACGACGGCGAAGCGCCTGCGAGCGGCGACCAGCGCTACGGGCTGGGCGACACGGAGTGGCTGGACGTCGAAGCGGCGATTGGCTACGCCAGGAGCCGCGGGGCGACGACCATCGTGTTGATGGGGTGGTCGATGGGCGGCGCGATCGCGCTGCAAACGGTCACTCGCTCCGCGCACCGCGACGTGCTCGCCGGGGTCGTGCTGGATTCCCCCGTCATCGACTGGGCCGATGTGGTCACCTTCCAGGGCGGGCTGCTCCGGCTGCCGGCTCCGGTGATGAGCGGGGCGATGAGGGTCATGGGCCGGCGCTGGGGAGGCAGGGTCACCGGCCAGGCGAACCCAATCGATTTCGGGCGGCTGGACTTCGTCGCCAGGGCCGGCGAACTGGTCGTGCCGATCCTGCTGATGCACAGTGACGACGACGGCTACGTGCCGTCGACGGGGTCGCGGGGGCTCGCCGTGCGTCGCCCCGACATTGTCACCTTCGTGCCCTTCACGATCGCCAGGCACACGAAACTGTGGAACTACGACCGGGTCGGCTGGAACCACGCGATCACGACCTGGCTGGCCGCACTCGATCCCAGCATGCGTACGTCGCCCCCGCGTCATCCAGCAGCAACTGACGAAGGCTGAATCTGCTGGAGCCGGCTCGCGCCGACTCGAGCAACGGCCGCCCGCCGAGCGTCACCATCGGGCTCGTGGAGAGGCAGAATTCGTCGACCAGGTCGGCGGCGAACAGCTGGCCGGCCAGGAGGGGGCCGCCCTCGCAGACGATCCGCGGGAGACCCTGGTCGCGCAGAGCCTCGACGATCGAAGCGGGACGGATGTCGCCGCCCTCGTCGTCGACGGGCACGATCGTCGCGTCGGCGTCGCCGGCGGTGTCCCCGGCGGCACCGAGGTTGGACCGGGCGCACAGGATGAACACGGGCTGTGAGCTCCTCCTCTCGTGCAGGCGGTGGCCGGTCAGGTCTCCGCTGGACGTGACGATCGCCAGCGCGGCCTTCGTCGGGACGACGTACCGCTCGATGCGCACACTCCCTGCACCGATCAGGACCACGTCGGAGAGTTCCCGGATCACGCCGAGGACGCGGCGGTCGAGCCGGCTCGTGAGCGAGTTCGACGTGCCG
Organism: Microbacteriaceae bacterium; assembly: GCA_036723055.1. Classification (GTDB taxonomy): domain Bacteria; phylum Actinomycetota; class Actinomycetes; order Actinomycetales; family Microbacteriaceae; genus Cryobacterium. Next base: position 43,415 of record DAIMHX010000012.1, read on the forward strand.
TCGTCGCCGGTGGCGCTGCCGTTGAGACTGGCGATCATGTTCACCCGGAGGAACGGGCCGGTCGGCAGCGCATACCGCTCGAGGAGCCAGTCGCGGCTGGCCGCATCCATCCCGTCGACCGACGACGCGGCGTCGCCGGGAGAAGGAAAGACCTGGGTCAGGGTCACGCAGCGACCCGTTCGCGCAGTTGTCGCTTCGTGCGCCCCAGCATGGCCGTCATGCCCCGGATGCGCAGGGGCGAGACCGCCTTGGTGAGGCCGATCGAGGAGGGGTAGTCGTCGGGCACGGCCAGCACCTGTTCGACGGTCAGGCCGTCGAGGCCCTGGGCGAGGATGGAGGCGAAGCCGCGGGTCGTCGGCGACTCCCGCGGCGCGGTCGCGTACAGGTGCACGGCGCCATCGTCGTCGACCTCGACGACGATGAACACGGGGGACTGGCACTCCACGACACGTTCGAACAGGTCAGGGTGATCCCGGTAGCGTTCCGGCAGCTCCGGGAGGTCGTCGGAGTACTCGAGCAGGAGAAGCAGGCGGTCGGGCTGTTCCAGCTCGAGGAACTCGTCGCGGATCTCGACCAGTTGCTCGGGAAGTTCGGTGGAAGTCATCTCTTCCATTCTCGCACCTCCGGGTCAGCGCGGCGCGGGTGTCTCGCCTGGCTCGGTGCCGAGAACGATCGGAACGCGAACCGCATTGCCCCATTCGGTCCAGGAGCCGTCGTAGTTGCGCACTCCTTCGAAGCCGAGCAGATGCGTCAGCACGAACCAGGTGTGGCTGGACCGCTCGCCGATGCGGCAATACGCGATGACCTTGTCGCCATCGGCGAGGCCGGCCTCGCCCCGGTAGATGGCGTCGAGCTCGGCGCGGGTCTTGAAGGTCGCATCGGGAGCCGCGGCGCGGGCCCACGGCACCGACGCGGCCGACGGGATGTGCCCGCCGCGCAGCGCACCCTCTTCGGGGTAGGCCGGCATGGTGGTGCGTTCGCCGCTGTACTCCTCAGGGGAGCGCACGTCGATCAGCGGGTTCCCGAAGTGGGCGAGCACGTCGTCCTTGAACGCGCGGATGGGGGCGTCGTTGCGGGGGACGACCGGATAATCCGCCCTCTTCTTCACAACCGAGGTGTCCCTGGTGATGTCGCGGCCCTCAGCGATCCACTTGTCGCGTCCGCCGTCGAGCAGTCGAACGTCTTCGTGGCCGAAGAGCGTGAACACCCACAGGGCGTAGGCGGCCCACCAGTTGTTCTTGTCGCCGTAGATGACGACGGTTGAGTCCCGGGAGATGCCCTTGGACCCGAGCACGGCCGCGAAGGATTCGCTGCTGATGAAGTCGCGTTCGACCGGGTCGTTGAGGTCGGTGTGCCAGTCGATCTTGACGGCTCCGGGGATGTGGCCGGTCTCGTAGAGCAGCACGTCCTCGTCGGATTCGACGACGACGAGGCCGGGGGTGCCGAGGTGTGCCTGCAGCCACTCGGTGGACACGAGTCGCCCCGGGTGGGTGTATTCCGCGAATTTGGCTGCCGGATCGAGTGCGACGGACATTGGGGAACCTCCAGGAGGGGCGACGGATGTGACGCAGGGAATGGATGGGGTGCGGTTTAGGCTTGTCACCTGCCCGCGAGTCAAATCTACGCGGTGCGGGAGGAGATCGCAGCAGAGCGGTCAGTCGACACTGTCATCCTGTGACACAGAAGAACGGGTGTTTCACCATGACCGCAGCAGCCCCCCGACAGGCGCATCGCCTGGCCGAACGCTCCCCGAACATCACCGGTGCCGAGATCGTCGCCGAGCTGGTGCCGCCGCCCCAGTTCGAGCACGCCTCGTTCGAGTCCTACCGGCCGGACCTGAACTACCCGTCGCAACTCGAGGCGGTCGAACGGCTGACCGAATTCGCCGCGGCCTGGCGGCCCCAGCGACCGAGTGGGTTCTTCTCCCGAACGCGCAAACCCACCAACGAGTTGCCGGGGATCTACCTCGACGGCGGCTTCGGTGTCGGTAAGACGCACCTCCTCGCGGCGCTCTGGCGCGCCGCACCAGGCCCCAGGTACTTCGGCACCTTCATCGAATACACCGCGCTGGTCGGGGCGCTCGGCTACCAGAACACGGTCACGCAGCTGAGCGGGGCGCAACTGATCTGCATCGACGAGTTCGAGCTCGACGATCCGGGCGACACGATGGTGATGACCCGCCTGCTCGGCGAGCTCGTGGCCGGCGGCACCCGGGTCGCCGCGACGAGCAACACACCGCCGAACTCCCTCGGCGAGGGCCGGTTCGCCGCCGTCGACTTCCTGCGCGAGATCCAGGCGATGTCCGCCAACTTCGAAACCGTTCGGATCGACGGCCTCGACTACCGCCGCCGGGACGCCTCCGGCCAGGCCGTCGCCGTCGAGTCCGACGCGTTGCGCCACATGGTCGGCACCCTGGTCGAACGCGGGTCCAGGGTCACCGAGGACGATTTCGGCTCGCTGATCCGGCACCTCGGCACGGTGCATCCGTCGAAGTACATCAAGATGATCGCCGACGTCGAGGTCATCGCGCTCAGGGACGTGTTCCTGCTGACCGACCAGACGGATGCCCTGAGGCTCGTGGCCTTCATCGACCGCGTGTACGACGCGGAAATCCCGATCATCGCCAGCGGACTGCCGCTGAGCGAGGTTTTCGACGCCGAGATGATGGGCGGCGGCTACCGCAAGAAGTACCTGCGCTCGCAGTCGCGCATGGTGGCCCTGACCACGGGGGAGCTCCCGCCGCACGCCGAGTGAATTACCGGGAGCCGGAAACACGATGTTAACATTGACCTGGCCCCCGTAACATGCTGGAAACACGCATGCGCGCCCGCCGAAACGTAAGAGTCTCAAACTGTGGGTGTACCCGACCACACGCGATCCGCTTGCCTCCCCCAGCGAACGTCGGCAGTGCATCCCTTGCAAGTTAGAGAGAGGTAACCACCCATGGTCGAACTGTCGGTCCTGTCGGACGCTACGACTGATGCCATTACCCTAAACGTCAACTCGCTGTGGCTTCTCGTCGCGGCGGCCCTCGTCCTGCTGATGACCCCCGGCGTTGCCTTCTTCTACGGCGGCATGGTCAAGGCCAAGAGCGTCATCAGCATGATGATGATGAGCTTCGGAGCGATGGGCCTGGTCGGCGTGCTGTGGGTTCTGTACGGCTACGGCCTGTCCTTCGGGCCGCCGCTGATCCCCGGCTTCCTCGGGAACCCGGCGACCCTGATCGGCCTGGGCGACCTGCTCGGCGCCGGCAAGGACGGCGCCCTGGCTCCTGACCTGAACGGGCTCGCCTTCGCGGGCTTCCAGGCCACCTTCGCCATCATCACCGTCGCCCTGATCTCCGGAGCCATCGCCGACCGCGCGAAGTTCGGCTCCTGGATGATCTTCGCCGGCGTCTGGGCCACCGTCGTCTATTTCCCGGTTGCCTACTGGGTCTTCAACCTGACCGACGGCTGGGCCCCGGCCGCGCTCGGAGTCAACGACTTCGCCGGTGGCACGGCGGTGCACATCAACGCCGGTGCGGCCGCGCTCGCGCTGGCGCTCGTGCTCGGCAAACGCGTCGGTTTCAAGAAGGGCATCTCCAAGCCCCACAACGTCCCGCTCACCCTGCTGGGCGCGGCGCTGCTGTGGTTCGGCTGGTTCGGATTCAACTCCGGCTCAGAGGCGGCCGTCGACGGGGTCGCGGCCCTCGCCTGGATCAACACCCTCGCCGCCCCGGCCGCCGGTATCCTCGGCTGGCTGATCGTCGAGAAGATCAAGGACGGCAAGCCCACGTCGATCGGTGCCGCGTCCGGTGCCGTCGCCGGCCTCGTCGCCGTCACCCCGGCCTGTAACATCCTCACCCCCGGCTGGGCGATCCTCCTCGGCGTTCTCGTCGGCGCGGTGTGTGCGGTAGCGATCGACCTCAAGTTCAAGCTCGGCTTCGATGACTCGCTCGACGTGGTGGGCATCCACCTCATCGGCGGCATGATCGGAACGCTGTACATCGGTATCTTCGGATCGGGCATCGGCCTCCTCGACACGGGCAGCTTCAAGCAGCTCGGCGTGCAGGCGCTCGCCGCCTTCAGCATCGCGATCTACTCCTTCGTGCTCGCGTACGCCATCGGCTGGATCATCCAGAAGACCATCGGCTTCCGGATCAGGAACGAAGACGAGGTCGCCGGCGTCGACACCATCGTGCACGGCGAAGAGGGCTACGCGCTGGACGTCGTCTAGCGGTCGGCCCGGCTCGCAGCATGCGGCGGCGGGGACGTGTCCAGGTGCCAGGCACCCGGCTCGTCCCCGCCGGCGTGCGTTGGCAGGGCCGCTTTTAGTCCCCTGTTCGGCGCGTGTCTACCCCTTGACCGGCCAGGCGCGGGTCCGGGATACTTTCGTCTACTGGCGGGGGACCCGAACCCCGCGAGAATCCCCGTCAGGGCCCCGGTTCAACCGAGGCCTTGACGGGGCCTTTTTTGCGTTAAGCGGGATCTCGGAGAACTCGATGCGCAAAGTCATTGCGCGGTCGTAATTCGTGGCATAGAGTGTTGATGTGAGAATGTCCTGACATTGAGGATCCAGACAGAAATCACACGTTCTTCGGATCTCGACCCCAGAAAGTACAGCGAAGTATGACAAATGCAGTGAAACCTCCCTTCGATGTGCTGACCATCGGCCGCGTCGGCGTCGACATCTACCCGCTCCAGGACGGTGTCGGGCTGGAAGACGTGGCGACCTTCGGCAAGTACCTCGGCGGCAGCGCGACCAATGTCGCCGTCGCCGCGGCCAGGTATGGTCTCAACTCGGCCGTGATCACGAGAACGGGCAACGATCCGTTCGGCACCTACATCCACCAGGAACTCCGCCGCCTCGGCGTCAGCGACGAATTCGTCTCAGGGGTCGCGGGGCTCAACACGCCGGTCGTCTTCTGCGAAATCTTCCCGCCCGACAACTTCCCGCTCTACTTCTACCGGGCCCCGAAGGCCCCGGACCTCGTCATCAACGCCGACGAGCTCGACCTGGACGCCATCAAGAACGCCCGAATCTTCTGGGCGACGGTGACCGGCCTCTCCGAGGAACCGAGCCGTAGCGCCCACCACGCGGCCTGGGATGCCCGCGGCCGCGTCGCCGGCACGATCCTCGACCTCGACTACCGCCCGATGTTCTGGCGCTCGCCCGCCGAAGCCACTGCCGAGGTCGCGAAGGCCCTGGGCAAGGTTACGATCGCCGTCGGCAACAAGGAGGAGTGCGAGGTCGCCGTGGGCGAGACCGAGCCGCTCCGCGCCGCCGACGCCCTGCTCGAACGGGGAATCGAGCTGGCCATCGTCAAACAGGGCCCCAAGGGGGTCCTGGCCAGAACTCGCACCGAGACGGTCGAGGTCCCGCCCTACTTCGTGGATGTCGTCAATGGCCTCGGCGCCGGCGACAGCTTCGGCGGGGCCCTCTGCTACGGCCTGCTCCAGGAATGGCCGCTGAGGCGCATCCTCAGGTTCGCCAACGTCGCCGGGGCGATCGTCGCCGGTCGGCGCGAATGTTCCACCGCGATGCCGACGACGGCCGAGGTGGAAGAGATCCTGACGGGAATTCCGGCATGATCGCCCTCGACTTCGACACCCCGCGGGAAACCAGGGCGGCGCCGTATTCAGAGTTCGTCGATGAGATCGTCAGGAGCATCACTCATGTCTACGCTTGATTTCGAGCGGCTGCGCCACATTCGCGCCACTGCCCCGCAGACCATCTCGTCCTTCGTCCGCGACCGGCAGCGGCGCCCGATTCTCTCGGATGCGGGAAAGCTCTTCATCGTGGCAGCCGACCACCCGGCTCGCGGCGCCCTCGGGGTCGGCAGCGACCAGGGCGCCATGGCCAACCGCTACGACCTTCTCGAACGGTTGGCTCTCGCGCTCTCCCGCCCGGGGGTCGATGGGGTGCTCGGCACGCCGGACATCATCGACGACCTGGGCATCCTGGGCGTCCTCGACGGCAAGGTGGTCGTCGGTTCGATGAACCGCGGTGGCCTGAAGTCGGCCGTGTTCGAGATGGACGACAGGTTCACGGCCTACGACATCCCCTCGATCGTCGACGCGAACATCGACTTCGCCAAGCTGCTCGTGCGCATCAACCTCTCCGACGCCGGGAGCCTCGCTACCATCGAGGCGACTGCGCGGGCTGTCGACGAGGCGGCGGCAGCCGGTATCCCGATAATGCTGGAACCGTTCATGAGCGAGTGGCAGGGCGGCAGCATCGTCAACGACCTGTCCACGGATGCCGTGGTCAAGAGCGTTGCGATCACGAGCGGCCTCGGCAACTCGAGCGCGTACTCCTGGCTGAAGCTGCCTGTTGTCCCTGAGATGGAGCGGGTTATGGCGGCGACCACGATGCCGACCCTGTTGCTGGGCGGCGATCCGTCGACGGGCCCCGACGAGACGTACGCGTCGTGGGGTGACGCGCTCGTGCTGCCCGGTGTGCGCGGCCTCGTGGTCGGGCGCACCCTGCTTTACCCTGCGGATGGCGACGTTGCGAGTGCCGTCGACACGGCCGCCGCGCTTGTGCATTCCTAAATCAGCAGCCACCCTTCCAGAACCCTGCACTCAACAGATAAGCCCAGAAAGAACGGTTATGAGCAACGAATCCCTCCCCGTGGTCCAGCATTACATCGATGGGGCGACCCTCGTGAGCGCGAGTGGCCGCACGTCGCCCGTTTTCGACCCCGCGCTGGGCGTCATCACGAAGAACGTGGCGCTCGCGGATCAGACCGAGATCGACGCCGCTGTCGCGTCTGCATCGGCGGCTTTCCCGAAGTGGCGCGACCTGTCGATCACCAAGCGCCAGCAGGTCATCTTCAAGTTCCGGGAGCTGCTCAACGAGCGCAAGGACGAGTTGGCCGAGATCCTCACGGCGGAGCACGGCAAGGTACTCTCCGACGCGCTCGGTGAGATCACCCGCGGCCTCGAGGTCGTGGAGCTCGCGACCGGCTTCCCGCACATCATCAAAGGCGAGTACTCCGAAAACGTCTCGACCGGGGTCGACGTCTACTCGACGAAAAGCCCGCTCGGCGTGGTCGGCATCATCAGCCCGTTCAACTTTCCGGCCATGGTGCCGATGTGGTTCTTCCCGATCGCCATCGCCGCAGGCAACACTGTCGTGCTCAAGCCGAGCGAGAAGGACCCGAGCACCGCGAACTGGCTCGCGGCGCTGTTCACCGAGGCCGGTCTGCCGGATGGCGTGTTCAACGTGCTGCACGGCGACAAGGTCGCCGTCGACGGCCTGCTGAACCACCCTGACGTCAAGAGCATCTCGTTCGTCGGCTCCACGCCGATCGCGCAGTACATCTACGAGACGGCAGCCAGGAACGGCAAACGCGTCCAGGCCCTGGGCGGGGCGAAGAACCACATGCTGGTGCTGCCGGATGCCGACTTGAACCTGACCGCTGATGCCGCGATCAACGCCGGCTTCGGCTCCGCGGGCGAGCGCTGCATGGCTATCTCGGTCGTCGTCGCGGTCGATCCCGTCGCCGATGAACTCATCGAACTGATCACGCAGCGCATGGCCACGCTGAAGATCGGCGATGGTCGCCGCAACTGCGACATGGGTCCGCTGGTCACCGAGCAGCACCGCGACAAGGTGTCTTCGTACATCGACATCGCCGCCGCCGACGGTGCCACAGTCGTCGTCGACGGGCGTGGCATCGAGGTCGACGGCGCGGCCGAGGGCTTCTGGCTTGGGCCGACGCTGCTCGACAACGTGCCCACCACGTCCAAAGCGTATGTCGACGAGATCTTCGGCCCGGTGCTGTCGATCGTTCGGGTGAAGAGCTTCGAAGAGGGCGTCAAGCTCATCAACGACGGGGCCTACGGCAACGGTACGGCGATCTTCACGAACGACGGCGGCGCGGCGCGGCGGTTCCAGAACGAGATCGAGGTCGGCATGATCGGCATCAACGTGCCGATCCCCGTGCCCGTGGCGTACTACTCGTTCGGCGGCTTCAAGGACTCGATCTTCGGCTCCAACAAGGCATATGGCATTCACGGCTTTGACTTCTTCACCCGCGAGAAGGCCATCACGAGCCGCTGGCTCGACCCGAGTCACGGCGGCATCAACCTCGGCTTCCCGCAGGCCTAGCCACACGTATGCAAGCGCGCAACGAATGGTTCTTCCGGAAGGGCGACCTCGCCCGGGATGGCTGGCAGACCGTGGTCGACAAGAATACCCCCGGCTGGAAGCACACCGGGCTCCGAATTGCCGAACTCGGCGCGGGCGACGAACTGACGTTGCCCAGCGAGGGCCTGGAACGCATCCTGGTGCCCCTCGTGGGGTCGTTCACCGTGATCCACACCGGCGTCGGGCCATCCGAGACAGTGCGGCTCGATGGCCGCGCCTCCGTCTTCGACGGGCCGACCGATGTGCTCTACCTGTCGAGCGTCGCGACGGCGACCATCACGGGTCCCGGCCGCATCGCGGTGGCGGAGGCCCCCGCCGAGAACGTCTTCCCGACCGTCTACATCGCCCGGGACGACGTGCCTGTCGAGTTGCGGGGGGCCGGCCGGTCGAGCCGGCAGGTGCACAACTTCGGCACCCCTGGCGCCCTGGCCGCCGACAAGCTCATCGTGTGCGAGGTCATCACGCCGGCCGAGAACTGGTCGAGTTACCCGCCGCACAAGCACGACGAGAACCTGCCCGGCCACGAGTCCCGGCTCGAGGAGATCTACTACTTCGAGTCCGCTGTCTCGAGGGGCGCCAACGCCCCTGAGACAGCGGACCCCTTCGGCTATATGCGCACCTACTCCTCGGATGCCGGCGAGATCGACATTCTCGCCGAGGTGCGTACCGGAGACGTCGGGCTGGTGCCGTTCGGCTGGCACGGCCCGTGCGTCGCGGCGCCCGGCTACGACCTGTACTACCTCAACGTGATGGCCGGGCCCGACCCGGAACGCGCGTGGCTCATCAGCGACGACCCCGCCCACGGCTGGATAAGGCAGACCTGGGAAGGCCAGGAGTTCGATTCCCGGCTGCCGTACAACACTCCCTCGGAAGGAACCCCCGCATGACTACTCGCAGGATGACTGTCGCCCAGGCGCTCGTGGAGTTCCTCGGCAACCAGTGGACCGTCGACGGGGACATTCGGGAGCGCACCATTCCCGGCATGTTCGGCATTTTCGGCCACGGCAATGTTGCCGGAATTGGCCAGGCACTCAAGCAGGCCAACGGTGACGATCCCGACCTGATGCCCTACTACCAGGCCCGCAACGAGCAGGCCATGGTGCACCAGTCGGTGGCGTACGCCCGCATGCACCGACGCCGAGCGACCTACGCGAGTGCGGCATCCGTCGGCCCGGGTGCCGCGAACATGCTCACCGGTGCGGCCCTGGCGACGACCAACCGCCTCCCCGCCCTGCTGCTGCCCAGCGACACCTTCGCCACCCGGGTCGCCGACCCCGTGCTGCAACAGATCGAGATGCCGCACGACACGAGCATCAGCGTCAACGACGCGTTCCGGCCGCTGTCGAAGTTCTACGACAAGGTGCAACGCCCAGAGCAGCTGTTCTCCATCGCGCTCGCGGCAATGCGGGTGCTCACCGACCCCGTCGAGACCGGCGCCGTCACCATCTCGCTGCCGGAAGACGTGCAGGCCGAACTGATCGACGTCCCAGAGGAGTTCCTGGCTCCGCGCGAGTGGCACATCCGTCGCCCGCTGCCAGAGCGGGCCGCGCTCGCCCGCGCCGTCGAGGTCATCCTCGCGGCGAAGAATCCCGTGATCATCGCCGGCGGCGGCGTGCTCTACTCGGGCGCCGAACATGTGCTTCGTGCCGTGGTCGAGGCCACCGGCATCCCTGTCGGCACCTCGCAGGCCGGCGGCGGCTCGCTCAACTGGGATCACCCGCAGTACCTTGGCGGTGTCGGTGCCACTGGCACGACGGCGGCCAACCGCATCACCGGCACCGCGGACGTCGTGATCGGCATCGGCACCCGATACAGCGACTTCACCACCGCCAGCCGCACGGCGTTCCAGAATCCCGACGTGAAGTTCGTGAACATCAACGTTGCCTCGTTCGACGCCTACAAGCACGGCAGCCAGCTGCCGGTCGTCGCCGACGCCCGCGAGGCACTCGACGCCCTGCTGGCCGCGCTCGCTGAGTACCGCGTGAGCGACGGGTACGCCGCGTGGATCGCCGCCGAGAAGGCAGAGTGGGATGCCCGGGTCGACGCCGCCTTCGAGCCGAGCGGGCTGGCGCTGCCAGGCCAGGCCGAGATCATCGGCGCCGTGCAGGCCGCGAGCGGGCCCCGTGACGTGATCATCCAGGCCGCCGGATCGCTGCCGGGCGACCTGCACAAGCTCTGGCGAGTGCGAGACGCCCTCGGCTACCACGTTGAATACGCCTTCTCGTGCATGGGGTACGAGATCGCTGCCGGGCTCGGCGTGCGGCGCGCCGCTCCGGATCGGGACGCCATCGTCATGGTCGGCGACGGCTCCTACCTGATGCTGCACACCGAGCTCGTGACCGCCGTGGCCGAGGGCATCAAGATCATCGTCGTGCTCATTCAGAACCACGGCTACGCGTCGATCGGCCACCTCTCCGAGACCATCGGCAGCGAGCGATTCGGCACCAAATATCGCACGTTCGACGCGGACGCGAGGAATTTCCAGGGCGACCGCGTGCTGCCCGTCGACCTCGCCGCCAACGCGCGCAGCTACGGTGTCAACGTCATCGAGGTCGAGCCTGGAGCGGATGCGATCCCGCACCTCTCCGCGGCAATGGCCGTCGCCAAAGTGGCCGACACGACGACGCTGATCCACATCAACAGCGACCCGCTGATCTATGCCCCCGACGGCGGCGGCTGGTGGGATGTCCCCATTGCTGCCACCTCCACCCTGCCAAGCACGCAGGCCGCTTACGAGAACTACCTCGTGCAACTCGAGCGTCAGAAGCCGCTGCTCGGCTGACCGGCAGCGCCCAAAGCTCGTCGCTACTTGGCGACGAGCGTCGTCTCGAAGCTGTACAAGTCCGGGCGGTAGCAATGGTGTCCGAACTCGATGGCCCGACCGGCATTGTCGAAGGCGACGCGATCCATGGTCAGGACCGGACCATTCTTCACGATGTCCAACAACTCGCCCTCGTTTCCGGTCGCGCTGCGTGCGCCGATGGTCTGCTTTGCAATCCGGATCGTGATTCCGCGATTGCGGACGATTTGGTACAGACCGCGCTGTTCAAGCTGCTCGCGTGAGATGTCGATGAACTCCGCGGGGAGGTAGTTCTCGAGGATGGCAACTGGAACGTTGTCGGAGCTGCGTACGCGGCGAACGTGCAGGATAGGGGCACCGAGCTCGACCGAGAGTTGTGACGAGATCAGTTCCGTTGCGGGAATGATCTCGTGGACAAGAATGTGCGTTCCCGGTACGTGATTTGAATCCTTCAGATCCTCGTAGAGGCTCGTCAGCTCGACCTGTCTCGTAACCTGCCCCCGAACGACCTGTGTGCCGATTCCGCGCCGGCGTACCAGCATGCCCTTGTCAACCAGTTCCTGGATGGCGCGCCTGATGGTCGGGCGGGAAAGGCCGAGTCGTTCCGCTATTGCAAGTTCGTTCTCCAGCCGGGCGCCCTGCGGGATCGTGCCGCTCTGGATTGCCGTCTCAAGCCGACTGGAAACCTGGTAGTACAGGGGCATTGGCCCTGTGCGGTCCAGGTCATAGAACAGTTCTTCCGGCCAGTAGGTTAGGTCGCCTGCCATTGGTTGCCCTCCGCATTGAGCGGCTCGCTCCCCGCTGTCCTGACAATCTTACGAGAAACTTTCGGACTAACCTATTTATTGAAAATACATCCGCTTGTGTTATTGTAAGGACATAAATTTGAGGCGAAGGATGCACATGGTTGTACAGCGAAGTATGACAACACGGCTCTCATTCAGGGGAGTCCGGGGCATCGGCGGCCGAGTGGACCTGGCCGATTACGAGGCTCGCCGATGACGGCGAGGGTCGCTGGAGCTCCGGTGAGCTTCGGAGTATTCGAGATGACTCCAGAGGGGGCCGACACGGTTGCGCCGGACGACATGCTCGAGATTCTCTCTTCCGCTGGCTACAGCGGAGTCGATTTGGGACCGGTGGGTTACTTCGGCCGGGGCGACGATCTACGCCGCCGCTTGAAGTCGCACGGCCTCGAGCTTGCAGGGGGCTGGATCGAGCTTCCGCTGACCGATGACGACGCCTTCGCGGCATCACTCCCTGCCCTGGATGACGCCCTGGCGGTTTTCACCGAGGCCGCCGCAGTCTCGTCATCGCACCTGGCGAAGCCGACTCTGGCCGACCATGGTTCCCCAGCGCGGAAGCGCGCTCCGGGCAGGGGAGCGGCATCGGACCCACTCACTGCGGCGGCGCACGACCGCCTGATCGCGAACGCCGAACGGGCGGCCGCTCGAGTGCGATCGGCTGGTTTTGAGCCAACGTTCCACCACCATGCCGGCACCTTCGTGGAGTCACCGGACGAGATCGATCGATTCCTCGACCACGTGGACATCGGATTGACGCTCGACACCGGCCATCTCCTGATCGGTGGCGGCGATGCTCTCGAACTCGTCGAACGCTGGGGGCATCGCATCAACCACCTGCATCTCAAAGACGTCGACCGAGCTGAACTCCAGCGAGTTCTCCAGACTGGTGGAGGCATGTCGGACGTCTGGTCGTCTGGAGCCTTCGTCGCTCTCGGCGCGGGCGACCTCGACCTGGAAGCCGTCATGGATGCCGTCTTCAGTCGAGGATTCGACGGCTGGGTGGTCGTGGAACAGGACGTACTCAACGGCCCCGACATCTCCATCGCCGACTTTCGCGACCAGCGTGCGGCAGACCAACGACACAACCGAGAAGCACTGCGCAGATGGTGCTGACCCTGGAAAGGACGACGACATGACGCGTACCCCCCTGAGATTCGGTCTCATCGGAACAGGCCGAATCGGACAGGTTCATGCGCTCAGCATCGCCGCAGATCCCGACGCAGAGCTGAGCTGGGTCGCCGATCCCTTCGTCGAGGGCGCGGCCCAGGTGGGCGCTCGATATGGCGCCCAGGTCACCGATTCCGCTGCGGAGGTCATAGCATCCGGCGAGGTTGACGCGCTGCTGATAGCGTCGCCCACGCCGACCCACGTTGAATTGATCGAGGCCGCGATCGACGCGGGGATCCCCGTTCTGTGCGAGAAGCCGATCGATCTCGACATTGACCGGGTCAACGCCCTGCGTCCCAAGGTGGCCTCATCTGGCGTTCCGGTCGCTCTGGGGTTTAATCGTCGGTTCGATGCCTCGTTTGCCAGTGCGCGAAGTCGCGTCAATTCCGGGGAGATCGGTAATCTTGAGCAGCTGCTCATTGTCAGTCGCGACCCGTCCGCCCCGCCGGCATCGTACGTCGCGGTTTCGGGCGGCATTTTCCGCGACATGACGATTCACGACTTCGACATGGCCCGCTTCTTTGTGCCTGACATCGTCGAGGTCAGCGCTGTCGGAACGAGGACGTTCGATGCAGGCGCCCGTGAGCACGGGGACTTCGACACGGCAGTCACCGTTCTTCGATCAGCATCGGGCGCGATCGTCTCGATTACCAACTCGCGTCACTGCGCGTTCGGATATGACCAACGCATAGAGGCGTTCGGCTCGAGGGGCATGCTTCAAGTTGCGAATCCTGCCCGGAGTCTCGTGAGCCTGTCCTCGGGAAGCGGCGCCGAGATGAAGGAGACCTATCTCGAGAACTTCCTCGAGCGCTATGCCGGCGCCTACGCGGCCGAGCTGCACGAGTTCGTCAAACTCGTGCGCGGTGAGCCATCGACGAGCCCCACTTTTGAGGACGGGCGTGCGGCGCTGTTGCTTGCCGACGCCGCTCAGCGCTCAGCGACGGAACACGTCGTCGTCCCCGTCGACCTCGGCTGAGGCCGAACGGCTGACGATGGAGTTCCGACTCGCTGCTTCGGCGGAGATGCTGTATCGGGATTGCCCAATGACCGAGCGCATCCAACGAATTCATGATCGAGGCTTCGAGGTCGAAATCTGGGACTGGGCCTCAAAAGATCTCCAGGCCCTCGCCTCGACCGGCGCGGTGTTCTCGTCAATGACGGGTTACCTGCGCGGCGACCTCACCACTGAAGACGGCATCGCGGAGCTCCTCGCGACAGCCGAGGAGTCTCTGCGAGCCGCCGACGTCATCGATGTCCCTCGCTTGAATCTGCACGGCACGGGATTGGATGCGACGGGTCTGCCAGTGCGCCCGCGCACAGAGGTGACGCAGAGCGACTGGGCTCTCGCCCTCGACACGCTCAGCCGCCTGGCTGACCTGGGGATGCGTGCAGGCCGCGTCTTCACACTCGAGAACCTCAACACCGCGGTCGATCACCCCGGTACCCCATTCGCCAGGGCCGCGGACACGCTCGCGCTCGTGTCGGCGGTCAACAGCGACGGTCTGCGACTGAACCTCGACCTGTATCACGCGCAGATTGGCGAGGGAAACCTCATCGAGCTCGTCCGCCGTGCACAGCCCTGGATCGGTGAGATCCAGGTGGCGGATGTACCGGGAAGGTACGAACCCGGTACAGGCGAGATCCGGTACTCCGCCATTGCCGAGGAACTCCGCAGGCTCGGCTATGACGGCGTGGTCGGGCTCGAGGCGTGGGCCAGCGGTGGCTCCGACGCGGCACTCGACGCGTTTCGGGATGCCTTCACCGGCTGACCCGAGGTCAGTCGCTCGCCGGCACGTCGAATGTCGTGCGTGCTGTCACAACAGGTACCCGCTCCCAGGCGCCGGTCTCCGCACTCCGCTCGATCGCGTCCACAATCTCAGCGGCCGCCCAGCCATCTCCGGCTGATGGCGCGAGCTGGCGCCGCTCGAGGACGGAACGCAAGAACAGGGCTGCTTCGATCGTTTTCAGGTCATCAAAACCCATGCTGGTACCGGCCCCCGGCTGGAAACGATTGAAATCGCCGAACTCGGGGCCAGCCATGATCGTCCGGTAGCCGCTCATGTCATCTGCGAGCTGCAGTTCGTTGAGGCGCTGGAAGTTCCAGCGCAGGGAGCCGCCGGTGCCGTACACCTCCAACGCGTACTCTGCCCGTGGTCCCACGGCCACACGGCTGGACTCAAGGACCCCGACGACGCCGGAGTCGAAACGCACAAGCGCCGCAGCGTAGTCTTCGTTCTCGACGGGGCCGCGAGGCCCCTCGGCGGCGCCGCGGCTGAAGTGGCTCGTCGCGCCGTGCAGCGGCATCGGCCTCTCGCGGATGAAGGTCTCTGTCATGCCGGAAACCGACGCGATGCGCCCAACCACATACTGAGCCAGGTCGGCACCGTGTGAGAGCAGGTCACCCAACACCCCTGATCCCGCACGTTGCCGAAGGAACCTCCACGTAAGGGCGCCGGCAGGATCCGCTGAGTAATCAGCCAGCATGGATACCCGCACATTCGTGACAGTGCCGATCGCACCCGAACGTACGAGGTGCCGGGCGTACGCCACTGCCGGGGCGTGACGGTAATTGAAGCCGACCGACGTGACCAGATCGGCCTGCTCCGCACCTCGAGCGATCTGCTCGGATTCCCGCGCACCTCGGCCCATCGGCTTTTCGATCCAGAACGGCTTCCGGGCCGCAATCGCCGCCAGGGCGATCTCGTGGTGCAGGAAATTGGGCGAGCAAATCGAAACCACATCCACGCGGGGGTCATCCAACACGGCACGGTAGTCGACGTCGGTTGCCGCGAAGCCAAGTACCTCGTGTGCGTGCGCGCGCCCCGCTTCGTCGGGATCTGCGGCGCGAACGAGATCGATCTTCGTCTTGAGCTCTGGGTAGTGGACGGGAGCCGCAAGGTAGGCGCGGGAATGCAACCGCCCCATCCAGCCCACGGAGATGAGACCCACTCCAATGCGGTTGCGTGATGCCATGACCCTGCTTTCTCGTCGTCGCTAGTGATTCGCAAGCAGCCTATGGCACCTGATGACGTAATGTAAGAACAAATATGAAAATGACCTAGACATTGCGCCTTTGATCGGACATACTCTCATTTGCGAGACATGGTCGTCCCGGCCGTGCCGCACGTGACTCAATGAAGAGGAAGAGGCACCAAGAATGGACAAGAGGAAGTTTGCCGTGGCCGCAGCGGCCGCCGCAGCACTGGTTCTCGTGTTGGCGGGCTGCACGGGTGGCGGGTCCGCTACCAATAAGGCGGCCACATCGGGGAATAAGGACATCAAGATCTGCATGTACACCCATGGAGATGGCGGAACATTCTGGTCCGTCGCCCAGAAGGGCGCAGTGGATGCTGCCAAGTCGCTCGGCGTCACCCTGGACTACCAGGGATCAACAAATGACTCGGCTAAGCAGGCGTCGACAATCGCTGCCGGCGTTGCCGGTGGGTGTAAGGCCATCGCGGCGTCCGCTCCCGACCCGGGCGCCATCAAAGATGCGATGCTCGCGGCAAAGGCAGCGGGCATTCCGACGGTGACCGTCAACTCCGGCTCGGCCGTGTTCAAGGATCTGGGCGCATTCACCCACGTCGGACAGGATGAGATCGTTGCGGGCCGCGAGGCCGGAAAGAAGTTCAACGAGCTGGGCGCGAAGAAGATCCTCTGCCCGATCCAGGAGGCGGCGAACTCCGGATTGACCGACCGTTGCAAGGGTGCCTCAGAGACTTTCACCGGGACTGTTGAGGACTTCAACGTTGATGGGGCCCTCGCTGACCTCAACGGCGCACAGGCCAAGATTCGGGCCGCCCTGCAGGCTGACCCCAAGATCGACGGCGTATTCGCTCTCAACGCCGACGTGGCAACCGGTGCCGTCATTCCGGCGGTGAAGGCCGTCAATAGCAAAATCGTGGTGGGCACCGTTGACCTGTCCAAGGATGCACTGACTGCCATCACTGATGGCAGTCTGGCGTTCGCGATCGATCAGCAGCAGTACGCGCAGGGCTTCCTTGCAGTGCAGCTGCTGTACCTGGCTGTGAAGGACGCAATCGAACTCGGCGGCGGGCAGCCCATGTACACCGGTCCCGCGTTCGTCACGAAGGACAACGTCAAGGCGGTCCAGGCATCCGTGGACGCCGGGACTCGCTAACAATCCCACGGGGCGGCGCGCCTGATCGCGTCGCCCCACCAATGTAAGGAAGCAGAGTATGAGTTTCTTGACTCCGACGGGCAACATCAACCTCTCGACTGATGACCGCGTCGCCCGGACCCCGTGGTATTTGAGTATCCTCCGTCGACCGGAGCTCGGTGCCCTTTTCGGTGCCATCGTCATTTTCATCGTCTTCACGGTCGCCGACACGACCGGCCAATTCGCAACCCTGTCAGGCGCGGCGGGCTGGACCGACTTCGCTGCACCCGTCGGCATCGTGTCCGTTTTCGTGGCCCTCCTCATGATTGGCGGCGAATTCGACCTCTCCTCAGGCGTCATGGTCGGCACGTCGGGACTGTTCGCCGGCCTGCTCATCACCCAGCTCGGCTGGGGAGTCTGGCCAACCATAATCGTCACCCTGGTGATGGCCGGCATCGTCGGACTCATCAACGGCATCCTCGTCGTGCGGACGGCGTTGCCGTCCTTCATCGTCACCCTCGCCACGTTCTTTGTGCTGAAGGGCGCCAACCTCGCCATCACCAAGGGACTCACCGGCACCGTCCGCGTGTCCGGAGTCGACCAAGGCAGCGGGTTCGATGCGGCGCGTGCTGTGTTCGCCTCCGAATTCCCCCTAGCAGGTGCGAGCTTCCAGGTTTCCATCGTCTGGTGGGTCGCTCTGACAATCCTCGCGACTATCCTGCTGACGCGGACCGTCTTCGGCAACTGGATATTCGCATCCGGCGGCGACTCCAACGCTGCGCGAAATGCCGGGGTTCCCGTCAATCGTACGAAGATCATCCTTTTTGTGATGACGTCGATGTCGGCGGCACTCGTGGGGATCATGTTCCTGCTCCGGCTCCGTGGGATGCAGGCGGGCCAGGGCGTCGGCCAGGAGTTCTACTACATCATCGCTGCGGCCGTAGGTGGTTGCCTCTTGACCGGTGGAGCCGGATCCGCCATCGGGGCCTCGATCGGGGCGCTCATCATGGGCTTCGCGGCAGTCGGCATCCCATACGCGCTGTGGGACCAGGACTGGGTATCGACATTCCTTGGCGTGATCCTGTTTTCTGCTGTACTCATCAACATCACAATTTCCCGTCGCGCCCAAGGAGGACGAAAGAAATGAGCGAGAGCGACCTCAACCACCTCGTCGAGGAGACTGCAGGAACCGAGCCGGTTCCCGCACCTGCACAGACAGCCGCCCTGGAACTCGCGGGCGTCGGCAAGACCTTCGGCAGCGTGATCGCCCTGCGCGACGTCAGCTTGACGGTGGATCCGGGCACCGTGACGTGCGTGCTCGGCGACAATGGCGCGGGCAAATCGACGCTCATCAAGATCCTCAGCGGCGTCCACAAGCCCAGCTCCGGCGTCTTCAGCGTCGAGGGCGAGCCAATGGAATTCTCGTCACCCCGTGATGCGCTGGGGCGAGGCATCGCCACAGTGTTCCAGGACCTGGCAACCGTTCCGCTCATGTCGATCTGGCGCAACTTCTTCCTCGGAAACGAGCCCATAAACGGGCCAAAGGCCTTCGGCTTCATGGCGACGAAGTCCGCGCAGAAGACGACAAAAGCAGCGCTCCTCGAAATGGGTATCGATCTCCGCGATACCAATCAGCCGATCGGGACACTCTCGGGCGGTGAGCGGCAGGCGGTCGCGATCGCCCGGGCGGTTCACTTCGGTGCCAAGGTGCTCATCCTGGATGAGCCGACCAGCGCCCTTGGAGTCCGTCAATCCGGCATCGTCCTGAAGTACGTGCTTGCTGCGCGGGAGCGCGGTGTCGCTGTCGTCTTCATCACTCACAATCCGCACCACGCCATGATGGTGGGCGATCGCTTCTATCTGCTCAACCGCGGCAGAATGATCGCCGAGTTCGTTCGCGGCAAGGTGCACCTTGAGGATCTGATCCAGGCGATGGCCGGTGGCGCAGAACTCGAGTCTCTGGCTCACGAGATTCAGTCGATCCGAGGCTAACGCCCGCAGTAACGAATCGCCGGCCGCCCCTCGGGCGGCCGGCGATTCGGCGTTGGATCGAAGGCCCCCTCCGGCCTTGCTCGGCACGGTGTCACGCTGGGGGAGCGTCCCTCTGGTCTGTACTGCGGTGCTGCTCTGCAACCTTGAGCGCTGGCGCGTCAGTCGATCCAACTGGAGCAGTTCAGCCAGGACTGCGGGCGTGCAGGAGTCAATCAGGTGGCCACCGTCACCACCGACATAATCCTCCGCAACGATGACGCCCTGTTCACTGTCCGGGTCCTTGTAACAGTCGCTGCAAAGGAGTCAGCGGCCTTTCAGGCGTTCGGACTTACCGCGACAGAATGATCGCCGAGCTCGTGCGCGGCCAGGTGAAGCTTGAGGATCTGATCCAGACGATTGCCGACGACTCGACGATGGACGGAAGGCCCGCTCCGGCACTGCGCGGCATGCCGTCACGCTTGGGGGAGTCCCTCCGGCCCGCACGGCGGCGCTCCTCGAGTGCGGCGCCGACGAGGTCTGAGACTGGTGTTCATGGGGTGCTCTCGGTTGCCCACGGGATTCTGGATCCGCGCTGAGGTCGCTGCTGGGTGGGCGTGATCACTCGTTGCCATGCGGAAACGAGTGAGCGGGGTGCCGCAGCTTTCGCTGCAGCACCCCGCTCACTTTTGTCTGTTGCGGTGCTTTGCGCTTTACGCCTCCGGGACGGTGACGCTCTTGCCTGAGCGGCTCGACTCGAGCGCGGCACCGACGACGTTCATCATCTGACTGGCGGTTCTGAAGTCCGTGTCCATCGGAGTGCCTTCTGCCACCGAGCGCAGGAACTCCTGGATCTCGGCGGTGAATGCCTCCGCATAGCCGGTGCCTACCCCGGCCCCTGGCATTGCTGCCACGTCTGAGAAGTAGGGGTGGGCTGGACCTGTGAAGATCCGTCTTGGACCGTTGTAAGCGGCATCCGCCGCGTCAGATTCGAAAAGGTGGAACTCGCCGGACGAAATCGAATCGAAGGAGGCGCTGCCGCGGGTTCCGTAGACTTCGACGCCGAGCGAGTTGGGCATGCCCGCCGCGATGCGGCTCAGCGCGATCTGGCCGATCGCACCTGACTCGAAGGCCACCGAGAGGAGGGCGATGTCGTCGTTGGTTACCGGGCCGAGCGAGTTCGATCCCGAGGCGCCGTGGCCGATCGCTCCCTGTGACGGTAGGGGACGCTCGGTGATAACAGTCCGCAACTGGGCGTTGGCGACGTCAGTGATTCGCCCCGCGACGAAGTGGACGGCGTCGATGGCGTGCGCGCCGATATCGAGAAGGGCTCCGCCACCGGATTGCTCCTGCGAGAATCGCCACGACAGTGCACCTGCGGGATTGGCGGCGTAGTCGGCGTAGTACCAGCCGCGCACGGTGTGGATGTCGCCGATTGCTCCGCCGGAGACTGCTTTGGCCAGGGCGGCCAAGCCCGGAAGGCGGCGGAAGGAGAAGCCGACCCCAGTGATGGAAGAGGATCGCTCCGCCAGGAGTTGGAGGTCCCTGGCCTCGGCCGATGTGCGGCCGATCGGCTTCTCAGCGAAGACGTGTTTGCCTGAGGCGAGCACCTTCGGGAGGACTTCAGTGTGGAGGAAATTGGGCAGGGCGACGCTGATCACATCGACGTCGCTGGCAATGAAGGCGTCGACATCCGCCGTGGCCTGAGCGAAGCCGTACCGGCGGGCAACCGATTCGGCCAGGGCCAGATTGGGGTCGGCGATGGCGACGAGTTCGACATCGATCTGCGAGCTGACGGCCATCATTGCATTGCGGAAGCCGAAAGCGTGGGCCTGGCCGGCCATGCCGGCACCAATGACGCCGACTCGAATAGGGGTGGTCATGTCTTTCCTCCTCGATGAGTGTGGTGATAGATGGTTCAGTGGAAGCGAGCGGGAGCACCGCAGGTCTCGATGTACTCGCGCGTTCGGATCGCGATCGGCAGGGGCACGTCGAAGTCGCCCACGGGGTACATGTCCTGGTCGATGATGGCAAAGATGCCAGGGTTGGCGGCCGCCGCCTCGGTGAGCACGGAGTTGTATTCGGGCACGCCAAGGGGCGGTTCCACCATGACGCCCTGGCGGACGGCATCGACGAAGGAGATATCGTTCCTGAGGACGTCGGCCAGCACATCCGGCTGCACCTGCTTGAGATGCACGTAGCCGATCCTGGTGGGGAATTCGCGGATGAGGCGCACGCTGTCGCCCCAGTAATAGGCGAGGTGTCCCGTGTCGAGACAGAGGTTCGTGTAGTGCTCGTCGGTTCCCTCCACGAGACGGGCCACCTCGCGATACGAGCCGATCGGGCTCTCGGCGTGCGAGTGGAACTGCTGGCGCAAGCCATACTGTTCCAGAAGCCGGCGACCGAGTTCGTCGTGCCCCGACAAGAATGAATCCCATTCCTGGGAAGAGAAAGTACGGTCTCCCACTACGTGGCCGTCAGATCCACGCTCCCACAAGTTGGGAATCGTGATGACATGCTCCCCGCCTAACGCTTTCACGAGGTCTGCGACGGCACTCACGTCCTTCCACGCTTCGTCAACTGCCGCTGGGCCGCGGTGAAGCGCGGTGAAGACGGTCCCGGCCGACAGGGCGAGATCATGTTGGGCAAAGTCATCCCGGAGCTTCCCTGGATCAGTGCCGAGATAACCAAAGGGACCGAGTTCGGTCCAGTGATAGCCGGCCTGTTGCACCTCAGCGAGATACCTCTCGGGTGTGGGCTGTGCGTCATCAACGGCATTCCAGACCCCCCATGAATCGGGGGCTATGCCGACGCGCGGCGCATGAGAATCAGATTCGAGCACCATTGCTCCTTCCGTGTTCGTGTTGGTAACTGAAACACACGGTAGCTGGAGCGCTCTAGTTTGTAAAGTCAAAGTGGCATAGAATCGAGACACCTCAGTCGGTGCGGGTCGATATGCGCCACAATGAGCGGGAGATGAGCATATGGAAAAAGTGACGATGGAGGTGGTCGCACGCGCGGCCGGTGTTTCACGATCGCTGGTGTCGCTCGCCTACCGGCAGCAGCCGGGGGTCAGCGAGGCTACGCGTCAGCACATTCTGGCGGTCGGCGAGCGCCTTCATTACACGCCGAATCAGATGGCCTCGCGCCTCGCCGGACGAGGCGGCAACACGCTCGGTGTCTTCCTTCAGGACTTGCACAATGACCTCTTCGCCGACATTTACGACGGGCTCCGCGAGATCGCGGACGTGGAGCGGAAGCACCTGGTGCTTGCGGTCGGCACGATCGACGGGCAGCGAGACTGGACATCCGTGGCCGCACTCCTGCAAAGCCGTGTCGACGTCATCATCGCCGCCGGGCTCCAGATGCCCGATGCCGAGGTAGTGAGGTTGGCTGATCGGGTGCCGATCGTCAGTGTCGCCCGAATGATACCCGGCGTCGACAGCGTTACGTCTGACAACGCGTATGGCGCCAGAATCGCGACTGAGCATCTGCTCCAGCTCGACCACCGCAACATTGTTTTTCTGGCCAACCCACCGACGGACGGCTACCTCGACCGACGGCGCGGGTACATTGAGGCGATGCGATCAGCCGGGCTCAAACCACGGATCGCGGAAACCTCGTACGCTCGGGAAATGGCCGCCGTCGATGCCGGTGCCCTGCTCGACGGCGGGAACTCCCCATCTGCGATCTTCGCGCACAATGACCAGTCGGCGCTCGGGGTTCTCGACGCTCTCGCGGTGCGCAATCTCACGGCCGGCCGTGACGTGTCTGTTGTCGGATACGACAACACGTCGGCCAGCCGCTCACCCGGAACGGATCTCACCACTGTGGACATCCACAGTCGTAGTCTGGGACGCAATGCCGCATTGATGGCTCTTCGCCGCCTTGACGAGCCGGACAGGCCATGCGAGGCGCACACCTCGGGCCCCACGCTGGTCATACGTTCAACCACCGGTCGCTACTTCTCGACGAGGGTGACTTCGAAGGAGTAGAGGTCGGGGCGGTAGCAGTGGTGCCCGAACTCGATCGCGCGGCCGGAGTCGTCGTAGGCCGTGCGATCCATCGTCAGCAGCGCCGAGTTCCGGTCGATGTCGAGCAGGTCGGCCTCCGCGTTGGTCGCCTTGCGGGCGCCGATGCGCTGCCGGGCCACGCGCATCGTCACCCCGCGCGATCGCAGCACCTGGTAGAGCCCATGCTGGGTGAGGTCCTCTGCGGTGATGTTCACGAATGCCTCAGGGAGCCAGTTCTCCATGACGGCCATGGGCACGTCGTCGGCCAGGCGGAGCCGATGGATGTGCAGGGCCGGGCTGCCTTCTTCGACCGCGAGCTTCTCCGCGATCTTCGCGTCGGCCGGTACGGTCTCGAGGGCCAGGAGCCTGGTGGAGGGCGTCTTGGAACCCCGGGCGAGGTCGTCGAACAGGCTGGTCAGTTCGACGTTTCGGGTCACCTTGCCGTGAACGACCTGGGTTCCGATTCCGCGGCGCCGCACGAGGAGGCCCTTGTCGACAATCTCCTGGATCGCTCGGCGAACGGTGGGGCGGCTCAGCCCGAGTCGCTCACCGAGGGCGACCTCGTTTTCGAGCCGCGACCCCGGCGGCAGCTCGCCGCTGAGGATGGCCTTCTCGATCCGCTGGGAGACCTGGAAGTACAGGGGGACGGGGCCGGAGCGATCGAGATCCATGAAGAGTTCCATGGGCAGGATCTTCTCCTTTTGATTCACGGCCATGAGAACCCCTCTTGCGCGCGCCTTTATTTGGAAGGTTGTTAAGACATTCTCAGGATACGGCGATTTGCTCGCCAATGTCAGTGGGACTCGGGTGCGAATCGCAGAGTGATTTGCAGGCGTATCTTGTGTCACCCGTACGGAACCGCCGTGCTGCTTGAGGAATTCGGGACCGTTATCGCCCGTGGCGGCGTCGGAGTGGTCATCGCCTCGCAGTCAGGGCACCGCATGGGTGCCCTGACTCCCGAGGAATATACCGCTCTCGCGACGAGGCCGGCCGACGAGTTGTTGGCGCTGCCCATGCTTCATCCGGACCAGGTCATGGGCGGTGGCGTCACAGCTTCCTATTTCCACGGCGAACTCGCTCCGCAGTGAAAATCGCTGTGAATTATGAGCCGATCAGCGTTCCAAGTCACAGACTACGGGCGGTCGGCTTGAACCCGGCGCATCGCATCCGTCGACCGATCCCCGGCAGCCGGCAGATCGTCGGCGGACTGCGGGCGCGAGAACAGGTAACCCTGCAGCGCGTCGCAGCCCATGGCGAGGAGGCGAGTCGCCTGTGCCTCGGTCTCGACGCCCTCCGCGGTCACGTGCAGCCCGAGGTTGTGCGCCATGT
>DAIMHX010000013.1:0-65479 GCA_036723055.1 Microbacteriaceae bacterium
CTAGGCTCGTGCCATGACACATGACATCCAGCGCACTCCGACGCCGATCGACAGGATCGCCGAGGAGTGGGTCGACACCCTTGTCGAGCTCGACCCGACCGTGGGCACCTACATCGGGCGCACGGAAGGCAACGGCCGGTTCGGTGACTATTCCCCGTCCGGCCACGAACGGCACGTCGACGAGGCCAGGAAGGTCATCGCCCGGCTTGACGCCGCGACAGCGGTCGACGAGATCGACGAAGTCACCGCGACCGACCTGCGCAGCGACCTCGCCCTCGAGGTGGAGAGCACGGAGGCGAACCTGCAGCTGCGGGACCTGAACGTGATCGCCTCGCCGGCGCAGAGCATCCGGGAAATCTTCGACCTCATGCCCACCGCGACGGTCGACGACTGGTCGAACATCGCCGCACGCATGCGCGCCCTGCCGGCGGCCGTCGACGGGTATATCGAGACGCTGCGCGTCGGCATCGAACGTGGGATCACGCCGGCTAGGCGCCAGGTTCGGGAGGTCGTCCTGCAGGCCAGGCGCCACGCGGCCAACGACGGTTTCTTCGCGCATCTCGCCGCTGAGGCCAGCCCGGCCCAAGGCAGCCTGCCGGCCTCCCTCGCCAAGGACCTCGGCGCCGGCGCACGAAGCTCCGCCGCGGCGTACGCCAAGCTCGCCGACTTCCTCACCGGCGAGCTGGATGCCGCCGCCGCCGACGAAGACGCGATCGGCCGCGATCTGTACACGCTGGCGTCCCGCCGCTTCCTCGGCGCGAAGATCGACCTCGACGAAACCTATGAGTGGGGCATCGAAGAGCTGGCCCGCATGGTCAGCGAGCAGGAGAGCATCGCCGACCAGATCAAGCCCGGCGCGAGCGTGCACGAGGCGATCGCGTTCCTCGACACCGATCCCAGCCGCAAACTGCACGGCACGGACGCCCTGCAGAAGTGGATGCAGGAAACCAGCGACCGGGCAATCGCCGAACTCTCCGGGACGCAGTTCGACATCCCGGACGAAATCAAGCGGCTCGAATGCATGATCGCCCCGACCCAGGAAGGCGGCATCTACTACACCGGGCCGACGGATGACTTCTCCCGCCCAGGCCGCATGTGGTGGTCGGTGCCGGTCGGCATCACCGAATTCGACACCTGGCGCGAGCTCACGACCGTCTACCACGAGGGCGTCCCCGGGCACCACCTGCAGATCGGCCAGGCCGTCTACAACCGCGCCAAGCTCAACACCTGGCGCCGCCAGCTGGCCGGCACCTCCGGGCACGCAGAGGGCTGGGCGCTGTACGCCGAGCGCCTGATGGAACAGCTGGGCTACCTCGACGACCCGGCCGACCGCCTCGGCATGCTCGACGGCCAGCGGATGCGCGCCGCCCGCGTGGTCCTGGACATCGGCGTGCACCTCGGCAAGAAGCTCCCGGACGGCTCCGGGACCTGGAATGCCGAGTACGCGTTCACATTCATGCGCGAGAACGTCAACATGAACGACAGCTTCGTGAAATTCGAGGTGAACCGGTACCTCGGCTGGCCCGGGCAGGCTCCCTCCTACAAGGTGGGGCAGCGCATCTGGGAGCAGCTGCGCGACACCTACCGGGAGCGCGAGGGCGACGCCTTCTCGATCAAGGAGTTCCACCGCAAGGCGCTCGACCTGGGCGGCGTCGGCCTCGACACCCTCCGCTCGGTGCTGCTGAAGTAACGCCGTGTCGGGGACGTCAATCGAACGCTCGCCCTATGAGGCGGCGGTCGGCGACGTCCTCGATGGCCTCCACCCGCGGTTGCGGACCTACTTCGCCGCCATCCCGGCAGGCCACCTCGGCGTCGGCGAGGGCGTCTTCACGCGAGTCGGCACGCCGCGGCGCTGGCTGTGGCCCGTGCTGTGGCTGTTCGCCCGCGAGGGGGTGCTCTTCCCGGTGTGGGAACGAGATGTGCCGTTCACCGTCGTGAACCGGCCGACCGTCGACGACGGCGGCCGGATCGCGGTCGCCGCGGTGCGCACCTTCCGGCTCGGCTCCGGAACGCGCCGCATGGTCGACGCGATCACCGCGGATCCTGCCGGCCTCGTCGACTTCCTCGGTGTGCACCGGTGCTTCGACGCCGAGTTGACGGCGCGGGTCGTGGACGGCGCGATGCACCTGGCGTCGGCCGCCGTGGCCCTGCGGGTCGCGGGCCACCGGATCCGGATTCCCGCAGTCCTCGCCCCGCGGGTGGCGCTTGTGGAACGTTTCGAGGACACCACAGACAGCCAGCACGTCGAGGTCACGGTCGACCTGCCGCTGCTCGGCCGGCTCTACGAATACGGCGGGTCGTTCTGCTACTCAATTCTTCCAATTACGCCAGGGGAGGCACCCGAGTGAGCCGGCGCATCGTCATCGCTGGGGCATCCGGCTTCATCGGCCGCCACCTGGCCGACGCATTCCGGGCCGAAGGAGCCACCATGAGCCTCGTCGGCCGGAATGGCCCCGATGCATGGTGGGGCGACACCGCCGGAATCACCGCGCTGCTCGATGGCGCAGACCTCCTCGTCAACATGGCCGGAAAGAGCGTGAACTGCCGGTACAACGCCGCGAACCGGGCCGAGATCATGCGCTCCCGCGTCGACACCACCCGGGAACTCGCGGCGGCGATCACGGCCTGCGCCGCCCCGCCGGCGCTGTGGGTGAACGCGTCGACCGCCACGATCTACCGGCACGCAGAGGACCGGCCGATGACCGAGGCGGCGGGCGAGATCGGGACGGGCTTCTCGGTGGGGATCGCGACGGCGTGGGAACGCGCGTTGTTCGCCGCCGAGCTGCCGCGCACGCGCCGGGTCGCCCTGCGAATGGCCATCGTTCTCGGCGACGGAAGCGCCCTCGCGCCGCTCATCCGGCTCGCCCGCTCCGGCTTGGGCGGCGCCCAACTCGACGGGCGCTGGTGTGCGACGAAGTCGCGGCTGCGGGCCGGCACCTTTCACGCGCGTGGCGCGCTCGGCGGGCGGCAACGGTTCAGCTGGATCCACATTGATGACGTGCTCGGCATCATCCGGTTCCTCGAGGCGCGTCCGGAGATTGACGGCGTCATCAACGCCGCGGCCCCGGTTCCCACCGACAACCGCGGCATGATGCGCACCCTTCGCAGGGCGGTCGGGGTGCCGTTCGGGCTGCCGACGCCCCGCTGGATGCTCGAACTCGGGTCCATCGCGATCCGCACCGAGACCGAGCTCGTGCTCAAGAGCCGCTGGGTGATTCCCGAGCGCCTCCTGCGAGCCGGCTTCCGCTTCCAACACCCGGAGCTGGAGCCCGCCCTGCGCCGGATCGTGCAGGGCCGCAGCGGTAAGAGGCAGGAAACGCGCGACTTGCCGGGCGCCTCCGTAAACAGCTAAGCTTGACCGTCACGTTTGTGACATGCCATCCGTCGCCATACGCGGAGCAAAAAAGACAACTCTTTCTGCGCCTGGCCTGAATTATGTCCATCCTGGAGCAACTACTACATGACAATCGCAACGACCGAACGGGCACCCAAGCAGGTCGCCATCAACGACATCGGATCTGCTGAAGACTTCCTTGCCGCGGTCGAAAAGACTCTGAAATTCTTCAACGACGGCGACCTCATCGAAGGCACCGTAGTGAAGATCGACCGCGACGAGGTTCTCCTCGACGTGGGCTACAAGACCGAGGGTGTCATCCCCTCCCGCGAACTTTCCATCAAGCACGACGTTGACCCCTCTGAGGTTGTCAAGGTCGGCGACCTGGTCGAGGCCCTTGTTCTCCAGAAGGAAGACAAAGAAGGCCGCCTCATCCTCTCCAAGAAGCGCGCTCAGTACGAGCGTGCATGGGGCGACGTTGAGAAGATCAAGGAATCCGATGGCGTCGTCACCGGTTCCGTCATTGAGGTCGTCAAGGGTGGCCTCATCGTCGACATCGGCCTCCGCGGCTTCCTGCCGGCCTCGCTCATCGAGCTGCGTCGCGTTCGCGACCTGACCCCGTACCTGGGCCAGGAAATCGAAGCGAAGATCCTCGAGCTCGACAAGAACCGCAACAACGTTGTGCTGTCGCGTCGTGCCCTGCTCGAGCAGACTCAGTCCGAGAGCCGCACCACGTTCCTCAACAACCTCCAGAAGGGACAGGTCCGCAAGGGCGTCGTCTCCTCGATCGTCAACTTCGGTGCGTTCGTCGACCTCGGCGGCGTCGACGGTCTGGTTCACGTCTCCGAGCTGAGCTGGAAGCACATTGAGCACGCCAGCGAGGTTGTCGAAGTTGGCCAGGAAGTCACCGTTGAGATCCTCGAGGTCGACCTGGAGCGCGAGCGCGTGTCCCTGTCCCTTAAGGCCACTCAAGAAGACCCGTGGCAGGTCTTCGCCCGCACCCACGCCATCGGCCAGGTTGCACCGGGTAAGGTCACCAAGCTCGTTCCGTTCGGCGCGTTCGTTCGCGTCGCAGAGGGCATCGAGGGCCTGGTTCACATCTCCGAGCTCTCCGGCAAGCACGTCGAGCTCGCCGAGCAGGTCGTGTCGGTTGGCGACGAGGTCTTCGTCAAGGTCATCGACATCGACCTCGAGCGTCGCCGCATCTCGCTGAGCCTCAAGCAGGCCAACGAGGGTGTCGACCCCGAGGGCACCGAGTTCGACCCGGCGCTCTACGGAATGCTCACCGAGTACGACGACAAGGGCAACTACAAGTACCCCGAGGGCTTCGACCCGGAGACCAACGAGTGGCGCGAGGGCTTCGAAACCCAGCGCGAGAAGTGGGAGCAGGACTACGCTGCAGCCCAGGCTCGCTGGGAAGCCCACAAGAAGCAGGTTGCATCCGCGAACGATGAGATCACCGCTGTTGGCGATGTCACGCCCGCCGCTGGTTCCTCCTTCTCCAGCGAGACGGCCGGCGCCGGCACGCTCGCGGACGACGAGGCACTCGCAGCTCTTCGCGAGAAGCTCTCCAGCTCGAACTAAGTGCGCGACTCGAACTAAGTGCGCGACTCGAACTAAGTGCGCGACTCGAACTAAGTGCGCGACTCCAACTAAGTGCGCGACTCCAACTAGTTCGACAGCACGCTGAGACAGGCCGGGCCCTTCGGGGTCCGGCCTTTTTTTGTTCCATCTGCCGCGCTGCCTGCGCCAACTGTTGGGCGGCGTGGGCGGAAGCGGGCGCGCGCCGTTAGCATGGCAGGCGTGTACCTGATTGGACTGACCGGCGGGATCGCATCCGGCAAGAGCACTGTGGCCAGGCGGCTCGTCGAGCACGGGGCGGTGCACATCGACGCCGACCAGCTGGCCCGGGCCGTGGTCGAGCCGGGCACGGATGCCCTGGCGGACATCCGCGACACCTTCGGCGCCGACGTGCTCAACCCCGACGGCAGCCTCAATCGTGCGGCCCTGGGCGCACAGGTGTTCGGCGAACCGGCGGCGCTGGCACGACTGAACGCCATCGTGCATCCGGCCGTGCGCGCGTTGTCGAACGGCCTGATCCGGGAGGCCGAGCACGCCAACCCGAACGCGATCGTCGTCTACGACGTGCCCCTGCTCGTCGAGGCAGCAGTCGACCATCCGTTCGACCTCATCGTGGTCGCGCACGCCGACGAGGAGACCCGGGTGCGGAGGATGGTCGGCCTGCGCGGCATGAGCGAAGAGGATGCCACGCGGAGAATCGGCTCGCAGGCCAGCGACGCCGAGCGGCTCGCGGTCGCCAACGTCGTCATCGACACGGATGGCACCCTGGCGCACACCCTGGAGCAGGTCGACGCCCTGTATGCGCGGGTGCGCGGGGAGATCGAGCAGTCAACTGTCAGAGGCGCTCCGTAGACTGGATGCATGGAACCCACGCGTGCCGTACACCCGTTCGAGGTCGTGAGCGAGTACACGCCAAGCGGCGACCAGCCGGGCGCGATCGCCGACCTGACCGCCCGGATCAACGCCGGTGAGACCGATATCGTGCTGCTCGGTGCCACCGGAACGGGCAAGTCCGCCACGACCGCCTGGCTGATCGAGCAGGTGCAGCGGCCCACTCTGGTCCTGGCCCACAACAAGACCCTCGCCGCGCAGCTCGTCAACGAGTTCCGTGAACTCATGCCCAACAACTCCGTCGAGTACTTCGTCTCCTACTACGACTACTACCAGCCGGAGGCGTACGTCCCGCAGACCGACACCTTCATCGAGAAGGACTCCTCGATCAACGCCGAGGTGGAACGACTGCGGCACTCGACGACGAATGCGCTGCTCAGCCGCCGCGACGTCATCGTGGTGTCCACGGTGTCCTGCATCTACGGCCTCGGCACGCCAGAGGGCTACCTCGAAGCCATGGTCGCCCTGCAGGTCGGCCTGCAGGTCAACCGGGACTGGCTCATCCGCAAGTTCGTGGCGATGCAGTACCAGCGCAACGACGTCGACTTCTCCCGCGGCAACTTCCGGGTACGCGGCGACACCATCGAGATCATCCCCATGTACGAGGAACTGGCGATCCGGATCGAGATGTTCGGCGACGAGATCGAGGCGCTGTACAGCCTGCATCCGCTCACCGGCGACATCGTGCGCAAGCTCGACGCGGTGTCCGTCTTCCCCGGCTCCCACTACGTCGCCAGCACCGACGTCATGCACCGCGCGATCGGCACCATCAAGGAGGAGCTCGCCGAACGGCTCGAGCAGCTCGAACGCGAGGGCAAGCTCCTCGAGGCGCAGCGCCTGCGCATGCGCACCACCTTCGACCTCGAGATGATGGAGCAGATCGGCTTCTGCTCCGGGATCGAGAACTACTCCCGCCACATCGACGCCCGCAACCCGGGCGAGGCGCCGCACTGCCTGCTCGACTACTTCCCCGACGACTTCCTGATGGTCATCGACGAGTCCCACGTCACCGTGCCGCAGATCGGCGCCATGTACGAGGGCGACTCGTCGCGCAAACGCACCCTGGTCGAACACGGCTTCCGGCTGCCGAGCGCCCTCGACAACCGCCCGCTCAAGTTCGCCGAGTTCAAGAACCGGGTCGGCCAGACCGTCTACCTCTCGGCCACGCCGGGTAAATACGAAATGGGCATCGCCGACGGCGTGGTCGAGCAGATCATCCGCCCGACCGGCCTGATCGACCCTGAGGTGGTCCTCAAGCCGACCAAGGGCCAGATCGACGACCTGCTCGAAGAGATCCACCTCCGGGTGGAACGCAACGAACGCGTCCTCGTCACCACCCTCACGAAGAAGATGGCGGAGGAACTCACCGACTTCCTCACCGAGGCCGGCGTGCGGGTGCGCTACCTGCACTCCGACGTCGACACGCTCCGACGGGTCGAGCTGCTCACCGAACTGCGGGCCGGCATCTACGACGTGCTCGTCGGCATCAACCTGTTGCGTGAGGGCCTCGACCTGCCAGAGGTGTCCCTCGTCGCCATCCTCGACGCCGATAAGGAGGGTTTCCTCCGTTCAGCGACGTCGCTCATCCAGACGATCGGCCGCGCGGCGCGCAACGTCTCCGGCGAGGTGCACATGTACGCCGACCGGGTCACCGCGTCGATGGAACGCGCCATCGACGAGACCAACCGGCGGCGCGAGAAGCAGGTGGCCTACAACACGCTGCATGGCATCGACCCGACGCCGTTGCGCAAGCGCATCGCCGACATCACCGACGTGCTCGCGCGCGAGGAAGCCGACACGGCCGAGCTGCTCGCGGGCCGGGACGCCCGCCGGAAGAGCCCGACCCCGGCCGGGCGCCGCGTCGGTCTGGCCGCGAACGGAGCCAACGACCTCGAGTCGATCATCGCCGACCTCAACGGCCAGATGCTTGAAGCGGCCGGGGAGCTCAAGTTCGAACTCGCCGCACGGTTGCGCGACGAACTGTCGGAGCTCAAACGGGAACTGCGCAATATGGAGAAGGCCGGGCACCTGAGTTAGCTGTACTGCCGAGCTAACCGCACTGCCGAGCTAGCAGGACTGCCGGCGGAGCGCGCCGGGTGTGAAACGATGTCGGTGGCACTGCATAGACTCGAATGGTGTCAATTTCCAAGGTAGCGTCCGGTCCGCAGCTCAGTGTTCGTGGTGCCCGTGTGCACAATCTCCACAACGTGGACCTCGACATCCCGCGGGATTCGCTCGTCGTGTTCACGGGCCTGTCCGGCTCCGGCAAGTCGTCGCTCGCGTTCGACACGATCTTCGCCGAGGGCCAGCGCCGGTACGTGGAATCCCTCTCCGCCTACGCCCGGCAGTTCCTCGGCCAGGTCGACCGGCCGGACGTCGACTTCATCGAGGGCCTCAGCCCCGCCGTGTCCATCGACCAGAAGTCCACCAACCGGAACCCCCGCTCCACCGTCGGCACCATCACCGAGGTGTACGACTACATGCGCCTGCTCTGGGCGCGAATCGGCGTGCCGCACTGCGCCGTTTGCGGTGAGGTCATCCAGTCGCAGACCGTGCAGCAGATCGCCGACCAGCTGATGGAGCTGGAGGCCGGCATTCGATACCAGGTGCTCAGCCCGGTCGTCTCGCAGAAGAAGGGCGAGTTCGTCGACCTGTTCAAGGAGCTCGCGGCCGGGGGCTACTCCCGCGCGATCGTCGACGGCACCCAGATCCAGCTCAACGAACCGCCGACCCTGAAGAAGCAGCTCAAGCACGACATTTCGGTCGTCGTCGACCGTCTCGTCGCCGGCCCCGAACTGCTCAGCCGGCTGACCGACTCGCTGGAGACCGCGCTCAAGCTCACCGACGGCTTGATCCAGATCAACTACATCGACCGCGAGGGCGACGAGGCCTGGCAGAACTACTCCGAGAAGCTCTCCTGCCCGAACAACCACCCGGTGCAGCTGACCGAGATCGAACCGCGCACGTTCTCCTTCAACGCGCCGTTCGGCGCCTGCCCCGAGTGCTCCGGCCTCGGCACCCGGATGTCCGTCGACGCCGACCTCCTCCTCGGCGACCCGGAACTCAGCATCGCCGACGGCGTCGTGCTGCCGTGGACGACCCAGGGCAAGGGCCTGTTCCAGTACTACGAGAAGCTTCTTGCCGGGCTCGCCCGCGACCTGCACTTCTCCCTCGACACCCCGTGGGGCGAGCTGAGCGACGAGGTGCAGAACGCGGTCCTGCGCGGCGACAACTTCGAGGTCCGGGTCAAGTGGAAGAACCGCTACGGCCGCGAAATGAGCTACACCTCCGGCTTCGAGGGCGTCGTGCCGTACATCGAACGGCAGTACCTGCAGGCGGAAACCGACACGCAGCGCCAGCGCTGGGGCGAATACCTCCGCGAGGTGCCCTGCCCGGTCTGCAACGGCACCCGTCTGAAGCCCGAGGTGCTCGCCGTACGCATCCACGAGGCGAGCATTGCGGATGTCTGCGAGCTGAGCCTCAGCGACGCCAGGGCCTTCATGAACAAGCTCGAGCTGACCGAGCGGGAGGCAACCATTGCCGCGCAGGTGCTGCGCGAGATCAAGGTGCGCCTCGACTTCCTGATCCGGGTCGGCCTGAACTACCTCAACCTCGCCCGCGCCGCTGCCACCCTGTCCGGCGGAGAGGCCCAGCGCATCCGCCTGGCCACCCAGATCGGCTCCGGCCTCACCGGCGTGCTCTACGTGCTCGACGAGCCCAGCATCGGCCTGCACCAGCGCGACAACCGCCGCCTGATCGAAACCCTCGTCGCGCTGCGCGACCTCGGCAACACCCTGATCGTGGTCGAACACGACGAGGACACCATCCGCACGGCCGACTGGATCGTCGACATCGGACCGGGCGCCGGCGTCAACGGGGGACACGTCGTGCACTCCGGCTCCTACGCCGACCTGCTAACCAACAAGAAGTCCCTCACCGGGGACTACCTGGCCGGACGCAAGTCCATCCCGACCCCGGCGAGCCGGCGCGAGATCGACCCGGAACGGCAGATCACCGTCACGGGCGCCGAGGCGAACAACCTTCGCAAGGTCACTGCGAGCTTCCCGCTCGGCACGTTCACCGCGGTGACCGGTGTCAGCGGCTCCGGCAAGTCGTCGCTGGTCAACGACATCCTCTACCGGGTGCTCGCCAACCGGCTCAACGGCGCCCGCAAGCTGCCCGGCAAGCACACGCGCGTCACCGGCCTCGACCACCTCGACAAGGTCATCCACGTCGACCAGGCCCCGATCGGCCGCACCCCGCGGTCCAACCCGGCCACGTACACGGGCGTGTTCGACAAGATCCGAACGCTCTTCTCCGAGACGATCGAGGCCAAGGCCCGCGGGTACCTCCCCGGCCGGTTCAGCTTCAACGTCAAGGGCGGCCGCTGTGAGGCCTGCTCCGGCGACGGCACGATCAAGATCGAGATGAACTTCCTGCCCGACGTGTACGTCTCCTGCGAGGTGTGCGGGGGAGCGCGCTACAACCGCGACACCCTCACCGTGCACTACAAGGGCAAGAACATCGCCGAGGTGCTCGACATGCCCATCAGCGAGGCCGCGGAGTTCTTCGAACCGATCTCGGCGATCCACCGCTTCCTGAAGACCCTCGTCGAGGTGGGGCTCGGCTACGTGCGCCTCGGCCAGAGCGCCACCACGCTCTCCGGCGGCGAGGCACAGCGGGTGAAGCTCGCGACCGAACTGCAGCGCCGCTCGAACGGGCGCAGCGTCTACGTGCTCGACGAGCCGACCACCGGCCTGCATTTCGAGGATGTGCGTAAGCTTTTGCTTGTGCTGAACAGCCTCGTCGACAAGGGCAACACGGTCATCGTGATCGAACACAACCTCGACGTGATCAAATCGGCCGACTGGGTGATCGACCTCGGCCCGGAGGGCGGATCCGGCGGCGGGCGCGTGCTCGCCACGGGCACTCCGGAGCACATCGCCACCGTGAAGAAGAGCCACACCGGCACGTTCCTGAAGGAGATCCTCGCCGCGGAGTAGCCGCTGTGTCGCAGGGAAAGCCGATGTCTGACGCGCTGAGTTACCGCCCGAGAACGGGCGAAATCCCCACCGAGCCCGGGGTGTACCGGTTTCGCGACGACACCGGGCGCGTGCTCTACGTCGGCAAGGCGAAGAACCTCCGGGCCCGGCTGAGCAACTACTTCGCCCCGCTGAGCAGCCTGCACGAGCGCACGCGGCGCATGGTGACCACCGCCAGCTCGGTCGAATGGACCGTCGTCGGTACAGAGGTCGAGGCGCTGCAGCTCGAATGGACGTGGATCAACGAGTTCGACCCGCCGTTCAACGTGCAGTTCAAGGACGACAAGTCCTACCCCTACCTCGCGGTGACCCTGGCCGAGGAAGCCCCGCGTGTGCTCGTCACCCGCACCACCGGCATCCGCGGCGCCCGCTATTTCGGCCCGTACCCGAAGGTCTGGGCGGTGCACGAAACCATCGAACTCATGCTCAAGGCGTTCCCGATCCGCACCTGCAACCCGGCGAACTACAAACGGGCCATGCAGACCGGCAAGCCCTGCTTCGCCGGCCAGATCGGCCGCTGTTTCGGCCCGTGCTCCGGCAAGGTGACGATCGAGGAACACCGCGCCCGGGTGGACGAATTCGTGAGCTTCATGGCGAGCCAGGACCGCAAGCTCATCAACAAGCTGACGGCCGAGATGAAGGCCGCGGCTGCCGAGCAGAAT
Source organism: Microbacteriaceae bacterium (assembly GCA_036723055.1). Taxonomy (GTDB): domain Bacteria; phylum Actinomycetota; class Actinomycetes; order Actinomycetales; family Microbacteriaceae; genus Cryobacterium. The sequence continues at coordinate 11,511 of DAIMHX010000013.1, forward strand.
TACGAGCTCGCCGCCAAACGGCGAGACCAGGTCATGGCGCTGATCGCCGTGCTCGAGAAGAGTGCCGTCGTGCTGCGCGACAGCGTCGACATTGACCTGTTCGGGATCGTGCAGGACGAGCTGGCCGCGGCCGTGCAGCTGTTCATCGTCCGGGGCGGCCGCATCCGTGGTGTGCGGGGCTGGATGGTCGACAAGGAACTGGATGTGTCGACCGGCGACCTCATCGACTCGATCATGCAGACGGTGTACGGCAACGACAGCCCGCCGCCGCGGGAAATCGTCGTGCCGGAGCTGCCCGAAGACGCCGAGGCGCTCGAAACCTGGCTCGGCGGGATCGGCAAACGCAAGGTGCGCCTGGTTGCCGCCCAGCGCGGTGAGAAGGCGGCGCTCCTGGCGACGGCCACCCAGAATGCCGGCCACGCGCTCATGCTCTACAAGACCCGGCGCAGTTCCGACTTCGTCGCCAGGTCCAAGGCGCTCGAGGACATCCAGGAGGCCCTGGGGATGCCTGAGGCGCCGCTGCGGATGGAATGCTACGACGTCTCCCACCTGAGCGGGACCAACATCGTCGCGTCCATGGTCGTCTTCGAAGACGGCCTGCCCCGCAAAGACGAATACCGTCGGTTCGGCATCCCGGAAGCCGCCGACGACACCGACTCGATCTACCGCACCCTGATGCGACGCCTCGCCTACCTGGTGCCGGGGGAGGATGCCCCGGGCGACGACCCCGCCGGGACCGACTCCACCGGGACAGGCGATCCAAACGGCGCTGAGCAGAAGCGCAAGAGGTTCCGCTACCAGCCCAACCTGCTCATCGTCGACGGCGGCCAGCCGCAGGTCGCCGCGGCGGCCCGCGCGCTGCGCGACTCCGGGGTCACCGGGATCCAGCTGTGCGGCATCGCGAAACGGCTCGAAGAGATCTGGCTGCCGGATTCCGACTACCCGGTGATCCTGCCGCGCAACAGCGACGCCCTGTTCCTGATCCAGCGCATCCGCGACGAGGCACACCGGTTCGCGATCACGCATCAGCGGGCCAGGCGCAAGCGGGACATTTCCACGGTGCTGGCGGAGATCCCCGGTCTCGGCCCGGCACGGGTGAAGGTGCTCCTGCGCCACTTCGGATCAGTGGCCCGCCTCAAGGAGGCCGAGGTCGAGTCAATCTCCGACGTCCGGGGCATCGGTCCGGCCCTGGCCGCCACTATCCATCAGCATTTACGCGCCTGAAGGCATGCGGCGGTAGGTAGGCTGGACGTTCGTCCCCACTTCGACCGAAGGCGCACTCCGAACATGGCAACTCAGAACGAAAAGCAGGAAGTGCTGATCGTCACGGGAATGTCCGGAGCGGGCCGGTCGACCGTGGCCAACGCCCTGGAGGACCTGGGCTGGTACGTCGTCGACAACCTGCCGCCGCAGATGCTGCGCCCGCTCGTGGAACTGGTCGAACGGGCCGGCACGAACCTGCCGAAGATCGCGGCCGTCGTTGATATTCGCGGCCGGGAGTTCTTCACCGACTTCCAGGAGATCGTGCAGTCGCTGCGCGGTGGCACCGAAGTGCGCGTCATCTTCCTCGAGGCCAGGGACGACGTGCTCGTGCGGCGTTTCGATTCCGTTCGCCGCCCGCATCCGCTGCAGGGCGACGGGACCCTCCTCGACGGCATCACCGCGGAGCGCGCCAGGCTCGCGGCCGTGCGGGAGGTCTGCGACCTGGTCATCGACACCTCGGACCTCAATATCCATCAGCTGGCAACAACCATCACCGAACGCTTCGCCGCCGCCGACGCTGCCGGCGTGAACGTCACCATCCTCAGCTTCGGTTTCAAGTACGGGCTGCCGACGGATGTCGACATGGTCGCCGACGCCCGCTTCCTGCCGAATCCGTTCTGGATTCCGGAGCTGCGCGCCTACACTGGGCAAGACCAGCAAGTGAGCAATTTCGTGCTCTCCCAGCCGGGCGCGCGCGAGTTCATTGACCACTATGCGGCCGCCCTCGAACCTGTTCTCGCCGGTTACCAGCGGGAAAACAAGCGGCACGCAACCATCGCCATCGGCTGCACGGGTGGAAAACACCGCTCGGTGGCCATGGCACGGGAACTCGCTGCCCTGATCGAAAAGTTTCCCGGAGTCGCGGTCAGCGTCAAGCACCGCGACCTGGGTCGAGAATAACCACGGCGTCAGTTCACAACGACTGCCCGCCAGGACAACAGAATGGAAGCACGGATTGGCTCTCACCGCCGACGTTAAAGACGAACTCTCCCGGATCGAGGTCTCCAAGACCACGGTGCGAGCGGCCGAACTAGCGACGATCCTCCGCTTCTCCGGGGGCCTGCACATGATCTCCGGGCGCATCGCCATCGAATCGGAGCTCGACACCACCCTCCTCGCCCGACGGGTGCGCAAGGACCTCGCCGAACTCTACGGCGTGCGCAGCGAGGTGTCGGTGATCACGGCATCCGGCCTGCGCCGCACCAGCCACTACCTCGTACGCGTTGTCGAAGGTGGAGAAACCCTGGCCAGGCAGACCGGCCTGCTGGACGCACGTCGGCGGCCCATCCGCGGGCTCCCCAACCGCCTCACCACCGGGTCGAAGGACGAGATCGCCGCCGTCTGGCGCGGCGCGTTCCTCGCCAACGGCTCCCTGACCGACCCCGGCCGGTCTGCGGCCCTCGAGGTCACCTGCCCCGGAAACGAAGCGGCCATGGCCCTCGTGGGCGCCGCAGGGCGCCTCGGAATCGTCGCCAAGGCCCGTGAGGTGCGCGGCGTGCACCGGGTCGTCATCCGTGACGGCGACGCGATCGGCGCCATGCTCGTGCATATGGGCGCCCACGACACGGTGCTCAACTGGGAAGAACTCCGCCAGCGCCGCGAGGTGCGCGCAACCGCGAACCGCCTGGTCAACTTCGACGACGCCAACCTGCGCCGCTCCGCCCAGGCCGCCGTTGCCGCCTGCGCCCGGGTCGACCGGGCCATGGAGATCCTCGGCGATGACATCCCCAAGCACCTCCGCTACGCCGGCGACCTGCGCCTGACCTTCCGCGACTCCAGCCTCGACGAGCTCGGCCACCACGCCGACCCGCCAATGACGAAGGATGCCGTCGCCGGGCGCATCCGTCGCCTGCTTGCCATGGCCGACAAGAAGGCCGCTGACCTGGGCATCCCCGGCACCGACGCGAACCTGCCGCCCGACCTCGACGATGTCTGAAGACGCATCCCGTAACGCTGTGGTCGACCTGACTAGACTGAAGCGGTCGCTCATCCGGCCGGAGGCGGAAGTTTCGCGCCGGCTACCTACAGAGGAGATACGCAATGGCTGAATACACCCTTCCCGACCTTGCCTACGACTACTCGGCCCTCGCGCCGAGCATCAGCGGCACCATCATGGAGTTGCACCACAGCAAGCACCACCAGGCGTATGTGACGGGCGCGAACACCGCGCTCGCCCAGCTTGCAGAGGCCCGCGATTCCGGCCAGTTGGCGTTCGTCAACAAGCTCGAGAAGGACCTGGCCTTCAACCTCGGCGGCCACGTCAACCACTCCATCTTCTGGACCAACATGTCCCCGGACGGTGGCGACAAGCCCACCGGCGAACTGGCCGCAGCGATCGACGACAACTTCGGTTCCTTCGACAAGTTCCAGGCCCACTTCGCGGCCACCGCGCTCGGCGTGCAGGGCTCCGGCTGGTCCGTCCTCGCCTGGGACTCGATCGGCCAGCGGCTGATCATCCAGCAGTTCTTCGACCAGCAGGCCAACTTCGCCGCCGGCACCGTGCCCGTGCTGATGCTCGACGTCTGGGAGCACGCCTACTACCTCGATTACCGCAACGTTCGCGCGGATTATGTGAAGGCGTTCTGGAACATCGTCGACTGGTCGAACGTGCAGCAGCGCTTCGTCACAGCGCGTGAGAAGACCAACGGGCTGCTGCTACTCTCATAGCGTTATGGTGCCCCAGCTATGACAGGACACCGTCGTCCGTGTTTGATTCAACCCCCATCTGCGCCGTCGGCGCCTCAGTAACAGGAGTCTTTTTTGTCTGTAAAGATTGGCATCAATGGATTCGGCCGCATCGGCCGTAACTACTTCCGCGCGGCCCTGGCCAAGGGCAGCGAACTCGACGTCGTCGCGGTCAACGACCTGACCGACCCGAAGACGCTTGCGCACCTGCTCAAGTACGACACGACCAACGGACGCCTCGACGCGACCGTCGAGGTCGTCGGTGACACGATCATCGTCAACGGCAAGGCGATCAAGGTGCTCGCTGAGCGCGACCCCGCCAACCTCCCGTGGGCGGCGCTGGGCGTCGACATCGTCATCGAGTCGACCGGTTTCTTCACGAAGGCTGAGGCTGCGCGCAAGCACATCGCCGCCGGCGCGAAGAAGGTCCTCGTCTCCGCACCCGCGACAGGCGACAACGTCGCGACCATCGTGCTCGGCGTGAACGAGGACATCTACGACTCGGCCGTCCACGACGTCATCTCGAACGCGTCCTGCACCACGAACTGCCTGGCCCCCCTCGCGAAGGTCTTCCTGGACAACTTCGGCATCGAACGCGGCCTGATGACCACGGTCCACGCATACACGGCCGACCAGAACCTGCAGGACGGCCCGCACAGCGACCTGCGCCGCGCCCGCGCGGCCGCCGCGAACATCATCCCGACCTCCACGGGTGCGGCCAAGGCCCTCGGCCTCGTCATCCCCGAGCTCGTCGGCAAGCTCGACGGCTACGCGCTGCGCGTCCCGGTCCCGACCGGCTCGATCACCGACCTCACGGTCACCGCATCCCGCCCGGTCACCGTGGCCGAGGTCAACGCCGCGTACAAGGCAGCAGCCGAGGGCCCCCTCAAGGGCATCCTCAGCTACACGGAAGACCCGATCGTCTCCAGCGACATCGTCGGCGACCCGCACTCCTCGATCTTCGACGCCGGTCTCACCAAGGTCATCGGCGACCAGGTCAAGGTTGCCTCGTGGTACGACAACGAGTGGGGTTACTCGAACCGACTGGTCGACCTCACCGAGTTCGTCGCCGAGCGCCTCTAGCGGGCCGCCCAGTGACGCTTCGCACCATCGAATCGCTTGGCCCGCTGCAGGGCAAGCGCGTCATCGTCCGCTGTGACCTGAACGTGCCGTTGCAGGACGGTCAGATCACCGACGACGGCCGCGTGCGGGCGTCGCTGCCGACCATCCATGCGCTCCGTGAACAGGGCGCCCGTGTCGTGATCGTTTCACACCTCGGGCGTCCTGACGGGGCACCGAACCCGAAGTACAGCCTCGCCCCTGTCGCTGGGCGCCTCGGCGAACTGCTCGGGCACTCCGTCGCCTTCGCCACCGACACCGTCGGTGAGTCCGCGACGGATGCCGTGGCCCGGCTCGCCGACGGCGACGTCGTCGTGCTGGAAAACCTCCGCTTCAATGCGGGGGAGACCAGCAAGGTCGACGCCGAGCGCGCGGAGTTCGCCGGCAAACTCGCCGCCCTGGGCGACGTGCTCGTCTCCGACGGCTTCGGCGTCGTGCACCGCAAGCAGGCGAGCGTCTACGACCTCGCCGGCATCCTGCCGAGCGCCGCAGGCCTGCTTATCGCAGCGGAGCTCGACGTGCTCGATCGACTCACCGAGAACCCCGAGGCGCCGTACACGGTCGTCCTGGGTGGTTCGAAGGTGTCGGACAAGCTCGGCGTGATCGGGCACCTTCTCCCGCGCGTCACCTCGCTGCTGATCGGTGGCGGCATGGTGTTCACGTTCCTCGCGGCCCTGGGCCACAAGGTGGGCGGAAGCCTGCTCGAGAGCGACCAGCTCGACACCGTCCGCGGCTACCTCGCAGAGGCAGAGCGTCTCGGCGTCACGATCGTGCTGCCCACGGACATCGTCGTTGCCTCGAAGTTCGGTGCGGACGCCGAGTACGTGACCACACCGGCCGACGCTATCGAAGACACCCCGTTCGGTGCCTCCGGGCTGGGCCTGGACATCGGACCCGACTCCGGGCGTGCGTTCGCGGAGATCATCCGCGCATCGAAGACCGTGTTCTGGAACGGCCCGATGGGCGTGTTCGAACTTGCACCCTTCGCCGAGGGCACCCGTGCGGTGGCCGCGGCACTCACCGAGGTTGATGGTTTGAGCGTGGTTGGCGGCGGAGACTCCGCTGCTGCCGTGCGCATCCTCGGCTTCAACGACGACCAATTCGGTCACATTTCTACCGGCGGCGGCGCCAGCCTCGAGTTCCTCGAGGGCAAGCGGCTGCCAGGACTGGAGGTCCTCGGATGGCTGTAAACCTGAACCCTCGGCGTACCCCGCTGATCGCCGGAAACTGGAAGATGAACCTGGACCACCTCCAGGCCATCGCGTTCGTGCAGAAGCTTGCCTGGGGTCTCAAGGACGCCAAGCACGACTTCACGGCCGTTGAGGTGGCGGTCTTCCCGCCGTTCACCGACCTGCGCTCGGTGCAGACTCTCGTCGCCGCGGACAAGCTCCCACTCGCCTTCGGCGCACAGGATGTCTCCGAGCACGATTCCGGTGCCTACACCGGCGAAATCTCCGGAGCGTTCCTGTCCCAGCTGGAGTGCCAGTACGTGATCATCGGTCACTCCGAGCGTCGCACCCTGCACGCCGAAACCGACGCACAGGTCGCCGCCAAGGTCGTGGCCGCGCTGCGGCACAACCTGGTTCCGATCATCTGCGTCGGCGAGACCGCCGAAGACCTCGAACTGCACGGCCCGAGTGCCGTACCGGTCGCCCAGTTGCGTGCGGCTCTGGCCGGTGTCACGGAGGCCGCCGACATCGTGGTCGCGTACGAACCGGTCTGGGCCATCGGCTCCGGCAAGGCCGCGACCCCCGAGCAGGCCGAGCAGGTCGCGGCCCAGCTGCGCATCGTCCTGAACGAGGTCCTCGGACAGGATGTCGCGGACAAGACCCGCATCCTGTACGGCGGTTCGGTGAAGGCCGTCAACATCGCCGGGTTCATGCGTGAACCGAACGTCGATGGTGCCCTCGTTGGCGGTGCGAGCCTCGACATCGCGGAGTTTTCCGGCATCGTCCGGTACCACCAGCACGTCGGAGTGTAAACGGTTGCACCCTGTCCGGAGCGGCAACTGCGGACAGGGTTGACCGTCAGGCTATAATTGCCAGTGACTTGGTGGAGCTTTCGCGCCCACCGCACTGTGAAAGGTTTTCGTGGATATTCTCCAGGTTGTGTTGCAGGTCCTGCTCGGCATAACGAGCCTCCTGCTCACCATGCTTATTTTGTTGCACAAGGGGCGCGGGGGTGGACTGTCCGACATGTTCGGTGGCGGCGTCACGTCGAACCTCGGCGCGTCGGGGGTTGCCGAGCGCAACCTCAACCGCATCACCGTTATTCTCGGGCTGCTGTGGATCACGTGCATCGTCATCCTGGGCCTGATCACCAAGTTCGACACCGGCGTTTAGCGTCTTTCACAGCCGGCAACTTTCACGGCTACCGACTTTTCACAGCTGAACAGCTTTCAAGCGGAGGAACATTATGGCATCTGGTGGTAGTGCAATTCGAGGCTCTCGTGTGGGAGCCGGCCCCATGGGCGAGCAGGACCGCGGTTTCCACGCGGACCGCGTCAAGGTGTCCTATTGGGACGCCCTCGGCAACGAGACGGTTCGCTATTTCGCGGCGAACCTGCCCGACGACGAGATCCCCGTCACGATCGACTGCCCGTCGTCCGGCCTCCCCGCCGGGCGCGACAAGGAAAACCCGCCGTCGGTCGTCAAGCTCGAGCCGTACAAGACCCACCTCGCGTACGTGAAGGAACGCCGTACAGAGGAAGAAGCAGAGCAGCTGCTCGAAGAGGCGCTGCAGCAGTTGCGCGTTCGTCGCGGCAAGCTGTCCGCCACGAACTGAGCCTGACACACCGCGAACCCGCAGTTGTGGTCGTTATGAGATCCTCATAACAACCACAACTGCGGGTTCGCGGTGTTTTTAGCGTGCCTGCCGGCTAGTAGTCGGGGGCGATGAGGTTCTCGGGAACCTCTGCCGCGGCCTCGCGGTCGACGAAGAAGACCGTGCGGCGCCGTCCCTTGATGCCGCCGACCGGCACCTCGTCCCGGCTCGCACAGGCCAGGGCCAGCCCGAGAGCGGACGCCTTGTCAGCCCCGGCGAGGACCAGCCAGACGCGTTCGGAGGAGTTGAGGGCCGGGCGGGTGAGGCTCAGGCGCTCAGGCGGGGGCTTGGGCGAGTTGCGCACCGCGATGACGCTGGCCTCCGACTCACGGATGCCAGGCTGGTGCGGGAAGAGTGACGCGACATGCCCGTCAGGGCCGACGCCGAGGAACGTGATGTCGAACCGGGGGAGCGTCGAGCCCAACGGCGCTGCGGCGGCGAGCTCGTCCGCGTAACGAACGGCAGCGGCATCCAGATCGATGCCCTCATCGGATGCCGGGAACGGATGAACGTTGTCGCTGGGCACCTGGATGTGATCGAGAAGCGCCTCACGCGCCTGCCGGTCGTTGCGATCGGCGTCACCCTGGGGAATCCAGCGTTCGTCGCCCCACCAGAAGCTGACCTGCGACCAGTCGATGGTGTCACGCGCAGGGGACTCGTTGATCGCCGCGAGGACGCCGATTCCCACCGACCCGCCGGTCAGGACCACATGTGCCTCAGCCTGCTCGTGCAGGATGTCGACCATCTTGGTGATGAAACGCGCCGCTACCGAGGCCGCCAGGGCCTGCTTATCCGGGTGAACCAATACGCGTCGTGCATTTGTCACGTTCGAGCTCCGACCTTTTCTTCGACCACGTCGTCGAGTTGCGGCAAGCCGCGCGTGATGACTTCACCATACAGCTCATCGGGATCCAGCCGACGCAGCTCGTCGGACAGGCAATCGCGCAGGCTCCGCCGTTTGAGGGTGATGTCATGCACGGGCTGGCCCGGCTGGGTGAGGGTCGCAACCCCCGGAACGTCGCGCTCCAGCGAAATGACCCCCGACGCACGGGTCAGGTGCACGCCGTGGATCCCGTTGGCCATCGGGCCGGAGGTGAGCTCGTAGGAGACCGGCACCTGCAGGGCGAGCTGTAGCCAGGCGGCGAGCAGGGTCGTCGACGGCGAATCCGCGGCGCCGGTGACCTGCGCGGCCGTGATCGTCTCGTAGGGCGGCTGGTCGAGGACCGCGGCGAGCTGGGCCCGCCACAGCGTGAGCCGCGTCCAGGCGAAGTCGGTGTCGCCGGGCTGGTACGTGCTGCAGATCCGCTGCAGTGCCGCCTGCGGGTCCGGCTGGGCGGACGCATCCGTGATCCGACGGTACGCGATCCGGCCCAGGGGAGACTCGGCCGGAACAACCGGGGCCTCGCCGGGCCACCAGGCCACGACCGGAGCGTCAGGCAGCAGGAGCCCCATGACGAGGCTCTCCGGGTCGATGGCCGCGTCGCCGTAGGCGCGGAGCACGATGACCTCGCTCGCGCCGGCGTCGCCGCCGACCCTGATCTCGGCATCTATCCGTGCGGGAGTGCGCTGCCCCGCCGCGGTGGCCACCGTGGTGGACACGACGATGACCCGCATGGGGTGCTCGCGCGACGCGTCGTTGGCGGCCTCGATGGCCTCTTCCTCGTGGCCGAGGGTCGACGCGATGATGAGGGTCAGCACCCGCCCGAGAGCGACGGCGCCGCCCTCCTCACGGATCCTGACCAGGGCCTTGGAGATCTTGGATGTCGTTGTGTTCGGCAGATCGACGATCACGGGCGCCTCCATTTCCGGCCGTCGCGAGACAGCAATTCGTCAGCGGATTCCGGGCCCCAGGTTCCCGGACGGTATTGTTTGGGCTGTCCCTGTTTGGCCCAGAACTCCTCGATCGGGTCGAGGATCTTCCAGGACAGTTCGACCTCTTCGTGGCGGGGGAACAGCGGCGGGTCGCCGAGGAGCACGTCCAGGATCAGGCGCTCGTAGGCCTCAGGGCTGGCCTCGGTGAACGCATGACCGTAGCCGAAGTCCATGGTGACGTCGCGCACCTGCATGCCAACGCCGGGAACCTTGGAGCCGAAACGGATCGTGACGCCCTCGTCCGGCTGCACGCGAATGACGAGCGCGTTCTGTCCGAGCGCAGCCGTGTGGCTCTCGGCGAAGAGGTACTGCGGCGCGCGTTTGAACACCACTGCGATCTCGGTGACGCGCCTGCCGAGGCGCTTGCCGGCGCGCAGGTAGAACGGAACGCCTGACCACCGGCGGGTGTCGATCGTGAGCCGGAGCGCCGCGTAGGTTTCGGTCAGCGACTCCGGGTTCATGCCGTCCTCTTCGAGGAAGCCGAGCACCTTTTCGCCGCCCTGCCAGCCGCCGGAGTACTGCCCGCGTGCCGTTCCTTCGCTGAGGTCCTCCGGGAGGCGAACCGAAGCGAGCACCTTCTCCTTCTCGGTTCGCAGATCCGCCGCGTTGAAGGAGATGGGCTCCTCCATCGCGGTCAGCGCGAGGAGCTGGAGCAGGTGGTTCTGGATGACGTCGCGCGCGGCGCCGATCCCGTCGTAGTAGCCGGCCCGGCCACCCACTCCGATGTCTTCCGCCATGGTGATCTGCACGTGGTCCACGTAGTTGGCGTTCCAGATCGGTTCGTACAGCTGGTTGGCGAAACGCAGGGCCAGGATGTTCTGCACCGTTTCCTTGCCCAGGTAGTGGTCGATCCGGAAGACCGAGTCGGCCGGGAAAACCGACTCGACGACGTCGTTGAGTTCACGAGCCGTCTTCAGGTCGCTGCCGAAGGGCTTCTCGATGACGACGCGCCGCCACTGGCCGGCTTTCTGCTCGGCGAGGCCGGAGCGACGCAGCTGCTCGGTGACCTGCGGGAACGCTTTCGGCGGGATCGACAGGTAGAACGCGTGGTTGCCCATCGTGCCGCGTTCCCGGTCGAGTTCCTCGATCGTCTCCTTGAGGAGCTCGAACGCCTTGTCGTCGTCGAACGTGCCGGGCACGAAACGGATGCCTTCGGCCAGCTGGGCCCAGACATCCTCGTGGAATTCGGTGCGCGCGTATTCCTTCACCGCGTCATGCACGACCTGCATGAAGTCCTCGTTGTCCCAGTCGCGCCGCGCGAATCCGACCAGGGCGAACCCCGGCGGAAGCAGGCCGCGGTTGGCCAGGTCGTAGACGGCTGGCATGAGTTTCTTCCGCGAGAGGTCGCCCGTCACGCCAAAGATGACGAGGCTGCTGGGCCCCGCGATCCGGTTCAGGCGGTAGTCGGACGGCGATCGCAGCGGATTGAACTCCGGGGTGATTTCCACCGGGGACATGCGGCTCCTTAAAGGTTCTGGCGCTCAGCGCAGGGCGGCGAACAACGTGGCGACGTTCGCAGCAGGCTGGGTCAGGGTGAGAGTGAGGACCGGACGACCGGCCTCGGCGAGCACGCTGGCGTCTCCGCTGGCCTGGGCCTGGATGAGTTCACCGAAGGTGAACGGACGGCCCGGGATGTCGAGATCTTCCGCCGGTGTGGCGAGGATCTGAAGGAAGACACCGGTGGCCGGTCCGCCCTTGTGGAACTGGCCGGTGGAGTGCAGGAACCGAGGACCCCAGCCGAAGGTGACCGGGCGCTTGGACAGCGACGCGAGCAGGTTGCGGATCTCGGCGAGCTCCGGCAGTGCCAGGCGGTCCACGTAGGCCTGCACGGCCACGTAGCCGTCAGGCCCCAGCTCTTCGAGAAGGGCATCGATCGCGGACGCGAGGTCGCTGGCGGCGCCGATCACGTGCGGGGTGCCGCGAACCTCGATGCCGTCGGAGATGAACGCCGCGGGTTCCGGTTCAGGCTGCGCGTCGAGCAGGCCACGGGATGCGATCTTTGCGGATTCGACGTCGGGCTGGTCGAACGGGTTGATCCCGAGCAGCCGTCCGGCGACAACCGTCGCGTACTCCCAGACCATGAACTGCGCGCCGAGCGTTCCGCTCACGCGGATCTCATCGGCGCCCTCGTGCGGGGCGAAGAGGTGCTGGCCGGCGTCGTCGACGAGGCGCACGAGCTGCACGTCCGGCAGGGTCTCGCGGAGTTCCGGCGCATCGAGTTCGAGGACGACGGGCAGGATGCCGGTGCCCTTCTTGCCCGTGGACTCGGCGATCAGCTGTTCGACCCAGTCGGGGAACCCGACGATGTGCGTGCCGTCGGCGACGATGGCCAGCTTGTCCCGCCGGGGGCTGGCCGCGGCGATGGCCGCACCGAGCACGAGGCCGGGGTTCTCCGGGGAGTCGACGGCCAGGCTGACCGAGATGGACTCGGCCTCGTCGAGGAGCTGCCCGATGTCGGCGCCGGCGAGTCCGGACGGCACGAGGCCGAACGCAGTGAGCGCCGAGTAGCGTCCGCCGACGGTCGGGTCGGCGTTGAACACGCGGTAGCCGGCCTCACGGGCGGATGCCTCGAGCGGCGAGCCTGGGTCGGTCACGACGATGATCCGCTCGGCCGGGTCGATGCCGGCGGCCAGGAAGGCCCGCTCGAAGACGCGGCGCTGGCTGTCGGTTTCGACGGTCGAACCGGATTTGGACGACACCACGAGGGCGGTTGCCTCGAGGCGGTCGTTGAGCGCGGCGAGGACCTGGCCGGGGTCGGTCGAGTCGAGCACGGTGAGTTCAACACCGGCCGTGCGCGTGATGACCTCCGGCGCCAGCGAGGAGCCGCCCATGCCCGCGAGGGCGATGTGGGAGACGCCCGCGGCGTGGAGGGACTCGCGGAGCGCGAGGATCTCGGCGACGAGGGGACGCGAGATGGCGACCGACTCGGTCCAGCCGAGTCGCTTCGACGCCTCTTCTTCGGCCTCCGGGCCCCAGAGGGCAGGGTCGAGGGCCGTGATGCCGGAGGCGACGAGGTCGGCCACCAGGGTGGGCACTGCGGTGCGGACGGCGTCGGCCGCCGCACCGCTCACCGAGATCCGAAAGCTCACCGGGTGACCGGAGCCTTGGCTGCGTCAAGCGCGACGGTGACCGTGTCCAGCAGTTCGTTCCAGGACACGATGAACTTCGAGACACCCTCGGCCTCGAGCACCTGGGTGGCGTCGTCGTAGGAGACGCCCTGGGCGGCCAGCGCGTCGAGCACGGCGTTCGCGTCGTCGTAGAACCCGGTGATCGTGTCTCCGGTGATGACGCCGTGGTCGAGGGTTGCCTCGAGGGTCTTCTCCGGCATGGTGTTGACGACCTCGGGCGCGACCAGTTCGGTCACGTAGAGGGTGTCGGGCAGGTTCGGGTCCTTGACACCGGTCGAGGCCCACAGCGGGCGCTGCTTGTTGGCTCCGGCGGCGAGGAGAACCTTCGCGCGCTCGGTTGCGAAGGCCTGCTCGTAGACCTGGTAGGCCAGGCGGGCGTTGGCGACGCCGGCCTTGCTCTTGAGGGCGAGTGCCTCATCCGTGCCGATGGCGACCAGGCGCTTGTCGATCTCGGTGTCGACGCGTGACACGAAGAACGATGCGACCGAGTGGATGGTGGAGATGTCGATGCCGGCGGCCCGGGCCTTCTCCAGGCCGGTCAGGTACGCGTTGATGACCTGGCGGTGACGTTCGAGGCTGAAGATGAGCGTGACGTTGACGCTGATGCCGGCCGCGATGGTCTCGGCGATGGCCTCGAGCCCTTCGACGGTAGCCGGGATCTTGATCAGGGCGTTCGGGCGGTCGACCTTGGCCCACAGCTGCTTGGCGGCAGCGATCGTGCCGGCGGCGTCGTGGGCGAGGGTGGGCTCGACCTCGATCGAGACCCGGCCGTCGAAGCCGTTCGTGCGGTCGTAGATCGGACGGAACAGGTCGCTGGCCGCGGTGACATCATCCGTGGTGATTTCGAAGACAGCGGCGTGCAGGTTCGTGTGGGCGGCGGCGAGCAACGCGACCTGCTCTGCGTAGGCTTCGCCCTTGCTGAGCGCGCCGGCGAAGATGGTCGGGTTCGTCGTGACGCCGACGACGTTCTTGTCGTCGATGAGCTTCTGGAGCCCGCCGGAGGTGATGCGTTGACGGGACAGGTCGTCCAGCCAGATGCTGACGCCGGCAGCGGAAAGCTGGGCGAGGGGAGTGTTCTCAGTCATGTTTTTTTCTCCTGTGTTTTCGATCAAGATCTGTGGCGCGGCTCAGAGGGCCGCGATGGATTCCTTGGCGGCGGCGACCACGGCTTCCGTGGTGATGCCGAATTTGCGGAACAAGGTCTTGTAGTCGGCCGAGGCACCGAAGTGTTCGATCGAAATGCTGCGACCGCGGTCGCCGACATAGCTATTCCACGTCAACGCAATTCCGGCCTCAACCGATACCCGCGCGGTGACGGATTTCGGCAAAACGGATTCGCGGTACTCCGGGGACTGCTCCTGGAACCACTCGAGGCTGGGTGCGGACACGACGCGGGCGTTGATGCCGTCGGCCTTGAGCTGCTCGCGGGCGTCGATGGCCAGCTGCACCTCTGAGCCCGTGCCGATCAGGATCACGTCGGGCGTGCCCCCGACGGCTTCGGCCAGGATGTAGGCGCCCTTCGCGACGTTCTTCGCCGAGGCGAAGGTGTCACCGGATGCTTCGCCGTCGCCGCGCTCGAACACGGGGATGTTCTGGCGGGTGAGCACGATCCCGGCGGGGCCCTGGCGGCGTTCGAGGATCGTCTTCCAGGCCCAGGCGACCTCGTTCGCGTCGCCGGGGCGCACGACGTCGAGGCCGGGGATCGCCCGCAGCGAAGCGAGCTGCTCGATTGGCTGGTGGGTCGGGCCGTCTTCGCCGAGTGCGACGGAGTCGTGCGTCCAGACGAAGATCGACGGCGACTGCATCAGGGCCGCCAGGCGAACCGCCGGACGCATGTAGTCGCTGAAGATGAGGAACGTTCCGCCGAAGGGACGCGTGTTGCCGTGCAGGACGATGCCGTTGAGGATGGCCGCCATGGCGTGCTCGCGGATGCCGAAGTGCAGCACGCGGCCGTACTCGTTTCCGGTCCACTCGTGGGTGGAGTGCTCGCTCGGAACGAACGACGCCGCACCGGCGATGGTGGTGTTGTTCGATTCGGCGAGGTCGGCAGAGCCGCCCCACAGCTCGGGGATGACCGGGCCAAGTGCGCTGAGCACCTTGCCGGAGGCGGCGCGGGTCGACACCTCGGTGCCGGCTTCAAAGACCGGAAGGGCCTCGTCGACGCCGTCGGGCAGGTCTCCGGAGAGCACCCGGTCGAGCAGCTTCTTCCGCTCCGGGTTCGCCGCAGCCCAGGCGTTGAACTGCTCGTCCCACTCGGCGTGCGCCAGGGCGCCGCGGTCGAGGGCCTTGCGGGTGTGGGCGATGACGTCGTCGGCGACGTCGAAGTTCTTCTCCGGGTCAAAGCCCAGCACGGACTTCACCGCGGCGAGTTCCTCTTCGCCGAGCGCGGACCCGTGGATCTTGCCGGTGTTCTGCTTCTTCGGGCTCGGCCAGCCGATGATGGTCTTCAGGATGATCAGCGACGGCTTGTCGGTGACGCCCTGGGCAGCCTCGATCGCGTCGTTGAGGGCGGCAATGTCTTCGACGTAGACGCCCGTCTTCTTCCAGTCGACCGTCTGGACGTGCCAGTTGTATGCGTCGTAGCGCTTGGCGACATCCTCGGTGAAGGCGATCTTGGTGTCGTCTTCGATGGAAATCTGGTTGCTGTCGTAGATCGCGATCAGGTTGCCGAGCTGCTGGTGGCCGGCGAGGGAGGAAGCCTCGGACGTGATGCCTTCCTGCAGGTCGCCATCGCCGGCGATCACGTAGACGAAGTGGTCGAACGGGCTCGTGCCCGCTGCGGCCTCCGGGTCGAAGAGCCCGCGCTCGAAGCGCGAGGCGTAAGCGAAGCCGACAGCGGAGGCCAGGCCCTGGCCCAGCGGGCCGGTCGTGATCTCGACGCCGGCGGTGTGGCCGTACTCGGGGTGACCGGGGGTCTTGGAACCCCAGGTGCGCAATGCCTTGAGGTCGTCGAGCTCGAGGCCGTAACCGCCGAGGTAGAGCTGAACGTACTGGGTCAGCGAGCTGTGTCCAACGGAGAGGACGAACCGGTCACGGCCGAGCCAGTCGTTGTCGGCCGGGTCGCGACGCATGACCTTCTGGAACAGGAGGTATGCGGCGGGTGCGAGGCTCATGGCAGTTCCGGGATGCCCGTTGCCAACCTTTTCCACGGCATCCGCCGCTAGAACGCGTGCGGTGTCTACTGCCTTGTTGTCAATGGAATTCCACTGGAGTGCTGCCACGTGAATTTGACCCTTTCGAATGCACGGGGCAGGCGTCGACCCGCTCCCACTGGAGGTTGAGCACGCCCACTGACATCATCGGCATCACGGCGCCGCAGGAGCGGCCGGTGTGAAGCCGGTGCGGGCATGCGGCCGCCGTGTTCGGCGCGCATCCCCAGTATAGGCAACGGCCGTAATCGTGTGTCGGGGTGTGACGGCGGATTGCACCGAGCGCCCGTCGCGGGCGGGCGCACCCGGCACGCCTGCATCGATGATCTAGAATTGCCAGACCTGCACAGTGTTAGAGGAGCAATGGACGTCGCCGTAGAAACCCGCATTACGAGCGGACCGCGCACCATCCGCCGCACCCTCAAAGCGTATGTCGCCCTGACCAAACCGCGGATCATCGAACTGTTGCTCGTGGTCACCGCCCCCACGATGATCCTCGCGAAGCAGGGCATTCCGAGCCTGTGGCTCATGCTCGCGACGCTCGTCGGCGGCGCGCTGAGCGCCGGATCCGCCGGGGCGTTCAACTGCTACATCGATCGCGACATCGACCGGGTGATGAACCGCACCAAGAACCGCCCGCTCGTCACCGGCGAGGTGACCGACCGGGAGGCGCTCGTCTTCGCGTGGGCGCTCGGCATCGCATCCATCGCCTGGCTGTGGGTCTTCACCAACTGGCTCGCCGCCGCGCTGTCGCTGGCCGCCATTCTGCTGTACGTCGTGTTCTACACGATCATCCTCAAGCGCCGCACCGCCCAGAACATCGTCTGGGGCGGCGTCGCCGGCTGCATGCCCGTGCTGATCGGCTGGGCCGCCGTGACCGGCGACCTGTCGTGGCCGCCGTTCATCCTGTTCGCCGTCATCTTCCTGTGGACGCCGCCGCACTACTGGCCGCTGTCGATGAAGTACCGCAGCGACTACCAGGCGGCCGGGGTCCCCATGCTCGCCGTGGTTCGCGGCCGGGCCCAGGTTGGCCTGCAGGTCATCCTCTACGCGTGGGCGACCGTTGCGTGTTCGCTGTTGCTCATCCCGATCGCGCACATGGGCCTGCTTTACGGGTTCGTGGCGCTCGTGACCGGCGCGTGGTTCATCTACGAGACACACCGCCTGTACAGCCTGGCCATCCGCCACGAGCACGTGTCGCCGATGCGCGTCTTCCACGGCTCGATCGCCTACCTGTCGCTGCTCTTCGTCGCCGTCGGCGTCGACCCCCTCCTGCACTTCTAAGCGCGCCGAGATTGCCCGTTCCGGTCGAGATTGCCCGGTACGCCGGTCAATCTCGACCGCACCTGTCAATCTCGGTGGCTGGTGCCCGTCCGGTGCTCGCTCCGCGCGGGTGCCCGGTCGGTAGCGGATGCGACGGATGCGACGGATGCGACGGATGCGACGGATGCGACGGATGCGGCGCATGCCGCGGCCGACCCTTTCCGAATTCGACGGAGATTTTGCCGCGCCGGCCGCGCCTACCCGCTGATTTCCGTGGTCAGGGGAGTGCGGGGCCGAAAATGTCCGTCGAATTCGGGGCAGCTACGGGCCGGAGCCCGGGGGAGCGCGCTAGGCGCGAGGAGCGCGCGCGGCGGGGGTGGATGCGGCGGCGGGAGTCGCCGCAGGGGAAACCGCGCCAGCGGCCACCGGCGCCTTGAGGTGCAGGATGACCGCGGTCATCGCCGCGGCGAGTGTGCAGGCGAGCACCATGTGGATGCCCACGAGCACCGGGGGGAGCCCGGTCCTGGCCTGGACCAGGCCGACGACGATCTGCAGGAACTCGACGACCAGGAGCAGCAGCGCCCAGTGGCGAATGGGAAGCCGCAGCGTGAGGGCCGCGAGCACCAGCGCGACGGTGAGCGCAAGGGTGACGTAGGCCGGCCAGCTGTGGACGTGCTGCAGCAGCTCCGTGTCGAGCCCGTTGCGGGGCGCCTTCGCGTCGCCGGCGTGCGGCCCGGAGCCGGTGGTCAGGATGCCGACCAGAATCGTCACCGCCACGAAGAGGCTGGTCACGTGCGCAACCATGCGCACCCAGCGGGGGACCACGCTTTCGCGCGGCCCGGGAACGACATACGTCCGGTAGACGAACGCCGTGCACAGGCCGACCAGAATGACCGAGATCACGAAATGCAGCCCGACGACGTACGGGTTCAGCTTGGTCAGCACGCTGATCCCGCCGATCACGGCCTGGGCTGGGATGCCGAGGCCAGCCAGAAGGGTGAGCCTGAACAGGTCCGGCCGGCTCTTCCGCAGCCGCAGGATCGCCACGAACGCGACGATGGCCATGATCGCCAGCACCCCTCCGAGCACCCGGTTACCGAACTCGATGACGCCGTGGATGCCCATCTCCGGTGTGTTGACCATCGAGTCGGCCGTGCACTTGGGCCAGGTCGGGCAGCCGAGGCCCGAGCCGGTCAGTCGCACCAGCCCGCCCGTGCCGACGAGCAGGATCTGCGCCGCCAGGTACACCCAGGCGATCACTCGCACGCGTCGGTCGACGCTGGTGGGCAACCATTGGGTAATCTGCTTCACCGGTTCTGCTTCCTCTTCTGCTGGGCGAATGTGAAAACGCCGTACGCGCATTACTAATCCCGCCGCTAGCCTGTAGAATTAGGTGTTTCAAGGATTTCTTGCGCGCTGTCTACACAACCGCACTGCAACACGGCGTGATCCTTGAACATCTTAGGTACGCAACGTAGCCGTCCACACAATCCGTTCCCTGACAGGGTCTCCGCTGGAGTCGTGTCCGGGAATGACCGGACTGATATCCGGGTTGTTGTGGGTAGGAGAAGAGGTAAGTATGTCTGACGTCCTGCTTGACCGCCCCGAACTCGAGGGGCTGGGAACCTACGAATTCGGATGGTCTGACCCCGACGCCGCCGGGGCATCCGCCCGCCGCGGTATTTCGCCGGAGGTCGTCACCGACATCTCCAATCTCAAGAGCGAGCCCGAGTGGATGCTGAAGCGTCGCCTCAAGGCCCTGGAGCTGTTCGAGCGCAAGCCCATGCCCACCTGGGGCGCCGATCTCTCCGAGATCGACTTCGACAACATCAAGTACTTCGTGCGTTCGACGGAGAAGCAGGCCCAGACCTGGGACGACCTGCCCGACGACATCAAGAACACGTACGAGAAGCTCGGTATCCCCGAGGCGGAGCGCCAGCGCCTCGTCTCCGGCGTCGCCGCCCAGTACGAGTCCGAGGTGGTCTACCACCAGATCAACGAAGAGCTCGAAGCCCAGGGCGTCATCTTCATGGACACCGACACCGCGCTCAAGGAGCACCCGGAGTTCTTCACCGAGTACTTCGGCACCGTGATCCCCTCCGGTGACAACAAGTTCGCCGCACTCAACACGGCCGTCTGGTCCGGCGGCTCGTTCGTCTACGTGCCGCCCGGCGTGCACGTCGAGATTCCGCTGCAGGCCTACTTCCGCATCAACACGGAGAACATGGGCCAGTTCGAGCGCACCCTGATCATTGCCGACGAGGGCAGCTACGTTCACTACATCGAGGGCTGCACCGCCCCGATCTACAAGTCGGACTCGCTGCACTCCGCCGTCGTGGAGATCATCGTGAAGAAGAACGCCCGCGTTCGCTACACGACGATCCAGAACTGGTCGAACAACGTCTACAACCTGGTCACCAAGCGCGCCACGGCCGCCGAGGGCGCCACGATGGAGTGGATCGACGGCAACATCGGTTCCAAGGTCACCATGAAGTACCCGTCGATCTACCTGATGGGGGAGCACGCCAAGGGCGAGACCCTGTCTGTCGCGTTCGCCGGCCCCGGCCAGCACCAGGATGCCGGCGCCAAGATGATCCACATGGCTCCGTACACGCAGTCCTCGATCGTGTCGAAGTCCATCGCCCGCGGCGGCGGACGTGCCGGCTACCGCGGCGAGGTGCGCGTGGATGCCACGGCCCACCACTCCGCCAACACTGTGCGTTGCGACGCCCTCCTGGTCGACACCCAGTCCCGCTCCGACACCTACCCGGCCATCGACATCCGGGTCGACGACGTGCAGCTCGGCCACGAGGCCACGGTCTCGCGGGTCAGCGAAGAGCAGCTGTTCTACCTGATGAGCCGCGGAATGCCCGAAGACGAGGCCATGGCCATGATCGTGCGCGGTTTCATCGAACCGATCGCCAGGGAACTCCCGATGGAGTACGCCCTTGAACTCAACAAGCTCATTGAAATGGGCATGGAAGGATCCGTCGGCTAAATGTCCGCCGCCTCTGCACAAATTAAGAACGCACAAATCAAAAACCAAACCAAGCCCGCTTCACCAGCACTGCCCACACCTGAACAGCACGGAATCAAGGAACACTCGGACGGTCGGTTCGGCTTCGTGCCGGTCCAGACCCGCTCCGGTCGTTTCAAGAGCGTCAACGTCGCAGACTTCGCAGCCGTCACCGGCCGCGAGGCCGTCTGGAAGTTCTCGCCCGTCGCGAAGTTCACCGACCTCACCGCCGGCGAGCTGGACGGCTCCGCCTACGACGTGTCGTCGACCGAAACCCCCGGCGTGACCGTCGACTGGGTCGGCCGCGACGACGCACGCATCGGACTCGCCGGCACCCCGGAGGAGCGCGCCTCGGCTAACGCCTGGACCGCCTTCGAACGCGCCCTGGCGATCACCGTCAGCGGTGAGGAAGCGAAGGAGATCACGGTCACCCGTGCCAACCTCGGCTCCGGCCCGCGCGGCGCGCACACCATCATCGAAGCGAAGCCGTTCAGCCGGGGAGTCGTCATCCTCGAGAACACGGGCGACGCCAGGATCACCGAGAACGTCGAAATCATCCTCGGCGAGTCGGCGAACCTCACAGTCGTCACCCTGCAGGAGTGGAACGACGGCGCGGTGCAGCTGGCCAACCACTTCGCATCCGTCGGCCGCGACGCGCGCCTCAAGCATGTCGTCGTGTCCCTCGGCGGCAGCATCGTTCGGGTCAACCCGTCGGTGCACCTCGCCGGTTCCGGCTCCGACACCGAACTGCTCGGGCTCTACTTCGCGGATGCCGGCCAGCACCTCGAACAGCAGGTCTACGTCCACCACGACGCACCGCACAGCCGCAGCCGCGTGACCTATAAGGGCGCTTTGCAGGGCCAGGGCGCGCGCACCGTGTGGATCGGCGATGTGCTCATCGGACGCACGGCGCCCGGCACGGACAGCTACGAGCAGAACCGCAACCTCGTGCTGACCGAAGGCACCCGTGCCGACTCGGTGCCGAACCTCGAGATCGAGACCGGAGACATCCTCGGCGCCGGTCACGCGAGTGCGACGGGTCGTTTCGACGACGAACAACTCTTCTACCTGCAGTCGCGAGGCATCACCGAGGGCGAGGCACGTCGACTGGTCGTGCGCGGATTCCTCAGTGAGATCGTGCAGCAGATCGGATCGAAGCCCCTCGAAGAGCGCCTGCAGGGCGCAATCGAAGCCGAGCTTCGCGGAACGGACGGTAACTGACCATGGCATCCATGCAGATCTGTGCGCTCGACGAGCTCGAGCCGAACCAGGCCATCAAGGTCGAAATCGACGGCATCCCCATCGCCGTCGTGCGCGACTCGGCCGGAGACGTCTTCGCGATCGGTGACACGTGCACGCACGGGGACATCTCCCTGTCAGAGGGTTTCGTCGAGGACGACACCCTCGAATGCTGGGCTCACGGCTCCAAGTTCTCGCTGAGGACCGGCAAGCCGATCACGCTGCCCGCCTACGAACCCGTCCCCGTGTACAAGGTCGAACTCGTCGACGGCATCGTCTTCATCGACCCCACCGTCATCCTGGCCGTCTAGCCACCCGACTTGTCGGCGGCGACGCCGGAAAACGAAAGAGATAGCGAATTCATGTCTGTTCTTGAGATCAAAGACCTGCACGTCAGCGTCGAGACCGACCAGGGCACCAAGCACATCCTGCGTGGCGTCGACCTCACCATCAACGAGGGCGAGATCCACGCGATCATGGGCCCGAACGGCTCAGGGAAATCCACGCTCGCGTACACAATCGCCGGCCACCCGAAGTACAAGGTCGAGAGCGGTTCAATCCTGCTCGACGGCGAAGACGTTCTGGCCATGACCGTTGACCAGCGCGCCCGCGCGGGGCTCTTCCTGGCCATGCAGTACCCGGTCGAGATCCCCGGGGTGACTGTCACGAACTTCCTGCGCACCGCCAAGACCGCGATCGATGGCGCGGCTCCGCCCATCCGCACCTGGATCAAGGATGTCCGTGAGTCGATGTCCAAGCTGCGTATGGACAAGAGCTTCGCGGAGCGCAACGTCAACGAGGGCTTCTCCGGCGGCGAGAAGAAGCGCAACGAAATCCTGCAGCTCGAACTGCTCAAGCCGAAGTTCGCCGTTCTCGACGAGACCGACTCCGGCCTCGACGTCGACGCGCTGAAGATCGTGTCGGAGGGCGTGAACCGGGCCAAGGAGAACACCGGCCTGGGCATCCTGCTGATCACGCACTACACGCGCATCCTGCGGTACATCAAGCCCGACTTCGTGCACGTGTTCGTCAACGGGCGCATCGCCGAGCAGGGCGGCCCCGAGCTGGCCGACCGCCTCGAAGACGAAGGCTACGATCGCTTTCTGGCCGATTCGATCGTAGGCTAGAAGCATGGTTTCCACACTCAGTCCGGCGCGCTTCGATGAGATCGAAGAGGCGCTCAAGGAGGTCATGGACCCGGAGCTCGGCATCAATGTCGTCGACCTCGGGCTCATTTACGACCTCGGCTGGGATGACGAAAACGATGCTCTCATCATCCACATGACCCTGACTTCGGCCGGCTGCCCGCTGACCGACGTGCTGGAGGAACAGACCGCGGAGGCGCTGGACGGCGTCGTCGATCAGTTCCGCATCAACTGGGTCTGGATGCCGCCGTGGGGTCCTGAGAAGATCACCGACGACGGCCGCGACATGATGCGTGCCCTCGGCTTCGCCATCTGACCCCAGCCCCGCGAGAACGCATTTGTCAGAGTTCTGAGGCCGTTTTGGGCCCGACAACTGCGGTTTCGCGGGGGAGACGGGCGATGTGGTCGGCGATATAGGCGGCATCCCGGCCGACCCCGCCGACCAGGCCGGACGTCAGGGCGTACTGGAACGGGATTCCGAGGAAGAACAGCCCCGGCCGCGAGCCGACGACGCCCCGCTCCTGGACCGGCCAGCCATCGGCCTGCCGGGGGAGATCCTCGATCCAGTCGAGCTCAGGCCGGTAGCCGGTGGCCCAGACGACGCTCGCCGCGGGGATGCTTCGGCCGTCGGCCAGGACCGGCCGGCCGCCGACGGCACCCGCCACACGCGGCAGCCGGGTGACGCCGGCCGCATCGAGCTCGTCCATCGAGATTCGAATCAGCGGCGCCCCGCGGGCTCCGAAGCCCTGCGCCGCCTTGCGGCCGATCGGGGTGTCCCGGGTCAGCACCGAGTTCACGAAGCGCCAGTACAGGCCGCCGGCCCGGCGGAGCAGGACAGCGGGAACATGAACGGTCGGGCGACCCGACAGGGAGACCCGATGCGTCGCCGCCAGCTCGAGGGCGATCTCGGCCCCAGAGGTGCCGGCGCCCACGACGAGCACGTCTCCGGCCGGAAGCGAGTCCGTGTCGTGATACGCCGAGGAATGGAGCTGGACGATGCCCGGGTCCAGCTCGGTCGCGAACGACGGCACCCGGGGACGTGCGTTGGTGCCCGTCGCCACGACGACATTGCGCGCGCTGAGCCCGCCGGACCCCGCGTCGATCTGCCATCCCTCGCCGAGCCGGGCCAGCCCGGTCACGGGCGTGTTCAGTCGCACGTTGAGCTCGTGCGCGGCGGCGTAGGACTCGAGGTACCCGGCGAACTCGTCCTTCGTGGGAAAGGTCCCTCGCGGAGCGGGGAAGGCGAGCCCCGGCAGACCGTCGTGTTCGGCGGGGGTGAAGAGCCGGAGCGAATCCCAGCGCGAGCGCCACGAGTCCCCGAGGCGGGGGCTCTCCTCGAGGATCACATAGTCGAGGCCGCGTCGGGCCAGCTCGTGCCCCATGACCAGGCCCGCCTGCCCCGCTCCGATGATCACCGTGGCGGTGTGGCTGATTCCGTCGACCATTGTGGGCTCCCATCCCTGTGAAGACAGGAATTAGAATACCCTTCCAGTGACTGGAATGCTAGTCTAATGACATGTCCGAGCCCTCGACTCCCGCGCAAATCCGCCGGTCCCAGCAGTCCGCCGCCACGCGCACGGCGATCGTCGAGACGGCCCGCCGGCTCATGCTCGAACGCGGCTACGTGGCCACCTCCATCGGCGCGATCGCGGATGAGGCCGGCGTTGCGGTGCAGACGATCTACAACTCGGTCGGCAACAAGGCCGACGTGCTGTCCGCGGTGCTCGACCTGGCGGCGGCCGGTCCGGGCGCTCCAGCCCTCGTGCCCGACGTCATGCGCGAACGAGTGGCCCGCGCGCGCAACGCCCTCGAGATCATCGACATCCTCGCCGACTGGTTCGTCGAGGTCCATGCGCGCACCGCGGGCGTGTTCCGGGTGATCGGCCAGGCCGCCGCCGTCGACGCCGACGTCGCGAAGCTCGAACTCCGGCGGGCCGCCCAGCGGCTGCACAACTACGGCGAGGCTGCATCCGCGCTCCGGGCCCGGCGCGGGCTTCGCTCAGGGTTGAGCGACCACGAAGCCGCCGCCGCGATCTGGGCCATCGGGCATCCGCAGGTGTACCAGTCGCTCGTGATCGACCTCGGCTGGTCCGTCGAGGCCTACCGGGACTGGCTCGGGAAAACGCTCGGCGGCGCCCTCACGTAACCTCGCGCGTACGAGCCGCGCGGCGCGAGCAAATATACTGGAAAGCTGGCCCGGTCGGGCCGACGCCTCCCACAACGCTCTTCGAACGGACTATTGCTGTGCTCAACGTGCAAGATCTCGAAATCCGAGTGGGGGCACGCGTGCTCATGGAGGACGTCAGCTTCCGCGTTTCGGACGGCGACAAGATCGGCCTCGTCGGTCGCAATGGTGCGGGCAAGACCACACTGACCAAGACGCTCGCGGGGGAGACCCTGCCGACCAAGGGCAGCATCGACCGCTCCGGTGAGATCGGTTACCTCCCGCAGGACCCGCGCTCCGGCGACCCGGAGATGCTCGCCCGCACCCGCATCCTCGATGCCCGCGGCCTCGGCACGATCGCCCTGGGCATGACCCAGTCCGGAATCGACATGGGCAGCGCCGACCCGAAGGTCAGCGCCGCCGCCATGCGCACCTACGGAACCCTGACCGACCAGTTCAACGCCCTCGGCGGGTACGCCGCCGAGGCGGAAGCCGCGTCGATCGCCAGCAACCTGAACCTGCCTGACCGCATCCTCGACCAGCAGCTGAAGACCCTTTCCGGTGGCCAGCGCCGACGCATCGAGCTCGCCCGCATCCTGTTCTCTGCCGCCGAGACGATGATCCTCGACGAGCCCACCAACCACCTCGACGCCGACTCCGTCGTGTGGCTGCGCGAGTTCGTCAAGAACTACCGCGGCGGCTGCATCATCATCAGCCACGACATCGAACTCGTCGGTGACACCGTCAACCGGGTCTTCTACCTCGACGCCAACCGCATGGTCATCGACATCTACAACATGAACTGGAAGCACTACCTGCGCCAGCGCGAAGCGGATGCCGAACGGCGCAAGAAGGAGCGCGCGAACGCCGAGAAGAAGGCGTCGACCCTCCAGCTGCAGGCCGCGAAGTTCGGTGCCAAGGCCAGCAAGGCCGCGGCCGCCCACCAGATGGTCGCCCGCGCCGAGAAGCTCCTCAACGGGCTCGACGCCGTGCGCGCCGTCGACCGCGTCGCCAAGCTGCGCTTTCCGGAGCCGGCTCCGTGCGGCCGCACCCCGATCATGGCCACGAACCTCTCCAAGAGCTACGGCTCACTCGAGATCTTCGCCGCCGTCGACCTGGCCATCGACCGCGGTTCCAAGGTCGTCATCCTCGGGCTCAATGGTGCGGGCAAGACCACGCTGCTGCGGATGCTCGCCGGAGTCGACAAGCCCGACACCGGGCAGATCGAACCGGGCCACGGCCTGCGAATCGGCTACTACGCGCAGGAGCACGAGACCATCGACGTCAAGCGCTCCGTGCTGGAGAACATGGTCTCCTCATCGCCGAACATCACCGAGATGGAAGCCCGACGCGTGCTGGGCTCGTTCCTGTTCACCGGGGACGACTCAAACAAGCTGGCCGGCGTGCTGTCCGGTGGCGAAAAGACCCGGCTCGCCCTGGCCATGATCGTCGTGTCGGGTGCCAACGTGCTGCTCCTCGACGAACCGACTAACAACCTCGACCCGGCCAGCCGCGCCGAGATCCTCGACGCGCTCGCCCACTACGCCGGAGCGGTTGTGCTGGTGAGCCACGATGAGGGCGCCGTGGAGGCACTGAACCCCGAGCGCGTGCTGATCATGCCCGACGGTGTGGAAGACCACTGGAACAAGGATTACCTCGACCTGATCATGCTGGCCTAACCGCCGCAGGACTCCGGCGTTCCAGCCGGCGTCTCCTGGGCTCTCTGCTTACGTGGCTCAGCGTTTGCCGTCGAGCACGGCGTCTTCGACCTCGGCGTCGCTGCGCGGCTTGGCCGCCTGGCGCCGGGTGCGCTCCGCCGCGCGCAGCTGTTCCTCCGGGTCGTCGACGTTCACCGCGCGGAACTCCTGGCGCACGGCCCAGGCCAGGCCGATGAAGGCGAGCAGGCCGAATACGAACCACTGGAACGCGTACGAGAGGTGCGGCCCCTCGTCGGTGACCGGGCGGGTGACCGCGACCGGGCGCTGGGCCGGCGCCGGATCCTCGGTGGCCATCAGCCCGTACGCACCCGTGTAGGTGGGTGCACCCAGCCGCTTGGCGATGTCGTGGAGGTTGATCGTGGCGATCTGGTTGCCGCTCGCGGTGCGCCCGGCCAGCGACGGCTCCCCGGCCTTGAGCCGGGCGACGACGGTGACCTGCCCCTCCGGGGCTGCCGGAACGCTGTCGGGAGCGTCCTGGTCGTCACCGGTGGGGACCCAGCCGCGGTCGACGACGAAGACGCTCCCGTCGGCCAGTCGCAGCGGGGTGAGCACTTCGAAGCCGGGATTGGCAGCCAGCGGGCGGTTGCGCGCCAGCAGCTCGTCCTCGGCGAGGTACGTGCCGGTCATCACGACGGGCATCCACTTCTGGGACTCCTGGAAGGCGTCGAGGTTGTGCAGGGCGTCGGCGATCGGCACGGGCGCCGCGTCGAAGTTCGCGTCGACCTTGGCGATCTCCGCGAGCGCTTCGCCGCGGCGGGCAATCTGCCACATGCCGAGCCCCGAGCAGATGATCGCGAACAGGATCGTCAGGGCCAGGTAGCCGGCCCAGCGCCGGGTGAACGCGAACCTCCAGCCGATCACGCGGTCCCTGCCTGTGATCCGTCGGCCAGCGGCGCGACCGTGAGGGGAAAGTCCCGCGCAGCGAGGAACTCACGCAGGTAGTCGACGTGGTCGTCGCACGCTAGCCAGGTCTTGACCCGGTCCGCCGCGTGGATGCGCGGATTGCGCCAGTCCAGCCGCCAGGTCGCGCCCTCCCTGCAGCCGGCCCGCGAGCAGGTCGTCTGGTCGAGCGCCGAACCCAGACCGATCACTTGCCGTCCTCGTCGTGGCGTTTGAAGACCTGCAGCGCGCCGGGCCGGAGCACCTGGGCTCCGCGCGGGTCGCCGTGCACGTTCGCGATCACGACGGCGAAGTACGGGAGCGCGATCGCGCCGATCGCGCAGATCAGCAGCCACCAGCCCTGTACGAAGAGCATGAGCACGATGCAGACGACGCGGATTCCCATGGCAATCGAGTATTTGATCATGCGGGAACGCCGCTCTGCCTCTGGCGAGAGCGGGAGGGAAGTGATCGACTGCTGTTTCATGATGGCCATCGCTTTGGTGAGCCGGCGGGAGTTCGTCTGATTCAAGCCTACGTCTCGCGGGGCGTGAGCGAGGACGCCCTAAGCTGAATCTACGCGTGCGCGGCTATTCGTGCGCCCGGCAAGCGATTGGATTACGTACATGGCTACGGCTCGAACTGTTCTTGTTACCGGCGGCAATCGCGGCATCGGATTCGCCATCGCCGAAGAGTTCATCGCCCAGGGCCACCGGGTCGCCGTCACCGCGCGGTCAGGAAGCGGCCCAGAGGGCAGCCTCACGGTGCGGGCCGATGTCACGGATGCGGCGTCGATCGACGCCGCATTCACCGAGATCGAGGCGGCGCTCGGCCCGGTCGAGGTCGTCGTAGCCAATGCGGGCATCACCCGCGACACCCTCCTGATGCGCATGTCGGAGGAGGACTTCACCTCGGTTATCGACACGAACCTCAGCGGCGCGTTCCGCGTCGTCAAGCGTGCGTCCAAGGGGATGCTCAAGGCCCGGTTCGGCCGCATCGTGTTCATCTCGAGCGTCGTCGGCCTCTACGGATCCGCCGGCCAGGTCAACTACGCCGCCTCGAAAAGCGGCCTCATCGGGCTCGCCCGATCGATCACCCGCGAACTCGGCGCCCGCGGCATCACCGCGAACGTTGTCGCGCCGGGGTTCATCGAGACCGACATGACCGCCGAACTGGCCGAGTCGCAGCAGGCCGAGTACAAACGCAACATTCCGGCCGGTCGTTTCGCGACGCCCACGGAGGTCGCGCGCGTCGTAACCTGGCTTGCCGGCAATGACGCCGCCTACATCTCCGGGGCCGTGATCCCCGTCGACGGTGGCCTCGGGATGGGCCACTGACCCACTGACCCCACCGCGAACCCGCAGTTGTGGTTACCTGGACGCGCGCCAAGCGCGCACAACTGCAGTTTCGCGGGGACGGCGGCGCGGGTTAACCGCGGAGGCCGAGCACGGGCAGCACCTGGCTGAGGTCGCACACGTCGATCACCAGGTTCGCTTCCTCCTTCACCCGCGGTTTCGCGTTGAAGGCGATGGACAGCCCGGCGGCGTCCATCATCGCCAGGTCGTTCGCGCCGTCGCCGACGGCGACCGTGCGGGGGAGTGTGACCCCGTCCGCCGCCGCCCATTCCCGCAGGGCTGCGGCCTTGGCCGCCGCGTCGATGATCGGCCCGACGAGCCTGCCGGTGAGTCGCCCGTCAGACACCTCGAGCCGGTTCGCCCGCCAGTGGTCCAGGTCCAGGGCCGCCGCGAGCGGGTCGAGCAGCTCGTGGAAACCGCCGGAGACGACGCCCACCCGGCTGCCGTGCGCGTGCAGGCCTGCGATGAGGTCGTGCACCCCCGGGGTCGGACGGATGAGCCTCCCTACGTCGGCGAAGACGCTGGTCGGCAACCCCGCCAGGGTCTCCACCCGCGCGATGAGGCTCTCGGCGAAGTCGATCTCGCCGCGCATGGCGCGTTCGGTCACGTCTGCGACCTCTGAGCGGGTGCCTGCGGCATCCGCCAGCAGTTCGATCACCTCGTCTTCGATGAGGGTCGAATCAGCGTCGAGGACGACCAGGAATCGGACGGGAGCGGTCACGGGCGAACGTGCACGCCCTTGCCGACAACGGTGATGCCGGAGTCGGTGACGCTGAAGCCGCGGGCCAGGTCCCTGTCCCGGTCAACACCGACGGCGGCGCCGGCGGCGACAACAACTTCCTTGTCAAGGATGGCGCGACGCACGATCGCTCCGGGCTTGATCAGCACCCGGTCGAAGATGATCGAGTCGACAACCTGCGCGCCGGAGTCGATGGCGGCCCACGGGCCCAGCACGCTGCGTTCGATGTGCGCCCCGGAGATGACGCAGCCGAGCGAGACGATCGAGTCGATCATCGTGCCCAGCGCGCCGTGGGAGTCGCGCACGAACTTGGCCGGCGGGGAGTTGAGCTGCTGGCTGAAGATCGGCCACTCCTGATTGTACAGGTTGAACACCGGCAGTGCGGAGATGAGGTCCTGGTGCGCTTCGAAGAACGAGTCGATCGTTCCCACGTCGCGCCAGTAGTACCGGTCGCGGTCGGTCGACCCCGGCACGTCGTTGCGCTGCAGGTCGTAGACGCCGGCCTCACCGCGGGACACGAAGTCCGGGATGATGTCGCCGCCCATGTCGTGGCTCGAGTCGGTTCGCTCGCCGTCGCGCAGGACGGCCTCGATCAGCGCGTCGGTGTTGAACACGTAGTTGCCCATCGAGGCGAAGACCTCGTTGGGGTTGTCGGCGAGACCGATGGCATCCTTCGGCTTCTCGCGGAAGTCCTTGATGCGGTCGGGCGTGGCCGCGTCTACCTCGATGACACCGAACTGGTCGGCCAGGCTGATCGGCTGGCGGATGGCTGCGACGGTCGCGTCTGCGCCCGATGCGATGTGCGCCTGGATCATCTGGCTGAAGTCCATGCGGTACACGTGGTCGGCGCCGACCACGACGACGATGTCGGGCTTCTCGTCGTGGATGAGGTTGAGGCTCTGCAGGATGGCGTCGGCCGAGCCGCTGAACCAGCGCTTCCCGAGGCGCTGCTGGGCGGGCACCGACGCGATGTACGAATTGAACAGGCCGCCGGACACATGCCAGGTCTGCGAGACGTGACGGTCGAGGCTGTGCGACTTGTACTGGGTCAGCACCACGATCTGGGTGAGGCCCGAGTTGATGAGGTTCGACAGCGCGAAGTCAATCAATCGATAATGGCCGCCGAATGGCACGGCGGGCTTGGCCCGGTCCTCTGTCAGCGGCATGAGCCGCTTCCCTTCGCCCCCGGCGAGAACGATTCCAAAGATCTTCTTCGACTTCATGTCTTTAGAGTAGGGGCAAGCCGCGCTCTCGGCCAGCACGTGATGGTGTGTGACGCGCCGCTGCGCTAGCTTTACTCCATGCGAGTCGATCTGCTGACCAAGGAATACCCCCCGGAAATTTACGGGGGAGCGGGAGTGCACGTCGCCGAGCTCGTTCGAGCCCTGCGTAAGGACATCGACGTCTCCGTGCGATGTTTCGGCGCGGCGCGCGACGACACGGATACGTTCGCGTACGACGTACCGGCAGAGCTCGCGGGTGCGAATGCCACGCTGGCCACGCTCGGCGTCGACCTCCAGATGGCCCAGGACGTGCAGGGTGCCGACATCGTGCACTCGCACACCTGGTATGCCAACGGCGCAGGCCACATCGCGAAGCTCCTGCACGGTGTGCCGCACGTTGTGACGGCGCACAGCCTCGAGCCGCTGCGGCCGTGGAAGGCCGAGCAGCTCGGTGGCGGCTACCGCGTGTCGAGCTGGATCGAGAAGACGGCGTTCGAAGCGGCGGATGCCGTGATCGCCGTGAGCCATGGCATGCGCCGCGACATTCTCCGCAGCTACCCGGCGCTCGACGAATCGCGCGTGCAGGTGGTCTACAACGGCATCGATCTCGAACGCTGGAAGCCGACGCAGGACCTCGACGCCGTGCGCGCGCTCGGCATCGACCCTGACCGCCCCTCCGTGGTCTTCGTCGGCCGCATCACGAGGCAGAAGGGGCTGCCGTACCTGCTGCGGGCCGCCGCCATGCTGCCCGAAGACGTTCAGCTCGTCCTCTGCGCCGGCGCCCCCGACACGCCCGGCATCCTCGCCGAGGTCACCGCGGGCGTCGAAGCCCTCCAGAAAAAGCGCTCCGGCGTCGTCTGGATCGACCGCCTCCTTCCTCAGCACGAGCTCTCCGCCGTCCTCACGGCCGGCACGGTCTTCGTCTGCCCGTCGATCTACGAGCCGCTCGGAATCGTCAACCTCGAAGCCATGGCCTGCGGGCTGCCCGTGGTCGGAACGGCCACCGGCGGCATCCCGGAGGTCGTCGCCGATGGCGAGACGGGACGACTCGTTTCGATCGAGCAGCTGACCGACGGAACGGGCACGCCCACCGACCCCGACGTCTTCGTTGCCGACCTCGCGCGGACCCTCACGGAGGTGCTGAGCGACCCCGCTCGCGCCGCCGAGATGGGCCGGGCGGGCCGCCTCCGGGCGGAGCAGGAGTTCAGCTGGAGCCAGATCGCGACACGCACGCGGGAGATCTACGCCTCCCTGCTGTAGGTGACTCGCGTCTCCGGGCGGCAGATAACATGGCTGTATGGTCAATGTTCTTCAGCTCACCGACGTGTCCGTCGTCCGGGGTGGTACCCCCATCCTCGACTCAGTGAACTGGAGTGTCGACGATGACCAGCGGTGGGTGATCCTGGGCCCGAACGGCGCAGGCAAGACCACCATGCTGCAGATCGCCGCAGCCATCATCCACCCGTCCAGCGGCAAGGCCGAGGTCCTGGAAGAGCCCCTCGGCGGCACCGACCTGTTCGAGCTGCGTCCGCGCATCGGCTTCGCGTCGACCGCGATGGCGCGCAAGGTGCCGGCCAACGAGAAGGTCATCGACGTTGTGATGACGGCCGCGTATTCGGTCACCGGCCGATGGCACGAGGAGTACGAGGAGATCGACGAACGCCGCGCCCAGCGGGTGCTGACCGAGTGGAAACTCGATCACCTCGCCGAGCGTGTGTTCGGCACCCTGAGCGACGGCGAGCAGAAGCGCGTTCAGATTGCGCGCGCGGTGATGACCGACCCGGAGATTCTGCTGCTCGACGAGCCGGCCGCCAGCCTCGACCTCGGCGCCCGCGAGGAGCTGCTCCACCTGCTCAGCGGGTACGCGAGTGAATCCAACTCGCCGGCCATCATCATGGTCACCCATCACGTCGAGGAGATCCCGCGCGGCTTCACGCACGTGATGCTGCTCGCCAACGGTCGCATCGTCGCTTCCGGCCCGCTGGCCGCGGCGCTCACCTCCGAGTCGCTCACCGAGACCTTCGGCCTGGGCATCGAACTCAGCGAAGCCGATGGCCGGTACACCGCCCGAGCGGTCTGATCTGCCACGCCATGGCATCCTCCGGGGTTGGCTTCTGCTAAACTCGGTAGCTGGCCCACGGGCCGCAGCTTTTTTGCCCACGTGGGCAAGACAACACGTATCGCACCTCACCCCTCGAATAGCAACAAGGAAGTCTCATGAAGTCTGACATTCACCCCACATACGCTCCCGTGGTCTTCCGCGACCTCGCGTCGGGTGCGACGTTCCTTACCCGTTCGACGGTTTCCAGCGCGAAGACGATCGAGTGGGAAGACGGCACCACCTACCCCGTCATCGACGTGGAAATCTCCTCCGAATCGCACCCGTTCTACACGGGCAAGCAGCGCATCATGGACTCGGCCGGACGCGTCGAGAAGTTCAACACGCGTTACAAGGGCTTCGGCAAATAGAACTGGCTCGCGCTTAGGCGCGAAAGAAAGGGCGATCGGCTTCGGCTGGTCGCCCTTTGTGCATTCCCTGGGGCGTCCAGCCTTCGACTCCGTGCGCTGGGACGCGCGGCGGATCCCCTTGATGGATGACGACGACACCGCAACACAAGCTACCGTCCGGCTTCGGGCCATGGACGGCGACGGACGTTCTCGCGGGGATCGACCTGAGCGGCAAAGTGGCGATCATGGCCGCGCCCGAAGCGAGGGTCGGGGACGGCTGGGAATCCCAGTTCGCGACGAATCAGCTTGGCCACTACGTGCTCACGAACCTGCTCTGGCCCGCGCTCGTCGCGGGCGGCGGCGCTCGCGTTGTCGCCCTCTCGTCGACCGGACACAAGCTCACCGGCATCCGTTTCGACGACCCGCAGTTCACAACGGGTTGCGACAAGGCTCGCGTACGGCCAGGCCAAAACGGCCAACAGCCTCTTCGCGGTGCAGCTCGACAAGCTCGGCGCCGAACACGGCGTGCGGGCCTTCGCCGTGCATCCCGGCGGCATCATGACGGATCTCCAGCGTCACCTCCCACGCGAAGAGATGATCGCCTCCGGCCGGGTGACCGAGGACGGAACCGTAAACGAGCGATTCAAATCCCCTGAGCAGGGTGCTGCGACCTCGACCTGGGCGGCGACGTCACCGATGCTCGCCGGCCGGGGCGGCGTCCACTGCGAGGACGGCGACATCGCGGAAGTCACCGCGCCCGACCGCCCCGACGCGCGCGTGTCCGGCGTGAACCCGCACGCCGTCGATCCGGATGTGCCCGAGGGTCGGCCCGGCGCCGTCTTCCCGGAGGACCTCGTCCCACTCGTGGCCGAGGTAGCCGGCGATGGTGCGCGCTATTTCCATGCCGCTCGGCGCATCGGGATCGGCGCTGTTGAGGACTCGCCGGCCCGGCACGGCGGCAACCCGCTCGATCAGCGCCGCGGTGTTCCCGGCGGCGGTGGGTGTGGTCGGTGCCCTCGCCCCGGTGCGCCAGAAAGACGGCAGGTCGCCGGTCCAGCACCCGTTTGACGAACATCCATTCACGGGGGCGGGCCGCACCCTCGCCGTGGACCTTCGACGCACGGATCACTGTGATGGGGAGACCGCTGTCGAGCATCTCCTGCTCGGCCGCCACCTTGTTGGCGCCGTAGCCCTCACGGGAATCGGGATCCGAGTTGCCGGGACTCATCGTGGGCTGGTCTTCCCGGATGTGACAGGCGAAGTGCGGGCCGCTGTCGGAGTTGACGTGCCGCCCGTCCCGGTCAACGTAAACGGCTTTGCTGGAGAGCATGACCGACGAGGTCACGCCGTCGAGGAGCGCGATGAGCTGGCGCGCATCGGCGGTGGTGAAGCAGGGTCCAGCTCACGAAACGGAAAAATTAACACGCTAAGGGATCAGGGCTGGAGCCTTTAGCGGTCGCGGGAGGGGATCCAGCGGTGGAGGGTCGGGATGGAGACGCCGAGGTCGCGGGCGACATCGGTAGCCGGTGTTCCCTGGGCGAGGATTTCTTTGCAGCACTGATTTTGCTGTCCGTCATGATTCGTTTGCGGCCGGGCAGCCGGCCTTGTGCACGGCGGCTGCCAGACCGGCGTGGGAGCGCTCGATCGTGAGTTCGCGTTCCATCTGCGCAAGCGAGGCCATGATGTGGAGGAAGAACCGGCCCGCGGGGGTCGTGGTGTCGATCAAGTCATGCGGAGGAATGGGATCGCCGAGGAGCTCAACGACAGACCACGCGCCGTACTCGGCTACCTGACACCGAGGAAAGTCTTCACCAAACTATTGAATGGGCCTGTTCCTTCGACCGCTTGATACGGCCGCTCATTCCATTGTTAGAAGGCAGGTTTTGTTGTTTACTGATGGTATCTCCATTGCCGCCAGCGGAAAGAGGCAGATCACCATGAATTCGGGCCAGCTGATATGGATCATCATCATCATCGTCGTGGCACTCGTAATTGTTGGCTTGGTGGTCTTCTTCGGCCGCAAACGGAAGCTGAAGACTGACCGGCGTCGGGCGGTCGAGATGCGCCAGGAGGCGGAGACAAATGAACTCAGCGCACGGGAGGGTGAAGCGAAGGCGGCCCGGGCGGAAGCGGACGCACGGCAGGCCGAAGTGGATGCCGAACGCCTCCGGCGGGAGGCCCGCGATGCTCAGGAGGACGCCCGGACTGTGCGTGAGGGTTCGCAGGAACGAGTCCGGGAAGCTGATGAACTGGATCCGGATGTTGATGCCACCGGACGCCGGGACGCGCAGACCGGTGAGGGTCAGCCGGCCCCGGACGACGGCGCCAGCCAGCCCGGCCGTCCCGCTCAATGAACCGGGCCAGGATCAGACATCTCCGGCGATGGCCAGAGCAGCCGCGATCAGGACGGGTCAGAGGATCAGCGAAGGCTGCCGCTCTGATCCGCGATGCATCAATTCCCTCCAACGTGAATACTTACGCTGAAGCGTCAGTAAAATCCGGTATTGGAGGACGAGATGCGGGCCAGAATCATCGTCGGAATATTAGTGATCGTCTGGCTCGCGATCGGCGTCGCCGCAGCCGCGCAGCGCGGTTATTTCGCCGGACAGCCGGCATCCTGCGCCTCGGTTGGAACTGTGGCGCTGACAATCGTTGCGGGGCCGCTGAACTACACGGGCCTGAACCCCAAGATTGCCTGTGACATTCCCCAGCCATCGCAGTAGCCCAGGCCCGGAGCCCGGTCGTCGGGCCCGACCCGGGCTCTTGTCGACAGCCGCCGCCGGTAGGCCCGGATTGCGGAGTACCCCACCGGGGCGCCAGGCCTGGCGGCGGTGTCATTGTTGAACGTTTCAAAAAGAAAAGGCAGGTAACGGTCATGAACATTCTTCTCATCATCGCAGTGGTCCTTGCGGTTCTGTTCTTCTTCGGAGGCGGGCTGGTTCCTTCTTTGAACTTCCTGATCTGGGTTGGCGTGGTGCTGTTGATCCTCGCTGTCGTCGGCTATTTCTTCGGGCGCAGGAGGACCTGAAAAGCCTAGGCCGGATGAGTCCGCGAAGAGTCGCAATCGGCTGGTCGGCCCGGACCTGCCGATAGCGGTGAATGTGCGGCGATTGCAGGGGTTTTCCGGATACTCATTCACTCCTCGGATCGGAAATCAGGGACGGGCGGGTGCCCATTCACATGGGACTCCGGTGACCGTTTGCAGGTCCGGACTAGCCCCCTTCATCCCGGTGTCCCATCAGCCGAACGCATGACGGGGGGCCGTATATCGGGCGAATCCAGTGTGGCACGGTGCGGAGTCGAGCCGTCCATGTCAGTGCGAAGGTGACCAGTTGTCGGATTTCCAGGGCCGGGGCGTATCAGTGATGTAAGCCGTTTTGTCCTGGAATCACCTGCGGTCGCATTGATCTGAATCCGGGTGTGAACAGAGGTTTTCGGAATGATCGGCACTGCTCACGTCCGCATCGCGCAGGTCGGCTCCGGTGAGGTCTGCTGACCTTCCACACCCCCGGACCCTTCGCCTGTGGGCGCGCTCGTCTTGGCTGCCGTCCCGGGCGGACCGGCCGTTCCCCTTAAGTCAGTGGAGCAGGCGCCGGCCGCGTCGGCGGGCAGCTTAGGGGTCTGGGTAGCAACGGAACGAAAACGTCCGATAATGCCCTCGAGGCCAGTGCTGGTCCGGAAGTTGCGGAGGGATGTGTCGACAAGTTCGGTACGGCCTGTTTGTCGACGTTGACACCCGCTAACGGACGATCCCGTTCCATTGCTACTCAGACCCCGCTTACATCCGCGCGAATTTGGCCTTCACCATCAGGTAAAAGCCGTAGCAGATCAGACCGGCGCCGACGGCGGTCAGCATATATACCCCGTACGGCTGCTCGCGCAGCGCCTTCAACCCGCCATCCAGTCCAGTGGACTCCTGAGGGCGGGCGTTGACGGTCGCAATGATAAACAGCAATCCCACCAGAAACAGTGCGATGCCCTCGGCTATGTAGCCGACCACGCCCAGCCCGGTCACAACGGACCGACCGGTGCCCGAGGTCGGCAGCCGCAGATCCTTCTTGAACGATGCCTTGCATCCGAAGACCACGAAGACAATGCCGGCGACGGCGACGGCGACCGCGGCCCCGATCACGATCAGCAGGAACGGACCCCCGGGTGCTTTCATGATTGAGACCGTGAAATCGCTGGTGGACTGTCCGCTGTTCTTGCTGTTTCCGCTCGCGGAGACAGCGAACCCCCGCCAACCAAGACACGGCAAACTCAGGGCCCTACGCCACCCGAAATTCTCTTAGCGTGTTGTTTATTCCGTTTCGTGAGCTGGCCCCAAGCAGAGGGCGTCGACGAGAAGGTCGGCGCCGTCGCCCACGAGGCGAGCGACGGCAACGGAGTCGTGTCGATCGACGCGATAGAAGCGAGCAACGGCGGCGCCAGCCTGGGTCAGCGCTCGGGCCAGCCCCCGGCTGCCACGAACTGCGGGTCACGTTCACGGCGCATGTACGTCTGGAAGCTGTCGGCCTGCTGGCGGCACCAGGTCACCTGCAGCGAGTGCAGCTCCTCGAGGGTGATCGGCAGCGCGGCCCCGTGCGCCTTCGCGATGGCCTGGGCAACCCGGCCGGCGGCGATCGCATCCGCGCCGGAGTCATGCGCGTCTTCCAGCAGCACGCCGTAGAACGCGGAGGTCACCTCGAGGGTGCGCTTTCCCTTGCGGTAACGGTCGACGGCCTTGTCGATCACGAGCGGGTCGATGACGGGCGATGGCGAGACCAGGGGGTCGACGCCGTACCGGATCGACTCACGGTTGAGCAGGGTGAGGTCATACGGGGCGTTGTACGCCACGATGGGCAGCCCACGTCCCAGGTGCAACCGTAGAGCCTCGACGATCTCCGCGACGCCCGTAGCGGCCTCACGGCCGTGCTCCACGGCGTGCTCGGTCGTGATGCCATGCACATTCGTGGCCTGGGCCGGGATCTCGATGCCGGGATCGAGCAGCCAGTCGATGCGCTCGGTGACCGCGCCATCCGCATCGAGCACGGCCACGGTCGCCGAGACGATCCGGCTCGTCTCTACGTCAATGCCGGTGGTCTCCAGGTCGAATACGGCGAGGGTGTCGCTCCAGTTGCTCATGGGGAAAGCCTACGGCTGACCACCGTCACTGCTCGCGAGCCACTCCTCGAAGGTCACCGTTCCGCCTCTGCGATCCGGCGCCAAGTTCTGCCCGGACCGGAAGAAGTCGCCCAGGCGGCCCGGCAGGGGAACGGTGAGGATGTGGCCGTGCCGCCCGTGCGCCCGCTGCCACAGCTCGGCCAGCTCGCGCGTCGTCTGGATGAGGGGGCCGCCGACGATCACCGTGCGCTCCGTCGTGCTTTCTCCAGGCGTCGCCTGATCGACGAGAGCGCGGGCGACGTCGGCGACTGCGATGGGTTGGAACCGGATGCCGTCCAAGGCGGTCGCCAGGCCGAATGGGACCAGGTGGCAGAACGTGGCGACGAGGTCGTGGAACTGCGTCGCCCGCACCAGCCGCGCATCGACCTGCGCGCCGAGGTAGATCCGCTCCTGCTCGGCCTTCGCCTGGTAGTAGGCGAAGTCGCTGCGGTCGACGTTGACGATCGAGAGCAACACCAGGCGCCTCACCCCGGCGAGGGCCGCGGCGTCGGTCAGGACGCGTGCGCCGACCGTGAGCGTCGGCCGTGTCGCACGGGTCGTACCGTTAGTCGTGTCGACGAGGGCGCGCACGCCGGCCAGTGCAGCCTGAACCCCGGCGCCGGTGAGGATGTCCCCGGCCACGTACTCGGCCCCGGCCACCCGCACGGGCGAGCCGGCGTCCGGCACGTGCCGGCTGAGCACGCGCACCCTCAGGCCGCGGCCGACGGCCTCGGCGACGACGGCGCGGCCGGCCAGGCCGGTGCCGCCCACCGACAGCAGGTCGATGTCGGCACCGGTCGGCATCCATTTCTCCTTAGCCGCAGTGAAGCCAGTAGAAGCTCTGCGCGCCCAGGGTCAGCGTGAGTGAGCCGTCGTCGTCGAAGCTCGGGAAGACCGCGCCGCCGAAGATGTCGTACAGGCGCACGCCGGCCAGCTCGGCGTTCTCGACCTTGAACGCGACCGGGTTGTGGGAGAAGCTGAACACGCACAGCACGGTCTCGGCCTGGTCGCCGAGGCGCGTACCCGAGCCGGCGTATTCGCGCGTGAACGCGAGCACCGACTCGTGGTTGGTGGAGAGCACCCGGATCGCGCCGAGCCCGAACGTCGGGTGGGCCTTGCGCACGTGGATGACGTTGCGCACCCAGTGCAGCAGCGAACCGGACTGCGCCAGGTGGGACTCGACGTTGGTCTGCGTGAAGTTGTACACCAGCGACTGCACGACGGGCAGGTACAGCTTGCCGGGGTCGGCATCCGAGAAGCCGGCGTTGCGGTCAGGCGTCCACTGCATGGGCGTGCGCGAGCTGTCACGGTCGGGCAGCCAGATGTTGTCGCCCATCCCGATCTCGTCTCCGTAGTACAGGAACGGGCTGCCGGGCAGCGCGAAGAGGAGCGCGTGCACGAGTTCCAGCTCGGCCCGAGAGTTGTCGAGCAGGGGAGCGAGTCGACGACGGATGCCGATGTTCGCGCGCATCCGGGGATCGTACGCGTACCAGCCGTACATGGCCTGCCGGTACTCCTCGCTGACCATCTCCAGGGTCAGTTCGTCGTGGTTGCGGAGGAAGACGCCCCAGCCGGCACCCGCCGGAATGTCGGTCGTCTCCGAGAGCACCCGGACGAGTTCGTCGGCCTGCTGTGAGCGCAGGGAGTAGAAGATGCGCGGCATGACCGGGAAGTCGAATGCCATGTGGCACTCGGGCTCTTCGTCGGTGCCGAAGAAGGCCGCAACCTCGCGGGGCCACTGGTTCGCCTCCGCGATCATGATCCGGCCGGGGTAATCCCGGTCGACCATGGCCCGCAGCTTCTTGATGAACTCGTGGGTGGGCGGCTCGCCCTCGCCGTTGCCGTCTTCCGACTCGTAGAGGTAGGGGATCGCGTCCAAGCGGAATCCGTCGACCCCCAGGTCGAGCCAGAACCGCACGACCTCGAAGATGGCGTCGTGCACCGCGGGGTTGTCGAAGTTGAGGTCGGGCTGGTGGGAGAAGAACCGGTGGAAGAAGAACTGGCGACGCACGGAGTCGAACGCCCAGTTCGATTCCTCGGTGTCGGTGAAGATGATTCGCACGTTCGGGTACTTCTCGTCGTTGTCGTTCCAGACGTAGAAGTCGCCGAACGGGCCGTCGGGGTGCTCCCTCGACTGCTGGAACCAGTCGTGCTGGTCCGACGTGTGGTTCAGCGGCAGGTCGATCACGATACGCATGTTGCGTTCGTGCGCCTTGGTCACGAGTTCCTTGAACTCGTCGAGCGATCCGAATTCGGGGAGGATCGAGCGGTAGTCGGCGACGTCGTAACCGCCGTCCCGCAGGGGAGACGTGAAGAACGGCGGGATCCAGAGCGCGTCGATGCCCAGCCACTGCAGGTAGTCCAGCTTCGAGATCAACCCAGACAGGTCACCGGTGCCGTCGGCGTTGCTGTCGACGAAGGAGCGAACCATCACCTCGTAGAACACCGACCGGCGATACCAGCGCGGGTCGAGGGTCAAACCGGGAAGCTGGATGGGTGCGGTGAAGCTCACGGCTGTCCTTCCGGCCCGCAAGGGGCTCAGTCTGGAGATGAGATGTGCGTCAAAGACGTGCGGGCGAAAGAGATCACGTCGAGTCTAGGTCGAGCGACACGGCATCGGTCCAGTCCGGGGATACTGCCGCGCCCTAAACTTGTGCTGATGATCGTTCCTTCGCCGTATGACGAGATGCTCGCCCGCATCCCCACGCGCACCCGCACCGTTTCGGTGCTCGGCAGCACGACCACGTACTGGGACTATGGCGACGCTGCGTCGCCGACCACGATCCTTATGGTGCATGGCTTCCGCGGCGATCACCACGGGCTGGAGCCGGTCGTCGCACAACTCTCCCAGGTGCGAATCATCTCGCCAGACCTGCCCGGATTCGGGGAGTCGGAACCGCTGGAGGGCATCCGTCATGACATCGACGGCTACGGGCGGTGGCTGAGGGAATTTGTGGCGACCGTGGCGCCTACCGGACGCGTCGTGATTCTCGGGCACTCGTTCGGCTCAATCGTGGTGGCGGCAGCTGTCGCCGGCGGCCTCCACGCCGACGATGTCGTACTGGTGAACCCGATCGCAGCGCCTGCCCTCTCCGGGCCGCGCGGCATCCTCACCCGCCTCGCCGTGTTCTACTACTGGGCGTCGGCGCGACTGCCGGAGCGACTCGGTTTCGCGCTGCTGCGCAACCGCCTCATCGTGCGGGTGATGAGCGTCACCATGACCAAGACGAACAGCCGCGACCTGCGCCGCTGGATCCACAACCAGCACGACCGCTTCTTCTCCGCGTTCTCTGACCGCCGGGTGGTGCTGGAGGCCTTCACCGCCTCGGTCAGCACCGACGTGAGCGAATTCGCCCCGAACATCCCGCAGCGCACGCTGCTGATCGCCGCCGAGAAGGACGACATCACGCCCGTCGCGGCGCAGCACCGCCTGCAGACGCTGTTCCCGGATGCCACCCTGCACGTGATCCCGGACGTCGGCCACCTCATCCACTACGAGGTGCCGGCTCAGGCCGCCGACGAACTCCGGCGGTTCCTGGCTGAGGTGAAACCGGCATGAGAATCGTTTTCGACTGCCGCTACACCCGCCAGGACCGGCACGACGGGATCAGCCGGTACACCGCTGGGCTGGTCACCGAACTGGGCAAACTGCACCCGGTCACGATGCTCATCAGCGACCACCGCCAGCTGGCCATGCTTCCCGACCTGCCCTGGCAGATCGTGAGCGCGCCGACCAGTATCCGCGAGCCGCTCGTCGCGCTCACGGTCAACCGGCTTCGCCCGGACGTGGTGTTCAGCCCGATGCAGACGATGGGTTCCTGGGGACGCACGTACCGGCTGCTGCTCACCGTGCACGACCTGATCTACTACCGCAACCGAACACCGCCGAGGGATTTCCCGCTGGCGATCCGGGCCCTGTGGCGGCTGTACCACCTGAGCTGGTGGCCGCAACGGATGCTGCTGAACCGCGCCGACGGCGTGGTCACGGTCTCCGAGACGACCGCCGCGCTGATCGCCGAGCACCGGCTCACCGAGCGCCCGGTGACCGTGATCCACAACGCCGCGGACCCCGTGCCCGGCGGCGCGGAGCGTCGGAGCACGCCGGAGACCGGTCGGCTCGTGTACATGGGGTCGTTCATGCCGTACAAGAACGTCGACACGCTCGTGCTGGCCGTTGCCCGTCTGCCGGGGCACGAGCTGCACCTGATGAGCCGGGTCAGCGACGAAGAGCGCGCCCGGCTGTCCGCCCTCGCACCGCAGGCCGCGCTCGTTTTCCACAACGGCGCCACCGACGAGGAGTACTTCGCGGTCGTTCGCTCGGCGACCGCTCTCGTCACGGCCTCCCTGGACGAAGGCTTCGGCATCCCGCTGGTCGAGGCGATGAGCCTCGGGATCCCGGTCGTGGTCAGCGACATCCCGATCTTCCGGGAGATCGGTGGCACAGCTGCGCTCTACTTCGACGCGCGAAGCCCCGAGGCGCTTGCCGACGCCGTGCGCCGCCTGGACGCTCCGGGGGAGTGGGCCGCCCGGTCGGAGTCTTCGATCGAGCAGGCCGGCCGGTTCACCTGGCGCGAGTCGGCCGAAAAGCTGCTCGCCGTGATGGCCGAGACGCCGTCGACCCGCGCCCGCAAGGCGCGCGCCCGGCAGTAGGCAACCGCGACACCGACGGCAGTATGCATCCGCGCGGCGCCGCTCAGGCCCGGCGTCACTCCCCCCGGGGCACCGCTCCCGCCCGGCCGTCGTGAAAACAGGACCAGGCTCCGGAGCGGGGCCAATCCGTCCTGTGTACGGTTACACCCGGCGGATTCGTCCTGTATTCGCTGCCGCAGGGCAGACACGTTGGTCGTCCGTCGCGGCAGCCGACCAGACAACGGGCGGCATGAGGCATCCGCTCGGCAGCGCGCGCCCGGTCGCCGCGAAAACAGGACCAGGCTTTCGAGTAACGCGAATCCGTCCTGTTTGCGGTTACACACGGCTGATTCGTCCTGTATCCGCTGCGGCGGAGCTGGCGCATCGGCTGACCGGCGGGCAGACGGGCCGAGGCGATGCCGCGCAGGTCAGGGCAGGGGAGCGCAGGTCAGGGGAGCGCAGGGCAGGGCAGCGCAGGTCAGGTCAGGGCAGCGCAGGTCAGGTCAGGTCAGCGCAGATCAGGGCAGGTCAGGGCAGGGCCGGTCCGGCCGCGACGGTTCCGTCGAGGTGACGCACGGCAGCGTCGAAGTGTTCGAGTACCAGATCTCCATCACGCCAGGCGAAGTCGTGCACGGAGCCGTTCGCGATGAACTCGTTGTGGTGGGGACGTTCACCGTTCGTGGCGTGGCGGATGAGCGTGCCGATGACGCCGCCGTGGGTGACCACGAGCACCGACCGGCCCGGGTGGGCGGCCGACACCCGGCCGAGCGCCGGCAGCACCCGGTCGAGCACGTCCTGGCGTGACTCGAGGCCGGGAACGACGACCCCGTCGGGGAACCGCAGCTGCCGCTCGGCGAAGCTGAGGCCTTCGATTTCGCCGTGGTGACGTTCGGTGAGCTCCGGGATGATCTTCGGGCTGGGCAGGCCGAGTTCCCCGGCGATGATCCTGGCCGTTTCATCCGCGCGCTGTAGCGGGCTCGCGACGATCGCGTCCCAGTGCCTGGCACGCAGCCGCACCCCGGTCTCCGCAGCCTCTGCCCGTCCGGTCGAGTTCAGCGGGATGTCCGTGCTGCCCTGGATCAGCTGGTGCAGGTTCCACTCGGTCTGGCCGTGGCGCACGATCGACAGCCTCGTCATCGCAGTCGTCCCGTCATCGCAGTGCCGTCCTTCGAAGTCGTGGTCTCAGTCCGCGAGACGCGCCGCCAGTCCGGCGAGCGTCTCCGAGGTGCCGGCATCCAGCTTAACGAGTGCGCGCCCGTCGCCCCTGGTCACGCCACGGTTGATCACGACGATCGGAATCTTGCGCCGCCTGGCCTGTTCGAGCAACCGGATGCCCGAGTTCACGGTCAGGGACGACCCGGCCACGATCAGCGCATCGGCGG
The DNA here is from genome assembly GCA_036723055.1 of Microbacteriaceae bacterium. Classification (GTDB taxonomy): domain Bacteria; phylum Actinomycetota; class Actinomycetes; order Actinomycetales; family Microbacteriaceae; genus Cryobacterium. The sequence continues at coordinate 55,892 of DAIMHX010000013.1, forward strand.
CCTGCACCAGCGCGGTGGCCTCGATGAACTTCTCTGTCGGCACGAGTTCGCCGAAGAACACGACATTCGGCTTGAGCATCCCGCCGCACACCGTGCAGGCGGGGATCGTGAACGCCTCGATGTCGGCCACGTCTGCGTCGCCGTCCGGCGCAATGCGAACGGCCGCCGGGTCGGCGATGGTCGGGTTGGCCGCCTCGAGCCTGGCCGCCACGCTGTCCCTGCCGAATGCCTGGCCGCAGGACAGGCAGACCACCCGGTCCAGCGACCCGTGCAGGTCGACGACACGCCGCGAGCCTGCCCTCGTGTGCAGCCCGTCGACGTTCTGCGTGATCACGCCCGTGATGACGCCGCTTTCCTCCAGCCGCACCAGAGATCGGTGGCCCAGGTTGGGTTCGGCGGCGCGGAACCGGTGCCAGCCGAGATGGCTGCCGGCCCAGTAGCGTTTGCGGGCGCGTTCGTCACCGACGAAGGTCTGGAAGGTCATTGGCGCGCGCACGGGGGCGCCGGTACCGCGGTAGTCCGGGATGCCGGAATCGGTGCTGAGGCCCGCCCCGGTGAGCACCGCGACCAGCTTGCCGCGCAGCAGGTGGGCGAGCGCGTCCAACGCTTCGTCTGTGACCGCCGCAGCGGTCAGAAGCGAGTCGGCTGACATGGTGCTCCATCCTCTGTGTACTGAGTCTAGGCTCGCTAGTTTTCGAGTTTGTTACGGATCACTGGCAGGCTGGACGCACCACCCCCGTCGAAAGGCACCACCGCCGTGCAGATCGTTCCCATCACCGACCTCGACCTGCCTGCCCTGTCCGACTACTCGCGGTTGACGGATGTCGCGCTGCGCCGGGTCTCCGAGCCGGCCGGCGGCCTGTACATCGCCGAGTCGAGCAAGGTCATCACGCGCGCCCTCGCCGCCGGCCATCGCCCGCGCTCCGTGCTCGTGCAGGAGCAGTGGCTGCCCGACGTGCTGCCGCTCCTGGCCGACTGGCCCGACGTGCCCATTTACGTCGGAGCGCCATACCTCCTGGAAAAGCTGACCGGGTACAACCTCCATCGCGGCGCGCTGGCGGCCATGCACCGCCCGGCGCTGGCCCCGGTGGCGGAGTTGATCCGGGATGCCAGGCGCATCGTGATCCTCGAAGACATCGTCGACCACACCAACGTGGGCGCGATCTTCCGCTCGGTGGCTGGCCTCGGTGCCGACGCCGTGCTGATCACCCCGCGCTGCGCCGACCCGCTCTATCGCCGCAGTGTGCGGGTGAGCATGGGCACGGTGCTCCAGGTGCCGTGGACGCGCCTGCCGGAGTGGGACGAGGCCGCCCCGATCCTGCACGACGCCGGCTTCCACCTGGCCGCGCTCGCGCTCTCCGACGACGCCGTCAGCCTCGACCTTTTCGCGGCCGCGCCCCCGGAGCGCCTCGCCCTCATCCTCGGTACCGAAGGCGACGGGCTGAGCAGCCGGGCCCTGGCTGCCGCAGACACGGTCGTCACGATCCCCATGCTGCACGGCGTCGATTCACTCAACGTGGCCTCGGCCAGCGCGGTTGCCCTGTACGCCCTGCGCGTGTGAGGGGCCCCGTCGCCGGTAGAATCGACGGATGCCGCTGACTCGACGCCAGATCTTCCTCCGTCGCCGCGTCGCCTTCTTCGGCTCCCTCGCCGTCGTGCTGGCGGCCGTGGTCTACCTCGCCAACACCGGACTCGCTCCCGTCCCGGCCACCGCGGCGGAGCTGAGCACCCCAGCATCACTCACGCAGCCGGCGGCCCAGCCGACCTGGCCGACATCCGGCGAGAGCGCCATCGGCGCCGTCGGCTTCCCCGGCGTGCTCGGCTCGGCCGGCCCGCAGGAATCCGTGCCGATCGCCAGCGTCACCAAGATCGTGACCTCCCTCGTCGTGCTCGACAAGAAGCCGCTCACCGGCACGGAGCCCGGCCCCACGATCACCTTCACCGACGCCGACGTCGCGATCTACTACAAGGTCGTCGCGATGAACGGGTCGGTGGCCCCGGTGGTCTCCGGCATGAAGCTCAGCGAACGTCAGGTCCTGCAGGCGATGCTGCTCCCGTCGGCGAACAACTACAGCATCTCCCTCGGCGTCTGGGCGTACGGCTCGATGGACGCGTACCTGGCAGCCGCGGCCACCTGGCTGAAGGCCCACGGCATGACCGGAACGACGGTGGCCGACACCAGCGGCATTTCGCCCGCCAGCCGCAGCACCCCGGCCGACCTCGTCGCGCTGGGCAAGCTCGTCGTCGCCAACCCGGCCCTGGCCTCGATCGTCGCCATGCCGACCGCCAAGCTACCCGTCATCGGCATCGTCAAGAACACCAACAAGCTTCTGGGCCGCCACGGCATCACCGGGATCAAGACCGGAACCACGGATGCGGCCGGCGCGTGCCTGCTTTTCTCCGCGAACGTCAGCATCGACTCACGCACCGTGACCCTCGTCGGCGTCGCCCTCGGCGGGCGTACCCACACGGAACTGGACCGCGCCGTGACGGCGCTCATCGACAGCGTCAAGCCCGGTTTCCGGAACGTCACGCTCACGAAGAAGGGCGCCTCGTACGGCACCTACGCGACCGTCTGGGGGCAGACCAGCAAGGCAGTGACCGCGAAGGCGGCCTCCGTGCTCGTCTGGTCTGACACGCCCGTCTCCGCGAAAGCGAAGATCCGGAAGCTGACCCTCGGCGCGGCGGGCGACCCGGTGGGTGCCGTCGACTTCATCGTCGGCGACCGCTCGGTGAGCGTGCCGCTCCTGCTCGCTCGCACGGTCAGCGACCCAGGCCCGGCCTGGCGCGTCTCCCACCCCGGCGAGCTGTCCGCCAGCCGCTAAGGCCCACTTTCGGGATCGCCGGCGCCTGCCGTGAACGAATCGCCGAGCGCCACGTGCCGCGACCACGAATGCGCTGCGTCGTCATGGTGTCATCCTCCCCATTCGCACGAAACAGTCGGCGCGACTTGATAGGTTCTTCTGAAGTGAATACTCCACCTGTTTTCGGTCCCGCGCAGGGAACGAGTGCAGCCGAACACCTCTCGCCCTCGTTCCCCGAGCGTGCGGCGTGGGGCACGGCCAGCAAGCTGCGGGCCTGGCAGGCCGAAGCCCTCGAGGCCTATTTTGTGCACCAGCCCCGCGACTTCCTCGCAGCCGCGACACCGGGCGCCGGTAAGACCACCTTCGCCCTCCGTCTGGCCGCCGAACTGCGCTCACGCCGGGTGATCGACCGGATCACCGTCGTCGCCCCCACCGAGCACCTGAAACGCCAGTGGGCGGATGCCGCAGCCCGCGCCGGCATCCGGCTCGACCCGTCCTTCCGCAACGCCGACGGCCGGTACGGCAACCACTTCCACGGGATCGCCGTCACCTACGCGCAGGTCGCCAGTCGGGCCGCGCTGCACCGCGAACTCACCCAGTCCACCCGCACGCTCGTCATCCTCGACGAGGTTCACCACGGTGGCGACGCGCTCAGCTGGGGCGACGCCATCCGGGAGGCCTTCGAACCGGCCACCCGCCGACTCTCCCTGACCGGCACGCCGTTCCGCTCCGACACCTCGCCGATCCCGTTCGTGAGCTACCTGCCGGACAAGCACGGCATCCGTCTCTCCCAGAGCGACTACAACTACGGCTACGGTCGCGCGCTCGAAGACGGTGTCGTGCGCCCGGTCATGTTCATGGTCTACGCCGGCCACATGAAATGGCGCACGAAGGCCGGCGACGAGATGGAGGCGAAGCTCGGCGAGGGCAACACCAAGGACATCACCTCGCAGGCCTGGCGCACCGCCCTCGAACCCACCGGGCAGTGGATTCCGGCCGTGCTCAGGGCCGCCGACAAACGTCTTACCGAGGTCAGGCACGGCATCCCGGATGCCGGTGGCCTCGTGATCGCGACCGACCAGACCACGGCGCGCGCCTACGCCACGATCCTCGAGGAGATCTCCGGCGAGCAGGTCACGGTCGTGCTCTCCGACGAGAAGGAGTCGAGCGAGCGCATCGACGAGTTCTCGCACAACACGCGCCGCTGGATGGTCGCCGTGCGGATGGTGTCGGAGGGCGTCGACGTGCCCCGCCTGGCCGTCGGGGTCTACGCGACGAGCGCATCCACCCCGCTGTTCTTTGCCCAGGCCATCGGCCGGTTCGTGCGCGCCAGGCGCCGCGGCGAGACGGCATCGATCTTCCTGCCGAACGTGCCCGGCCTGCTGAGCCTGGCGAACGCGATGGAGCTGGAACGCGACCACGCCCTCGACCGCAGCAACCGGGACGACGGCGACGACGGGATGTACAACCCCGAAGACGCCATGGTGGCGGCGGCCAACAAGTCCGAAAAAGCGTCAGATGACCTCGGCGAGGAGTTCACCTGGCAGGCCATCGACTCCCAGGCCACCTTCGACATGGTCATGTTCGACGGCGACGAGTTCGGGGCCCTCGCAGAGCCGGGCACCGACGAGGAATTCGACTTCATCGGCATCCCGGGGCTGCTCGAACCGGAGCAGGTCTCCGAGCTGCTCCGCCAGCGTCAGTCCAGGCAGGCGAAGCGGTCCACCGACCGCCGCCGCGACCCGGAGACCGGGGAGGTCGCACCGGAGGAGCCCCCGCCGCTCTACCGGACGCTCAAGGAGCAGCGCAAGCTTCTGGCCAGCCTCGTGGGCATGTGGTCGAAACTCGCCGGCGAACCGCACGGCATGGTGCACGCCGAGCTACGCCGGCTCTGCGGCGGTCCGGCCGTGGCGCAGGCCAGCGTGACCCAGATTCAGAAGCGCATCGACCTACTCCGCGGCCGCCTCGGCCGCAGCTAACCACCACGCCGAGATTGACACTTGCGGTCGAGATTGCCTGGTGTGCCGGGCAATCTCGACCGGAACGGGTAATCTCGGCGCGGGATCAGGCGACCAGCTCGGCCTCCAGCGCGACGTCCACCGGCGCGGACTCCATCGGGGCAGCGGCCGCCAGGGCTGCGACGATATCGGCCGTCAGGTCGTCGGCGTGTTCGAGGCCGATCGAGATGCGCACGATCGCGGCGCCGGGCTTGGCGCTGGCCTCCACCGGGCGGTGGGTGAGCGAGGCCGGGTGCTGCACGAGCGAGTCGACGCCGCCGAGCGAGACGGCGTGCGTGATCAGCGTGCAGGCCTCGGTGAAACGCGCGGCAGCGTCGAAGCCGCCGGCGAACTCGAGGGCGATGAGCGACCCGGCGCCGGCGGTCTGGCGGCCGATGAGTCCCTGCGGGTCCTGGCCGGGCAGCCCGGGGTAGAGCACTCGGGTGAGGGCAGGGTGCCCGACCAGGCGCTGGGCGACGTCGCCGGCCGTGGCCTGCTGGGCGCGCACGCGGATGGGAAGGGTGCGCAGGCCCCGGTGCAGCATGTACGCGCCGAACGGATGCAGGATGCCGCCGGTGACCGCACGCACCTGGCGCAGGCGCACCATCCACTCGGCCGGGCCGGAGACGGTCCCGCCCATCACGTCGCCGTGGCCGCCGATGTACTTCGTGGCGCTGTGCAGCACGAGCGTCGCGCCCGATTCGATCGGACGCTGCAGCACCGGGGTGGCGAAGGTGTTGTCGACGAGGACCGGCACACTGCCGGCGGCATCCGCGATCGCCCGGATGTCGGTGAGCTCGAGCGTCGGGTTCGCCGGCGACTCGAGGATGACCAGCCCGGTCTCCGGCCGGATGGCTGCCGCCACGCCGTCCGCGTTGACCCAGGTGACCGTGGTGCCGAGCAGCCCGGTGGCGAGCACGTGGTCGGTGCCGCCGTAGATCGGGCGCAGCGCCACGACGTGGGTCTTGCCGGCTGCCACGGAGGCGATCAGCACGGCGGCGAGGGCTGCCATGCCGGAGGCGAAGGCCACCGTGCCGTGCGCGACCTCGAGGGCGGAGAGGCTCTCCTCGAACCGGGCAACGCCCGGCTGCCAGAGCCGCTGGTAGACCGCGGACTCCCCGGGCACGATTTCCCCGCCGGTGGCGAGGTTTTCGTAGGAGTTTCCGCCGGATTCGACGCCGGTCAGCGGGTTCGTGGTCGAGAGGTCGATCACCGGAACGTGGGATCCTGATTCAGGGACACCGCCCATTCCGGCGTGGACGGCGATGGTTTCGATGTGGGGCGACATTGGCAGCATGCTCTGAGCGAAACAGATCCTGTCCCGGGGCGCAAGGGAGCCCGCAGACCCTTGCGATTGACGCCTCAGGATCGCATAAACTGCTTGTTGACGAAGGGCTGCACGCATGGAATCGAAGAAGGCCGAACTCGACCGGGTCGACCGGGCGCTTCTCCGAGCACTGTCGGTTAACGCCCGTGCTTCCGGTGCGGCGCTGGCCGCCGAAATCGGTGTCGCCGAGTCGACCGTATCGCTCCGCCTGCGCAAACTCCAGCAGCTCGGCCACATCCGCGGCTACCGCGCGAACATCGACCTCGCCGCGCTCGGCGCCTCGCTGCAGGCGCTCATTTCCGTGCGACTGGCCAAGCACGCCAGGGTCCAGATCGACGACTTCCGCAATGCGGCGCCGCACTGGCCCGGCGTGATCGGTTTGTTCCACACGGCTGGGGCGGATGACTACCTGCTGCACGTCGCAGCGGCCGACGCCTCCCACCTGCGGGACTTCGTGCTCGAACACCTGGCCGAGCATCCGGCGGTCGCCCACACCGAGACCAACCTGATCTTCGAGTATGTCGACGGGGACGGTTGGCAGGACCTCGTCAAGTAGGCGACCGGCGTGCCCGCGACCAGGATCGGGATCTCCGGTTGGCGTTACGCGCCCTGGCGCGGCGTCTTCTACCCGCCTGGCCTGCCGCAGCGGCGGGAACTCGAGTTCGCCGCGGGGCAGTTCGACACGATCGAACTCAACGGGTCGTTCTATTCGCTGCAAAGTCCGAAGAGTTTCCGCCGGTGGCGTGAGGAGACGCCGCCGGAATTCGTCTTCTCGGTCAAGGGCCCGCGGTACGTCACGCACATGCTCCGCCTGCGCCACTCGCGGGTGGCCCTCGCGAATTTCTTCGCGTCCGGGGTGCTCGCGCTCGAGCACAAACTGGGGCCGGTCCTCTGGCAACTGCCGGAGCGGCACGTGTTCGATTCCGCCTCCCTTGAGGAGTTCCTGGCCATGCTCCCGCACACGACGGCGGAGGCGGTCGCCCTCGCTGCCGAGCACGACGAGAAGGTCGACGGCCGCGCGTTCCTCGAGCCCGGCGCACACCGGCAGCTGCGGCACGCGCTCGAGGTGCGCTCCGAAAGCTTCGCCGACGAGCGGTGCTACGAGATCCTGCGCCGCCACAGGGTCGCGCTTGTTGTCGCCGACACGGCCCACCGCTGGCCGATGTTCACGGAGGTCACGGCCGACTTTGTCTATGTGCGCCTGCATGGGGCTGAGGAACTCTACGCCTCAGGCTACTCAGAGGAACGGCTCGACCACTGGGCCGCCCAGATTCGCGAGTGGGGGAGCGGCGCAAGCCGCCCGGATGGGCTCGGCCGCGATGTGTACGTGTACTTCGACAACGACACCAAGGTTCGCGCCCCGTTCGACGCGCTCGCTTTGCGCGCGAAACTCGATGCCCCCGGAGAGGATCCAGCATGAACAAGAACAGGCTCGAGGCGTTCAGCGACGCCGTCCTGGCGATCATCATCACCATCATGGTGCTGGAGTTGCGGGTTCCGGAGGAGCCGACCTGGTCCGGCCTGCTGGGCGTGCTGCCGACGTTCCTCAGCTACCTGCTGAGCTTTGTCTACGTGGGTATCTACTGGAACAACCACCACCACATGATCCAGCTGGCCGGCACGGTGAACGGGGCGATCCTGTGGGCGAACCTGCACCTGTTGTTCTGGTTGTCGCTGTTCCCGTTCACGACGCGGTGGACGGATGAGGCCGGCTTCGCGCTCGTGCCCGTGGTCGTGTACGGGGTGAATCTCCTGCTGGCTGCCGTCGCCTATTACATCCTGCAGTCCGCCATCGTCGCCCAGCAGGGCCCAGGCGGCGCCCTGGCGAGGGCGCTCGGCCGGGACTGGAAGGGCAAGGCCTCCCCGCTGATCTACCTCGCCGGCATCGGGCTCACGCTGGTGCACCCTCTGCTGGGAACTGCGGCGTACATCGGTGTCGCCCTGCTCTGGCTCGTTCCTGACCGCCGGATCGAGCGCTCGGTGATGGATCACCACAAGGCTGCCGGTTAACGAAACAACGCCCCCGCCGGAGCGGGGGCGTTGTGAGGCTCTATTTAGAGGGCGCGAATGTTCTCGGCCTGGGGACCCTTGGGGCCCTGGGTTACCTCGAACTCGACCTTCTGGTTCTCGTCGAGCGACTTGTAGCCGCTCGAAGCGATCGCGGAGTAGTGCGCGAACACGTCGGCGCTTCCGTCGTCGGGCGCGATGAATCCGAAGCCCTTTTCAGCGTTGAACCATTTCACGGTACCTGTTGCCATTTGAAACTCCTCCAGGAGTGTTAGATCGACCCCGACTGTCGGGGCCGTTCGTCGCGGTATTCGTCGTCCGCTTCCGAAAGGAATAAGCCGCACCGACCGAGGTCAATGCGTTTTAAGACGTGCAAGCACTACAACTTCGTTCCCAACACTAGCCCACATTGCTGACTTCGTGCCGTATTTGCTGAGAATTTGGTTGCGAAGCGTTACATTTTCGCGCGAAAACCACGCGAACTGGGGGCATCCGGCCCGGTCCGCCGCGTTTCAGTCGGCGGTGACGAAATCGATCAGCTGCTCTACCCGGCCGAGCAGCTGCGGCTCGAGGTCGGCGAATGACCGAACCTGGCCGAGAATGCGCTGCCAGGCCCTGGCAATGTCGGCCTGGTCGTCATGCGGCCAGCCGAACGCCTCGCAGATTCCGTGCTTCCATTCGACGGAGCGCGGAACCTGCGGCCACGTCGTGAGCCCCAGCCCCAGCCGCTGGGGCTTGACGGACTGCCAGACGTCGACATACGGATGCCCGACCACGAGCACATTGCGGCGGTGCGGCCCACGGGCAACGGCCTCCGCGATGCGGCTTTCCTTCGACCCCGGCACCAGGTGGTCGACCAGTACGCCCACCTTGCGGCCCGGACCCGGACCGAACTCCTGCAGGAGTTCCTCGAGGTTGTCGACGCCTTCGATGTACTCGACCACGACACCCTCGATGCGGAGGTCGGCGCCCCACACCTTCTCGACGAGTTCGGCGTCGTGGCGGCCCTCGACGAAGATACGGCTGGCGCGGGCGACCCGGGCCGGGGCATCCTTCACGGCCATTGAGCCGGAGGCGGTGCGGGCTCGCGTCGTGGGCGCGGTCGCCGACGGCACGACGAGCACGACGGGCTCGCCGTCGACCAGGAAGCCGCCGCCGAGCGGGAACAGGCGCAGCTTGCCGTGCCGGTCCTCAAGGGTGACGATTTTCTTCTCGACGCGGATCACGGCGCCGCAGAACCCGGTCGCCACCTCCTCCACCACGAGGTCGCGGGTCGCTGCCACGCTGGGAATGACCTTCCGGCCGGCGGCGCGCCAGCCGGGAGAGAGAACATCTGCACTGTATCGGTCGTCCATCACCCGATCGACGTTAGCCGACTTCGGGGCTCGATCCCGGTCACCTAGCGGAAGTCCCGCGACGTGGTCTGCGCGGCCACGGTGAGCGGCTCGAACTT
>DAIMHX010000014.1:0-10036 GCA_036723055.1 Microbacteriaceae bacterium
TCCGACAATGTCTACACCAAAAACCCAGATCAGGGGACATTTTTCTGTGGATAACTCAAGCGCAGTCGACCCTGTTGAGGAGCAGCTGACTCACCCACCGTCGGCTCAGGGAACCAGCAGAATCTTGCCCACGTGAGCCGATGTCTCCATCCGCCGGTGGGCCTCCGCGGCCTCGTCAAACGAGAACCGGCTGTCGATGACCGGGCGGAATGCTCCGGATTCGACCCAGGCCCAGACATCCGTTCTGATGCCCTGAATGATCGCGGCCTTCTCGTCGAACGGGCGGGCGCGGAGCGTGGTGCCCCAGTACCGGCCGCGCTTCTGCATGAGGTGGAAGGGGTTGAAGTTCGCGTTCTCGCCGCTCTGGTTGGCGATCACCATGATGCGCCCGCCCAGCGCCAGCGCCGCCACATTGCGCGCCGCGTAGGAGCCGCCGATGATATCGAGGATCACGTCGGCCCCGTGCCCATCGGTGGCAGCCGCGATCTCGGCCGGGAAATCCTGCTCGCGATAGTTGATCAGGATCTCCGCCCTGAGCCTCCGGCACACCTCGAGCTTCGAAGTCGATCCGGCCGTCACGGCCACTCTTGCTCCGGCTAGGACGCCCAGCTGAATCGCCGTGGTCCCGATGCCGCTCGCGCCGCCGTGCACGAGCAGAGTCTCGCCGGCGACGAGCCCCGCGCTCATGAACACGTTCGACCACACGGTCGCCAGCGCCTCCGGCAGCCCGGCCGCCTCGATGAGGTCGACGGAGTCCGGAACCGGCAGCGCGAGGTCTTCATGCACCACGGCCTCGGTGGCGTAACCGCCGCCCGCGAGCAGGGCGCACACGCGATCGCCGACCGCGAAGTGCTGCACGTCGGTCCCGATCTCGGTCACCACGCCAGACACCTCGAGCCCCGGCCACTCCAGCGCCCCCTCCGGCGACGGGTAGTGGCCTTGCCGCTGCGAGACATCCGCGCGGTTGACGCCGGCCGCGGCCACAGCAATACGGATGTCCCTGGGTCCGACGGGCAGGTCGGCCACGGTGGCGAGCGTGAGGGCTTCGGGGCCGCCGGGGGTGTTTACCAGGATTGCGCGCATGGGGTCATCCTACGAGCGTGCCCTGGCGGACCAGTCTCGCGAGCCCCCCAACCGTGCGGCGAGGCTCATCGGCCGAAGGGGGACTCACTCGCGTCCGGCACTGCCGATAGGGTCAGTCCGAGCGACAAGAGCTCCGGGCTCGGACATCGAAGAAAGGCCGCCATGATTGACAGCGTAGGGAAGCCATGGAGTGGCGCAGAGGTAGCGTGCACAGTCGAGAGCTATCTGGCGATGCTCAAGAAGGAGCTTGCCGGCGAGCCCTACAACAAGGCCGAAGAGAACCGGAAGCTCCGCGAGCATCTCAGCGGCCGATCGCAGGCAGCTGTGGAGTTCAAGCATCAGAACATCAGTGCTGTTCTCATCGAACTCGGCTGGATACCCATTGGCGGTTATAAACCGGCGTCCAATTACCAGGGAATCTTGCGCGATGTCGTCGGTGAGGCGCTTACGCATGACTCAGGCATTGAGAAAGCGACAGAGCGTGCACTCGCACGCATCGACCTCAGGCCAATAGCGACCGGTGGAGTTCCGGACATCGTTTCAGCGCCGCATGTACAGCTAAGTGTCAGCGAGTGGGTTCCGCGAGACAAGGGAATTCGACGAGACTACCTCCAGCGCGAAGGCCAGAATCGGAAGCTCGGTCACGCTGGAGAGCTGGCAGTCGTTGCCTTTGAACAGCGCCGCCTGATCGGCCTGGGCAAAGGGCACCTGGCCGCAAAGGTAGAACATGTCTCAGAGTCCCAGGGTGACGGGCTCGGCTTTGACGTTCTCTCCTATGACGAAAACGGCGCCAAGAGGATGATTGAGGTCAAGACCACGCGCTACAGGAGCGAGATCCCTTTCTTCGTAAGCAGCAACGAAATTGCCGCATCGAAATACCTTCGCGATTCATTCCACATCTACCGGTTGTTCCAGTTCGAAAAGAAGCCAGGGATGTACACGCTCCGTGGCCCCGTCGGGGATAGCTGTGAACTGCGCGCGACCGAATACCTGGCCGCGCCGCGGGGTTAGAGGCGCCTTATCGCCACTTGTGGCCACACGCCGCATCGCTGCAAAGCCAGCTTGGGTTATCGTCCATCACCAGGCATCCGCCAAGGGCGACTTCGCCGCGCTGAGCGCTTTGCATGAGGTCACTCCCAGGGAGTCCGTACACGATTCGAATGCCGGTGGCGTTGCCGCATTTCGGACAGGCGCTCGTAGTGGTCTTCGACATTGTGTGACCTTCCTCGTTGACTGCCTCTGGCTCCACTGTCACACCTGCCGCCGACATTGAGCGCGGCGTCGGCCCTCGCCCGCCCCGAACGAGCGGCTATCGACCGGGCTGCCGGTGCCGGTACCGTCGATGCATGCCGACCACCCTCGCGTTCTCCTGCTGCTCGGTTTGCTCGCGCTCGCTGCTGCGCTCTATTTCGTTTGGAAGATGGCTTCAGACCGGCGCAAGCGAGCCGCAGCAGTTCCGTCGCGGCGGTCGGGGGCTCGGACGGGACCGGTCTGGATGACCGAGTCGGGACGCATCCGCTCGCTCTCGACTGACTGGAGCGGTGACGATCCGCAGCGCTGAGGGCATCCGCCGCTCACGACGACGCGGTTGGTCCCACAGCTGCGGATGATCGCCCCCGAGGCCGTTCTGAACCTTCGCCCACGACGTCGGATGCCCACACCGCGATGCTTCGGCCTGGGCATCCGGGCCAGCAACTACGATGGGTACTCAAGGGGTTTCCACGTTCAATCGCCGGATAGGCAAACCGAGGCGTCAGTCGCAAGATCCTTGCGGATTCGACTGGTCTGAGGTCGCTCGAGGATTGACTGCCCGTCGTTGCTGTACAGATTCGTTCAGCATGGCGGCAGCCGATTGCCCAAGCGTTGTCCGTGGAACGTGCCGCAATGATGCGGAAATCAAGTATTCAATGGAGGCTTTTTTCAATGACGTCTGAGTCCACCCGAACGGGTTCGTCCCCGGTAGGCAGCAAGCTCGAAACGTTCATCGCTGACTACTACGAGCATCTCGCGGATGAAGATGCTCAGGAGTACGATCTGGATCTTCTCCGGGCGCGTGCCCGCACCCACTGGGAGGTTGCCGGCAGCCGGATACCCAAGACCGCGAATATCGAGATCACAGACGAATCCGACTGCAGCGTCGTCTACATCGTCACGGATGACATGCCGTTCCTGGTGGACTCGGTCAACGCGGAACTCGTGCGACAGAATTCGGCCATCCAGTTGGTGGTCCACCCCCTGCTCGTCGTGGCCCGCAACAAGGACACGAACGAACTCGTCAGCGTCGGCAGGATGCCCGCAAGTGTCGGCGTCTCCAGCGGAGACACCGCCGCGATGCCAAACATTTCCCACCTACTCGGCACCGAGGATGACGTCCCCCACCTCGAGTCCTGGATCGCGATCGAAATCAACCGCGCCGGCGAGGAGGCACACGCCCGCCTCATTGAAGGACTGAACCGGGTTCTCGGCGACGTTCGCGCCGCGATTGAAGACTGGCAGCCCATGCGGGCGAAGGCCGTGCTGATCTCCGACGCGCTCGGCAAGGTGGTCCACGCCGAAGAAATCCAGGACCTCAAGCAGACCCAGGAACTGCTGCGCTGGCTCGACCGCGACAACTTCACCTTCCTGGGCTACCGCGAATACGACCTCAAGACCATCGGCGGCGAGGACGTCCTGACGATCCGCGACGGCAGCGGCCTGGGCCTGCTGCGGTCCCCGGAAGCCGGGCACGAGATCCAGCACCTCACGGCGGCCGGGCGCCAGATGGCGCGCGAGCGTCGCGCCCTGGTGATCACGAAGGCAAACTCCCGCTCCAGCGTTCACCGCCCTGCGTACTTCGACTACATCGGGATCAAGAGCTTCGACGCCGACGGAAACGTCAACGGAGAACAGCGCTTCATCGGCCTCTTTGCCGCCAGCGCCTACACGAGCTCCGTCCGGGCCATACCCATCCTCCGGGAAAAGGTCGACGCCGTGATGGCCCAGATCGGCTTCCCTACCGAGTCGCACAGCGGCAAGGACCTGATGGGGATCCTCGAAACCTACCCGCGCGATGAGCTCTTCCAGATGGACGTCTCCGGCCTGGTCACGACGGCGCTCGCCATCCAGCGCTTGCAGGAACGCCGCCGCACCCGACTGTTCCTCCGCCCGGACATCTACGGGCGCTTCATGTCCGCCCTGGTCTACCTGCCCCGCGACCGCTACACGACGGCCGTGCGCCTGCGCATCGAGAAGGAACTGCAGGAGACCTTCCACTCGGAGTCCCTCGACTTCCAGGCCCGCATGACGGAATCCGCCCTGGCCCGTGTGTTCTTCAGGATCCGCCTGCCGAAGGATGCCGCGGTCGGCGTTGTCGACGCCGCTGCGCTGGAGCGCCGCCTGGCGATGGCCGTGCGTTCGTGGCCGGAGGGCATCACCGAGGAGCTGCGCGAGAAGCACTCGCCGGAGGACGCGGAGCACCTGTCGATCCTCTGGGCCGACGCGTTCCCCGCCAGCTACCGGGTCGACTACGAAATCGACGACGCCCTCGAGGACATCGGCCGATTCGAAGCGTTCGCCGCAGCGTCGGCGGAGGCCGCGGCATCCGGCGAGGGTTCGGCGCATCCGGGACTCTACGTCTATCTCCCGGCGGACACCGGAGATAGGGCGGAAGGCGCCCGCGTCAAGCTCTACATGATGGAGTCGAAGAGCCTGAGCCAGATCCTGCCCTTCTTCCACAACCTCGGCATCGAGGTTCTCGACGAGGTGCCTTTCGAAATCCAAACCTCTGACGGGCGTGACTTCTTCCTCTACGACCTGGGCCTGAACTACCCGGACGGCGTGGACCCGGTCGCGACCGGCGTGCTCCTGGCCGACTCCTTCGGCGCCGCTGTCAACGGAGCCATTGAATCGGACGGCCTGGACCGCCTGGTGCTGCAGGAAGGGATGCCCTGGCACCGGGTCGTCATTCTCCGCAGCTACGCCAAATACCTGCGCCAGATCGGAAACACCAACTCCTACGGATTCGTCGCCGACACACTGCTCGCCAACCCGGCAGTCGCCGGCGGCCTGGTGTCGCTCTTCGAGGCGCGGTTCGATCCGGAGCTGGCCGAGGACGAGCGCACCAGCCGCGCTGGCGGGGTCCGCGCGGAACTCACCGCGGCCATGGAGCAGGTCGCGACCCTCGACGCCGACCGGGTGCTGCGCACATTCATCAACCTGATCGAAGCCTCGCTGCGCACGAACTTCTTCCAGAACAAGCCGTACCTGAGCATCAAGCTCGACCCGACCGCCATTGAGCTGCTGCCGTTCCCCAAGCCGGCGTACGAGATCTGGGTCTACTCTCCGCGCGTCGAGGGTGTGCACCTCCGGTTCGGCAAGGTCGCCCGCGGTGGTCTGCGCTGGTCGGACCGTCGGGAGGACTTCCGCACCGAGGTCCTCGGCCTGGTCAAGGCGCAAACGGTCAAGAACGCCGTGATCGTGCCGACCGGTGCCAAGGGCGGATTCTTCGCCAAGAAGCTCCCGGACCCTGCCGTCGACCGGGCGGCCTGGATGGCGGAGGGCGTCGAGAGCTACAAGACGTTCATCCGCGGACTGCTCGACCTGACCGACAACCTGGTGACGACGACGGATGGGGAGCAGGTCGTGCCGCCGGCCCAGGTGGTCCGCCACGACGACAACGATTCCTACCTGGTGGTCGCCGCCGACAAGGGCACGGCAACGTTCTCGGACATCGCCAACGGGCTGGCCGCCGAGTACGGTTTCTGGCTGGGTGACGCCTTCGCCTCCGGCGGTTCCGTCGGCTACGACCACAAGGCCATGGGCATCACCGCCCGCGGCGCCTGGGAGTCGGTCAAGCGCCACTTCAGCGAGCTGGGCGTGGACACGCAGTCCGAGGGATTCACGGTCGTCGGGGTCGGCGACATGTCCGGCGACGTGTTCGGCAACGGGATGCTGCTCTCGGAGCACATCAAACTCGTTGCGGCCTTCGACCACCGCCACATCTTCCTGGACCCGAATCCGGATGTCGCGGCATCCTTCGCCGAGCGGAAGCGGCTCTTCGAACTGCCGCGTTCCTCCTGGGCTGACTACTCCGATGGCCTGATCAGCTCCGGTGGCGGAATCTACCCGCGCCAGGCCAAGGTCGTTCCGATCTCCGCCGAAGTGCAGGCCGCGCTGGGACTGCCAGAGGGCACCACGCGCCTGAGCCCGCCGGAGCTGCTCCGCGCGATCCTGCTGGCGCCGGCCGATCTGCTCTACAACGGCGGCATCGGCACCTACGTCAAGGCGAGCACCGAAACGGCGGCGCAGGTCGGCGACAAGGCCAACGACGCCATCCGCGTCGACGGCAAGGACCTGCGCGTCAAGGTCGTCGGTGAGGGAGGAAACCTCGGACTCACCCAGCTCGGGCGAATCGAGGCGGCCCTGCACGGCGTCATCCTCAACACCGACGCGATCGACAACTCCGCCGGCGTGGACTGCTCCGACCACGAGGTCAACATCAAGATCTTCGTCGACCGGATGGTTGCCGCGGGCAAGCTCGACGCTGCGGACCGTGCGGAGTTCCTCGCCAGCATGACCGACGAGGTCGGGCAGCTGGTCCTGGAAGACAACGTCGACCAGAACATCCTCCTGCTCAACGACCGGGTGAAGGTGTCCACCTGGAGCCCCAGCTACGAACGGCTGATGGACTGGCTCGAGGCATCCGGAGACCTCAAGCGCGACCTGGAAGCGCTGCCGACGACGGAGAGCCTCCGGGAGCGCCTGGAGCAGGGCCAGGGCCTCACCTCACCGGAGCTTTCCGTGCTGGCCGCGTACGCCAAGATCGAACTGGCGACCTCGCTGCGAGACAGCGACCTGCCGGACGACCCGTGGTTTGGCAAGACCCTGCGTCGGTACTTCCCCAGGCAGCTGTCGGAGCGTTTCGACGCGGAACTGGACACGCATCCGCTGCGGCGCGAAATCATCGCCACTGTCGTCGCGAACGACATGATCAACCTCGGCGGCGTGACCTTCGCCTTCCGCGCCATGGAGGAAACCTCCGCGAACCAGGCCACGATTGCGAAGGCGTTCGTCGCCCTGCGGGAGATCTTCGAACTGGACGTCATGGTCGACCAGCTCAACGAGCTGCCGTCGTCGTTCCCGACCGAACACTGGACGGCGATCCACCTGGACATGCGCCGCCTGCTCGACCGTGCCGTGCGCTGGCAGGTCAACCAAGGCGGTGCGCAGCCCGTGGCCGACGTCGTCGCCCAGTACAAGCCGCAGGTCGACCTGATGCGGGCCCACCTGGATGACTACGTGCAGGGCGGAGACCTGACTCGGCTGCAGTCCCTGCTGGAGAGGGCCGAGGCGTGGGGTGTTCCGCAGAACCTCGGCCGCCGGTGGAGCGAGCTCTTCGAAGCGTTCGCGCTGCTGGACGTTGCGAAGATCGCGGCCCAGGCGAAAGCGCCGATGGCGGATGTCGCGGCCGTCTACTACACGGTCTACGACCGGTTCGCAGTAGACAACCTCCTGGAACGCATCACCCTGCTGCCGCGGAAGGACCGGTGGCAGGCCCTGGCTCGCGCCGCCCTGCGCGACGACCTGTATTCGACCGTCGCCGACATGACGACGGCCATCCTGGCAGCGACCGAGCCCGGCGACGCCATGGAACGTCTGCTCGCCTGGGAGGCCCTCAACGCGGAGCAGCTCGGACGGGCCCGGAGCGTGTTCGAGGAAGTCAACGCGCTCGGCCAGGACGATATGGCGTCGCTGTCCGTTGCGATGAGGCTCCTGCGCTCCATCGTTCGGCGGTGAGTGTTCGCCCGCGGCCCTAGTGGCCGCGGGCGATCCACTCCGGGAGGTGCCCGGCCTCCTCGCCGATCGTCGTTGACTCGCCGTGGCCGGTGAGCACGACGGTCTCGGCCGGCAGCGTCAGCAGCCTGGTGGTGATCGACGCGATGATCGTCGGGAAGTCGCTGAACGAGCGGCCGGTGGCGCCGGGGCCGCCGTGGAACAGCGTGTCACCGCTGAACAGCGTGCCAGCCGTGCCGAGCGCCGGCGCGTAGAAGCAGACCGCGCCGGGGGAGTGGCCCGGCGTGTGCAGCACCTCGAGCTCGATGCCGGCCACAGCGAAGCGCTGGCCGTCGGCGAGCGGGTGCGGCGGGGCATCCGGGTACATCGGGTCCCACAGCATCGCGTCGCGCGGATGCAGGTAGACGGGCGCGTCGCGCGCGACCAGCACCTCGCCGACCGCGCCGATGTGGTCGTCGTGCGCGTGCGTGCACAGGATGGCCACGAGCTTGCGGTCGCCGACGGCCTGGAGGATGGCGTCCGCGTCGTGGGCGGCGTCGATCACGACACACTCGGCGTCGTCGCCGACGATCCAGACGTTGTTCTCAACCTTCCAGGTGCCGCCATCGAGGCTGAAGGTGCCCGAGGTGACGAGGTGGTCGATCCGCGCGCCCATCAGAGCACCACCACGGAGCGCAGGACCTCGCCGCGGGCCATCTTTTGGAAGGCCTCCTCGATGTGGCCGATGCCGATTCGCTCGCTGACGAACTGGTCGAGCGGCAGCCGGCCCTGCAGGTACAGGTCGGTGAGCATCGGGAAGTCGCGTTCGGGCAGGCAGTCGCCGTACCAGGAGGACTTGAGCGATCCGCCGCGGCCGAACACGTCGAGCAGCGGGATCTCGAGCATCATCTCGGGCGTGGGAACGCCGACCAGAACGACGGTGCCGGCGAGGTCGCGGGCGTAGAACGCCTGCCGCCAGGTCTCGGGGCGGCCGACCGCGTCGATGACGACGTCGGCGCCGAAGCCACCGGTCAGCGCCTGCACGGCGGAAACCACGCCGGCCTCGTCGAGGCCCGACGAATCAATGGTGTGAGTGGCGCCGAGCTGCTCCGCCTTGTGCAGCTTCTTGGCGTCGCGGTCGATTGCGATGATGACGGATGCCCCGGCGAGCCGGGAGCCGACGACCGCCGCGTTGCCGACGCCGCCGCATCCGATCACGGCGACCGAGTCACCGTGGCTGACGTTGCCCGTGTTCATGGCGGCGCCGATGCCGGCCATGATGCCGCAGCCGAGGAGTCCGACGGCCGCGGGGTCGGCATCCGGGTCGACCTTGGTGCACTGCTTCTCGTGCACGAGGGTCTTCTCCGCGAAGGCGCCGATGCCGAGGGCCGGGCTGAGCTCGGTGCCGTCGGGGAGGGTCATCTTCTGGGTGGCGTTGAACGTGTTGAAGCAGTACCAGGGCTCGGCGCGCTTGCAGGCGCGGCAGTCGCCGCAGACCGCGCGCCAGTTGAGCACGACGAAGTCGCCGACGGCGACGTGGGTGACGCCCTCGCCGAGCACGCTGACCCGCCCTGCGGCCTCGTGGCCGAGGAGGAAGGGGAAGTCGTCGCTGATTCCGCCCTCTTTGTAGTGGAAGTCGGTGTGACAGACGCCGCAGGTTTCGATGTCGACGATGACCTCGCCCGGTCCGGGGTCAGGGATCACGATGTCGGTGAGTTCCACCAGCGCACCCTTCGAACGAACGATGACGCCTTGAACGGTGATGGGCATGAAACTCCTCCGATTGGTGCCGGGTTGGGCCGTGTTGGATTCCCTTCACACTACCCAACGCCTGTCCCCGCCGTCGTGCCGGTGGTCGAGCCTGTCGAGATCCGTCACGCGCGTAGTGCGCCGCTTCGCAGGAACATCCGTCATCGAGGCTTGTGCAGCGACCCCAACCCAGAACAATGGACGCATGAGCATCGTGCGTGAGACCAAACTGTCCGTCATCGGCGCGGGGAGCGTGGGATCGTCCCTCGCCTACGCCGCGCTGATCCGAAACTCGGCGCAGCGGGTGGTGCTGTACGACGTCAACCAGGCCAAAGCCGAGGCCGAGGTGCTCGACCTGGCCCACGGCACCCCGTTCACCGGGGCATCGCGGATCAGCGGCGGCAGCGACATCGAACTCGTCGCCGATTCGGATGTCGTGGTGGTCACCGCTGGC
>DAIMHX010000014.1:10136-16328 GCA_036723055.1 Microbacteriaceae bacterium
CGGCAGCGACATCGAACTCGTCGCCGATTCGGATGTCGTGGTGGTCACCGCTGGCGCCAAACAGGAGCCGGGGCAGACCCGGCTGGCGCTCGCCGGGGTCAACGCGCGGATCCTCGAGGCCCTCATGCCGCGGCTTGTCGCGCTCGCCCCGGACGCCGTGTTCATTCTCGTGACGAACCCCTGCGACGTGCTCACGGTGGTCGCTGAGCGGCTCGTGGATCTCCCGCCCGGGCGAGTGTTCTCCTCCGGCACGGTGCTGGATTCGGCCCGGCTGCGCTGGCTGCTGGCCGAGGCGGCCGACATCGCCTCGCAGAACGTGCACGCGCTGATCGTGGGCGAGCACGGTGACAGCGAGTTCCCGCTCTGGTCGGATGCGACGATCGGCCAGACCCCGCTGCGCGACTGGACCGACGAGGCCGGCGTGCGGCTGTTCCCGCGCGAGCGGCTCGAGTCGCTCACCGACGATGTCATCCACGCGGCGTACCGGATCATCGCCGGCAAGGGGGCGACGAACTACGCGATCGGGCTGTCCGGGGCGCGCATCGTCGAGGCCGTGCTGCGGAACGAGCGCGCGATCCTGCCGGTGTCGAGCGTGCTGCACGGATACCGCGGCATCGACGGTGTCGCGTTGAGTGTGCCGTCGATCGTCGGGGCTCGCGGGGTGGAGCGGGTTGTGGATGTGCCGATGGATGATGTGGAGGTCGGGTTGCTGCACCGGTCGGCGGAGGCGCTGCGGGAGTCGCTGCGGCTGCTGCCGTAGGAGGCCGAGCCGGAGCGTTAACACCGCGCAGGCCACTCGGCCATCGCAGCCCACTCGCCCTACTCAATTCGCATCAGCTCGTGTCACCCATGCGGCGATCTCGGTCCGGCGCGCGGCACCGAGCTTCGCGAGGATGTGCTCGATGTGGGCCGACGCCGTTTTCGGCGCGATCGTCAGCCTCTCGGCGATCTCCCTGTTCGTTGCCCCGGATGCCACGAGTCGGGACACCTCCAACTCCCGGGCCGTCAGCAGACCGGCGTCGAGGTGCGCATCACGGTCCCCGTCGACCGTGTCGGCGAACGCTTCGAAGAGGGGCGCTCCGGCGGCAGCGGCAAGGTCATGCGCCTCGGCCGCCAGCCGGGCCGCGTTCGCCGGCCGTCTCGAACGCGCCGCACAACAGGCCAGGTCGATCAGCGCCTGCATGCCTTCCCAGAAACGCCTCCGCGCCTGCCATCCTGCGCTTGCTCGCTCGAGCAGGACCCGGGCCTTTCCGGTGTGGCCCTCGGCAAGTTGGATCAATCCTTCTGCGTGGTCGAGGGCGGGCAGAGTTCCTGGGATGCCACGTTCGCGCAGCAGACTCCCGCATCGTTCGGCCCATTCGCGGGCGGCACTGGGTTCGTGGAGGGCGAGCAAGGCTCGCACGCCGGTGACGAGATAGGGAAAAAGGTAGGCCGCATCCGAGACGCGAGCCGATGCGGCGTAGCCGCGTTCGCACAAGTCGACGCAAATATCCGGGTGCCCTTCGAGCAGAGACACTTCTGCGATGCCCCAGAGCGCGGGCGAGAAGCGCTGCAATTCGTTCATGCGCTCGCCGAGCACGAGTGCCTCGGCGAGGTGCTCGCGCGCCTTCGCAAGCTGGTTGCGCCCAAGCGCGAGGTAGCCGAGCACGATGAGAGCGGTGATGTGCGTCGTGATGCCGCCGCCATCGGCGAGCGCTTGGCGCGCGGCCCGCTCGGAGCCGTGCCAGTCTCCCTCGGCCCAGCGCACGTGGGCGAGGTGCGCCAGGAGGTAGTGATGGTCGTTCCAGCGTTCGGTGCGCTCGGTGTAGGCGAGCCCGTCGGTGATCCATCGGTCGGCACGCTCGTACTCGACGAGCACGGATGCCGAGGCCCCGATCAGGCGATACGCCCGCGCCGTCTCCGCCTCGAATCCGGTTCGCTCGCCCACCTCGAGCGCGCCCTCGAGCAATCGCCAGCCCTCATCGGCCCGGCCGGCGAACACAAGTACCGACCCCAGCGTCAGGTCGATGTTCGTCCGTAGGATGAGCGCGTCGGGGCCGGTCGCAAGCGCTGCCGCCTGCCTGCCGAAGTCGATGGCCTCGTCGAGTCGACGATCAAGCATGCAGGCCGCGGAGAGGGCGGCGAGCAGCTCGGCCCGAACCCGCCGCGATCCTCCGTCCGGGAGCGCATCGAGTCTCTTGAGGGCGTCACGGGCGAGTTCCGTGCGCACCCCGAGACCCGCGCCCAGCAGGTGACGTGTGGCCATGAGCCGGGGAACGAGGGCCGCGGCGGACCCCTCGTCCCCAAGGCGGTGAT
Source organism: Microbacteriaceae bacterium (assembly GCA_036723055.1). Taxonomy (GTDB): domain Bacteria; phylum Actinomycetota; class Actinomycetes; order Actinomycetales; family Microbacteriaceae; genus Cryobacterium. Next base: position 12,432 of record DAIMHX010000014.1, read on the forward strand.
AGAGCTCCATGGCGGACGTCAGCTGCGTTGCGGCACCTTCGTTGTCGTCGATCGCGGCGAGTTCTGCGGCGAGGTTCGAGTGGAGCTCCGCTCGCACCGCCACGGCAGTGTCGGTGGGAGCTGTTCGTTGTGCCCTCCGGAAGAGCTCGGCCGCCTCTCGATGGGCGGAAACTCGCACCGCATCGGCCGCCGCCGCGAGAGCGCGCCGGTACGCCTGCCCGGGCAGATGCGCTCGCTCGTAGTGGTCGGAAACGTAGGCGTCGCGAAACCCGGCCCCGTCCGCAGCGCGCGCGACCGCGGCGTGAAGGGCGCGCTTCCGGTGCGGCGCAACCTGGTCGTAGATCGTGTCGCGAATCAGCGCGTGCCGAAAATCGAAACGGGCCCCATCGCCGCGCGCGAAGACGATGTGGCGCTCGGCCAATTCCCGCAGGGCATCGTCGACTACATCCGTCGACTCCTCGGTAATTGCTTCGAGCAGATCGATGTCAAATGAGCGGCCGATGACGGATGCCGCCGCGACGATCGCCCGGGTCGGGGCCTGAAGCAGGGCTACTCGGGCGATGACCGCCTCCGCGACCGTATCCGGCACGGACGACGGGGAACCGCCCGCAATGAGCTCCTCGATGTGGAGGGGGATTCCGTCGCTGCGTTCGTGCAACGCTTCCACGAAGGTTGATGCAGGCACAGCGCCCGTGATGGCCTCCACCATTCTGGCAGTCCCGGCGCGGTCGAGCCGGGTGAGTCGCACTTCCTCCGCGAGCCGCTGTTCGAGGAGGCGGGCTCGCCATCGCCTGAGCGCCGTACGCGGATAGAGCTCATCGCTCCGGTAGCTCGCAAGGACCATGCTCGGCGCGGTGCGCAGCACTGAGGAGAGCCGATCGAACACATCCAGGCTCAGCTCGTCGGCCCAATGCAGATCCTCGATGCGAAGGAGGGTTGGGGCCTCGGTCGCGAGAACCGCAAGGATTTCCGTGAGGTCTCCGACGAGCATCCGTCGGCGGCGTGCGGGATCTCCAACCCCATCGACCTCATCGAGCAAGCGCCCGCGCAAGGTGCGGGCGGGCTCAATCAATCCGACACGGCGGAGTTCGTCAGAGAGCTCGAGGAGCACACTGCCCGCAGCTTCTGCGTCGCGCGGGAATGCCGCGGCGCCGATTATGCGCGCGTCGTCGCCAATATGATTGACGATCTCTCCGAGCAGCCGGGTCTTGCCGATGCCGGCCTCACCGGAGAGGAGAAGTAGATGCCCGGAGCCTTCCCGCGCGCGCTCCCATCGGCGAGCCGCCAGTGCGAGCAGCTCGTCCCTCCCCACAAGTACAGGGCACCCTCGCGCCGGAGCGCCCTGGGCGTCACGCTCCGGGACCATGCGGCCAGTATAGGACCGGGTTTTCGTCTTGATCGGTCGGACGACCGATGCCCGAGTCGCTCCATGTGGGCAGACTGGGTCGACCACGAGAGAAAGGGGTGCCACGATGGCACGATTCATGGACGTGCACGACGGTTTCGTCGGAGTCACCAAAGAACAGTTGGCGGAAGCGCATGCCGCCGACCTCGCGATCGAAAGCGAGGAGGGCATGCACTTCGAGAAGGCATGGCTCGACCCGAAATCGGGCAAGGTCTTCTGCCTGTCCACCGGGCCCTCGAAGGAGGCGGTCATGCGCATCCACGAGAGGGCCGGACATCCGACGAGCGAGGTGTATGAACTCACCGTCGAGGTTTGAGAGCTGGCCGCGCAGCTGATCGAGGTGCCCTGCAGCTGTCGACGATTCCCAGCCCAGCAGGCATCCATCGCTCACCAGGGCATGCGCTGCGTCTGGGCTGCGAATGAACGCCGCCGTCCGCCGGCGTTGGAGCTCGTCGAGATCCGTCGCGCTGGAAGTACGCCGTTGCGCGGGTGGCGCGCCCTCCGCGCAACGGCGCAGTTCCCGCGCAGCAGACGGGCGGGGCCAGGGGCTGCCTGGCCCCGCCGTTCCCACGGCTAGGGAACCATCCAGCCGAGGATGGGCGTGGACTGCAGCAGCACGATCAGGGTCAGGAAGGCAAGTAGACCCAGGCTCCAGCCGAGCAGCTTGCGGAGCAGGGTACTTTCGGCACCTTCCATCCCGATCGCCGCCGCGGCCACGGCGAGGTTTTGCACGGAGAGCATCTTGCCGATCACGCCGCCCGATGAATTGGCGGCGGCCATCAGCACCGGCGACAGGCCGGTCGAGTGGGCGGCACTGACCTGCAGCTGCCCGAAGAGCGAGTTGGAGGAGGTGTCGGAGCCGGTCAGCGCCACACCGATCCAGCCGATCAGCGGGGAGAGCAGCGCGAAGAAACCGCCGGCCGAGGCGAGGGCGACACCCAGGGTGCTGGCCTGCCCGGACAGGTTCATCACGAACGACAGGGCGAGCACGGCGGTGACCGTCACGATGGTCCAGCGCAGCTGCATCAGGGTCTCCTGGTAGATGCGCACACCCTGGCGGAACGAGATCTTGTAGACGCCCATGGTGATCAGCCCGGAGAGCAGCAGCAGGGTGCCGGTGGCCTTGAGGTGGTCCAGTTTGAACGTCTGGGCCGCAACGGGATTGCCGGCCGGGTCCGTGACATTCAGGCCGGGCCACTGGAAGACGACGCTGCCCACCACGGCGAGCCACGCCTTGATCGGCGGGATCTGGGCGATGGCGAAGATCGTCGTGAGGATCAGGTACGGGGCAATGGACATCCAGATGTGGTTGGCCGACGGCCGGGGCGTGTTCACCGGGATGGTCCCCGGCGCCGCGGGGGCTGTTCCGGATGCCGAACCCGATGCCGCGCCGCGGCCGACGTTGCTCGCGCCGACTCGTGCGCCGACGCCGTTGCCCGTCGAGGTTGAGGCGACCGCCACGAGCGCCTCTTCGGCTTCGGAGAGGTCGACGGCGGCATCCGTGGGAGCGCCGATGATCTCGCTGGGCTTCCAGAAGCGCAGCATGAGGAGAATCGCGAGCACGGTCGCGACGGCGGCGATGACGTCCGTCAGCTCCACGACCAGGAAGTTGGAGGCGATGAACTGCGAGCCGCCGAAGACGATTCCGGCCACCAGCGCCACCGGCCAGGTCTGCTTGACGCCCCGCTTGCCGTCGACGATGAAGACGAGCAGCAGCGGCACGATCACCGCAAGGAACGGCGTCTGCCGGCCGATCATCGAGGCGAGGTCGTGCACGGGCAGGCCGGTCACACCGCTCAGCGCGGTGACCGGCACGGCCATGGCGCCGAACGCGACCGGTGCCGTGTTGGCCAGCAGCGACGCCATGGCGGCCTTGATCGGCTTCATCCCGACGGCCATCAGCATCGCGGCTGAGATGGCCACCGGCGCTCCGAAGCCGGCCAGGGCCTCCATCAGGGCGCCGAAGCAGAAGGCGATCAGGATGGCCAGGATTCGGTGGTCGTTGGTGATCGAGCCCAGCGCTCGACCGAGCACCTCGAACCAGCGGGTCGAGACCGTCAGCTTGTAGAGCCAGAGGGCGTTGACCAGGATCCACAGGATCGGAATCAGCCCGAAGACCGCTCCAGCCGCGGTGGCGCTGAGCATCTGGCCAAGGGGCATCTGCCAGCCGATGACGGCCAGCGCCATGGAGAGCACCAGGCTGGCCAGCGCCGCCTTGGGTGCCTTCACCCGGAAGACGCCGAGAAGCACAAAGAGAAGCGCGAGCGGCAGTAGGGCGACGATCGCAGAAAGAATGAGGGACCCTGCGACCGGGTCGATGATCTGTTGGAATGGCGCATCGGTGGTAATCACAAAAACTCCTTTGTTTCCGAGCTGAAGCAGGGCGCCGGGTGTTTCACCGACGCGAGTCGTTCGCGGTGTCAGTCGAGGGGCCGGCTCACCTCCTCCAGGAGTTCGAGCACGTGGCGGTAAGGCTCTCCGGTGGCCCGGGT
>DAIMHX010000014.1:16428-46102 GCA_036723055.1 Microbacteriaceae bacterium
TCACCTCCTCCAGGAGTTCGAGCACGTGGCGGTAAGGCTCTCCGGTGGCCCGGGTCATGCCCAGCTCGCAGGTGCGATTGCAGGAGGCATGTGCCGTGGCGCCCATGGCGGCGACGTCAGCCGCCTGCGCCCGGGTGGCGGATTCGGTGAGTTCGGGGTGGAGCAGGCCGCGGTCGCCGGCGAACCCGCAGCATCCCCAGTTCTCCGGCACCTCGACCTTCGCGGCCACGGCGCCCGCCAGGGTCTCGAGGGCCCCATTGATGCCCATCCGGGTGGAGGAGCACGTCGGGTGCAGCGCGAGCGACTCGAGTTTCCGGTAGTCCGGCAGCTGCGGCAGGATGCTGACGGCAGCGAACTCGACGGCATCGACGACGCGCAGGGGTGGCTCATTCGTGTCGCTTTCGATTGTCTGCCGCAGGCCTTCCGTGCAGGAGGAGGCGTCGCAGATGATGGTCAGTTCGCCGTCATTGGTGGCCGTGCGCAGGGCGGCCAGGGTCTTGCGCCGCATGGCGGCCTGCCCGTCGGCGAGGCCTTTCGACGACCACGGCGTGCCGCAGCACAGCGAGTCGATGTTTGGCGGCACTAGGAGGGTGACGCCGGCACGGTCGCAGAGCTGCTCGAAGCTGAGCTGCACGCCGGGGGTGGCATCGGTTGCCGGGCCGAACATCGTCTGCACGCAGGCCGGGAAGTACACGGCCTGCGCCGCGGTGGCCGGTGCCGGGCGCCGGCGTTTGGCGCCGCCGCCGGGAAGTTCCGCGGAGTACAGCGGCACGGCATCCGTGCCCAGTACGGCTCGCGCCAGCTTGTTCGGTCCGGCCACCACCCCGGCCGGCACATGCTTCACCGCGCTCAGGGCGAGGCCGGCGCCGCTCGTGAGGACACCCCAGCTCTTCGCCGCGACATTCCAGATTCCCTTGTCGATGGGGCCCGCGCTGTCCTGGCGGATCTTCTTGACCAGGCTGCCGGTGTTGATGTTCACCGGACAGGCGGTCTGGCACATGCCGTCCGCCGCGCAGGTCTCCACGGCGTCGTACTCGTAGTCCTTCTCCATCTCGGCGACGAGGGTGAGGTTTCCGTCAAGCCTGGCCTGCTCGATGGCGCGGAGGCTGACGATGCGCTGCCGCGGAGTGAGTGTGAGGTTCTTGCTGGGGCACACCGGTTCGCACCAGCCGCATTCGGTGCAGCGGTCCACGTCCTTGGCCACTGCGGGGACGGTCTTCAGATGCTGGAGGTGCGCCTCGGGGTCGCGGTTGATGAGCACGCCGGGGTTGAGCATGCCGGCGGGGTCGAAGAGGAGCTTGATCTGGCACATCACGTCGTACAGTTCGTCGCCGAACTGCGGGCGAACATAGGGAGCCATCACCCGGCCGGTGCCGTGCTCGGCCTTGAGCGATCCGCCTTCGCCGAGGACCAGTTCCACGAGGTCCTCGGTGAACGCGCTGAAGCGGGCCAGTCCCTCGGGGCTGCCGAAGTCGTCGGTGAGCATGAAGTGCACGTTGCCGTCTTTGGCATGGCCGAAGATCATGCCGTTTTCGTACTCGTACTTGTCGAACAGCCGGATGAGTTCCATGCAGGTGCGGGCCAGCGCCGGGACCGGCACGGCGATGTCCTCGAGGAGGGCGTTGGTGCCCTGCGGACGCGTGCCGCCCACGGCGGGGATGATCCCCTTGCGCAGGTGCCACAGTTGGCCGCGGATGCCGGCGTCGGTCGTGAAATCGGCCGGCAGGGTGAGCCCCAGCCCGTCGACGACCCCGAGGCCGGTCTGCAGCAGCTCGGCCAGCCGTTCGGGGGAGTCGGCGTGGTACTCCACCAGCAGCGCCGCGTGCTCCTCGACGACCAGGTCGCGCACGATGTCGGGAGTGCCGGGCATTTGCTGCCCCACCTTCAGTGACAGGGCATCCATCAGCTCGAGGGTGGCCGCGCCGGTTGCCACCAGCGCCGGCAGCGCGGCGGTGGCTGGCTCCAGGCCGGGGAAGATCAGGAGGGCGGTCGTGACGTGGGGCAGCCGCGGCACCGTGCGAAATACGGCTTCGGCCACGAACCCGAGCGTTCCCTCGCTGCCCACGATCAGGTGCGCAAGGATGTCCGCCGGCCGGTCGTAGTCCAGCAGGGAGTTCACGCCGTAGCCCATGGTGTTCTTCATCGAATATTGCTGCCTGATGGTGGCGACGGATGCCGCGTTCTCGCGTGTTCGGCGGGCGAGCCGCAGCAGGCCGTCGTACAGGTGCGGCTCCCGCTCGTGCAGCAGCTCGTCGGCATCCGTCGCACCCGTATCGACGACGGTTCCGCTGGCGAGCACCACGGTCACCGATTCCAGTGTCTGGTAGGCGTTGTCCACGGTGCCGCAGGCCATGCCTGAGGAGTTGTTGGCGACGACGCCGCCAATGGTGGCGGCGGATTCGCTGGCCGGGTCCGGACCGAATTTGCGGCCGTAGCGGGCGAGCCGGGCGTTCAGCGCCCGCACGGTGACGCCGGGCTGCACGCGCACGCGGGCGCCGTCGTCGAGTACTTCGATCTCCGTGAAGTGGCGGCGCACGTCCACCAGGACGCCGTCCGAAATGGCCTGGCCGCTGAGGCTGGTGCCGCCGGAGCGGAAGGTGAGGGGAAGGCCCTGGGCGGAGCAGGCGTGCAGCAGGGCACCAACCTCGCCGGCGTCGCGGGCGACGACCACGGCGCGCGGCACCAGGAGGAAGTGCGAAGCGTCGTGGGCATTGGCGTGCAGGTCGAGCGCGCGGGTCTTGACCTGCGCCGGATCGGCCACGGCCGCGCGGAGGGCGCCGAGCATGCCGTCGCCCCCGGAAAGCAGGTCGCTCCGGGAGAGCAGGGTGCTGTCCGGCAGATCATGTGTTGTAGTCACGGAAACTCCTTTGTTTCGAGCGAAAAGTTGTGGCGTCGAGCTACCGTTCGTCGACGAGCCTCGTCGCGATGAGCGCCCCGATGCGCGTGAGCAAGGTGCCGGGTTCGCTCATGCACCTGGCCGTGTCCGGTTCCAGATCGGTCAGCGCATAGGTCTGGTCGAACCCCGCGTCACTCAGCTGATCAGGGGCGAGGGTGGACTGGCCGCAGACCGCAATGATGGGAACACCCGCCCGAGCCGCGGCCCGGGCCACGCCCACGGGGGCCTTACCGCCGAGGCTCTGCCGGTCGAGGCATCCCTCGCCGGTGATCACCAGTGCTGCCCCGGCCACACGCGTGTGGAGCCCGGTGAATTCGAGGACGACGTCGATGCCCGCGCGGCGTTCCCCGCCGAGCGCGGCCAGTACGGCGTAGCCGACCCCGCCGGCGGCCCCAGAGCCGGGTGCCTCGGTTGCCGTCAGGGCGACCGCGCCGATTTCGGCGGCCAGGACCTGGGAGTAATTCATCAGGGCGGATTCCAATAGTTCGACGTCGGCGGGCCCGGCGCCTTTCTGCGGTGCGAAGACGGCGGCGGCGCCCGTGGCGCCGAGCAGGGGATTGTCCACGTCGCTGGCGAGCGTGATGCGCGCGGAGGTGAGGCGCGGGTCGAGACCGGACAGGTCCACCTTCGCCAGGCTCGCCAGGGCGGCGCCGCCGTCGGGGAGATCGGCGCCGGTGTCGTCGAGCATCCGGGCGCCCAGGCCGCACAGGAGACCGGCCCCGCCGTCGGTGCCGGCGCTGCCGCCGATGCCCAGGATGACGTGCGTGCAGCCCTGGGCCAGGGCGGCGGCGATGAGTTCGCCGGTGCCGCGGCTTGTCGCGCGCAGGGCATCCGGCACGCCGTCCGGCAGGGCGGCGAGCCCGGATGCCGTGGCCATCTCGATCACGGCTTCCTCGCCGCGCACCGCGAAGGCCGCCTGCAGCGGCAGGCCGGTCGGCCCGGTGACGGTGGCGAGCTGACGGGTGAAGCCGGAGCCGACGGCCGCGTCGAGCGTGCCCTCGCCGCCGTCGGCCACCGGCACCCGATCAACCACGATGCCCGGGTCGACCGAGTGCAGGCCGGCCTCGAGGAACAGGGCAACGTCCGGGGCCGTCAGTGAGCCCTTGAACTTGTCGGGAGCCACAACGATGCGCATGGTCAGGCCATCAGGGACATGAGGGAGATGGAGGTGGGAGCATCCGCTTCGCAGGTCGCCAGCTCTTCGAACTCGGTGACCGCATCGATGTTCGCCGCGCCCATGGCGATGTTGGTGACCTTCTCCAGGATGACCTCCACCACCACGGGAACCTTGAACTCGCGCATCAGGTCCCGCGCCTCCTCGAAGGCGGCCTGCATGTCACCGGCCTCGCGAACCCGGATGGCCTTGCAGCCGAGGCCCTGCGCGACCTTGAGGTGGTCGACGCCGTAGCCCTCCAGCTCGGGGGAGTTGACGTTGTCGAACGCGAGGGAGACCTCGTAGTCCATCTCGAACCCGCGCTGCGCCTGCCGGATGAGGCCCAGGTAGGAGTTGTTCACGACGACGTGGATGTACGGGATCTTGAACTGGGCGCCGACGGCGAGCTCTTCGATCATGAACTGGAAGTCGTAGTCGCCCGAGAGCGCGACGACCGTCGCATCCGGGTCGGCCACGGCCACGCCCAGCGCCGCCGGCATGGTCCAGCCCAGGGGCCCGGCCTGGCCGGCGTTGATCCAGTGCCGCGGGCGGTACACGTGCAGGAACTGCGCGCCGGCGATTTGGGACAGCCCGATCGTCGACACGTAGCGGGTGTCAGGACCGAAGGCCTTGTTCATCTCCTCGTACACGCGCTGCGGTTTCATCGGGACCGTGTCGAAGTGGGTCTTGCGCTGCAGGGTCGCCTTGCGCTCGGCGCAACTCTCCACCCAGCTCTCCCAGTCCGGCAGACGGCCGGTGTCCTTGCGTTCCCGCGCGAGTTCGACCAGCCCGGCCAGCGCGGCGCGGGCGTCGGAGACGATGCCGAAGTCTGGGGAGAAGACGCGCCCGATCTGGGTCGGCTCGATGTCGATGTGGATGAAGGTGCGGTCCTTCGTGTACGTGTCGAGGCCCCCGGTGTGGCGGTTGGCCCAGCGGTTGCCGATGCCGATCACGAAGTCGGATTCCAGCATCGTCGCGTTGCCGTACCGGTGCGAGGTCTGCAGCCCGGCCATGCCCGCCATCAGCCGGTGGTCATCCGGGATGGCGCCCCAGCCCATCAGGGTGGGAATGACCGGGATGTTCAGCAGCTCGGCCAGTTCGACGAGCTCGGCTGAGGCGTCGGCGTTGATGATGCCGCCGCCGGCGACGATGAGCGGCCGCTTGGCGGTGACGAGCATGTCGAGCGCCTTCGCCAGCTGGGCGCGGGATGCGACGGGCTTGGGTGCCTCGAGCGGCTGGTAGGTGTCGATGTCGAATTCGATCTCGGTCAACTGCACGTCGATCGGCAGGTCGATCAGCACGGGCCCGGGGCGCCCGGTGCGCATCAGGTAGAACGCCTTCTGGAAGACGCCGGGCACCTGGCCGGCCTCCATCACGGTGACCGCCATCTTCGTGACCGGGGCCGCGATGGAGGCGATGTCGACCGCCTGGAAGTCCTCCTTGTGCAGGCGGTTCACCGGCGCCTGCCCGGTGATGCACAGGATCGGGATCGAGTCGGCCCAGGCCGAGTAGAGCCCGGTGATCATGTCGGTGCCGGCCGGTCCTGAGGTGCCGATGCAGACGCCGATGTTGTCCGGCGCGGTGCGGGTGTACCCCTCCGCCATGTGAGCGGCGCCCTCGACGTGGCGCGCCAGGACGTGACGGATCCCGCCGTGCGCGCGCATGGCCGAGTAGAACGGGTTGATCGCGGCACCGGGCAGGCCGAAGGCCTGGGTGGCGCCTTCCCGCTCGAGGATTGCGACGGCGACATCGACTGCTCGCATGGTGGGCATGATTTCTCCTTGGTTCCGGTTCCTGGCGGTGAGAAGTTAGTTGCGTGAGCGTCCGGAGAGCTGCTCGACGAGGAGCAACAGCGCGGAGTGGTCGAGCGAGCCGTGGCCCTGCGCGCGGAGCGCGCCCATGAGCTGGGCGGTCATGGCGCCGAGCGGGATGGCGACTCCGGCCTCGCGGGCGGCAGCGGTGACGATGCCGAGGTCCTTGTGGTGCAGGTCGACGCGGAATCCGGGTTCGAACGTGCGGGCGGCCATCGAGGCGGCCTTGCGATCGAGGATGCGGTTGCCGGCGAGTCCGCCGGCCAGCACGGTGATGGCCGATTCGGTGTCCACCTCGTGCGCTTCGAGGAAGACGAGCGCCTCGGCGACGAGCTGGATCGTGCCGGCGACGATCAGCTGGTTCGCGGCCTTGACCGTCTGCCCTGACCCGGCCGGTCCCACGTGCACGATGGTCTTTCCGACCGCCTCCAGGATCGGCCGGGCAGCCTCGACGTCGTCTCCGGCGCCGCCGACCATGATCGAGAGGGTGCCTTCGATGGCGCCCTGCTCGCCTCCGGACACGGGCGCGTCGACCGGGCGGATTCCCCGGGCGCTCGCCGCCTGGGCGAGGCGGATGGCGACATCCGGGCGGATCGTGCTGGCGTCGACCCAGAGGGCGCCGTTCTTCACGTTGGCGATCAGCCCGTCCTCGCCGCCGGCGACGCTCTCGACGTCGGGGGAGTCGGGCAGCATGGTGATGATGACGTCGGCGTCCCTGACGGCTTCGGCGACGCTGGAGGCGCCGCGGCCGCCGTTGGCCACGAGCTGGTCGATTCGGGCCTGGCTGCGGTTGAAGCCGATCACGTCATGGCCGGTCTTGCTCAGGTTGGAGGCCATCGGCAGCCCCATGATTCCCAGGCCAATGACGGCAACGACGCTCACTGGGCGATCTCCTGGGCGGTGGCCAGCCAGGCGAACGGATTGGCGGCATCCGACTTGTACTCGAGGCCGACGTTGCCGTCGTAGCCCAGCTCGCGGCTCTTCTCGAGCCAGGCAGCGATCGGCAGGGTGCCGGTTCCCGGTGCACCGCGGCCCGGAGCGTCGGCAATCTGGATGTGGCCGAACTCGCGGGCGTGGAGCTCGATGACGGCATCGACGTCGTCCCCGTTGACGGCCAGGTGATAGAAGTCAGCCAGCAGTTTGATGTTCGTGTCGCCATGGCGGGCCGTGACGGCGCCAATGACGCGCAACACGTCGTCCGCCGTGAGCAACGGATACCCGGGTGCCCCGCTGACGGGCTCGAGCAGCACGATGCCGCCGATCGGCGCCACCGCCTTCGCGGCCAGGGAGAGATTCTCGATGGCGACCTGGTCCTGATCCTCTGGGGTGACGCCGTCGATCCGCTTTCCGTAGAGGGCATTGAAGGCCTGGCAGCCCGTGCGCTCGCCGATGCCGGCCGCGACGGCCAGGCTGTCCCGGAACTCGCCGGACCTGGCCGGCCAGGAGACAAGGCCCCGGTCGCCGACCGCCATGTCTCCGGCAGCGAAGTTCAGCCCGGTCAGCCGCACCCCGGCATCCGAGATGGCCTTCTCGAACGCATCGACCTCGGCGTCTTTCGGCACGGAGGTGGGGAAGGGCCACCAGAATTCCACGGCGTCGAAGCCGGCGGCCTTGGCGGCGGCCGGACGCTGCAGGAGCGGCAGTTCGGTCAACATGATCGAGCAATTCACGGTGTACGGCATGGGACGTCCTTCGTCGGTCTTTCAACGATGTTCAGCTTGGTTCACTGCACATTCCACATTATGGAAGTTAGTTTCTGTAATATGAAAACCCTAGGGACTGTCGGGCCTCCCGTCAACCCTTCCCAGGAGCTCGCCCGCTCCGAACCGGGGACGGCGGTGTCCCGGTTGCCCGTGTTTCCGCCTCGCGTGGGTATTTCGTATAATGGACAATATTTTCCAAGAACGCCCTCCTGCCAACGTGTCCGCTCATGGATTCGGGCGTTCCCGAGAACCTCATGGAGGCCCAGACATGGCTGAACGCCCGGCCGCGAGCGGTGTGCAATCCGTCGAACGGGTCTTTGAGCTGCTGGAGCTGATCACGGATGCCGGCGGCGAGGCGATGCTCAGCGAGCTCGCGTCAGCATCCGGGCTTCCCGTTCCCACCATTCATCGGCTGCTGCGCACGCTCGCGGCGAAGGGGTACATTCGTCAGCTCGCCAACCGGCGGTACGCCCTCGGCCCGCGGTTGATCCGTTTGGGCGAGGAGGCCAGCCGCCAGTTGGGCGCGATGGCCCGCGCGCAGCTCAGTTCGCTCGTTGACCAGTTGGGGGAGACCTCCAACATGGCCGTGATCGACTCCGACATGGTGCTGTACGTCGCCCAGGTCGCGTCCAGGCACTCGATGCGCATGTTCACCGAGGTCGGTCGGCGCGCTCATATGCACGACACCGGGGTCGGCAAGGCCATCCTGGCGCAGCTCCGCGACGAAAACGTGCGCGCGATCGTCGCTCGGGCCGGAATGCCGACGCCGACGGACCGGAGCATCGGCAACGTGGATGACCTGATCGCCGACCTGCACGTGATTCGCGAGCGCGGCTACGCGATCGACGACGGAGAGCAGGAAATCGGGGTGCGATGTTTCGCAATGGCGGTGCCGAACGCGCCGACGCCGACGGCCATTTCGGTGTCGGGCCCGGTGTCGAGGGTCGATGACGCGTTCGCCGAGCGCGCGATTCCGCTGCTGCGCGAGGCCGCGGAGTCCATCTCCCGGGACATTAACCTCGTCTCCTGAAGCCGCACGGGCTGCTTCTGGGCTGGGAATTATCGAGCTCGGAATCCGTCACCCGGATAGTGCGCCGTTTCGCGGGTGGCGCGCGCCACACGCGAAACGGCGCAGCTCCCGCGCACCGAGATTGTGGTCCCGGCCGTGCACTACTCTGAGCACGTCTCATACCGCCCGGCTTCGAAGGATCTCCGTCATGCCTCGTCCACACGCTTTCCGCATCGATGTCAGCGCGGTTCCCTCGTGGTGAGCCGGAGAGTCCTGGCCGACTACGTCTACGAGGAGCTGATGGCCTCCCTCATCGACGGGAGGCGCGAACCCGACGCCGCGATCAGCATCGACGGCGTCGCCCGGGAGCTCGACGTCTCACCGACCCCCGTGCGCGAGGCCCTGGCCCGGCTGGAGCACACGGGCATGGTGCGGCGCATCGCGCTCAAGGGCTACAAGGTCGCCCCGCTGTCCACCGCCCAGGAACTCGCCCAACTCGTCGACGCCCGGCTGGTGATCGAATCGGCGAACGCGGAGTGGGCGTGCGTCAGAGCGACGCCCGAGCTGTGCGACCAACTCGCGGAAAGCATCGACCGATTGCGCACGGCCGAGCGCGGCGCGTCCTACGCCGAGTTCCGGGACTACTGGCGGGCCGACGAAGACTTCCACCGGATCATCGCCGAGAACGCAGGGAACCCATTCATCCTCGCGGCCTACCGGGCGCTCGGCGGTCAGGTGCAGCGCTTCCGCTACTTCGCCGGCACGGGTGTGACGGATGCCGAGAGCGCGGTTTCCGAGCACACGAAGATCCTCGAGGCGTTCCGGGCCGGCGACCCGGCGCGCGCGCGGGCAGCCATGGTCGAGCATCTGACCGGCGTCAAGCAGCGCTCCGTGCGCGACAGCGGGGGAGAGGCATAGCGTCGGCGCGCCTGTACGCCCACTGTGTCGGCGCGCCTGCGGCCTCGGCACGCTCGCTGTGTCGGCACCGCAGGCATCCGTGACTTGACAGGCTCGTGGGAATCGAAGATCCTATATGAAATACGATTCACACAACGGAGTGATGCATGCGCTATACGGCGGACACCTGGCCCATCACTGCAGCCCTGCTGCAGTTCCCCGGCACCGATGCGACGGGCAAGACCGCCCAGGACGCCGATGCGACGGTGTGGGAGGGCGTCTTCCAGGAAGTGAAGGATGCCGGCTTCTCCAACGTCGACTTCTTCGATTCCTGGGTGCGCCCCGGCGACCTGAGTTCCGCACGGCTCGACGAGCTGAAGCTCGCGGCGACCAACGTCGGTGTTGGCGCACCGGCGATCTCCGCCATCCGCCGCAGCGTCATCGACGAGGCGAACTGGGAGGACAACCTCGCGTACAGCCACCGCACCCTGGAAGCCGCCGCGCAGCTGGGGTGCGAGGTCGTGTCCTTCGGACTGCACCAGGCACTCACTGCCGAGCAGAGGAAGCAGCTCTGGTTCTGGACCGTTGAGGGACACCACGATCCCGTCGGCGACACCGAAACCTGGGGCAAGGCCGTCGCCCGGCTGCAGGAACTCGGCCGTCATGCGGCGGAGCTCGGACTCCTGATGTCGCTGGAACTCTACGAAGACACCTACCTCGGCACCGGCGACTCCGCCGTTCACCTGGTGCAGGACATCGGCCTGACCAACGTGGGCCTCAACCCCGACATCGGAAACCTCGTGCGCCTGCACCGGCCGATCGAGGCCGTGCAGGAGATCATCGCCAAGACCGTGCCGTACGCGAACTACTGGCACGTGAAGAACTACTCCCGCGACGAGAACCTGGCCCGCGGGTTCTTCTCCGCCGTTCCGGCGCCGCTGGAGACCGGGCTGATCAGCTACCGCGAAGCGTTCCGCACCGCCCTGTCGTTCGGGTTCCAGGGAATCATCTGCACCGAGCACTACGGCGGCGACGGCCTGAGCGTGTCGGCCAGCAACCAGGACTATCTGCGCTCGAAGATCCTGCCCAAGACCGAGGACTACGCCCTCGGCACTGCGCTCGTTGCCCAGGGCAGGCAGCAACCGACGGCCGCAAGCTTCGCATCGCCCCCACAGGTCGACGCGATCCGATCCTACGAAACACAGGCGGAGTAGCCCATGGCACACACAATGGCCGTCGTTGGCTCCGGCTACATGGGCGGCGGAATCGCCCAGGTGCTGGCTCTGGCCGGCAACACCGTCTATCTGGCGGATGTCTCCCTCGAGGTCACCGAGAAGAACTACCGGCGCCTGATCGACGAGTCGAAGGACTTCGTCGCAGCCGGCCTGTTCCCGGAGGGCGCCACTGCCACCCTGGAGCGCAACCTCGTCGTCGCGGCATCCGTCGAGGAAGCCGTGGCGGACGCCGACTTCATCGAGGAAGCCGTGCCCGAAGTGCTCGCGATCAAGCACGAGATCCTGGCCCGGATCAGCGCGGCCTCCCGTCCGGACGCCATCATCGGTTCCAACACCTCGACCATCGCCATCGGCGACATGGCGACGGCCGTGACACACCCGGAGCGCTTCCTCGGAGTGCACTTCTCCAACCCGTCGCCGTTCATTCCCGGGGTGGAGGTCATCCCGCACGCCGGCACCGTCGAGACGGTGGTGACCGCGGCACGCGAAATCGTGCACAGCACCGGCAAGCAGACCGCCGTCGTCAAGGACGTCACCGGGTTCGTGCTCAACCGGCTGCAGTACGCGCTCTTCCACGAGGCCGCCCAGCTGGTCGAAGAGGGAGTGGCAACGCCGGAAGACATCGACACGCTCGTTCGCACGACGTTCGGCTTCCGGCTCCCGATCTTCGGCCCGTTCGCCATCGCCGACATGGCCGGGCTCGACGTGTACAACTTCTGCTACCGGTCGCTGCAGACCGGATTCCCTGAGCGGTTTGCCACGCCGAAGATCCTGACCGACCTGGTTGACGCCGGCAAGCTCGGCACCAAGAGCGGCGCGGGCTTCCTGGACGTGCCGGCGGAGCGTACGCCCGACCTCATCGCCTACCGCAACAAGGCCTATGTCGCGATGCAGAAGCTCGTCGACGAACTCGGCCCGGCACCGCTGCATTAGGTCGGCGTGAGACGGATGCGGTCGTCGCGCACGAGGCGGCGGCCGCTCCTCAGGCTCGCGCGGTGCGCCGCACCGGCGCGACGACCTTGATGACGGCCGAGTCGTCGGCGGCGCCCAGGCCCTGGGCCTGACCGAGGAGGTAGACCTGTTCCGCCGCGGCGGCCAGCGGGGAGGCCAGGCCGGCCGCACGGGTCGCCTTGCCGACGATGCCCATGTCCTTGACGAAAATGTCGAGCCGGCTGAGCACGGGGGCGTCGGCCTCGTCGTAGGCCGAGAGGATGCGCGGGCCGCGGTTGGAGAGCATGAACGAGCCGGCGGCGCCGACTTCGAGGGCGGCGAGCGTGCGTGCCGGATCAAGCCCGAGGGCATCAGCCAGGGCAAGGGCCTCGGCGGCGGCCGCAATGTGCACGCCGCAGAGCAGTTGGTTGACGGTCTTCAGGGCCTGGCCGTCGCCGGGCTTGTCCCCGACAATGGTCAACGTCGAGGCGAGGAGTTCCAGCACGGGGCGGGCCTGCTCCAGCGCCTCGGGCGCCGCACCGACGACGATGAGCAGATCACCCTCACCGGCACGCACCGGGCCGCCGGACAGCGGCGCATCGACCAGGTCGACGCCGAATGCGGCCAGCTTCGCCACCGTGGCGGGGATCGAGTCGGTCCCCACCGTGCTCCCCAAAATGACGACGGAGCCGCGAGCGAGAACCTCGGCCACCCCCGAGGCACCGAAGAGCACCTCGTCGAGCTGTTCGCCGTTGCGCACGACGACGAGCACGGCGTCGGCCCCCACCGCAGCGGCGCGGGCGGAGTCGAAGCGGGCGATCCCGGCCTCGGCCGCCAGCGCGAGGCGGTTCTCGGCGATGTCGAACCCGTGCACGGTGAGCTCCGTGGCCAGACGCGTTGCCATGGGCAGCCCCATGGCTCCCAGGCCAAGCACGGCCACGGTGTAGTCCGTGCCCTGTCGGCGTTCGGTCGTGGCCTGTTCGGTCGTTGTCTGCGTTGACATGGTGGTTTCTCCGTTGATCGGGGGAGCGGTGCTAGGAAAGGGTGTTGCTGAGCGAAAGGGTGTTGCTGAGTTTGGCGACGACGTCGAAAAGGGACTCATCGTCGCCGACATTGCCGGCGAAGACGATGTACGGGATGCCTCTCGCCGGACCATCCACGGGCTCCCAGAGCGAGACGATGCCGGGAAGCATGGGGCCACGAACGAGCCCGTGCCGGATCTCCAGGCCGTCGGCTGCGACATCCGAGGAGGTGATGCCGCCCTTCGCGATCACAAAGCGTGGCGGCCGCGCGTAGAGCGTGCGGTTGACGACGGCGACAACGCCGGCCGAAACCGTGCGCGCGATGCGCAGGCTCTCCGCCGGGTCATCCGTCTTCACCAGCAGCCGACTGGTCTGCAGGATGACGTCCCCATCGGCCAGCGCCGCCACAACGGCCGAAACCGTGCCAGAGATGTGGTCGGATGCCAGCGCGTCGTCGAGCAGCGACTCGACCTGAAGTTCGACGATCCGGGCCGAACCGTGCCGCTCGGTCAGCACCTTCAGCTGGCGGGCCGTGACCCCAACGTGAGAGCCGACGACGATGAGGCCGCCGCCGGAAGCTGGGTTGGTGCCCGCGAAGGCCTCCTCGCCCGAGAGCGCCGGGTGCTCTTCCTGGCCGATCCGGGCGCGAACGAAGGGCGGCCCGACCCGGTATAGCAGCTCCTTGCCGCGGGACTCGGCCTCGGCCAGGCCCAGGGCCAGGGCGCGCAGATCGTTTTCGGTGACCGCGTCGACGACGATGGGGATGGATTCCGTCGCCGGGGCGATGGCATCGGCGATGCCGGCCGCCCCGCCGCGGATGATATTCAGGTCCAGGACGATGACCTGGTCCGCGGGGAAACGGCCCGCGGATTTTTCTTCGACGTAGCGGGCCAGTTCGGAGTTCTTGAAACCGAAGGTGGCGTCCCTGGCGAACTCGGTCTCGGCGACCGGGGTGAGGATGCCGTCGGCGCGCATGAAGTGCACGCCCCCGATCGTGACCCGTCCGGCATCCGGGAACGCCGGCACGATGACAACGCCGTCGGTGCGCCTGCCGAGAACCTCGCTGAGGGTGGCGGCGATGACGTTCGGCTCGAGCGGGTAGTGCCCGCGCAGGGTGGAGTCGCTGCGGCTCACGAATCCGAGCCGAGTCCCGGTTGCGGCGGCCGCGGCGAGGGCGTTGGTGACAACCTCGCGGTTTCGCGTGGCGGCATCCGCGGGGTCGAGGCTGCGGGTGTTTGTCAGCACGTAGACGGCCGAGGCAGGACGCTCTCCCACCTTGTGGGTGAACGCCCAGCGGAAATCGTTCTCATCCCACCGGGTGAGCACGGGGAGGTTCGAGACGGACTGGGTGCCGGTCGGGTCGTCGTCGAGGACAACCAGCACCCGGTTCGAGGAGGCATCGGATGCCGCCACGTCGGCCGAGCTGACCGGTGCCTCAGCAGGGAAGCGCGCCAGCAGATCGGCTTCACGTGGCATGAGAAACTCCTTCGTTTCTGAATTCTGATTGTCGAGAACATCGATGGTATCTGATGTCTGATGTCTAGTCTGCCTGACGCAGACTCGATCCGTCAAACACGGGTGCCGCCGGCGGCAGGAACTTGCGGCTGTAGAGTCTGTGACAGGATTCGCTGTCCCTGGCAGCCGGGTGAAAGGTGAGCCATGAGCCGAAAATCGCTCGTCGACGTTGTCGTTGATGATCTGCTCGAGCGCATTCTCACGGGTGACATCGCGCCGCACGAGGCGCTCCCTCCCGAGGCGGAGATCGCCAGGACGTCCGGGGTGAGCCGACTTACCGTGCGCGAAGCCCTGAAGAGCCTGCAGACCCAGAACATCATCTACGTCAAGCGTGGCCTGGGCACGTTCGTCAACCCGACGGATGCCTGGACGGGAATCGACGCGATCTTGCGCGCCGCATCGCTCGACACGAGCCCGGACGAGGCCGCCCTTCGGCTGCTCGAGGTGCGCCGCATGGTCGAAACCGGGGCATCGGCGCTCGCGGCCACTCATCACACCAGCGCTGACCTCGATCGGATGGACGCCGCGATCCGGGAGATGCGACGCGCCCACCTGTCCGAGGAGCTGGACGCGCTCGTCAACGCAGACCTCGCCTTCCACGATGCCGTCTTGCGCGCATCCGCGAACCCCTTCGTTCTCGTCCTGATGAGCCAGCTGGGCCGGCTCCTCTACGTCATGCGGAGGCAGACCTCGATGCACCCTGAGGTGCAGAAGCACGCGATGGAACATCACCAGCTTGTGCGGGACGCCATCGCGTCGTCCGACCCTGAGGCAGCGCGCAAGGCGATGGACGCGCACATCAGCCAGACGTTCGAGGACTACACCCTGTACATCAGGACCCGAGGCGAGTAGCAGCCACTTTTCGGCCGTCGCTTGACGGAATGGATTGTCCGTGGTTAGGCTCGTTCTCGCGTCCGTCTGATGTCTGATGTCAGATACCATAACGAAACTGCTGCGGACCGCGTTCCGCACGCGACGCAACACGGCACAAGCACAAGTCAAAGGAGTCTTCATGCTTACTCGCGCATGCCCCCGGGGTATCGATTCATTCCAGGGAGGTCAGCGATGACTTCCGTGCTGCTCAACCCCAGCAACGCCCTCGGCGAATTGGGCGAGCGGACCCTGCGCAAGGTGCGTAACCGCATCATGCCGCTGATCGTCCTGCTCTACTTCATCGCCTACCTCGACCGCAACAACGTCGGTTTCGCCAAGCTCACGATGAGCGCGGACATTGGCCTCAGCGCCACGGCCTACGGCCTCGGCGCCGGAATCTTCTTCCTCGGCTATGCCCTGCTGGAGATCCCGAGCAACGGCGGAATGTACCGGTTCGGCGCCCGCAAGTGGATCGCCCGGATCCTGATCACCTGGGGCATCCTCGCCTCGGCCATGGCGCTGGTCACGGGGGAGTCGACCTTCTACATCGTTCGGTTCCTGCTCGGCGCCGCCGAGGCAGGGTTCTTCCCGGCCATCCTCTTCTACCTGACCCTCTGGTTCCCCGCGGCCCAGCGCGTCGCCGTCATCGGAATCTTCATCCTGGCTCAGCCGGTCTCGAACGCCCTCGGCGCTCCGGTCTCCGCGCTGCTGCTCAACCTGGACGGACTTGGCGGCCTGCACGGCTGGCAGTGGCTGTACATCATCGAGGGCATCCCCGCGATCCTGATGGGCATCCTCGCTCCGCGGTTGCTCACCGACCGCCCGAGCGACGCGCACTGGCTGAAGGCCGACGAGCGCAAATGGCTCACCGACACGATGGACCTGGAACTCGCCACCAAGCAGGCTTCGGGCAAGCACAAGTTCCTCGACGGCCTGAAGGACCGCCGTACGCTGGCCTACTCGGCCCTGTACTTCGGCCTCGTCTGCGGAATCTACGGCCTCGGCCTCTGGATGCCGACCATCGTCGCGGCGCTGGGTGAATTCAACACCACCCAGGTTGGCTTCATCGTCGCCATCCCGTACTCCGTTGCCGCCGTCTTCGTCTTCCTGTGGTCTCGTCGATCTGACCGGACGGGCAAGCGAGCCTGGCACGCGAGCACGAGCATGATTCTGGCCGCGATCGGCCTCCTCGGCGCCGGGTTCCTGCTGCCGGTGAACGCCGTTCTGTCGCTGGTCTTCCTCACCCTCGCCGCAATGGGGATCTACTCGGCCATCGCCCCGTTCCTCGCCATGCCGGCGGCTGCGCTGACCGGCGCGGCCGCGGCCGCCGGCCTGGCCATGATCAACTCGCTCGGTAACCTCGGCGGCTTCGTTGCCCCGTACATTGTCGGAATCCTGAAGGATTCCACGGGCAGCGACCAGTCCGGGCTGATCTTCCTGGCGGCGTGCCTGAGCATCACCGGTGTAGCCACTTACCTCTACGCGCGCAAGCGTCCAGAGGGTCTCTCCACCGCATCCGAGTCGCCGCTCTCCGCTGACGCGGCAGCCGTTGCCTCGCCCTAGCGATCCGTCGCAACAACACGAAATAGGAATCATCTTGTCAGTCACAGCAACATTTCCCACCGACCGCACAGTCGTCCTCACCGGTGCCGCCTCCGCTCGGGGCATCGGCCGGGCAACCGCGGACAAGCTCGCCAGCCTGGGCTGGTCAATCGCCATCCTGGACATCAATGGTGACGCTGCCAAGGAGGCGGCGGCCGAGATCTCGGCTCGCCGGTCCGTGAAGGCGATCGGCGTCGGGGCGGACATCTCGGACCAGTCATCCGTGAACGCCGCAATCGACGAGGTCGAAGAGTCGCTGCCTCCGATCGTGGCCCTGGCCAACCTGGCCGGGATCAGTTCGCCGACCGAGTTCATGGACGAGACCGTGGAAGGCTGGGAGCGAGTCTTCCGCGTCAACATGACGGGCACCTTCGTCGTGACGCAGAGGGTGCTGAAAGGCATGATCGAGCGCAAGCTCGGCCGTATCGTCAGCGTGTCGTCGATCTCGGCCCAGCGCGGCGGCGGAACCTTCTCCAAGGTTGCCTACAGCGCCTCCAAGGCCGGCATCATCGGCTTCACCCGGGCGCTCGCCCGCGAGATGGGGCAGCACGGCATCACGGTCAACTGTGTGGCTCCCGGACCGGTGGACACGGACATCATGGGCGGAACCCTGACGGATGAGCGGAAGGATGCGATGTCCGCCGACATCATGATGGGCCGCGTGGGAACCGTGCAGGACATCGCTGCCCTGATGGCGTTCCTCGTGGGAGAAGACGCCGGCTACATCACGGCGGCGACGTACGACATCAATGGGGGGCTTCAGATTTCCTAATCTGGGGGCTCGAGCACCTGGGGCCGTCGATCCAATGGATCGGCGGCCTCAGCTGTCGTTGGGGCATCCTCCGCCGCCTGCAGCTCCGGGAACAGGGTCACGGTGAGGCCGGCCGGAGCTTCGAGCCGGGAATTGAGCCTCTGCCACGGCGTCAGTCGCGGCGAAGCGATCAGCGTGGCGCCGGCATCCGTCAGTTGCTGCGTCTTGCCCGCCGCATCGGTCACCTCGAACGCCACCCGGATGTGCTCGCTCTCGCTGCCGTCGGTTTGGAGTTCGTCGATCATCTTCCGGTGCGCCGGGTTGTGCAGCTCCAAAGTGGCCCGGCCTGCGTTGAGGACCATCCCGCGCGCCCCGCCCTCGTTCTCGAACGATTCCTCTTCGGTGAGGCCGAGCGCGTCGCGGTACAAGCGCACCGCGGCGTCGTAATCGGCCGCCCCGACGACCAGGCACAGCTGGAGTACGGGCTGGAGCAAGGGCGGCTCCGGGTCTGTCTCTTTCGGGCCTGTGTGTTCTGTCATGCGCTCAGGCTAGAAACCGTCACCGCGACGCGCAAGGGGGCTGGACGCCCGCGCCGCCCGCCTCGCGTGATAGACGTATGCGCCCCCTCGGCGGCGCTCGCATGGCAGCCGGATGCGAGGCCTCCGCCCCGGCGACGATTCCCAGCTGTGGAGGCATCCATCGCCCACCGGGGCAGGCGCTGCGTCTGGGCTGGGGATCATCGACGCGGGCGGGGTCCGCAGTCAGTTCAGCAGCTCGGCCGCCTCGCACGGCGGACGGATGCGCGCCCTCCGCAACCGGCGACGATTCCCAGCCGTAACGGCATCCGTCGCCCACCGGGGCCCGCGGTGCGTCTGGGCTAGGGACTATCGACGCGGGCGGCGAGACGCGTCACCTACCCACGATCGAGACCACCCCCGCGACACACCCGGGGATCGCCAGCGCTGCCAGCAGAACCAGTGTGGCCCGGCCCGCCCAGGTGACGCTGCGCGAGGACCACCACCGCGCGGCGGCCGGCAGCAGGCTTGTCCCGACCAGCACGAGCACGGCGCCGGCGGCCAGTACGATGCCGACCGGGACGTACACGAGCGCGGCCAGCAGCGGCGAACGGGCCAGCCACGGCCGACTCGGCCGCAGCGGCAGCCGCCTGCTGTACCAACCGGCGATAGCGGCCACGAGCATCCCGTGCAGGATGACCAGCACGGAGAACAGCAGGGCCGCCAGCCAGCCCGGCCCCAGGATGTCGAAGTCGACGTTGCCCGAGCGCAGGGGATCCACCGTCGTGGAGAAGAGGAGCAGGAGCACCACCCCGAACAGGGCGCCCCCGAGTCGGCCGCGGGGCAGCCAGCTGTGGATCAGCGCATACAGCACCGCCGAGAGGAAGGCCCCGGGCAGGGCCCCGAAGAGGAGGAGCGCCAGGCTGCCGCCGGCCGTGATGTCGCCGACGTGGGCCTGGGCCTCGGTGAGCCGCCCCGCGGCATCCGGCGATGTCAGCGCCAGCACGCGCATGACGATTCGTCCGCCGGCGCCGGCCATGAGAATTCCGGATGCCATCCAAGCGACGGTCATGACGGTGGCCCACCACAGGTAACGGCGAAGCGCCCGGCGAGCCCTGATTCGGAAGGGAGCCGCAGCGGGCGCCGTCTCCGTGGCGGCAGCAGGCGCCTCCGCGACCGGCGCACGCAGGTCATGCCCTCCCCAGGCCACGATCAGGACCAGCCCGGCGAGAAGCAGCACGCTGCAAACGACCACGAGGACCATCGCGAGTGCACCTCCAACCATCTTCCGCCATTATCCGTCGCATGTGATCGTCTCGGCCAGCCGGGATACTGGACGCTGCCGCGGCGATCAGCAAGGCACAGATCTCTGGAACGGCGGAATTCGGCGGCGACTACCCGCTATCGTGCCGATGTTGCCCACCGGCGAGGCCGCCGACACGCCGCACCTCACGTGGACCGAAGATCGGTTCACCGACGGCCAGGCCGTCGTCGTGGAGCTGGCCGGGGCGCATCGGCGCTACCACATTCCTCTGGCCCGAACCCTCATGCTGGGTCGTCCGTCGGCCCAGCGTCAGAAGCTCGCCGGCGCGGTTGACGAGGGAATCGAAGCGGTCCTCGAGGTGATTCGACCAGGTGTGGTGGCGCGCGACCTCGCCGCGTGGAACTCGACGCTCGCGCAACACGGACTGGTCAAACCATCACGCATCGGATATTCGATCGGCATCGCCTACCCGCCCGACTGGGGCGAACGCACCGTCAGCCTGCGCGGTGAAGACGAAACCGTGCTCCAGGAGAACATGACCTTCCATCTGATGGGTGGAATGTGGATGGACAACTACGGTTACGAGCTTTCTGAGTCCATCCGGGTAACCGCCGGCGGCGTCGAAGCGTTCACGAGCCTGCCGCGCGAATTCATCAGCGCAGGGAGCCGCGCATGACCCTGCTCGGCGACGTCGAGCAGGGGGTGCTGGAGGGGATCGATGTTGCCGAACTTCAGGCGCTCGCTGCCTCGCTCATCGCGGCCGCCGGGGAAAACCCCGGTTCGACCGAGGGGGCGACGGTGGCCGCGGGCGCACCAGGTCAACGAGTCCGTGGGGATAGACGAGCTGGTCATCGCGGCACGCGCCTATGCGCTGCTCGCCCTGAGAATGGTTGGCCAGAAATAGCCTTCGGCGGTCCATTCCGCCACAAAAAACGAGCCGGCAGCCCGCACGTGGTGCGGACTGCCGGCAGGCTCGGAGGCGACCGGATTGGGCTATGCGCGACCGTGTGACGTACGCGACCGGCGCGTGACCGAGTCGAGGGTGACCGCGAGCAGCAGCACGATTCCGGTGACGATGAACCGGAACGATGAGTCGAGGTTGAGCAGGGTCAGGCCGCTCGAGATCGACTGGATGACGATGATCCCGAGCAGCGCCGCGAACGCGGTGCCGCGCCCGCCGAAGAGGCTCGTTCCGCCGATGACCGCGGCCGCGATGGCGTTGAGGTTGACGTCGCCGCTGCCGTAGCGGCATCCGTCGCCCGGGCCCCCGGCCCCGCGCCTATCTGTTGTCGGCCGCGCAGTGGGGGCCGTCAGCTGGCGCCAGGGCGTCGACGATTCCCAGCCGTGGAGGCATTCATGGCCCACCGGGGCCCGCGCTGCGTCCGGGCTGCGAATGAACGCCGCCGTCCGCCGGTGTTGGAGCTCGTCGAGTTCCGTCTCGCTGGAAGTACGCCGTTTCGCGGGTGGCGCGCCACCCGCGCAACGGCGCAGTTCCCGCTCGGCGGAACATGGTCGAGGCCGCCCAGGTGACGTGCGACCACCACCATCACCACCAGTCAGTCCAGCAGCGCCACCGCCAGGGCGCGTGCCACGAACTCTCCGAACTCGTCGAGCGTCCAGCCGCGTTCGACCACCATGTTTTCGTAGATCTCGGGAGCGGTGTACATCCACATCACGTCGGCGGCTCGCTCGGACGTCAGGCCTTGCGCGAGCAGTCCCCGCCCCGCTAGCGTGCGGGCGTTGTGCAGCATGCGCTCGTACCGGGCGGCCTCCACCTCCGCAAGCAGGGCCCCCATGGCAGCGTCGCCGCCGGCGGCGGCATCCTGGATCAGGCGCATCACCGGGGCCACCACCGGAGCCACCTCGGTGACGAAGGTCCCGAGCCGCCGGACCAGCACCCGGGCATCCGTCTCCGCGGCCTGCGCCTCATTCGACCGCTGCTCGGCCGGGACGGGGCCCGCGCCCAGAAGGCTCCGCTCGTGGATGGCCCGCACCAGGCCGGACTTGCCGCCGAAGGCCTTGTAGACGGACTCCGCGGAGACCTGGGCATCCGCCGCGATGGCGGTGACGGTCGTCGCGCCGTAGCCGTCCGCGAGGAACAGCCGGCGCGCCACCTCCAGCACCCGCTGGCGGTTGGCCTCCGCGCGGGCGCGCCGTCCGCTCGCGTCATAGGGCCGCTGACTCTTGACCGTCTTCTGCACGAGGCCTACACTCCTAATTGGATATTAGGAACTGTATCGAATATGGATCGGTGACTCAAATGAACTCTCCAGCGACGAACAGCGGCACGGGATCCGGACCCCTTGCAACGGTCAACCGCCTCGCCCGGGCCGTGAACGACCACGACCTCGACGCGCTCGCGGCCTGCTTCGCCGAGGACTACGTCAATGAGACGCCGGCGCATCCGCTGCGTGGCTTCACCGGCAGGTCACAGGTGCGCGCCAACTGGGCGCAGATCTTCGCGGGCGTTCCGGACATTCGCAGCGCCGTGCTAGACACGGTCATCGACGGCGAGCGAGTCTGGACCGAATGGTCGATGGCCGGCACCCGGCGCGACGGTTCTGCGCATGAAATGGCCGGGGTATCCGTCTTCACGGTGAGCGGCGACGAAATAACCGCAGCGCGGTTCTATCTGGAACCGGTCGAGCGAGGCAGCGGAACCGTGGATGACGCCGTGGGCCGTCAGGTGGTAGGAGCGTCGACGCCATGATCCTCGTGGCCGGCGGCACCGGAAGGCTGGGCAGCGTCCTGGTGCAAGGGTTCCTGCGCGACGGCATCCCGGTGCGAGTGCTCACCCGCAACACGGATGCTGCCGCCCGGCTCAGCGCGGACGGCGCGGACTGCGTCGTCGGCGACATCCGCAACAGCGAGGATGCTGCGCGGGCGGTCGCGGGCTGCTCCACCGTTATTTCCGCGGTCAGCGGCTTCGGGCCCATGGGCTCCTCCACGCCAGAAAGCGTGGATCGGGATGGCAACCTGAACCTCATCCGCGCGTCGGCACGGGCCGGCGTTGGCCACGTCATCCTGGTGTCCATGCACGGAGCGGCCGCGGATGCCTCGCTCCCGCTTCTGCGCATGAAACACGCCGCGGAACAGGCGCTCCGCGGCGCGGACCTGGACTGGACGATCATCCGCCCCACGGCCTGCCTCGAAACGTATCTGGATGCGTTGGGTCAGTCGCTGAAGGAGAAGAACTCCACCACGGTCTTCGGATCCGGCAATATTCCCGTCAATTTCGTCTCGGTCACGGATACCGCCGCGCTCATTCGCCGGGCCGTGGACGATCCGGCGCTGCGGGGACAGTCAATCGACTGGGGCGGAACCGACTTGACCCTGAATGAGCTCTCCGACGCGCTGCACGCCTCGGCCGGAACCGCAGGGAAAACGAACCGGATCCCGCTGCCTGCGCTCCGGATGATGGCCGTGGCAGCCAAACCCTTCTCGCCGTTCATGGCGAGGGTGGCGCAGGCTGCCGTAGCCATGAACACGACGGACATGACCTTCGACGCCCGGCCGGAACGTGAGCGCGTGGCGGGCCTCCCGTGGACCGGTTTGACCGAGGCCCTCGCCAGCAGGTGAGCCGGCGGCGTCGAAGCGTTCACGAGCCTGCCGCGCGAATTCATCAGCGCAGGGAGCCGCGCATGACCCTGCTCGGCGACGTCGAGCAGGGGGTGCTGGAGGGGATCGATGTTGCCGAACTTCAGGCGCTCGCTGCCTCGCTCATCGCGGCCGCCGGGGAGAACCCCGGTTCGACCGAGGGGGCGACGGCGGCCGTGGGCGCACCAGGTCAGCGCTCTACCTCCGCTTCATGCCGTCGATGGTGGGCACCGCCAGCATCGACTGGCTCCTCTCTCTGTTCGACCTCGTTCCCGCAGACGTGAACGGGCTGCTCCGGCAGAGCCCGCCGGGCGCGAACGGCGTCGGAGCTCTCTCGTTCTTCTCACCGGCCGGCGAACGGGCACCGTTCGTCGACCCGTTCGCGCGTGGCCAGTTCACCGGACTGCAGCTGCGCAGCACGCGCGCCGACATCGTGCGCGGTTTGTGCGAGGGACTTGCCTTCGCGGCGCGGCACTGCTTCGAGGAAATGGGGCTGGACGGAGACGTTGCCGCCTGCGGTGGCGGCCTGCAATCCGACGCCTGGGCTGAGATCTTCGCGGACGTCCTCGGCCGCCCGTTGTACGTGCCCAACGACGCCGCGGTCGGATCGCGTGGTGCAGCGATGGTCGCCTGGGCCGGTCTCGGCGCCCCGGTCGACGAGGAACTCTGGCGCTCGCAGCGACGCCGAATCGAACCGGACGCCGACCGAGTCGCGTTCTACGACCGCGCGTATGACGGCTATCGCCGGCAACTGGCCAGTGCCCGCGCCCTGTGGGCCCTGGGACGTTGACGATGAACCAGCTATGGCTCGGTGTCGACGTCGGAACCCAGAGCGTCAAAGTGAACATCGTCGATGATTGTGGCGTCGTGCGCGCGTCCGGCTCGGCGCCGCTGACGAGCACACGCATCGGCAATCGCCACGAACAGGACCCCGCTGACTGGGTTGGGCAGACCCGCGCGGCCATGGCCTCCGCGATCAACACGCTCAACGCGACCGATCGGGCGCGCATCGCAGGTGTCGCCACCTGCGCGACCTCTGGCACCATCACGACGGTGGATGCGACGGGCTCGGCCCTGTCTCCCGGTGTCATGTACGACGACGGGCGGGCCGGTGCGCTCAGCGACGAGGTCGCCGCCGCCGATCCCGAGCGGTGGAGGCGGCTCGGCTATCGCATCCAGCCCACCTGGGCGCTCCCCAAGATCCTGTGGCTCACGAGACAGGGCCTGCTGGCCGGCGGCTCGAGAATCGCCAACCAAGCCGATATGGTCGCGGCAGCGCTGACGGGCGGGCCCGTGGCATCCGACTGGAGTCATTCGCTGAAATCGGGTTACGACTTGTTGGAACTCGAGTGGCCGACGACCGCGCTCGACTCCCTCGGCATCGATCCTGGGCGCCTGGCCGAGGTAGTGGCTCCCGGAAGCGTGCTGGGGCATTCCTCCGCCGAGTGGGCGGCGGCCACGGGCCTGCCGGAGCGAACCCCCGTGTTCGCCGGCATGACCGACGGATGCGCCGCGCAACTCGGCGCTGGCACGCTCGCACTCGGCGACTGGCACACCGTCATCGGCACCACTCTTGTCGTGAAGGGCG
The DNA here is from genome assembly GCA_036723055.1 of Microbacteriaceae bacterium. Classification (GTDB taxonomy): domain Bacteria; phylum Actinomycetota; class Actinomycetes; order Actinomycetales; family Microbacteriaceae; genus Cryobacterium. Next base: position 40,790 of record DAIMHX010000014.1, read on the forward strand.
TGAGTGACCGGATCGTCGTCGACGAATCCGGAGCCATCTACTCGCACCGGGCACCGCATGACGGCCTGTGGTTCCCGGGCGGCGCGTCGAGCGTCGGGGCGGGTGCGATCAGCGCGGTATTCCCCGGTGACGACCTCACCGCGCGGTCCGAACGGATCGCCGCGACGTATGCCGGTCGGCTGCACCTCATTCCGCCGAGCTACCCGCTGGTGGGATCGGGCGAACGGTTTCCCGTCATCCGACCCGACGCGCGCGGGTTTGTCTGCATCGACGGAGCGCGTGTTCCGCTCGAGGATGCCGCCCAGCACCTCGACGCCGACGCGCTGCTCGCGTCCATCCTTCTCGGCATCGCCTGCGTGGAACGACTCGCCGTCGAAACGATGATGGACGCCGGCGTCCCGGTGACCGGCACTTTCACGTCGTCGGGCGGAGCAACGAGAAACCCGTGGTGGACGCAGCTGCGCGCCGATCTGCTCGGCCGAGTGATCTCCATCCCGGCTTCCGCCGAAGGGTCGACCGGAATGGCGATTCTCGCGGCATGGGCGTCCGGCCAGCTCGCCGGCGCCGCAACACCCCTGCCCGAAGTCGCCGCGAAGATGTCGCCCCTGGGCGCCAGCTTCGAACCGAACGAAGCGAACCGCTCCCCCCTCGAAGACCAGTACGCCGCCTTCCGCAGCGAACTCGTGGATTTGGGGTGGGTCGCCTCGTGAGCACACTCCTCCTGGCCAGGCACGGCGAGACGATCTGGCACGCCGAGAACCGGTACGCCGGTTCGTCAGATGTCGGACTCACCGAACGGGGCGTGGCCCAGGCCGCGGCGCTCGGGCGCTGGGCCGGCAGCCAGACCATCGAAGCCGTCTACTCCTCTGACCTGTCACGCGCCGTGATCACGGCGACTCCGGCGGCGACGCAGCTCGGACTCCCGCTGCGAATCGACCCGCGGCTGCGCGAAGTCGACTTCGGGCAAGGCGAAGGGATGACCAGCTCCGAAATGCGACTTGTCTTTCCCTCGGAACTCAACGAATTCCACCGATCTCCAGGTCATTCCCCTCTGCCCGGGGGAGAGCCGGGAATTGCGGCGCTCGAGCGGGCGTGGACGGCGCTCGAGGAGATCGCTGCGGTGCACTCGAGCGCTCCGGTGCTCGTCGTGATGCACTCGACCCTGATCAGGCTCGTCCTCTGCAGAGCGCTCGACATGCCAATCGACCGGTACCGCACGGCTTTCCCGAGCGTCATCAATGCGGCGATCACCACCATCACGATCGGCTCGGGGCCGCCCGCGTTGCACGGGTACAACGTTCCTACCGACTGAAACGGGTGCGGACGGCCGCCCGCCAAGACGCGGTCTGTGGTCGCGGCAGAGGCGACGATTCCGAGCTCAGGGAGCCGCCGTCGCTCGCACGGGCACGCGTTGCGCGTGGGCTGGGAATCGTCGCCATGTCGGGGTTCGCGTCGCCGGACGGATTCAAGGCCGAGGCGCCGGCGAAGCGGTGTCGGTTCGCGCACCCTCTACGAGTGCCGGGCCAGCCAGTCGGCGGCGGCATCGACATCCGTTGGCGCGATGCCGTGCCCGCCCTCGCGCAGGGCCTGCTCGACGTGCGCGCCGCGCTCGGTGAGCACGGAGACGAGCGTGGTGACCCGGGGGAGCGGGGCCATCGCATCCGAGCGCCCGTTGAGCAGGACCACCTCGGTGTGCGACAGATCCGTGGAGAGCGGGCGGCCATCGAGCGGGAACATGCCGGAGAACGCGACGACCCGGTTGATTGCCTCGGGGTGCAGCAGAGCCGTCGCCAGGGCGATGTTGGCCCCGTTCGAGAAACCCACGGCGACGATGCGGCGCTCGCCGAGGTCGTAGTACTGCCGCGCCCAAGCGATGAATCCCGCCAGCTCGCCGGCCCGGCGCACGACGTCGTCGACGTCGAACACGCCCTCGGCGTGCCGGCGGAACCAGCGCAGCATGCCGCCCTCGGTGACCCGGCCGCGGGGCGCCAGCACGGTCGCCTCGGGGTCAAGCGCGTCGGCCAGGCCGGAGATCTCCTGTTCATTGCCGCCGGTTCCGTGGAGCATGAGGAAGACGGGGCTGCCGGGCGAGCCGGCGTGGTAGATGTGCGGCCAGTCGAGGTCGGCCGTCTCGGGGCCGTCCGGCAGCCCGGTGGGGTGCGCGCTCATCGCTTGCCCTACTCGCCCGCGACGAGCGCGGGGTTGTTCTCGGCGGGCAGCGTGATCGGCACGACCTTGCGTTCGATCTGCTCGCGGCTCGGCTCGAGCCACGGCGGAAGCTTGAGCGAGCGGCCGAGTTCGAGCAGCGGTTCGTCGATGTCGAAGCCGGGGGTGTCGGTGGCGATCTCGAAGAGCACGCCGCCCGGCTCGCGGAAGTAGATCGAGGTGAAGTACTGCCGGTCGAGGATCTCCGTCACGGCGTAGCCGCGGTCGACCAGTTCCTCGCGCCACTTCGCCTGGGTCGTCTTGTCCGGCACGCGGAACGCCACGTGGTGCACGGTGCCGCCGGCGGTCAGGCCGACCTTGCCGTTCGGATCGGCGATCACGTCGACGATGTTCCCGGCGAGCCCGTCGCCGGCACCCACGCGCACGCGGCCCGCGCTCTCCGAGATGATCTGCATACCGAGATCACGCGTGAGCACCTCGACGGTCTTGGCTGGGTCGGCCACCGTGAGCACCGAGGAGTGCTGGCCGCGCACCGCGTAGTCGGCGGGTACGGATGCCGAATCCCACGGGTTGCGCGGATCCACCGTGGAGGAGGCGACGAGGTCGAGCTGCAGCCCGTCAGGGTCGCGCAGGGAGAGCCGTTCCTCGTGGGACGAGCCGGTGTCGAGCCGGGATTCGACGCCGAGCGCCGTGAAGTGCTCTGACCACCAGCCCAGGCTGCCGGCCGGAACGGAGAACGCCGTCGAGGTCGACTGGCCGCTGCCGTGGCGTCCGGCCGCGACGCCGGTCCACGGGAAGAAGGTGAGCAGCGAGCCCGGGCGTCCGGAGTCGTCGCCGTAGTAGAGGTGGTACGTGCCCGGGTCGTCGAAGTTCACGGTCTTCTTGACGAGGCGCAGGCCGAGGCCCGTGACGTAGAAGTCGATGTTCCGCTGCGGCGCACCGGCGATGGCGGTGACGTGATGCAGTCCGGATGTCTGAACGGTCATGATGGGTCCCTTCCTGGCGGGTCAATCCAAATGCATGTCGTCGAGTATCGACGATGTTTATGCAAACGCATGTATCTGGGGATTCATTCCCCAGGCATCGACCGTTCGCGGGCCCCGACGTGACCGATTATCTCCGACCCTTGTTCCTAACCGCTGAGATTCTCGCGAATCGCCCCCAATTCCGCGACTTGTGGGCGTCGTGGCGGGAGAATCTCCGCGGTTCGGGACGGCCCGTCCGAGAGGGAGCCGGGCCGTGCCCATCAGGCGTGCGCCGAAAGTAGAATCAGCAGCACGAGTAAGGGAGATGGCATGACGAACACCCTGCAAGAACCCACGAACACCCGAAACGACGGGGCCTCCGACGCCAACTGGTGGCGCCAGGCCGTGGTCTACCAGGTCTATCCGCGCAGCTTCGCCGACGCCAACGGCGACGGTATCGGCGACCTGGCCGGCCTCATCTCTCGCGTCGACTACCTGCAGAGCCTGGGGGTGGATGCGGTCTGGCTGAGCCCGTTCTACCCGTCCGCCCTCGCCGACGGCGGCTACGACGTGGACGACTACCGTGACGTGGACCCGCGCATCGGCACCCTGGCCGAATTCGACCGGATGACGGAGGCGCTGCACACCGCCGGCATCAAGGTCGTCGTCGACATCGTGCCGAACCACTCGTCGAACCGGCACGTGTGGTTCCGCGAGGCGCTCGAGTCACCCCGAGGATCCGCCGCACGCGAGCGCTACATTTTCCGCGACGGCACCGGCCGGGACGGAGCCCAGCCGCCCACGGACTGGGAATCCATCTTCGGCGGTCCGGCCTGGACCCGGGTTGCCGACGGCCAGTGGTACCTGCACCTGTTCGCGCCGGAGCAGCCCGACTTCAACTGGGACAACCGGGCCGTGCGCGACGAGTTCCTCCTCACCCTCAAGTTCTGGGCGGACCGGGGCGTCGACGGTTTCCGCATCGACGTCGCGAACGCCCTTGTCAAGGATCTCGCAGAGCCGCTGCCCAGCCACGCCGAGCTGAAGGGCGAGCTGCCCATCGACGGCTCGCACCGCTTGTTCGACCGTGACGCGGTGCACGAGGTCTACGCCGAGTGGCGCCGGCTGTTCAACGAGTACGACCCGCCCCGCACGGCCGTCGCCGAGGCGTGGGTGCCGGCGGAGCGCCGTGCGCGCTACGCCAGCCCGGACGGGCTCGGCCAGGCGTTCAACTTCGACCTGCTCCGGGCGGAATGGGATGCGCAGCAGTTCCGCACGATCATCGAGAAGAACCTGACCGAGGCGGAGCACTCCGGGGCGTCGTCCACCTGGGTGTTCTCCAACCACGACGTCGTGCGGCACGCGTCCCGTTACGCGCTGCCGCTCGGCACCGACGAGAAGGCATGGCTGCTGACCGACGGGGTTCTCCCGGCATCCGACCCGGCCAAGGGGCTGCGGCGCGCCCGTGCCGTGACCCTGCTCGGGCTCGCGCTGCCGGGTTCGGCCTACCTGTACCAGGGCGAGGAGCTGGGACTGCCGGAGGTCGCCGACCTCGCCGGCGAGGTGCTGCAGGATCCGACCTGGCTCCGCTCGGCCGGCGCGGAGAAGGGGCGAGACGGATGCCGCGTTCCGCTGCCGTGGACCATGGAAGGGGCATCCTTCGGCTTCGGCCCCGGCGGCGCGCACCTGCCGCAGCCGGCCTGGTTCGCCGCGTACTCCGTGGAGGCCCAGGAGGCTGACGCAGAGTCAACGCTGAGCTTCTACCGGGCTGCCCTCGCCGCGCGCCGCGTGCTGCAGTCGGGGGAGACCCTGCGCTGGCTCGATGCCGAGGGCACCGACCGCGGCACCGGCGGCGGAATCGGCATCAGCAACGGCAGCGGCACGAGCATCGGCGTCGGCATCGCCGCGGTCGGCGTCGCCGCGGTCGGCGTCGACGTCGACGTTGTCCGGTTCGAGCGGCCGGGAGGCTGGGTGTCCGTGACGAACTTCGGCGCCACTCCCGTCCCGGTGCCGGCCGGGCGCGTGGTGCTCTCGAGCGGGCCGGTTGGCACCGACCTGCCGCCGGACACGACCGTGTGGTTGGTCGTCGGGGAGCAGTAGCGGCCGAGTAGATCAGCGGGTGGGCGGCGGCGTCGGGGGAACGGCCGTCGCCCATCCGCCGCCCGTCCTCCCGCCGAAATTGACA
>DAIMHX010000014.1:46112-50706 GCA_036723055.1 Microbacteriaceae bacterium
GGTGTGCCGGTCAATCTCGACCGCAACGGTCAATCTCGGCGGGGTAACGGATGCCGCAGCTTCGCCATCGTCTTCGACTCGATCTGGCGGACCCTCCAGGGGCTTATGCCCAGCACGGCGGCGACCTGGCCGAGGTTTTTCGGGGCGCCATCACGAAGCCCGAAGCGCATCCGGATGACGCCCGCTTCGCGATCAGAAAGTCGATCGAGTGCCCTCTCGATCTGTTCCCGGAGCATCGTGTACTCGGCCGATTCGGCCGGGTCGACCCCGCGGTCGTCTGTGATCGAGTCGCCGAATGAGACGACTTCGAGGGCGCCGTCGAGGTCGACCTGTACGACGTCCTCGATCGACCGGGGTGGGAGGACGTGGCTCTGCAGCTCGACGATCTTCTTCGGGGTCATGCCGACCTCCCGACTCAACTCCTCCAGGGTCGGCTCGCGACCCCGGTCCTGGCGCATCTCACGTCGCACGCGCGCGACCATATTGATGGCGTCAACCGTGTGAACCGGAATGCGGATCGTGTGGGCCTGGTTGGCGATGCCACGCTGGATCGCTTGGCGAATGTGCCACGTTGCCGACGTCGAAAACTTGAACCCCGCGGTGTAGTCGAACATTTCCACCGCTCGAATCAAGCCCAGGTTGCCTTCCTGGATGAGGTCCGAGAAGTCCAGACCGCGACCGACGTAATGCCTCGCAATGGACACGACAAGTCGCAGGTTGGCGCAGGTCAGATGCGTCTTCGCTGACGCTCCGTCCTGGGCGAGCCATCGAAGCTCGCGGCCGAGCGGGCTTTCCTCGGCGTCGCGCATCCGGGAGAGCCTGTCCTCGGCGAGCAGGCCGGCCTCGATCCGGATCGCGAGTTCGACCTCCTCGGCCGCGGTCGTCAGGAGCGCGACCGTGCCGATTCGCTCCAGATAGTGCGTAACCGAGTCTGTGTTGAGCATCCGCGTCACCCTTCCCCGAACTGATTGTTCCTCACGTTCTATCGGGATCCTCCGACATGTGACGCGGCTGCTCGCCGAGATTGACACCTGCGGACGAGATTGCCCGGTGTGCCGGTCAATCTCGACCGCAACGGACAATCTCGGCGCACCGGCGCCCCCGCTGACCCTCGAACGCGGAGGAGACACCCGCGCCCGCCACGCATAGTGTCGAAGAAAGGGGAGTAGTGTCAACGACCCCCCGGTTCTTGACTGGCGCACACCCTCTGATGGAGGTCGCATGAAACTCACGTCCGCACAAAATGACCGAGCGACTGGGGTTCTGCTCGGCCTCGCTACCGGGGATGCGCTCGGCGCCCGCTACGAGTTCCTGCCTCCGCTGCCCAACGAAATCCCGGTGGGCATGTTCGGCGGCGGCCAGCTCCGCTGGGAGCCGGGGGAGTGGACGGATGACACGTCCATGGCGATCCCGATCGCGCGCGAGTCCGCGGCCGGCCGCGACATCCGCACCGAGGATTCCCTCGACCGGATCGCCGCGACCTGGGCCGACTGGGCCTACGACGCCAAGGATGTCGGCATCCAGATCGGCTCGGTGATCCGCAAGGCCGCGACGCCGACCGCCGCCGGCCTGCGCGACGCGGCCACGATCTACAGCGCCCGCACCCGGCGCGCGTCCGGCAACGGGGCGCTGATGCGCGTCGCCCCCGTCGCGCTCGGTTACCTCGACGACCCCGACGCCCTCGTCGAGGCCGCGACCGCGCTCACGAAACTGACCCACCCGCGCGAGGACAACGTGGAGGCCTGCGTGATCTGGAGCCTCGGCATCCGTCACGCGGTGCTGCACGGCACCTTCGACGGGGTGCGCGAGGCCCTCGACCGGCTACCCGCCGACCGCGCGGCGGTCTGGGCCGAGCGGCTCGACGAGGCCGAGCAGAACCCGCCAACGCATTTCGCGCACAACGGCTGGGTGGTCGAGGCGCTGCAGGGCGCCTGGTCGGCGATCACCCGCACGCCGGTGCCCGCACTGCGGCCCGCCGAAAACGAGTACCCCTGCGGCCACTTCGCGAGCGCCCTCGAGGCCGCCGTGCGCGGCGGCCGCGACACCGACACGGTCGCGGCGATCGCCGGCGCCCTGCTCGGGGCGCGCTGGGGTGCATCCGCGGTTCCGGCGCGCTGGCGCCGGGTCATGCACGGCTGGCCGGGCGAGCGCTCGGGCGCGTTGGTGGCCCTGGGCGCGCTGGCCGTGACCGCAGGGGAGACGGATGCCTCCGGCTGGCCGACCGCCACAACCATCGACTACTCCGGGCACGGCGCGACGAACCTGCTCGCCGCGCACCCGCACGACGCCGGCGTGCTGCTCGGCGGCGTTGGACGCTTCGAATCCCTGCCCGCCGGCGTCGACGCGATCGTGTCGCTCTGCCGGGTGGGCGCCCTCCCGGCCGGCATCGATCCGGCCAACCACGTGGAGATGCGACTCGTCGACCGGAACGGTGCCGAAGAGAACCCCAACCTCGACTTCGTGCTCGCCGACGCGGCCGACGCGGTGGCCGCGTTCCGCGCAGAGGGCAAGACCGTGCTGCTGCACTGCGTGCAGGCGATCAGCCGCACACCAACGGTGGCCGCGCTGTACGCGGCGCGGCACCTGGGCGTGCCAGCGGGGGTGGCGCTGGCCGACATCCAGCGGGTGCTGCCGCTGGCGAATCCGAAGGAGTCGTTCCGGGCCGCGCTGCGGGCGGCCGAGGCTCGGGTGGAATCGCTCCGGCGCTCGTCGTAGGGGAGCGGACTGGGTGCTGCGCGGCCGCCATCCACGCGGCTCGCACTGACTGGGTCGACGATCCCCAGTCCTGCGGGCATCCGTCGCTCACCGGGCTCCGCTCGGCCACAGGGCTGGGAGTGGTCGCGTACCCCGTCGCGCAGCCGCCATCCCCGCTGTTGCGGCTGGCTGGGTCGATGATTCCCAGCCGTGCGGGCATCCGTCGTCCACCGGGCGATGCGCGGCCGCAGGGCTGGGAATTGTCGCGCACCCCGTCGCGCAGCCGGGCGTATCGGCCGATCATGGGACCATGGCGGGTGCGAAAGTGGGCACACGCCGGGGAACGAGGAGACGGATGCCGAAACGGAGCGCGGGAATCCTGCTCTACAAGCTCACGGATGACTCGGGGCTGGAGATCTGGCTGGCCCACATGGGCGGACCGTTTTGGGCCCGAAAAGACGCGGGCGCCTGGTCCATCCCCAAGGGCGAATTCGACGAAGGCGAGGACCCGATCGAAGTGGCGCTGCGCGAGTTCGACGAGGAAATGGGCGTGCCGGCTCCCGACGTCGCCTACGCAAAACTGGGCGAATTCAGGCAATCCGCCAAGGTGGTCACGGCCTTCGCGGGTGAAACCGATTTCCGTCCGGACCAGATCGTGAGCAACACCTTCGAGATCGAATGGCCCCCGGGCTCCGGGACCCTTCGCGAGTATCCGGAAATCGATGACGCGCGCTGGTTCACCGCGGAGGAAGCCCGCTCGAAACTCGTCCGCGGGCAGCTGCCGATTGTCGACGCGCTCGAAGGCCTCATCCGAAGACGAAGAGGAGAAAGCTGAAAGCTATTCCTCCGGAGGCATTGCGTAATCCTGGTAGCCGCTCCAGTCGATCATGATCACGGGCTCGTCGCCGACCACCCAGGCGTCGTGGCCTGCCGGGATGACCACAAAGTCACCCTGTTCCAGCTCCGCCTCCTCGTCGTCGTCCATGACAACTTTCAGGTGGCCCTCGATGATGTATCCAATCTGACCGACCTCGCAGCTGTCGGTTTTGACAATGGGTTTGACGTGCTTCGACCACTGCCAGCCGGGCAGGTAGGTGCTTCGCACCACGGTGCCAACAAGGGCATCCGGAGGCAGCGGACCAGCTAGCGGAGGCTGCCGAGCGCCGTGAGTTTCGCGCGCACCTCCGAGTCGCTGGGCTCCACCACGTGCGTGTCGTCCGGAAAGACAATGACGGGAATCTGAGTGCGGCCGCTGATCGCGTGGGCCCGGTCCGCGCCATCCTCGACGATCTCGAGGTCGATGTAGTCGTAGTCGACGTCGAGCCTGTCGAGCAACGACTTCGAGCGTCGGCAGTCGCCGCACCACTGCGCGCCGAACATCGTGATGCGCTGGGCAGAGACGGGACTGGCGAGATCTGTCATTTCCTCATCCTAGATGTGCCGTTTGTGCACCGGCCGTGACCGGCCGTGACCGAGCCCGACCGAGCCCGAGCGAGTGCGAATCAGCCCTCGATGACCGCGGTGTGGTGTGACGGTCCGGCGGCCGACGTACTGAACGTGGATGCCGGCCGATGTTCGCGATCGGTATTGACACTGGACTCACCGATGATCACCAGGCCCCGAGGGCTCTGCGCGCTGAGCGTGAGTTGGCGGATCCAGTCAGGATTGATGGCGGGGGCTCGACTTCCGACGAATTTGAAGTGAAGAGGCACGGCGGGGTGGAGCCAAATGGAATTGCGGCCGCCTCCTGCATCAGCGTCACGCCAGGACAAAACGAAGCTCTCTGCTCGGCGAAGCTTGTTGACGATGACAATTTGGAGGTGCGCCAGCGTTCGATCGTCGATGTGCACCATCGTGCGGTCGTATGTCATCGAGCCCATGCAATATCTCTTTCACTTAT
>DAIMHX010000014.1:50806-57945 GCA_036723055.1 Microbacteriaceae bacterium
ATGGTCCGGCGACGGCGCTGACGTGAACGCCTCCCGGACGAGGCTGGCCGCGGCTCGGTTGAAGGAGGAGTAGTTGGACCGGTCGTTGACGCGGCCGAGGTGGGTCACTTCATAGCTGTCGCCGACGAGTTGGATGAATCCGAGGAGCCCTGACGGGTCACCATTCGCGATTGTCGGGTCGCAGACCAGCCATTCCGTGGGGGAGAGTGCCGTGATGCCCACACGCCCGTCGTCCGCCTCCCGCAGCTTGATTTCTTCGCCCAATCGTGCGCGTCTGCGAGACCGCAGTGAGTGTATGGCAGCGTCCATGTCGGCATCCATGTCAGTGCCCGAACACCGCCGCGGCAAGATTATCTTCGCCTTCATCGCCGACGCCGGTGCGGTTACAACCTGAGCATTTCAATAGGTAGACCGGGAGCGAGTTTCGCTCGTTGTGCGCGGGATTCGGAGTAAGCCGGGCCACGGAATGGCAGTACGGGCATGAGATTCGCATGGCTGGAAAACTCCCAAATTCGGCAGAACGGGCGCACGTCCCGGTCTCTAGACTGGGAGGTCCGATTCAGTCTAGACACAAAAATACCGTTTGGAATGTTTATGCCGCCTGGTGTGGGTTCTCACGATCGCAACTGGAAGCAGTCGCGGACGGTCACGAGTTTCCTCGGGCTCGGGCCTGTGTCGCAGGGGCTGAGTTTCGAGGCAACGCTCCCTCGTGGTCTGGTCCACCGGCGGTTTGTCGCCGATGTCCTTCTGACTGACGGGCGCAGGGAATCGGACGAGTCCTTCACCGTGGGCGCTCAGTGGCCCAGGACTCATGTGTTCTATCGGCAGGAGGCCGGGGCGGTAGATTCGGCGGTCGTCGCCGAGACCCTTCGGCAGGCGACGATTTACCTGGCGCATCAGTTCTTCGGTGTGCCGTTTGACTCGCATCTTGTTATGTCAGGAATGCGATTCACCCTCGACGGGCGACCTCTCACGGTCGGCCTGGCTCCGGTTGAGGTTGTCCTGCACGTTTCGATTGATGGTGTGCGGCGGGGATCCACGGGACTAACCGCCATGAAAACGAGTGTCGCTTTCTGGCATGGCAATCGTGTGATTGCGCGTGGAGAGGGCGATCTCACCGTCCTGAGCGCGAAAGTCTACGCGCGAGTTCGGGCAGCCACGGCCTTCGCTGACGTCGGTCAGCGCCCCGTGGCGGTGAGGGCTCCCGGACCGGACCGGGTATTGGCCACTGGGATGGTCGGGGTGTGGCGGCTTCTGGTCGATCTCACCGATCCGGTGTTCTTTGACCATCCGATCGACCATGTTCCCGGGATGCTGATCGTCGAAGCCGTTAGACAGATCGCGCGGCAAACATCGGGGTTCCTCGATGGAGACTTGAGCCGTTTCTCGGCGAACTTCGCACGGTATCTCGAACTGACGGAGGAGACACTGCTGACCGTCATTAGTCAGGCGCTCGTCAATCCACATCAACTGGACCTCGTCGTGCGCGTCGCCCAGGGTTCGACGACCGGCGCGACCGTCACTGCGACAGTGAACGCTGCGGAGACGTCTGACTCAGCCTCGGCTATCTCAACCTCGAGGGTGCCCGCGCAATCTCAGAGGGCAGATCTTTCAACGAGTGCCACCGATCCGCCGGCACCAACACCGGCAGAATCACGTTCCACATTTCTTCAACGCGTCGCAGAAGATCCGTTCGATTCGTCAGAATATTTGACACCATCTGCACGCCTGTGAACGCCGGAATGATGAAGTGGGCCACAGCCTCGACGTCTGTCGTGTCTGCGACGTCCCCTTCCGCGATGGCTTGTCGGAGGCACCGCTCGCACACACCAATCCAATCCGTGTACGGGACGATGACGGGCACAGAGAAATTTGGGGCCTCCGTCGTGAGTCGGATTCCGGCGCTCACGAGGGGGTCTTCGCGAAATTGCCTGGCGAGCTCGACTGACATGATGAGGAGCGCCTCCAGTCCGGACGTTCCTGAGACACTCATGGCGTTCCCGATAGAAATGGATGCCTGATGCTGCGCATCGATGATCGCCAGGGCCAGGCTCTCTTTGGAGTCGAAGTGGAAGTAGACGGATCCCTTCGTCACTCCGGCGGCGATCGCGATCTCGCTCAGGGACGTGCCGGCATACCCATGTTCCTGGAACTCGGTTGCGGCTCCCCGGAGGATCGCGGCTCGGGTTTCCACCGCCCTCGCTTGCTGCACCATATGGTTCCTCAATGTGATCGCCTCGAATCTAGCCTAGCTTTCGGCGTGTGGCACCCGAGCGTCGGCGCGAGTGCCGGCAAGAGGCAGGCCGGCGATGGTTAAGCGGATCGTCGTTCTGGGCTCAACCGGATTCCACGGCCGTGCAATCGCCGACCGGCTGCGCCGGCACGATGACATCGAGCTTCGCACTCTCAGCCGACGGGGCACTGCAGAGCCGCTCCATTTCGCGGGCGACGTCGGGAACCCTGGCTCCCTGCGGGGCGCCGTGGATGGTGCCGACGTCGTCATCCACGCCGTCAGCTATGTGGGAGGCGATCCGGAATTGGCGCACCGGATCAACGCGGAAGGCACGGCGAACATCCTCCAGGCGGTGGCCGGGCGGAGTCAGATTCTCTACCTCAGCACGACGTCCGTCTACGGGCGGGGACCACACCGGGGGTGGCCTGAGACTCTCCAGCCGCGAATCCTTTCACCGCTGAGTTCAACTCGACAAGCGGCTGAGCTGCTGGTGCTGGAAGCCGGTGGAACCGTCATTCGGCCGAATCTCGTCTACGGGAACGGTGATCGCTGGTTCATCCCGGGCCTCGTCCGACTGACGCGTGGAATCGGTGGTCAGGTCGACTCGGGACGCGCCTTGATCTCGGTGATCGACGTCGAATCGTTGGGCCGGATGGTGGCGCAGCTGGCGATGCACCCACCGATTGACGCCCAAGGGCGCACGTTTCATGCCGTTAATCCGACTCCGGTGACAGTGCGGCGCGTGCTCCAGGAATGCTCCCGGGCCATCAATCTCACGCTTCCAGAGCGCACGATCTCCAGTGCCGAGGCCCTCGTTGCTGCTGCGAGTCTGGGCATCACCGCCCACCAGCTGTCCCTCGCCGCCGAGGACAACTGGTTTGACGGCGTCGAGGCATGGAGCCACATCGCAGCGGATGTCGTCGACGAATTCCGACTATCGACGCAGGCCACGGCGTGGTACCGCAACGCACTGCCGGATGCCGCCGCTACCCAACCATGATGAGCATCAGCCGCGACTCCTCGAGCGCCTCGACCTCGTGCATCAGCGACGCATCGAGCCGGAGGAGCGCCCCGGGTACCAGCTCGGTGACCCGTCCGCCGGCGGTGACGCGCAAGCGCCCGTCGAGCGCCTGCATGAGCAGGGTCTTCGGCGCCCGGTGTTCCTCCAGCACGTGCCCGGCCGCAAACGTGAGCACGACCACTCGCGTGTCCGGCGAACTGAGGACGGTCGAATGGCCGAGCCCACTGGGGGCGACGGCGGCGCCCGCGCGAACGTCGGCAACGAATGTGAGGGGTGCGGCTTCGGGTGCGGCGGAGTGCTCCATGCCTTCACGTTAGCCCTCGGATGGCTCAGCGATCCGAGACCAAACACCCTGTCCACCCCCCACAATGGGGGACAGACAGGGGCTGCGCCCGCCCGCGTCGGCAGGAGGCCGCTGCTAGGTTCTAACTGCGAAGAGGGCAACTGGGGGGACAGAACCGTGGAATCAACCGTCGTGTCCCCCTCTCCGATGACAGCGTCAGCGGCGACGATCGAGACCCTGCTCGAGGAGTGTGACCGAGCCAGCGCAGACGGGCAGCATCGCGAAGGCGCCGAACAGGCCGAAGACATCCTGGTCACGCCGGGTGTGACCCCCCTGCAGCAGGCGCATGCCCGCGAGATGTTGTCACTCAACCGGCTGCGACTGGGCGACTACGAGGCATCCGTTCAGCAGGGCCTTCTGGCGCTGGAATACTTCACCGCCAGCGGCGACTTCCTGAGGCAGTCCAAGGTGCACTGCACGCTGGCGCTGGCGTTCGCCGACACCGCCCTGAACGAGACCGCCCTGCACCACGTCCTGGGGGCGATCGCGGCAGCCCGGGCCTGCGGTAATCCCACGGCGGAATTCTGGGCGACCAGCCGCTCCTCGATGGTGCACATGGCAATGGGCGACTCGCCGCGCGCGGTGGAGTTGGGCCGCCAGGCGCTCGCCCTCGGGCAAACACTGAACGACCCAGAGCCGGCCTTTGTCGGGCTGAACAACCTCGTTGACACGTTTCTGCATGTGTCGCGGAGCCGGCGTGCCGAGGGTCAGGATGCTTCGGCGGCGCTGGAGGAAGCGCTGGTACTCGTGCGCGAGTCGGTGGCGGTGGCGCAAGCGCAGGGCCACAACTTCTACGAGACGATCGCCCGAACCAACTTCATCAGCGTGCTGATCGGACTCGGCCGGCACGACGAGGCCCGCGAGCAGGGCGTCCGGGCAAAGGCCCTGGCGAAGGCCCACGGGTTCCGCAACCTCGAGGTCGACATCGACGCCCAGTTGGCCGAAGTGGTCAGGGCCGAGGGACGTCTCGACCTGGCGACATCGATGATGGATGCCCAGCTGACGGACCCCTCCGCCGAGGACGATCCGGTGCTGCTCACCAAGCTGCACCGGTCGCTGTTCGAGATGCACAAGGAATCCGGCCGGTTCGAGCAGGCGCTGGCGCATCACGAGGAGCTGCACGCCTTCACGCTGCGCGTGACCGTGCAGACGGCCGGCCTGCAGTCGCACATGCTGATCAATACGATCGAGATCGAACAGGCCCGCCACGAGGCCGAGCGATCGCAGCTCCAAGTGCACATGGAGCGTCTCCGGGCCGAGGACCTGGACGCTCAGGCTCACACCGACCCGCTCACCCGGCTGCCCAACCGCCGCGCCCTGGACCGTCGGCTGCCGCCGATGATGGGACGCGCCCACGACAGCATGCAGCCCCTGTGCGCCGCGATGATCGATTTCGACCACTTCAAGCGGGTGAACGATGAGCACGGCCATGCGACGGGCGACCTCGTGCTGACCGCCATGGCCGCAATGCTGCGCGAAGTCACCCGGGAGACGGATCTGGCCGTGCGTGTTGGCGGCGAGGAGTTCCTGCTGGTCTTCGGAAACACCACCCTCGATGGTGCGGCCGTTGTCTGCGAACGTCTGCTCGCCTCCGTTCGCAACCATCCGTGGGGTGCCCTCGGCGCCGGTCTGACCTGCACGGTCAGTGCCGGCCTGGCCGAAATGGAACTCGACGAAAGTGTCTCGACCTGGCTCGCGCGCGCCGACGCGGCCCTCTACGCGGCCAAGCGCGGTGGGCGTGACCAGGTCAGTTGGGGTGAGGTCGAACATCGTGAGGTCTGATTCGAATGTGACGGATCCCTCGGCATCCGTCGTGGCGATCGAGGCGACGATCGACGATCTGCTCGCAGCGTGTGAACGATCGCACACGGACGGGCGGCACAGCGCAGGCGCCGAACAGGCCGAGGAGATCCTTGCCCGCCCGGACGCGACCGCAACGCAGCAGGCGCAGGCTCGTCAACTGCTGTCGCTGCATCGGCTGCGTCTCGGCGAGCACAAAGCGGCTGTCCAGCATGGCCTTCAGGCGCTGGAATTCTGGATCACCAACGGCGACCTGCTGCGGCAGTCGCAGGTGCACTGCACCCTGGCGCTGGCGTTCACCGAAACCGAGTTGAACGAGGCCGCGATCCGCCACGTGCAGGCGGCTCTCGAGGCGGCGCGAGCCTGCGGAAGCCCGACGGCGGAGTTCTGGGCGCTCAGCCGCTCCGGGATGGTGCACGAGGCGATGGGCGACCCCCGGCGTGGACTCGAAATCGGCAGGCAGGCGCTCCTCCTCTCCCGCACCCTCTGCGACGACGCCGAGGCGCGCTTCGCGGGCTTGAACAACCTGGGGGATACCTGCCTGACGGTGGCCAAGGATCAGCGCGCGCAGGGCCTGAGCGCTTCGCATGCCCTGCAGGAAGCGCTGGCGCTCGTGCTGGAGTCGGTGGCGATGGCCCGCGCGCAGGGCCACCAGTTCTGGGAACTGATCGCCAGGATCAACCTCGTGAGCATCCTGATCGAACTCGAACGCCACGACGACGCCCGGGAGCAGGCCGGCCTGGTCACAGGCTTGGCGCGGAGCCAGGGCTCCCGCTACATCGAGATGAACAACGACGCCCAGCTGGCCGAAGTGTCCAGGGCCGAGGGCCACATCGACGAGGCCATCTCGATGATGGATGCCCAGCTGGCTGACCCCGAGCAGGATCCGGCGTTGCTCATCAAACTGCACCGGTCGCTGTACGAGATGCACAAGGCATCCGGGCGGTTCGAACAAGCGCTCTTGCATCATCAGGAACTGCACGTCCTGATGCTGCGCATGACCATCCACAGGGCCGGACTGCAGTCCCAGATGCTGATCAACACCATCGAGATCGAACAGGCCCAGCACGACGCGGAGCGGTCGCAGCTGGAAGCCCGGATGGAACGCATCCGTGCCGAGGAGTTGGATAACGAGGCTCACACAGACCCCCTCACCCGTCTGCCCAACCGGCGCGCGCTCGACCGCCAGCTGCCGCCCCTCATCGGGAACGAGAGCGCGCAGCCGCTGTGCGCGGCCATGATCGACCTGGACCACTTCAAGCGGGTCAACGATGAGCACGGCCACGCCATGGGCGACCTGGTGCTGACCGCCATGTCCAACCTGCTGCGTGCGGTCACCCGCGACAGCGACCTGGCCGTGCGCGTGGGCGGGGAGGAGTTCCTGCTCATCTTCACCAACACCTCCCTGGCGCAGGCGGAGCGGGTCTGCGAACGGCTGCTCGCCTCGGTGCGCGACTACGACTGGGCCACCCTGGCCGCCGGGCTCACCTGCACGGTCAGCGCCGGGGTGTCCGAGTTGAAGCCGTTCGAGGTCGTGTCGGAGTGGCTCGCGCGCTCGGACGCCGCGCTGTATGCGGCGAAGCGCGGCGGGCGGGACCGCGTGGGTACGGCTTCGGCGTAGTCGCGCCCTTGCCGCGCGGCTCACGCCGAGATTGACCGCTGCGGTCGAGATTGGCCAGTGTGCGGGTCAATCTCGACCGCAAGTGTCAATCTCGGGGCGACGAAGCATGTCCCCGGCGACG
>DAIMHX010000014.1:58045-65204 GCA_036723055.1 Microbacteriaceae bacterium
TCGAGGTGTAGCCGACTGTATTCACGACCGGCACTGTCGCTGGATCCGGCTCGGTTCTACCATGGTGACGTGGACGTCTGCGTCAGTCACTACGCGCAGCGCATAAGCGGATCGGCATCGCTTATGCGCAATGCCACCCGCGTCCGAGCCGGAGATCATGACGCGAAAAGGCCCGCGCCATGACCCTGTTGGCGACGATCAGCAGCGGACGCGTCGACGTCGATGAGCGCGCGGTCGACGACCTCGCGAAACACCTGCACGGCGAGCTGGTTCGACCGGGCGACGAGGCCTACGACCAGGCGCGACGGGTGTGGAACGGCTCGATCAGCCGATACCCGGGCCTGATCGCGCGCTGTGCCGAACGAGACGACGTGACGGCCGCAGTTCGCTTCGCACGGAGGAACAATGTCCTGGTGGCCGTCCGCGGCGGCGGGCACAGCTTCCCCGGATACTCCGTCTGCGACGACGGACTTGTCATCGACCTGTCGCTGATGAACGGCATCCGGGTTGATCCCGACACTCGCACGGCGCGCGTGCAGGCCGGGGCGCTGCTCGGCGATCTTGACCGCGCCACCCAGAAGTACGGGCTCGCGGCGCCGTCGGGGATTGTGACCCATACCGGTGTCGCCGGCCTGACCCTCGGCGGCGGCCTGGGCTGGCTGATGCGCAAGTACGGGCTCGCCATCGACCAGCTGCTGTCGGTGGACGTGATTACCGCTGGCGGTGACTTCGTGCGGGCGAGTGCCACCGAGAACCCGGATCTGTTCTGGGGAGTCCGCGGGGGCGGCGGCAACTTCGGGATCGTCACCGAGTTCGAGTTCCGGCTGGGCCGGGTTGGCCCGATCGTCATGGCCGGGCCGGTCTTCTGGCCCGGGGCCGCTTCGGCGAAGGTACTGCGTTTCTACCGCGACTGGACCGCTGAGGCACCTGACGAACTGATGACGATGGTCGTGCACCGCCGCGCCCCCGCGGTCTCCTACATCCCGGCCGAACTGCGCGGGCAACCTGTGGTCGCCGTCGTCAGCTGCTACGCGGGGCCGGTGGATGACGGCGAAAAAGTGATCAGGCCGCTGAAGGCGTTCGGTTCCCCGGTGCTGGATCTGTGCCGGCCGAAGCCGTTCGTCGAACATCAAGCCATGTTCGACGCCAGCTACCCGCCGGGCTGGTGGTACTACATGCGGTCCTGCGATGTCGCGGAACTCACCGACGAGGTCATCGAGATCACCGCCGATCACGCGGGGAGGATCACGTCCCCGCTGACTGCGTTCCCGATCTGGCACGGCGGGGGAGCGGCGGCCCGGGTGGGCGAAGACGAGACCGCCTTCCACGGGCGCGCTGCCGGCCACACCTTCAACATCACCGCCGCCACCGAGACCGCCGACGGCTTCGAGAGGGAACGCGAATGGGTGCGCAGTTTCTGGTCGGACCTCGAACCCTTCCACACCAGCGTTTACGTGAACTTCCTGATGGACGAGGGCGAAGAGCGCGTGCGGCAGGCGTACGGCGAGGCGAAGTATACGCGCCTCCGCGCACTCAAGCGCACCTGGGACCCGGAGAATTTCTTCCGGCTGAACCAGAACATCCCGCCGGCGCCCGCGCCGACCAACGGGTGAGGTGCGCGGCTGGTCGGTGCTCGGACTTACGGGCTCGGCCTTACGGCGTGTCCACGATCTGCTTGCCGAGCGGCATGAGCGCGACCGAGATCAGCTTGAAGTTGGCGATCCCGAAGGGGATGCCGATGATCGTCAAGCAGAGCGCGATGCCCGAGAGGAGGTGCGTGAGGGCGATCCACCAGCCGGCCAGCACCACCCAGACGACGTTGCCGAGGAAGGATCCGACGCCCGCGGTCGGCTTGTCCACCACCGTCTTGCCGAACGGCCAGAGCGCGTAGACGCCGATCCGCGCCGCAGCGATTCCCCAGGGGATGGTGACGATGAGCACACACATGATGAGCGCCGCGAGCATGTAGCCGAGGAACAACCAGATGCCAGAGAGCACGAGCCAGATGACGTTGAGGAGGGTCTTCATGATGGTTCCATTCTCGCAGCCCGCGTTCAACAAAGGCCCGTGCGCAGGTTGGGAAAGCGGGCGCAGTTTTTCCCGACGGGCGAGATTGGCTGGCATGCGGGTCAATCACGGCCGCACGTGTCAAGGTCGGTCGGCTGCGACGGATGTCCCGGCGACGATTCCCAGCTTGGCCGGCATCCGTCGGCCCCGGACGGTCGCGATGACCTGCAGCTAGGAATTATCGAAGCGACGGATGCCGAGTCCCGATCCTGCCGCCAGCAGTTCCATGACCTGAAAACCTCTTGAGGTTTAGAACACACAGGGTTTAGACTGATGCAATGGCGTGGGATGTCACGATCGACGAGCACGTTGGTGAATGGCTTGACGCTCTTGATCAAGATTCCTATGAGCAGGTGATTGCGGCGATCAACGTGCTGCGCGATGAGGGGCCCCAACTGGGCCGGCCGTTGGTGGACTCAGTCTCCGGCTCGGCCTACAAGAATATGAAGGAGCTGCGCCCGGGCTCTCGCGGTCGGAGTGAGATTCGGGTGCTGTTCGCTTTCGATCCAGAGCGTCGCGCGCTGCTTCTTGTCGCCGGCGACAAGGCCGGCAACTGGACGAAGTGGTACACGAAGAACATCCCTATCGCGGACGCGCGATACGCCGAACACCTGAAAGGACTGGCGACATGAATAGAACACTTGAAGAGCAGCTCAAGCGCCGCCCGGTAGACGAGACCCGCGTATCTGCGATCGAAAGCGAGCTCCGCCAAACGGTGCGCGCGGCGCGACTCAAAGAGATACGCAGCGCCTACGCCATCACCCAAACGACCCTGGCTGAGCAGCTGCATGTCAGTCAGAATCGCGTATCCCGTATTGAGCGCGGCGACATCGACAGAACTCAAGTTGAAACGCTTCGTCGATACATCGAGGCCCTCGGTGGCGAACTCACGATCGAGGCCACCTTTGGAACCGAGCGATACGTCCTCACGGGCAAATAACGGATCCGTCCGCCTCGGCAGTGCGCGTCAACCACCCGGAGTCATCGATTGATCCGTTGCTGCCACCTGGTCGAATAGGCCTCGCTCCCGCGCGCTGACCGAATCAGCAAGCCCAACGCCCGTTCGGGGGCTGCGCCCACCGGCACCCCACCGCTAGATTCGACACAGGGGAATGGGGGATCCATGACTATTGGCATGCCAACCATGAGGCAGCAGTTCGCGGCCCAGGCGGTCATCGAGGAGTTGCTCCGCCAGCACGGCAGCACGCCGCCTCGGTCAAAGTTCGCTCGCCTCTTCGGGTACTCCCCGCTCAGCGAGGAGAGCGTCAGCTGGTACCTGGGCTCCAAAGGCGAGATCGCCGTCGGCCAAATCCTCGCGACCTTGCCGCCGGAATGGACGTCCTTCCACGCCCTCCCGATCGGCAAGGAGGGCGCGGACATCGATCACATCGTCATCGGCCCCGGCGGCGTCTTCACGATCAACACCAAGCACCACGCGGGCAAGCGCGTCTGGGTTGGCGGGCGCACCGTCATGGTGTCCGGCCAGAAGCAGCCTTACATCCGCAACTCGGAATACGAGGCCGGCCGGGTCACGAAGCTGCTGCGAGAACGGATGCCGCTGCTCCCGGCTGCGCAACCGGTGCTTGCGCTGGTCAACCCCAAGACGCTGACGATCAAGACGAAGCCGGAGCAGGTGAAGGTCGTCGCAGCCACCGGCCTGCGGCGCTGGCTGCTGAAGCGTCCTGCGGTTCTCGACGTGGCCGAGCTGGGGCAGCTTGCCGCGATCATTGACGACCCTGCGACATGGCCGCCGGTGTTGTTCCCGCCGACAGAGAACTCGATGCTGCGTTTTGCGGCACTCGATTCGGAAGTGCGCACGGCGCGCACGCGGAGCACGCTGTGGAAGATGCTCGGCTCCGTGACTCTCATGGCAGCATTTTTCGTGGCATGGCAGACAGTGCCGGCCGCGCTCGTCGCTATCTTCACCGGAGGGGTCCTGCCGTGACCGGGTCGCTGTCGAGCGCAACCGACGCGCCCGCGCCCGTACCGGTTGACGTGGATACCCCGTTCGTGGATGGCATGGCCAACGGGCATGGGGATTCGAACTCAGCGTTGACGACGGCTGCGATGACCGATGCGACCAGGTGGTAGCCGCCCGTGATGAGGCCGAACAGCGGTCCAGCCCTCGTCATCCAGGATCAGGTGGTTGATCAATCGGACTCCTCGCTCCAATGCCGTGCGCTTCAGCGCAGGGAGACCCTCGAGCTCGTTGGGTCCTTCCCGGGTCGTCGACGACATCGAATTCCAGGCGATGGCGAAGAAGTCGACCTTATTTCCCGGACGCATCCGCCATCGCATCGATGACGAGCTGAGGCAGCACAACGAGATCAGGCACGTCGGCAGTGGCGTACGATTCCGGTTTGCGTTGGCGCAGCAGTGCGTCGCCGTCCACCGCCCACCGAAACTCCGGCCTCTCGAGCACGAGGTGGTACAGGGTATCGACCGTTTCTGGATACGCGGATGCGAGGCGTGCGAGCACGTATGCCGGTATCGACTCGTCGTTGAGGTATTCACGCACGAGCGCTACGCCGTCCGCGTGCGCGTCGGATGGAGGCGTGTGATGGGCATCCTCGACTTGCCCGTAATTCTGAAACAAAGCGAAGCCCTTCACCTTGTGGTTCAGCAGTACGACATCATCCGCGTTGAGAAGCTCGTCGGGGATGTTCTCGTAGGCGCTCGTCGCGACGGCGTCCGCCGCCGCCCACTCCGCCGCAGGGGACGACTCTGGGGCGGCGGCGTTGACCTGCGCGGAGCATGCCGCGATGAACCGGCGGAGGTGTTCCGCAGCCTCCCGACCGGTACCTGCGACGGAATCTGCGCCAAACAGTCCGAGGAAAACGTCATGGTAGGCGCCGTTGATCTCCAGCGCCCGCTCTCGCTTCACCGGGTTGCGAAACGCCCCGGTCGGATCGTTCTCGATGAGCCCTGCCAGAAGGGCGCCGACGATCCTGCGGTCCCGTTTTCCGAAGAGCCGTTGGATCCCGCTGAGAATCCACGAATCTCCCACCGGCAGCACCCGCGTCAGGACGTAGCTGCCGCGGGACGCCCCACTGATTGCCGCCGCGCCCAGTGTGGAATAGACCTCGTAGCTCAGTTCATCGATGACGTTCACGAGTGTGAGCCGGTCGCTCTTCCGGGCGATCACTTCGAAGACGCCATACACCGCGCGTTCCCGCCAGCTTTCCAGTACTGCACGGTCGTCCAGGCTGAGTTGCTTGTGGCCCAGGAGATAGCGTTCGAGCACCGTCTTGCCGCCCCGTTCGGGGCGGTCGAAAAGCATGCTTTCCACGGCGTAGATCACTGCGCTCTGCCGATCGTCGGTGTACTCGAGTGTCCCCGACATCTCGGATGCCAAGAGCCGAGCGAATCCTGGCGTCAGTGCGTATCCGACCAGCTCGCCTTTCAGGTCGGCGCCGTGATCGATCTGGTTTCGTAACGTCATGAAGACCATCCTGCCGGAGTGGCGCGGAACGCGGAACACCGAACCAGAACGCATGCCGCTCAGCCGATTCGGGTGGCCGGTTGACCCGACTGCTTACCGTTGCGCATCCGTCTTACATATCGTACTCTGTAAGTTATGAAGGCGGTCGTGACCCTGAGCAGCAAAGGCCAGTTCACCCTGCCGGCATCGGTTCGAAACGCTCTTGGGCTGCAGCGTGGCGCTCGGCTGGAAGTGTCCGTTGACGTGGCACGGCGTTCCATCACGATCTTGCCTGTGCCCGACATCGAGCAGCTGAGTGCCCGTGTCTCCGCCTACGTGAAACGACGGGCTCCGGTGACGGATGTCGACGCGTACTACCAGGAACACCGAGGCGAAAGCCCCGCGTCGTGATCGCGCCCGCACTGGGGTCTCTCGACGCGAACGTCGTCCTCCGGCTGCTCCTCGACGATGTCCCGGAGCAACACGAGCTAGCGCTGTTGCTGCTTCGGGAGCACGGTCCGCTGTCCGTATCCGACATCGCGTTCATCGAGACGATCTTTGTGCTTGGGCGTGCCTACGGACTGACTCGCGCGCAGCAGTCCCAGGCGGTGCTGGGCCTGTTGCGCCAGCCCGGCATCGTCGGCAGCACGGAGCTCTTCGAGCGGGCGTTCGACAATTACGCGGGGCACTCGAAGCTCTCCTTCGAGGACTGCTACCTGGTCGCGGCCGCGAACCTCTCCGGGAACGGCCCGCTCTGGACATTCGACAAGAAACTCGCCTCGCAGACGGAAGCGCAGTTGCTCACGGCGGAAAACGTCGCGACGGCGTAGCGCTCCCGTGCCCGAAGGCGGCGATCCTTGGTCCTTCGCCCGGTGGCTCATCGGTGCCGAAGCGATCGGCCGTGTTCGCGGGAGTCGAGGGGGCTCGCCTGGCCAATCGCGCGCCGATGGTTACCAGCCCTGCGGGCATCCGTCGCCCTCACGGGCATGCGGTGCATCACAGCTGGGGATCGTCGTCCCGGGGGACGGGCGACGGATGCGCGCCGGCATGTGGCGGCGGAACGTGTCCTTGCCGAGGCGGTCGCCAGAAATCGCCGAATGCAGGCAGAGCAGTTCGAGCAGTGTGAACTCCGGCCCGAGTAGCCGTTCGGGGTCGGCGAACGTGCGGTACTCCGCGCGCAGGGAGTCGACCGCCAGCCGTCTGCTCTCCGCGTGGTCGTAGACCAGGTCGTGCGCGGCATCCACCGGCGTGAGTTCGACTTCGGCGACGGATGCCTCCGGCACGGCCACGAGGTGCGCCACCGACATCACCCAGCCGCGGTCGTCGCGGTCGAGGTCGTCGCAGACGTGTAACTGGCGCGGGCGCACCGCCCGTCCGGGAACCACTGCGCGAGCTCCGTGTCGCTGACCGCGACCGCCGAGGTGAGACCCCGCTCCTGGACTTCCTGCCGAACCCGTGCCACGTCGCGGTGCGAGCACCCCGCGATCTCTACGACCTCGCGGTAACTGCGCCCCTCCAGCAACAGCACCAAGATCTTCCGATAGTCCGCCATGAACCCGCCCTCCAAAGATGATGAAACGACAACATCTCATGTGTCGTCATCTCACAGCAGAGCAGCCCCACGCCCCGAGCGCTACCATGTCCCCGGAATCGTGCTACCAACTGTCCAGA
>DAIMHX010000015.1:0-46476 GCA_036723055.1 Microbacteriaceae bacterium
GGCTCTAAGGCCTCGCCGGGCCCACTGAAACAACGTAAATCAGCGCGCTCCTAGCCCCCATACCCCCGCGAGTGAGCAGTTTCGGCGCTTCCCTGAGGGGCTGAACCGCCGAAACTGCTCACTCGCGGGGAGTGGATGCGCGTGGAGATGGATGCGTGGGGGTGGGACTACTTCTTCTTGGGCTGGGAGCGTCGCTCGGCGCGGTTGACCGGTGCGACAGGCTCGGCGTCGGCACGCTGACCGAAGGCACCGCGCTGGGCGGGGGCCTCGGGCTCGGCGGGCTCGGTGGCCGTGGCGGCGCGGCGCGCGCGATCCGTTGCGGCCTGCTGGATCTGGCCGCGCTGGTTGCGCACCTCGACTCCGCCCGAATCGCTCGGGGCGGTGTAGCTGAGCTTCTCGTCGGCCGACTCGTCGTGCGTGAGGCCCTTCGCCGCGACGACGGGTCCCTCGACGGAGTCGGGTCCCTGGCTGACCTCGACCTCGAGGTTGAACAGGAAGCCCACGGTCTCCTCGCGGATCTGGCCCATCATCTGCTGGAACATGACGAAACCCTCGCGCTGGTACTCGACCAGCGGGTCGCGCTGCGCCATGGCGCGGAGGCCGATGCCGTCCTTGAGGTAGTCCATCTCGTAGAGGTGGTCTCTCCAGCGGCGGTCGATGACCGAGAGCACGACGCGGCGTTCGAGTTCGCGCATGGCCGGGGAGCCAAGCGACTCCTCGCGGCGCTGGTAGGCGACCTTGGCATCGGAGAGGATCTCCCGGCGCATGAAGTCGCGGTTGATCCGGCCCTTGTTGCCGGCCTCTGCGATGACCTCGTCGATGGTCAGGCCCACCGGGTAGAGCGTCTTCAGCTCGGTCCACAGGGCGTCGAAGTCCCAGTCGTCGCCGTTGCCGTCGCCGGTGTGCGCGTCGAGGACCTCGTCGATGACGTCTTCGAGGAACTTTTGCGTGCGCTCGTGCAGGTCGTCGCCCTCGAGGATGTGGCGGCGGTCGCTGTAGATCGCTTCGCGCTGGCGGTTCAGCACGTCGTCATACTTGAGCACGTTCTTGCGGATCTCGGCGTTGCGGCCTTCCACCTGCGCCTGGGCGCTGCGGATGGCGCGGCTGACGACCTTCGATTCGATCGCCATGTCGTCGGGGATGCCCTGGCGGCCCATCAGGCTTTCGGCGGCTCCGGCGTTGAACAGGCGCATGAGGTCGTCGGTGAGCGACAGGTAGAAGCGGCTCTCGCCCGGGTCACCCTGGCGTCCGCTGCGACCGCGCAGCTGGTTGTCGATGCGGCGTGACTCGTGGCGTTCGGTGCCGAGCACGTACAGGCCGCCGGTCGCGATGACCTTCTCGGCCTCTTCGGTCACCCCGGCCTTGACGGATGCGAACACGTCGTCCCAGGCGGCTTCGTAATCGTCGGGGGTCTCGACCGGGCTGAGGCCGCGGGAGTTCATTTCGGCGACGGCGAGGAACTCGGCGTTGCCGCCGAGCATCACGTCGGTGCCGCGGCCGGCCATGTTGGTGGCGACCGTCACGGAGCCGAGGCGCCCGGCCTGGGCGACGATGGCGGCCTCACGGGCGTGGTTCTTGGCGTTGAGGACCTCGTGGCGCACGCCCTTCTTGGCGAGCAGACGGGACAGGTACTCGCTCTTCTCGACGCTGGTCGTGCCGACGAGGACCGGCTGGCCCTTCTCGTGGCGTTCCACGATGTCTTCGACGACCTGGCGGAACTTCGCCTCCTCGTTCTTGTACACGAGGTCGGACTGGTCGAGGCGCTTCATCGGCTTGTTGGTGGGGATGAGCACGACGCCGAGCTTGTAGGTGCTCATGAACTCGGCGGCCTCGGTCTCGGCGGTACCGGTCATGCCGGACAGCTTCGAGTACAGGCGGAAGTAGTTCTGCAGGGTGACCGTGGCGAGGGTCTGGTTCTCGGCCTTGACCGCGACGCCTTCCTTGGCCTCGATCGCCTGGTGGATGCCCTCGTTGTAACGTCGGCCCATCAGGATGCGCCCGGTGTGCTCGTCGACGATGAGCACTTCGCCGTTCATGACGACGTAGTCCTTGTCCTTCTTGAACAGCGCGTTCGCCTTGATCGCGTTGTTGAGGAAGGAGATCAGCGGGGTGTTGGCGGACTCGTACAGGTTGTCGATGCCGAGGTAGTCCTCGACCTTTTCGATGCCGGGTTCGAGCACGCCGACGGTGCGCTTCTTCTCGTCGACCTCGAAGTCGACGTCGGGGATGAGCCGCTTGGCCAGGCTCGCGAATTCGTTGAACCAGCGGTTGGCTTCGCCGGAGGCCGGGCCGGAGATGATCAGCGGGGTGCGGGCCTCGTCGATGAGGATCGAGTCGACCTCGTCGACGATCGCGTAGTAGTGGCCGCGCTGCACCATGTCGGATGCCTGCCACGCCATGTTGTCGCGCAGGTAATCGAAGCCGAACTCGTTGTTCGTGCCGTACGTGATGTCGGCCTGGTACTGGTCGCGGCGCTGCTCGGGCGTCTGGCCGGAGAGGATGCAGCCGGTGGTCATCCCGAGGGCGCGGAACACGCGCCCCATGAGCTCGCTCTGGTAGCTGGCGAGGTAGTCGTTGACCGTGATGACGTGTACGCCGCGGCTGGTGATCGCGTTGAGGTACGCGGCTGTGGTCGCGACGAGGGTCTTGCCCTCACCGGTCTTCATCTCGGCGATGTTGCCGAGGTGCAGGGCAGCCCCGCCCATCAGCTGCACGTCGAAGTGACGCAGGCCCAGGGTGCGGGTGGATGCCTCGCGGACGGCGGCGAACGCCTCCGGCAGCAGGTCGTCGAGCGATTCGCCGTTCGAGTAGCGTTCGCGCAGCTGGACGGTTTCGTTCTTCAGCTCCTCATCGGTGAGGTGGCGGAAGTCTTCTTCCAGCGCGTTGATGGCCTTCGCATAGTTCTCGAGGCGTCGCAGGACGCGCCCCTCACCAACACGAAGAACCTTTTCCAGAATTGAGGCCACGAATGCACTCCACTAGTCGTCACGGCGCGCGGACGCGCCTGTCGTCCGGCCGGACGCACGTAGCGCCGACCCAGCCGGCAACTATAGCAATGCTACTTGGTCGCGGGCTGAGCCGGCGGGCAGTGGCTTACGCCTCTTTCAGTCCCGCTGCCGTGCCCTCGGCGTTCTCATCGAGTTCGATGACTCCGTAGTCCCAGCCCTTGCGGCGGTAGACCACGCTCGGACGCTTCGTCTCCGCGTCCTGGAACAGGTAGAAGTCGTGACCGACCAATTCCATGAAGTAGAGCGCGTCGTCGACCGTCATCGGAGTTGCGGCGAAGACCTTGCGCCGGATGACGACCGGGCAGTATTCCTCTTCCGCCTCGACGGCCGGGTGTTCCTCCGTGACGATCGGGATCGCTCCCGTGCGCACGCGCTCGAGGGTCTCGACGTCGGCCGGGGTGATGTCGACGACGCTGAACCCTCCCGCGGATGCCTCCTGCAGCGAGGTGGGACGGTGGGCGCCGCCGCGGTGCACTTTCTTGCGGTCCTTCGCCCGGCGTACACGCTCCAGCAGGCGGCCGAGTGCGACGTCGAAGGCGGCGTACTTGTCGGATCCGTCGGCCTCGGCCCGCACGATGGGGCCCTTGCCGATCAGCGTGAGTTCGACCCGGTCGTTGCCGGCCGACCCCGTGCGCTCGTTCTTCTCTCGGTGACGGCTGACCTTGATTTCGAGCGCGAGCGCCTTCTCGGCCAGACCCGCAATCTTTTCGGATTTTTCGGTGGCGTATTGCCGAAACCGATCAGTGATCCCCAGGTTTCGTCCAACAATATTAGTTTCCATGACGACCTCCAGATCTGGCGGATCGCCCTTTCCGGGCGATCGTTGCGCGCCGATAAGACCACCGTAGCCGGGCCGGCCGGATAAGTCACAGCTTTTATCTGGCAGTTTCCTCCCTGCCATCCACGGCCCCGTGGAGACGCCGTGTTTCCGCGAGTGCGACCAGTCCGACCACCTCCCCGCCGGCTTCGAGCACGGCGCGCCGGGCCTCCAGGATCGTGGCCCCCGTGGTCACAATGTCGTCGACAACGAGGCAACGGAGCCCGTCCAGCGGTCGCCTGGCGACGAGCGACCCGCGCTTGTTCCGGTCGCGCGCGAGCTTGCCGAGACCGACCTGGTCGGCCACGTCTGCCGCCTGCCTGAGCACGGGGCTCTGCGCGAGGCCCGCACGCCCCAGCAGCAGCTCCACCGGATGGTAGCCCCTGGCGCGCCACGCTCGCCGTGATGACGGGATGATGACCAGGTGAACGCCGGCCGCGCCGGGCGGTGGGGCGGAGGCCGTGGAGGCGGAGAGCGCGGCGACGACGGCGGCCCGGAGCGGAGCGGCGAGCGGGCCGGCGGCATCCGTGCGCCCTCCGTCCTTATAGGCGCCGATCACGCGCCTGGCCACGCCCGAGTAGTCCAGGGCCACCCATACCGGGACGCCGTCGCGCCTGCACAGGTGCACCTGCGGGGCCAGGGCGTACCGGCACGCGGCGCACAGGGCCAGGTCGGGGGCGCCGCAGCCGCTGCACTCCGTGGGCGCCAGGACGGCCCAGGCGTCGAGCACGGCACGGGCGGCCGCGCCGGCAAACAGGGTCTTCACGGTCATCACGCCATGCTGGGCTGGGCAAGCCAGGGCGAAACCGGCCCGCGCCGGCGCGGTGCGGAACCGGTGTGCCGGCGGCGCGGTGGAGGAGCAATCTGCCGGAGCTACCGGCCGATGCCCTGCTGGGTCGCGAGCACTGCGACCCGGTCGATCCGCTCCTGCCAGCCGACGCCGCGCTGCACCTGCAGGCCGCCCTTCGCGTTCAGCGTGCGGAGTGTGCGCAGGGTGTTGCTCCCGGCGATGGTGATGCTGCCCGGCGCCGATTCGATCGGCGTGCTCACGCCGCCGATCTGCTGGGCGATGATGCGTTCCTCGCCGTCCGGCAGCCGGGTGAGGGACGCCACGTTGAGTTCGTCGATCCAGGTGGCGTCGAGTGGCACGCCATCGGAGGCCAGCAGAACGGGCTCGCCCAGGCCGACCGGCACCTTCTTCTCCCGCTTGATCGCGGCAACGACGAACTGCGTGTCGGCGCCGTAGCTGAGCAGGGCGATCAGGCGGGTGCCGTCCCTGGAGACCTTGAGCGAGCGGATCGACGACGCCTCCTGCCACGGCGTCGGGACGGCGATCGCGGTCCCGGTGCTGCTGTAGGCGAAGAGTTCGCCTGGCCGTTTGGACGGTACAGACCAGACGTATCCGTCGGTGTCGACGGATGGGTCGATCAGACCGCGGCGGGGGTCGAGCAGCCGCGGGCTGTCGCCGACCGACACCCCGTAGACGCCGTTGGAGGTCAACGCCGCCGCCAGGGTCTGGCCCGGCGACAGGGTGACGGCGGCCGGCTTCAGCGCGGCAATCTGCTCGGAGATCCCGGCGATCGGCGTGAGCGACGAACCGGTCGCCGCGAGGAAACCGAACTTGCCGTCGCGCAGGATCAGGGCGCGGGCGTCGACGCGCGGGTTGACGGCCGGGGTGTTCCCGCCGAGGTCGCCGATGTCCTGGGAGTTCTGGTCAATCGTGACGGTCACGGTCAGCCCGGCGGGGAGGCTGTTGGCGAGCTGGGACGCCATCCGCTGCAGGGTCAGCCGGTCGGCGTTGAGGGCTTCGCTGTTGAGGTCGACCTTGGCGTCGCGCCCGACGACCTGCACCGCGTCGGCGGTGAGCTTGGTGCCCTCGGGGAAGGCCGTGACGACCGCCCCGGCCAGCCAGGGGCTCGGCCCGGCGAGCACGGCATTGACGATCTTGGTGGGTGCGGATGCCCCGCGCGGGAACCAGCGCAGGTCAGGCACGAGGTAATCGAAGCCGGGGTCGAAGAAGTACAGCGCCTGGGCGCTGAAGACGTCCCGGAACGTGTTCTGGTCGATGACCGTGCCGTTGGGTGCCTCGCTGATCCGCCACTGGCCGCCGACCCTGGCGAACTGGTACCGGAGCGGCACCGGCGTGGACGCGTCGACCTCGCGGTACTCGCCCCTCGCGTCGACCTCGGCGACCGGATCCACCGAGAACTGCATGGTCTTTGCGTCGATGACGGTGGTGCTCCGCCCGCTGCCGTCGTCGACGGTCACCCCGGCGTTGGGGTCCCACGAGCCGCTGTAGCCGGGCGTGAGGAACTCACGGGCGATCGCGTAGTTGCTCTCCGGGCTGGACGCGGCGTCGATGAAGCCGCGCAGGATGGCGTCTGGGCTGGCATCCTTCCGCGGGCGCGACGGCAGGAAGACCGGCGCCGGGTTGTCGTCGGGGAGGGCCGCCTGCCCGGCGTGCACCCCGCTGCTGCGCGGGATGCCCGAGCAGCCACTGAGCAGCACGGCCGCCGCGGCCAGGACCGCCAGGACTCGTACACGGCTACGCATAGTGACCTCCGACATGGCCGGGTTCAGAGCTGTCGTCGGGCGGCAGCGGAATCGGCGAGTTCGTGAGAACGCCGCTCGCCCGCCGCGGTAGCGTGAGCCGGAAGAAGGATCCGCGCCCAGGGCTCGACCAGACCTGCAGCCAGCCGCGGTGCGCGTTCGCGTCCTCGAGCGAGATCGCCAGACCGAGGCCGGTGCCGCCGATCGTGCGTTTGCGCGACGGGTCGGCCCGCCAGAACCGGTCGAACACGTGCACGACCTCCGCCCCGGTCATACCCATCCCGTAGTCCCGCACCGACAGCGCGACCGCGTTCGCGTTGCTGTCGACCGAGATGACGACGGGCTTTCCCTCGCCGTGCTCGATGGCGTTGCCGATGAGGTTGTGCATGATGCGGCGGATGCGGCGCGGGTCGACCTCCGCGTCCAGGTGTCCGCCCGGCGCGACCAGCCGGAGCTCGATTCCCTTGGACTCACCGAGCGAGCGCATGCCGTCGATGGCATCCTCGACCAGGTGCACCAGGTTGGTCGGCTCGGTCTCGAGCTCCACCGATCCGGCGTCGTACCGGCTGATCTCCAGGAGGTCGCTGAGCAGCAGCTCGAAGCGTTCGACCTGCGTGTGCAGCAGCTCGGCGGTGCGCTCGGTCGCCGGAGGGAACGTGGCCCGCTGGTCGTAGAGCACGTCTCCGGCCAGCCGGATGGTGGTGAGCGGCGTGCGCAGCTCGTGCGACACGTCGGAGACGAACCGTTGCTGCATCTCGGAGAGGTCGGCGAGCTCCCTGATCTGGCTCTGCAGGCTGTCAGCCATGGCGTTGAACGACCTGGCCAGCGTCGCGATCACGTCCTGGCCCTTTTCCGGGATGCGCACCTCGAGGTCGCCGGAGGCGAGCTTCTGGCTGGTCTCCGCGGCCACCCGGATGGGCGTGACGACGAAACGCACGACGATCCAGGTGACGGCGCCGATCAGCAGCACCAGAGCGATCCCGGCGAAGCCCAGCGTCTGCTGCACGAACAGCAGGGTGGCCTCCGCGTCGTGGAGGCTGTAGCCGATGTACAACTCGTAGCGGCCGGCGACCGGGACAGTGAGCTGGGATCCGACGACGATCCCCGGCATCTCTACGCCGTCCTCAGTCGACAGCGTCACCGACTGCCAGTACTGCTCCCCCGGGGTCGCCTGCACGGCCGTGCGCAGCTCGGTCGAGATGACGTCGGTCGACTCGCCGAACGTGGAGAGGTCCTGCGGGGCCACGGTCGAGGCGTCCTGGCCGGGCGCGCGGAACACGGCGATCAGCCGGCTGGACGACGCCGCGGTGATCTGGGTGCGGGCGGAGCCGAGCAGGGTCTGCACCTGCACCCGGTCGACGGCGTCGGAGGAATCAAGGATGCCCTGCGCCGCGGTCGTGGCGCGGTTCGAGTCCAGCAGCACCTGGCTCAGCCTGGACTGGAACAGGTCGTTGCCGATGCTGACCGACATGTACATGCCCACCAGGGCGATGGCGACCCCGGAGAGCAGCACGGTGATCGCCACCGTGCGGAACTGCAGTGACGCGCGCCATGTGGAGGCGACCTGGCCGGGCCAGGACCGCCAGGACCGCCACCTGCTGCGGGCCAATCCGGTGCGAACCGCCACGGCGGACCTAGCTGGCCGCGCCGGCCCGGTAGCCCACACCGCGCACGGTCATCACGATGCGCGGGTTATCCGGGTCGTCTTCCACCTTGGCGCGCAACCGTTGCACGTGCACGTTGACGAGCCGGGTGTCCGCCTTGTATTGGTAGCCCCACACCTGCTCGAGCAGCATCTCTCGGGTGAACACCTGCTGCGGCTTCGAGGCGAGCGCGAGGAGCAGGTCGAATTCGAGCGGGGTGAGGTTGATCTGCTGGTCTCCGCGCTTGACCTCGTGGCCGGCGGCGTCAACGACGAGGTCGCCGATCTGCAGGTTGACGGATGAGCCGTCCGGGGTCGGGCGCAGGCGCGTCCTGATCCTGGCCACCAGCTCCTTGGGGTTGAACGGCTTGACCATGTAGTCGTCGGCGCCGGACTCGAGGCCCTTCACGACGTCGGTCGTGTCGGACTTCGCCGTCAGCATGATGATGGGCGTGCCCGACTCCGCGCGGACGAGACGGCACACCTCGATCCCGTCGAGGCCCGGCAGCATGAGGTCGAGGAGAACCAGGTCTGGTTTGACCGAGTGGAAGGCGTCGAGAGCCTGGCCGCCGTCGGCGCAGAAGAACGGCTCGAAGCCCTCGCTGTGCAGCACGATGCCGATCATCTCGGCCAGCGCAGTGTCGTCATCAACGACCAAAATGCGTGCGTTCATACATCCGTTCCCCAGTGAGCTCACCCGGGATGCCGCAGTGAGTCATACAATCTCTGGCACAAGAATAGTCGAGCTCGCCGCGAGAACCCGTACCGCCGTCATTCCGAGCCTCCGATGTGCCAGCATGGGTGGGTGACGGACCCGCAGAACTGGCATCCCCCGACGAATGACGAGCGCGACACGCCGCGCTACGGCGTGTACGGTCCGCCCGGCGGATCGCCGCAGGTCTCGCAGGGCGGCCCGGTTCCCGGCTGGGCTCCGCCGCCAAAGCCTGGCCTGATCCCGCTGCGTCCGCTCAGCTTCGGCGACCTGATGGCCGCGCCGTTCCAGGTGCTCCGCCGCAACCCCCGGGCCACCTTCGGCAGCGCCCTGCTCCTGCAGGGCGGCATCACGCTGGTCACCCTCGTCGTCGTCGGCCTGGTCACCTTCTTCGCGCTGGACCGGGTGGCCAACGCGCCGCTGGACGAGCGCGCCGCCGTCGAGGCCGGTTCGACGCTCACGATCGTGCTGTCGGCGCTCGTGCCGATCGCCCTGTCGGTGGTGGCGTCGGCGCTGTTGCAGGGCGTGATCGTCGTCGAAGTGGCCAGGGCGACGCTCGGCGAGAAGCTTCGGCTCGCCGCCCTCTGGCGTGCGGCCGCTCCCCGCCTGTGGCCGCTCGTGCTCTGGACCGTGCTCCTTTCCGCTGCCCTCACCGTCGGCGTCGCCCTCGTCGCGGGCGGCGTGGTGCTCTTCGTCGCGCTCGGCGGCGCGTGGGTGTCCCTCGGCGTGATCATCGGCATCCTTGGCTCCCTGGCGCTCATCGCCGTCGGCGCCTGGCTGTTCACGAAGACCTCTCTCGTACCGAGCCTGATCGTGCTCGAACGGCTCGGCATCGGCCGCGCCGTTCGCCGGTCCTGGTCGCTGACGAACGGTTATTTCTGGCGCACCCTCGGCGTGCAACTGCTGGTGTCGACGATCGTCAACGTGCTTGCCCAGATCGTGACGACGCCGTTGTCCATCCTGTTCGGCGTCGCCATGTCCCTCGTCGACCCGAATTCGGCGATCGAGGGGTATCTCCCGGCCGCGGTGCTCTACGCGCTGACCCTCTTCGTCGCGCTCGTGCTCGGCGCCGTCGCGGGGGTCGTCCAGGCCGGCACGACCGCGCTGATCTACCTCGACCTGCGGATGCGCAAGGAAGGCCTGGACCTGGAGCTGCAACGCTTCGTCGAGGCAGGGGGCAGGGGCGGCGGAGTGGCCGATCCGTACGGCCACGCGCCGGGCCAGGGGGCAGCCGCGGCATGATCGGGATTCGGGGGTTCGCCGGCGCGCTGGGGGCGCGGATACCGGTCGACCCCGACGCGCCCGAAGCCCGGCGGTGGCTCCGCGAGGAACTGGCCAAAGCCCCGTACCAGGCGGCCAGGCCGAACTGGTTCGACCGGTTGTCCAAGGACTTCCTTGACTGGATCCGCTCGCTCACCGCGCCGACCGGCGACGGTCTCGGAAGCTGGACCCCGGTCATCCTCACCCTCGTCGCGGTGGGCGTCATCGTGGCCGCGTTCCTCATCTTCGGCCTGCCCAGGATCAACCGGCGCAGCCGGCTGCCGGCCGAGCTGTTCGGGAAAGACGACCGGCGCAGCGCGGAGGACATGCGCCGCGCCGCCGAAACCGCCGCGGCCGTGCGGGACTGGAGCCTGGCCACGGAGGAGCTCTTCCGCGCGATGGCGCGGGGCCTGGTCGAGCGCACCGTGCTGGTCGTGACGCCGGGCACCACCGCGCATGCCTTCGCCGCCAGGGCCGCGGCCGCGTTCCCCGCGGAACACGACCGGCTGGCCGCGGCGGCAACCGCCTTCGACGGGGTGCGCTACCTCGGCGTGGCCGGCACGGAGCGGGACTACCGTGCGATGTCCTCGCTGGAAAGCGGGCTGCGCGGCGCGCAACCCGTTCTCCTTGAGCACCCGGTTCTGGCGGCGGACGCGTGAACGCCCCCTCGTCGACGCCGACCCTGCGTGCCGCCGGCCGCCGGGCGCGGTTCTGGGTGATTGCCGGCGTGGGCGTCGTCGCGGTCTCGGTCGCGGCCACCCTCATCGCCGGCGGCGCACACGCCCCCGGCGCGCCGCTGGCCGCAGACAACGCGGCCCCGGACGGCGCCAGGGCCGTCATCGAGGTGCTGCGCGGCCAGGGCGTCACGGTCACGGTGGCCGGTACCCTCGGCGCGGCGCGGGCCGCGGCGGCCGGCGCGGCAGACCCTGTCCTTTTCTTCTCCGACGCGAATTCATACCTCGATGCCGGCCAGCTCACCGCGATGGCCGGTCTCGCCCGGCGCACGGTCGTGGCCGGTCCGGATTTCCTCGCTTTGCAGACGCTCGCCCCCGGGGTCGGCTTCGGCGGCGTCGCCCGGGCCGGCGTCGAAGCGCCGACGGCGCAGTGCACGGTTCCGGCTGCGGTCAAGGCCGGCACCCTCGCACCGGGCGGCAGCATGCTCAGCCTCGCACCGAAGGCAACCGGCGAGATTGACGCCGTGCTGACCGGATGCTTCCCCGGCGGCAGGCACACCTTCGCCCTGGTCGAGCAGGTCCGGTCGGGGCGCGCCCTCACTCTGCTCGCCGGCACCGCCGCATTCAGCAATGACAAGGTCGGGACCGCGGGCAACGCGGCGCTCGCGCTCAACCTGCTCGGCGCCAGCGACACCGTCGTCTGGTACCTGCCGACCCTCGCCGACGTGGCCCGCGACGGTCCCCCGTCACTGGGCGTCCTGACACCGGGCTGGGTGACCCCGACGCTGCTGCTCCTTGTGCTGGCGGCGCTGGCCGCCATGATCTGGCGCGGCCGCCGGTTCGGGCCGCTCGTCGCAGAGAACCTGCCCGTCACGGTGCGGGCCGGCGAAACGATGGAGGGCCGCGCCCGGTTGTACGCGCGCGGCAACGCGCGGCTGCGCGCCATCGACGCGCTCCGGATCGGGGCAGTCCAGCGCCTGGCCCGGCGGGTGGGGCTGCCTCGCACGGCGAGCCTCGACGACATCGTCGTGGCCGTCGCCGCGATCACCGGCTGGGAGTCCGGCCAGGTGCGCGCCGCGCTCGTCGACACCCTCCCGGCCCGCGACGACGACCTCATCGCCCTGTCAGACCGGATCCGGGACCTCGAACTCGACACGATTCGCGCCACCACGCCCCACCAGCCCGGCACCACCCCGCCGCACGGAAGAATGGACCCATGACCGCTCCCGCCACGACCGTCGACACCCTGCGCCAGTCCCTCGCCCAGGTTCGAACCGAGGTCGGCAAGGCCGTCGTCGGCCAGGACAGTGCCGTGACCGGCCTGATGATCGCACTCCTCGCCCGCGGGCATGTGCTCCTCGAGGGCGTGCCGGGCGTCGCGAAGACGTTGCTCGTGCGGGCGCTCAGCGCCGCGCTCAGCCTGGAGACCAAGCGGGTGCAGTTCACCCCGGACCTCATGCCCGGCGACGTCACCGGCTCGCTCGTCTACGACGCCAGGGCCGGCGAGTTCGAGTTCCGCCGGGGCCCCGTGTTCACGAACATCATGCTCGCCGACGAGATCAACCGCACGCCGCCGAAGACCCAGTCGGCGCTGCTCGAGGCCATGGAGGAGCGGCAGGTGAGCGTCGACGGCGTCTCGCTGCCCCTGCCGGAGCCGTTCATCGTCGCCGCGACGATGAACCCGATCGAATACGAGGGCACGTACACGCTGCCGGAGGCCCAGCTCGACCGGTTCCTGCTCAAGCTCGTGCTCGACATCCCGGAGCGCGAGGCCGAGTTCGAGGTGCTCCGCCGGCACGCGGCTGGGTTCAACCCGCGCGACCTGGCCGGGGCCGGCGTCACCGCCGTGCTCGGCTCGGCGGATCTGGCCGCGGCCCAGGTGGCCGTCGCATCCGTCGGCTCGAGCGCCGACGTGCTCGCGTACATCGTCGACCTGGCCCGCGCCACGAGGCGCAGCCCCTCGGTGAAGCTCGGTGTGAGCCCGCGCGGGACAACGGCGCTGCTCGCGTCGGCGAAGGCGTGGGCGTGGCTGAGCGGCTACGACGCGATCACCCCCGACCACGTGCAGGCGATGGTGTTGCCGGTGTGGCGGCACCGGATCCAGTTGCGCCCGGAGGCCGAGCTGGAGGGCGTGTCCGTCGACGCGATCCTCCGAGGCATCGTGGCGCAAATCCAGGTTCCGATCTAGGCATCCGATGACGGTCACCGGACGGTTCGCCCTGCTCGTCGCCCTCGGCGTCGTGCCGATCGTGCTGCTCGGACGCACCACGGCCGCGGCGCTGGGCGTGCTCGGAGTGTGGCTGATCGCCGTGCTGCTGCTCGGCATCCTCGACCTTTCGCTGGCCGCTTCGCCCCGCGCCCTCACGCTCGAACGCCGGCTGCCCTCCCGGGTGCGCCTCGGCGAGCAGGTGACCAGCGAGCTCTACCTCACCAACACCGGGCGCAGGCGGATGCTCGCCGTCGTGCGTGATGCGTGGCAGCCGTCGGCCGGGGCAGGCAACAACCGCACCAGGCTGACCGTCCCGCCCGGCGAACGGCGCCGCGTGTCGCTCACGCTGACACCGTTCCGGCGGGGCGAGCGGCGGGCACTGCAGGTGACGGTGCGCTCCGTCGGCCCGCTGGGCCTGTGGGCCAGGCAGGCGACCCTGGGCGCGCCCGGGCGCATCCGGGTGCTGCCGCCGTTCCACTCACGCAAGCACCTGCCCTCCCGGATCACCCGGCTCAAGGAGCTCGACGGACGCACCAGCCTGCTCGTGCGCGGGCAGGGCACCGAGTTCGATTCGCTGCGCGAGTACGTGCGCGGCGACGACGTGCGGTCGATCGATTGGCGGGCCACCGCCCGCCGCAACGACGTGATGGTGCGCACCTGGCGGCCCGAGCGGGACCGCCGGGTGGTGATCCTGATCGACACCGGGCGCACCTCGGCGGCGCGAATCGACGACGAACCACGCCTCGACACCGCCTTCGAGGCGTCCCTGCTGCTCGCGGCGCTCGCCTCCCGGGCCGGCGACCGGGTCGACTTCGTGGCGTTCGACCGGCGCGTGCGCGGCCGGGTGCAGGGCGCGCAGGGCGCCGAGCTGCTCTCCCGGATGGTCGACGCGGTGGCGCTGATCGAGCCGGAGCTGATCGAGATGGACTGGGCTGCGGTGCCCGGCCAGGTGCGCGCGATCACCAGCCAACGCGCCCTGGTCGTGCTGGTCACCGCGATCGACGCGGCCGGCGCATCCACCGGCCTCCTGTCGGTTCTGGGGCAGCTGACGCGCCGGCACACGGTTGTCGTGGCATCCGTCACCGACCCGGTCGTGCTGCGGGCCAGCCGGGAACGGGGCACCCTGGACGAGGTCTACCGTGCCGCGGCCGCCGAGCGGGCCCTGCTCGACGTGACGCGCGTCGCCGCCGCGATCCGCCAGCTGGGCGCCGAGGTGGTCACGGCCTCCCCCGCCGACCTGCCGCCCGCCCTCGCCGACCGCTACATCGCCCTGAAGGCAGCCGGCCGCCTCTAGCCCCTTCCGAATTCGACGGAGATTTTGCCCAAAACGAGCAGGATCCGGCGCATAGTCGCTCGAATCCGGAAAATGTCCGTCGAATTCGGAGAGCGTCGCCGGGAAGCAGAGCGGCAGGGGCGGTCAGGCGGAGTAGATGCGGGCGGTGCCGGCCTCGAACTCGCCGAGGTCGCCGGTCTCCCCGGCCCTAACCGCCCGGCGCCCGGCGAGGAGCATGTAGGCCAGGAACGCGAGCAGCGCGAGCGCCCCGATGCCGATCTTCACCGGCCACGGCCACGGCGCCGGCGTCACGAACCCCTCGATCACGCCGGAGACGAACAACACGAAGACGAGTCCGATGGCCACGGTGAACAACGCCCGGCCGTCCTCTGCGAGTGCCTGGCCGCGGGTGCGCGCGCCTGGCGCGATCCACGCCCAGAAGATCCGCAGGCCGCCGGCCGCTGCCACGAAGATCGCGGTGAGTTCTAGCATCCCGTGCGGCGCAATATAAAGGAAGAAGACGTCGCCCTTGCCGTAGGCGAACATGACGGCCGCGTTGACGCCGAGGTTCTGCGCGTTCTGCAGCACGATGTACGGCACGAAGACGCCGACGATCCCGAACGCGATGCACTGCGCGGCGATCCACGCGTTGTTCGTCCAGACCAGCCCCGTGAAGGATGCGGCGGGGTTCTCCGAGTAATAGTTCACGAAGCCCTCGTTCGCCAGCTTCTTGAGCTCGGCATCCGAACCGAAGTTGGCCAGCACCTGCGGGTTGCCGAGGGCCCAGGCCGCGTAGAGCCCCGCGACCACGAAGGTGACCAGCGCCACGGCGAGGGTGAGCCAGCGCAGTCGGTAGAGCGCCGCGGGGAGCTGCAGGATGAAGAACCGCGGCAGCTGGGACAGCACATTCGCGCTCGCCCCGGTGAACCGCAGCCGCGCGCGGGAGAGCGAGACGGAGAGCCGGTCTCCCTGCAGGGTCGACCCGGCCGTCGTCTTGATCGCGGACAGCTGTGTCGCCCCCGACTGGTAGCGCTCGATCAGCTCGTCGGCCTGCCCACCCGACAATCGCCGCCGTGTGCCGAGCTCGGCAAGGCGGTCCCATTCGGCGCGGTGCGCGGCTGAATATGCATCGAGGTCCATCTGGTTCAATAGTAGGCATGAAGGAGCCCTGGCAGGCGTCCATCGGTGACGACGCCCCGGACGCGAACGAACTCGTGACGGGCGAGGCGGTGGCCCTTGACGTGCGTCCGGCCAACGTCATCCTCAGGTCCGCCGGCGCGATCATCGACTGGGTCGCGTATCTCCTCCTCTACTTCGTGATGGCGCTGATCGTGGCCCCGTTGCTCGGTGACGCGGTCGACGAGGCGCTCGGCCGGGCGCTGATGATCGTCGGGCTCGTCTCCTCGCTCCTGATCGCGCCGATGGTGGTGGAAACGGCGACCGGCGGGCGGTCGCTCGGCAAGCTCGCGATCGGGGCCAGGATCGTGCGGGATGACGGCGGCGCGATCTCGCTGCGGCATGCGTTCATCCGCGCCCTCGTGGGGGTGATCGAGATCTTCATGACCTTCGGCGGCCTCGCCGCGACGACGGCGCTGCTCAACGGGAAGTCGAAGCGACTCGGCGATCTCCTCGCCGGCACCTACAGCCAGCACGAGCGGGTGCCTCGCGGCAACGATCCGGTCACCAGCGTCCCGCTCGAGCTCATCACCTGGGCGGAGACGGCCGACGTCGCCCGGCTCCCCGACCGGCTGTCCCGCCGCGTCGCGCAGCTCCTGCGCCAGGCGGCGAAGATGACCCCGGACACCCGTACGCGACTGGGCGCGGGACTCGCCGACGAGGTCTCCCGATACGTGTCGCCGCTGCCGGCCGTGCCCGCCGAGGTGTTCCTCGCCGGCGTCGCCGCGGTGCGCCGCGAACGCGAGTACGCTGCCCTGCTGCTCGAACGCGAGCGCCTCGCGCGGCTCCGGCCCCTGCTGACCGGGCTGCCGCACGACTTCCCCGACCGCTGAGCGCCGCCGAGATTGACACCTGCG
This sequence comes from Microbacteriaceae bacterium, assembly GCA_036723055.1. Lineage (GTDB taxonomy): Bacteria > Actinomycetota > Actinomycetes > Actinomycetales > Microbacteriaceae > Cryobacterium. The sequence goes on from DAIMHX010000015.1 coordinate 16,179, forward strand.
GTCGAGATTGACCGGCGCACCGGGCAATCTCGACCGGAACGGTCAATCTCGGCGAAGGAAGCTAGCGGGCGTAGACGGTGATCGGGGCGGCGAGCGGCCCTGCGGGGCTCAGCGCGAACGAGGAGAGAAGCCCGGCACCGGCGTAGCTAACCGAGGCGACGACGGCTGGACCGCCCGTCACGACGTACCGCGCGCCGGAGCCCAGCGGCAGCACCGCCGACGCTCCCGCCGGCACGTTCACCGTGGCGGGCCGGCCCTGGTCTCCGGTGACGGTAAGCGCGGCATCCATCGCCTCGGGGTTGAACAGGTGCAGGACGGGTCCCGGCCCGGGGGCGACGCTGACCATGAAGTCGCCGTGGATCGCGGTTGACGCGACGTACCAGGCGAAGTCCTTGCCGGCGGTGCCGGCGGCGATGGTGCGAGCGGCGGCCACGATCGGCCGGTCGGCCGTGAGGCGCACCGTGAAGTTGCCGGGCGCGAGACCCTGCAGCGGCACCTCGGTAGCGACGCCGGGCTGCAGGTCGACCTGCAGTGACGTTCCCTTCGCCGCGCCGTTTTCGCTGGCGACGCCGATCTGCACGGCAGCCGGCTCGTCGCCGGGCGCCATCACGCGCACGGACGGCATGTCGTCGGGCACGGCGTCGGCGTCGTTGGCGCCGGCCGTCGACTTATGCGTCACAATCACGCCCGAGATGGCCTGCTCGAGTGCCGGCACGGCGGCCGGCCCGAGCAGCTCGACCCCGCCGGGTTCGATGCCCTGGATGAAGGTCTCCTCCAGGTTCGCCGCGACCTGGCCGCCGTGGGACTGCACGTGCACGACGGGCGACTTGAGGTTGGGGGCGAGACCGGCCAGCGAGATGATCCGCTGTTGGCCCGGCTGCACGAGAATGCCGGTCGAGCCGGGCGCGTCGACGACCCCGGTCTCGCCGGAAACGGTGAGGTCGACGGTGGCGAGGACCGTCGTGGGGTTGCTGAGCAGGACCAGGCTGGTGCGTCCGATGTCGGTCGAGCCGCCGACGAGCCAGGAATCGCTCGACGCTTCGCCGCAGGCGGCCACGGCGAGGCCGCCGAGGGTTTCGCTCTTCGCGGTCTGCGACTGGCTGCCCGCGACCAGGGCAGGCGTCCTGGCCCCCTCCTGCGCCGGCACGCGCAGGAGTTGAGGGGCGCCGTCGCGGTGGCCCGCCGAATTGTCTTTGGCCGACAAGTCCCTGGCGTCGACGCTGACGCCGCCCGCGTCGGCGGCCGACGCGCGTGCGCCGTGCACGCCGGCGGCCGGGCCGACGGATGTCGCGGCCTGGGCCTTGCTGGAGTCCTCCGCCAGGGTGAGCAGCGGTCCGGGGCAGACCCGCTTCTGCTCGCTGGGAACCGGGGACACGACCATCGACGCCGGCGCCGACGAGACGGGCGGCCAGGGCAGGACGACGACGGCACCGGCGGCGAGGACGGCGACCGCGACGCCGAGGACCCCGCCGACCGCCCGGGCCCCGAACACGGCAACTCCGCGCTTAGTTGGCATGGTGGTCCTCCCCGGGGATGCGTACGCTCCCGGTCTCAGGTGCGGCAGCGGCCGCGGCCGATTCGGCATCCGCGTCAGAGTGCGGGGCTTCGACGGCGTCGGCGTCGGCGTGCGTGGCCGGGGCGTCTGCGTCCTCAGCGTTCGAGTTCGGAGCGTCAGTGTCCCCGGCGTCCGTGTCCGGAGCGCCGGCTTCCGCCGCCTCCGTGTCCGTCTCGGTCGCGTCCTCAGCCGAGCCCGCCCGTGTCCGTCCACGTTTCTGCTTGGCCTTAGCCCGGCCGGCCGCGCGGATCGCGTCCCGTTGCGCCTGGCGCACGGCCTCGCGGCCCGCGCCGGTGGGGATGGAGAGCAGCACCGTCGCGCCGAAGATGACCGCAGCGACGATGAGGGCCGCCAGGCCGATGATGCCGCCGGCATTCGCCGGGATCGCGGCGCCGCCGACGGCATCCGCGCGGGCGGTGTGCCGCCACAGCCGGCCGAAGGTCGTGTCGCCCACCGGCGTCAGCGCCGCGTTCCCGTCGAGCGCCGTCGTCGTGCGGCTGGTCGTTTGCTGGGCCTCAGGAGACACCGGCGCGGCGGTTCCCGGCCCGGTCAGGGTCACGGCGGCCGGCCGGAGCAGCACGAAGCGGATGCCGAACTCGGCCAGGCCGGCCGAGGCATCCAGGCCACTGCGCGAGGCGAGGTTGCCGGCCAGCGCGGAGAGCTTCGTGTCTTTCGCGCTGAGCGTGGTGTCCGTGCTCGCGAGGGTCGACTGGTTGTCGAGGGTGGCTCCGGCGCCGCGCACAACCGTGGCGAGGATGCCGCCGTCGGGCTGAGGCACGATCTGCAGCGTGCCGACGCGCGGCTTGGAGCGCGCTTCGGCGCTGACGAAGGCCGGCTGCGTGCGGTCGGTGCCCTCACGGACGACGGATGTCCCGAGCGGCAGTGCTGCGCTCAGCGGAGCGACCACGATGAGCAGCGCGATGGTGGCGCTGACGCCGGGGGCGACCGCGAAACGGCGCATGCCGCGCAGCGCCAGGACCACCGCGCCGACGACGCCGAGCCAGCAGAGGCTCAGGCCGGCGCCCGGCCAGATGCCCACGGGCTGTGCGCCGACCGAGGAGAGGAAGATGTGGCTGGCCGCGACGGCGGTGCCGAGGCCGAGAAGTGCCGTGAGGAGGGCGAAGCTCGCGGCGCGAGCGCCGGGCAGGAAGAGGGCGACGAGCGACACGAGGGCGAGCGGCGCCAGCAGGATCGGCACGAGCAGGTCCGCGCTCACCCCCTGCATCGCCAGCGAGTCGAGGATGGGCGTCCAGCCGCCGAATTCGCCGGACGGGAAGCCCAGCAGCAGCTGCCACGCGGAGACGGCCTGGCCCGGCACGGGCACGCCGGGGTCGGCGAGCAGGGCGAGCCAGGTTCCGCGCAGGCCCTGGTCCCAGATCAGCGGGGCGGCGAGAGCGAGCGCGGGCAGCGGGATGCCGATGAAGCGCATGAGCTGGCGGCCACTGGCCACCACACAGATCAGCCAGCCGACCAGGAGTGCCGGCGCGAGCGACGGCGCGCAGGCGATGATCGCGGCGAACAGCAGGGCGGCGGAGGCCGAGGCCGACCAGGAGCGGGCGGCCGCGAAACCGGCGAAGAACAGCCACGGCAGGAGCAGGTGCACGAGGATCGCCGCGGGGCGCCCGGCCGCGAGCGCGCTGAGGAAGGTGGGTGCGAACATCCAGAGCACGGCGGCGATGGCGCGCAGGGAGCCGCGGCCGGTCAGGCGGGTCGCGGCCATCCAGGCGCCGAACGCGGCGAGCGGCAGCGCCAGGAAGTAGAGGGCAACGAGGGCGAAGGATGGCGCCCAGAAGGTGAGCGAACCCAGCACGGCCAACACGGCGGCGAACGGGTCGGCGGCGCCCACGAAGCCGAGGCCGATGTCGCGCCAGCCGTAGTCCACATTCGTCCAGAGTTCTGCGGGCGTGCCGGAGAGCGGGAGGAGCCCGCCGCCGGCCAGGGTGCGGGCGCCGAGCAGCGGCGCCAGCACGGCGATGCCCGCGACGAAGGCGGCCAGCACGGTCCAGGCTCCGCCGGCGGCGAAGAATCGGATCTCCGGCCGGTCGCCGCGGAGGCCGGTCAGGCTGGCCTCGCGTTTGAGCGCGTGCCTGCGGCGAACCTCGACCGACGGAACGCGCAGGGTGGCGATGGAGGCCCAGCCGAGTTTCTTCGTGGCGGCGAACCGTTGGCGGGCGGCGCGCACGCGCAGCCCGTGGAACGCCGCGGCGAACGCGGCCGCGAATTCGCCCAGGATGGCACCGGGTTCCTTGCGCAGGAGCTGGCCGATCGAGCGCAGCAGCGCCAGCGGGACCAGTGAGAGCCAGTGGAACGGCACAGCCCAGCCCGGCGCGTAGACGAGGCGTCGGTGTAGTTGCGCGGCGCGCTCCGCCCGGAACCGCTTGCGGCGCAGCCGCCCGCGGGAGGAGCCGTTCGGCCCTGCGATGCCGTCACCGGCCGAGGCGACGCGCGCGGAGGCGACGACCGACACGCGGTATCCGGCCATGCGCACGCGGATGCAGAAGTCGAGCGAGTCGTCGACGACGGGAAGGGCCGGGTCGAACCCGCCGAGCTGGTCCCAGACGGTGTGGCGCACGAGCATCCCGCCGGCGCTGACGGCGAGGACGTCGCTCATGCCGTCGTGCTGGCCCTGGTCGAGCTCGCTCTCCACGAGCGTCACGGTCGCGCCGAGGGGCGTGATCGACTCGCCGAACTGGTGGATGTAGTCGCCCGAGTGCCAGTCCATGACCTTGGGCGCTGCGACGGCCACGGACGGCGCGATCTCGAGTTCCCCGAGCAGGGCCGCGAGCGCGCCGGGTTCAGGGGCGCTGTCCTGGGCGAGCAGCCAGAGCATCTCGTGGTCCGACTCCGGGGGCGCGGTCACGCGCACGCCGGCGGCGATCGCCTGCCCGAACGACAGGTCGCTCTGCGCGGAGATGAAGTGGGTGGGGCCGAACGCCGCCAGGAGCGCCGGCGTGGTATCCGTCGAGCCGCAGTCGACCGTGATCACGACGTCGGGGCGGCGCGTTTGCGCCTCGATCGCCTTGAGAGTTCGCTCAAGGTGTTTCGCGCCGTTGCGGGCGACAAGGATGGCGGTGACTCTGGGTTGCATAACGTGCACAGCCTAGGTCGGCTTACCCCTGACACCCCTCAACGAGGGAGGCGCGCCTCGAAATCCGATATCGAAACGCGCCGCTTCCGCTTCGTCAGCCGACGCGCTTCCGCAGTTTGCGACGCTCGCGCTCGGACAGCCCGCCCCAAATGCCGAATCGCTCGTCGTTGGCGAGGGCGTACTTCAGGCACTGGGTCCTGACCTCGCACGACCCGCAAATCTTCTTGGCGTCGCGGGTGGACCCACCCTTTTCCGGGAAGAAAGCCTCCGGATCGGTCTGCGCGCACAGCGAATCGGTCTGCCAGGCCAAGGGATTGTCGTCTCCGAAATCCCGACGAACTCCAGGCACTCCCAAACGAACCGGATCGATGAACCAATCCTCAGGAACCCCAGAACGATAATCAGATAGCGCCATATCGTCTCCCACCCATTTTTGCTTCACCCCATGCGGTGCGCGTAGAACTAATTACATCGGTGTAGTTCGTCGTACGTCAAGTCGCAGATGGTAAACCCTCCATATTGGGGGGAGGGTTTCGACTCGCCATGGAGCGAAAATCGCTCACTGTGAGTTCGCTGATGCCGCCTGCCGCGATTCCCAGGCGCTGCGCACCATGTCTTCGAGGCTGTGGCGCATCGCCCACTGCAGGTCCCTGGCGGCCAAATCGCCCGACGCGACGATCCGATCGGGGTCCCCTGCACGCCGCGGAGCGACCTCCGGGACGAAGTCGATTCCGGTCACGGCGGACACGGTGGACATGATTTCGCCGACCGAGACACCGTCGCCGCTGCCCAGGTTGTAGACGGCTTCGATCGGCTCGCCGGCATCCAGCCGCCTGGCCGCGGCCACGTGCGAAATCGCCAGGTCGGAGACGTGGATGTAGTCGCGCACGCAGGTGCCGTCGGGCGTGGCGTAGTCGTTGCCGTTGATGCGCGGGGTGCGCCCCTCGATGAGCGCCTCGAAGACGAGCGGGAAGAGGTTGTGCGGGCTCGTGTCGCGCAGCTCGGGGGCGCCGGAGCCGACGACGTTGAAGTAGCGCAGCGAGGTGTGGGTGAGCCCCGTCGCGACGGCCTGGTCGCGCAGCAGCCACTCGCCGATGAGCTTGGACTCGCCGTACGGCGACTCCGGGTTCTTCGGGGTGGCTTCGGTGACGAGGTCGGTGTGCGGGGTGCCGTAGACGGCCGCGCTCGAGGAGAACACCATCCGGGAGACGCCGGCCTCCTGCATGGCCGCGAGCAGGGTCACCGTGGCGGTGACGTTCTGCTCGTAGGTGTGCAGCGGGCGCTGCACCGAGACCCCGGCGTACTTGAAGCCGGCGACGTGCACGACGCCGCTCAGCTCGTGCTCGGCGAAGGTGCGGCGCAGCAGAGGGGCGTCGAGGATGCTCCCCCGAACGAACGGGACGCCCCCCGGAACGAAATCGGCGTGGCCGCTGGAGAGGTCGTCGATGACGACGACGTCGATCCCCTCGGCCAGGAATGCGCGTACGATGTGTGCGCCGATGTATCCGGCTCCTCCGGTGACTAACCAAGCCATGCGATGCCCTCACGGTGCCGCGGCAACCTCGCGTTGCCGACCACTTCACCCTAGCGTCAGCGCGTCCCAGCGTCAGGGCGTCAGGTGTTCGGGGCCGCGGTTCCGATCGCGGATTTCGGGGCGACCGTAGCCGTCGCCGTCGAGGCTGCGAAGAGTTGCCAGCGCACCCCACAGCACGAGTGCGCCCAATGTCAGCAATACGATTGTCATGGCAGGAAATCTACGTGTTGCGACTTACTGCCGCTAGTGGCAGAATTGCCAGCGTTCGACACGTTCCTGCCAAAGGATCTTCCCGCCAAAGGATCAGCATGCTCACCAAGATCGTGTGCGTCACCCTGCCCGGCATGTCCCCGTTCGAATTCGGGGTCATCTGCGAGGTCTTCGGCATCGACCGGAGCGAGCACGGCGGCCCGGTATTCGACTTCCACGTGACCGCCGCGGAGCCCGGCCCGATCCGCACCAAGCTCGGTTTCGACATCGTCGTGCATGAGGACCTCTCCGCCGCGGCGGATGCCGACCTGATTGCGATCCCCGCCTACGAGGCCGGCGCGCGCATCCACCCCGAGATCCTGCGCGTCGTGCGGGACGCGGAGGCGCGCGGGGCCTGGGTGCTGAGCGTCTGCAGCGGCGCGTTCGTGCTCGCCGAGGCCGGCATCCTGAACGGCCGGCGCAGCACGACGCACTGGATGTACACGGATGCGCTGGCGCGCGCCTACCCGGAGACCGACGTCGACCCCGACGTGCTGTTCGTCGAGGACCGCCGGGTCGTCACGGGAGCCGGCACGGCAGCCGGCATCGACGCAGCACTGCACGTCGTGCGCACCGAGCTCGGCGCGGCCGCCGCGAACGTCATCGCCCGGCGCATGGTCGTGCCCCCGCAGCGCGACGGCGGGCAGTCGCAGTTCATCCAGGCTCCCGTCGCCGAGTGCCAGAGCGACTCCTTCGCCGCCGTCACCGAGTGGATGCTGCAGAACCTCGACCATGAACTCACGGTCGACCAGCTCGCCCGCCGGTCGCTCATGTCGTCGCGCACGTTCGCGCGCCGGTTTCGTGCCGAACTCGGCACCACCCCGACCGCGTGGCTGAACCGGCAGCGGCTGCTGCGCGCGCAGCAGCTGCTCGAGGAGACCGACAACACCCTCGAGGCGATCGCCGCCGACACGGGCTTCGGCGGCGCGGCCGTGATGCGCCACCACTTCCTCAAGGTGCTGCAGACCACCCCGACGGCCTACCGCCGCGTGTTCGGCTCCCGCCGCGCCGGCTGACCGCCGCCGCCCGTCGCCGCGCCCGTCGCATCCGTCACCGCGCCCGTCGCACCCGTCGCATCCGTCACCCCCCGTGCCCTGCCCGAATTCGACGGAGATTTTGCGCCTCAGGGCCCGAAATGGCGTTTTTTGCCCCCGTATCCCGAAAATCTCCGTCGAATTCGCACGGCCGCGACGACGATCTGGGCGGACGCCTGCGCGCGGGTGCGCTACCTCGGCTTCATCCGCCAGGGAAAGTCCGGAAAGTCCGTGGTCTTCGCGAGGTGATAGTCATCCGTGAGTGCTTTGCGCATCACTCGCGCGCAGAGATCCCACTTTTTCCGGTAGAGCGGATAGCTGAAGCGCAGCACACGCCCGCCCCTGTCAGCAACCAGGATGTCGCGCTCCCGGTCGGCGAGGAACGCGACCGGGTTGTCGTGCCACGTGGCGCCGTCGACCTCGACGAAGGTCGACGGGCCGATCTGCCCGTCCAGCCACCCGACGCCGCGGACCCACGGCTGCGGGACGAACGGGATTCCGGCCGTGAGTGTCTTCAGCCGGAACTCAGTCTCGCCTCCGGAGCCGGCGCGACCGTCAATCTCCGCGCGCCACGGCTGCACGCGCGACGGCGCGCGCGCGAAGATCTCGTCGAGGTCCGCTTCGACGATGCCCGCGCCGTTCTCGAGCCGATTGTGCAGCGCGGCATCGAGGCAGGCGATCGCAGTGACCCGGTCATGGTTGTTCAGGACGTGCACCAGCGCGTCGATGACGGACGTGCGCCACACGTAGGGCGGGCGCCTGCGGGACGTGTCGTCGGTCCATGTCACCCGGCAGTTGCATCCCTCGCCGGCCTCAAACCGGGCGCGCATGTCGGTCGGCTGGCGCAGCCCGCGCGCGTCAGCAGGGACAGTGACGTGCAGTTTTCGCGTCTCCGGCGTCCAGATCCCATGCGTTTTGAGGGCGCTCAGCCCGGCCAGACGTCCGCCTATTCGGAACGCCTGCACGCCGATCGGAGGTGCGGATGACAGCGAGTACCAGCCCTTCCGCACCCGGATTATCGTCCCTCGCTCCAACTCGCTCCGGAGGGTCCCGTCGCTGTGCCCGAGGGCCAGGAGGTCGGATCGCTTGGCGAAGAGCCCCAGGTCGGCAATGTCCGTCAGGAGTGGATGCATGACGGAGAGCATCGCCATGCAGAGCCTGGCCGGCCGCGGCATCCGTCAATCCCTGCACTGCCCAACGCCCCCTGTCCCTGTTAGGGACCTCCTGCCCCCCTCGAATTCGACGGAGATTTTGCCCAAATCCGGCCGAATACCGGCCAAATCGCCTGATTCCCGCAAAATCTCCGTCGAATTCGGAAAAGCGCGGGGGGCGGGCAGCGGGGCGGGCAGGCGGGGCGCGGGGGCTAGGAGCCGGTGGTGGCGAGGAAGACCTCGCCGGCGCCGGCGAAGGTGAGCGTGCCCTCGTCGGGCGTGATGTAGACGGCCTGGCCGCGCTTGAGGGCGGCGGATGACGCTCCCCCGGCAACGAGGAACCCACCGGCGGTGCAAATGGCGATCCCCGGTCCCGTCAGCGTGACCTGGCGCATCGGCACATCGGCCGCGGCGGAGCCGGCGGTCGGAGCCGGCGCCTCGATGTGCATGAGCACGAAGTCGGGCACGTCCGGGCGGTACACCGAGACACCGGGCGCCTCGTCAACCGGCGGCAGGAAGGGAACCGGCAACGGCCGGAAGTCGAGCACCTGGAGCAGCTCGTCGATGTCGATGTGCTTGGGCGTGAGCCCGCCGCGCAGCACGTTGTCCGACGCGGCCATGAGCTCAACACCGAGACCAGACAGGTAGGCGTGGATGTTGCCGGCCGGCAGGTACAGCACCTCGCCGCGCTTCAGCGACACACGGTTGAGCAGAAGGGAGAGCACGATGCCGGGGTCTCCGCGGTACGCCTCGGCCAGCTCCCGCACGGTCGCCAGCTCGCGCGCGAAGCCCACGACGGCGCCGCCCTCGGTCAGGAACCGGGCCTGTTCGGCGAGCAGAACCACGCGCTCGACCAGCCAGGCGACCTCTCCGCTGTCTTCGCCGCGTCCGTCGCGCAGCAGCCAGTCGACGACGTCGTGCAACGCGTCGGCGCCGAGAAGCCGGCGGTCGAGCGCTTCCAGGGCTCCCGGCTGCGGGTCGTCGGTGGACGCATCCAGCGCGCGAAGTTCGGCCGTGATCCGGCGGATCTCGGCCAGCTCGCGGAACCCGCACAGCGCCTCGAACGTCTCACTGAGGGCGTAGATGAGCTCCGGCTTGTGAAACGGGTCGCGGTAGTTTCGGTCGGCGGCGTCGACGGGGATGCCTGCCTCGTTCTCCAGCTCGAAGCCGGCTTTCGCCTGCGCCGGCGACGGGTGGGCCTGCAGCGACAGCGGGCTCTGGGCGGCGAGGATCTTCATCAGGAACGGCAGCCGCGGCTCGGCAGACGACCGTGCCAGCGCCGCGCCCAGCGCGGCATCCGGCGAGGAAGCGATCCACTCGGCGAGGTCGCGTGCCCCGCCGACCGCGGCAGGGTCAACGATCTGGGCCGGCGACCCGTGGTGCGCCCCCAGCCACAGCTCGGCCTCCGGTTTGCCCGATGCCGTGCGCCCGAGCAGTCCGGCGATGGCGCCGGTTGATCCCCATGCGTAGTCCCGCGGTGAATTGGTGATGCCCACAAACATGGCTGGCTCCTGCCTTACGACGTTGAGACCAAACTACCAACCGCCGTGGACGGGCATCGGCCGCGGGCCTGGCCGCGTTCATCTGATTAGGCGAGGGCGGGGACGGCCGGTACGACTTCGGCGACGACGGCCGCGGTGACGGCCGAGAGGCCGGCGCTCCAGGTGCGGTAGCCGCCGTCCAGGTTGCGCACCTCGTACCCCTGCCGGCTGAGGATGCGCGCGGCGGAGTGGCCGCGCTGGCCGACCTGGCAGTGCACGACCAGCGGGGCGTCCGGGAGTTCGTCCAGCCGTTCCCGGAGCTCGTCCAGGGGGATGTTGACCGCGCCGGGCAGGCTGCCGGCGTCGAATTCTCCCGCGGTGCGCACGTCGACGAGCACGGCGCCCGAGTCCTGCGCCGCGGCGAGCTCGTGCCACTGCAGCGTGCGGGTGGCTCCGGAGGCGACGTTCTCGGCGACGTAGCCGAGCTGGTTGATGGGATCCTTGGCGGAGCCGTATTGGGGTGCGTAGGCCAGTTCGAGGCGGGTGAGGGCGGATGCCGTGAGCCCGCCGGCCATGGCGGTCGCGATCACGTCGATGCGCTTGTCGACGCCGCTGCCGCCCACGATTTGGGCGCCGAGGATGGCATCCGTGTCTGCGTCGATGAGGAGCTTCATCGACATGGTTTCCGCGCCGGGGTAGTAAGTGGCGTGCGAGGCCGGATGCGTGTGCACGACGCGGTGCGGACGGCCGCGTTCAACGAGTCGCTTCTCGCTCCAGCCGACCATCGCCACGGTCAGGTCGAACACGCCGACGATGCCGGTGCCGAGGGCCGGCGCCGCGGGCTCCGGCTGCCCGGCGATGCTGTCGGCGGCCGCCCGGCCGTGCCGGTTGGCCAGGCCGGCCATGGTGACGAGCGTGCCGCGCCCGTCGACGGCGTCGGTCTTCTCGACCCCGTCGCCGACCGCGTAGATCGACGGATCGCTGGTGCGCTGGGTGTCGTCGACCCACACCCCGCCGCTCTCGCCGATCGTCAGCCCGGCGTGGGCGGCCAGGGATGTGTCGGGGCGAACTCCGCTGGCGTCGATGACGAGGTCGGCCGGCACCTCGGATCCGTCGCTGAGCAGCACGCCGCCGTCGGTCTGGTGCGTCACGGTCGCCTTCAGGCGCACGTCGACACCCTGCTCGCGCAGGTGGGCGAGCACCGGGGACGCCATCTCGGGGTCGAGTGGCGAAAAGATCTGGGAGCCGCGCTGCACGAGCGTCACGGACACGCCGCGGTGCACGAGGTTCTCCACGGCCTCGAGGCCGATGAATCCGCCGCCGATCACCACGGCCGACGCCGCTCCGCTGACGGACTCGAGGAGCGCGGTGATGTGGTCAACGTCGTCGACCGTGCGGAGGGTGCGGGTGGGCACGTCCGCGCCGGTCGATCCGGGCCTGGTCGTCGCTCCGGCGGCAAGGATGAGGTGGTCGTAGTGCTCTGTGCTCTCGCGGCCGGTGAGCGTGTTGCGCACGGACACGGTCTTCGCGTGCCGGTCGATCCGGGTGACTTCATGGTCGACGCGCACGTCCAGGCGGAAGCGCGCAGCCAGGGAGCCGGGGGTCTGCAGGAGGAGATCCTGGCGGTTTTCGATCACGCCGCCGACGAAGTAGGGCAGGCCGCAGTTGGCGAACGAGACGTAGTGGCCGCGTTCGAAGACGACAATTTCGGCCGTTTCATCGAGCCGACGTAACCGCGTCGCAGCGGACATCCCGCCGGCGACTCCACCCACAATGATCGTCTTCATGCCTTCACTATACCCCAGGGGGTATGACAATTGGCTGGGAGGGGCGTGGCCGGTGCGCCACTACCCTTAGACACATGCCCGCCGTCCGCAGTCGCTTCGTTGTTCGGACCTTTGCGACCGGTCTTCTGTTCACGGTCCTGGCCGGCCAATTCTGGCGCAACCTGCTCGACTGGTGGGGTTTCGGCGCCATCGCGCTCACGATCGTCGTCGGCAGCATCGTCGGCCTCGTCCGGCTGAAACCCGACTGGATGTGGCGCAACTTCCCGAAGTCGGTCGGCGCCTTCGTGCTGCTCGCGACCCTCTCGCTGGCGTGGTCGTTCTACCCCGGCGCATCGATGATCGGCGTCGTGCTGCTCTGGGCGACGACCCTCGCCGCGCTGTTCATCGCGCCCACCCTGTCCTGGGCCGAGCTGCTCCGTGCGCTGTCCGACGCCCTGCGTTGGGTGCTCGGCCTCTCGCTCGTGTTCGAACTCGTGGTCGCCGTGGTCATCCGGCATCCCGTCCTGCCGTTCTGGGTCGACTACGGCACCGCACAGGTGCCGGATGCGTTCTATTGGTCGCGCGGCATGCTGCTGCAGGGCGGCCCGATCGAGGGCATCGTGGCCAACCGCAACCTGCTCGGCTTCGTCGCCCTCCTCGCCGCGATCGTCTTCGCCGTGCAGCTGGCCGCCGGCACGGTCCGGCGCGGCTGGGGCACGGCCTGGCTCGTCCTCGCGGGCCTGATGATTCTGCTCACCCAGTCGGCAACCGTGACGGTCGCCCTCGTCGCCGTTGTCGTGGTGGCACTCTTCGCACTCTGGGCGCGCAAGGCGGGCGCGGAGGGTCGGCGGCCGGTGTACCTCGCCGCCGCGGCATTTATCGTCGCCACCGTGTCCGCGCTCGTCGCCTTCACCCCGCAGCTCCTGGCAGTGTTCGGCAAGAGCGAGGACCTCACCGGACGCCTGGACATCTGGCAGAGCGTGACCGAACTGGCCAGCCAGCGGCCCGTGCAGGGCTGGGGCTGGGTCAGCTACTGGGCGCCGTGGGTCGAGCCGTTCAAGGACCTCGCTGTGCGCAATGGAGTCGTCTACCTGCAGGCGCACAACGCCTGGCTCGACGTGTGGCTGCAACTCGGCGTGATCGGGCTGATCCTGTTCGCCGCGCTGGCACTCTCGACGCTGTGGCGGTCCTGGTTCCTCGCGGTCGACCGCCCCCGCCACGGAATCGCCGACACGGAGCCGTATGCGGCGTCCGCGATGCTGCCCCTGCTCCTGATGGCCGCGCTGGTCGCCCAGAGCGTGGCGGAGAGCCGGCTGCTGATCGAGTACGGCTGGCTACTCCTGGTCGTGCTGGCCGTGATGACGAAACGACAGCAGCGCGCCGCCCTGCCGATGCCGTAGGCGGTAGCTTGGAAACCCCATGAACGCGAAAACCCCCGCCGTGCCTGAGGCACTCTTTCGGATGTTCGCGTCTCCCCGGTTCGCAGCCTCGCTCACCCACGTCATCCTGGGCCTGGCCTTCACGACCCACCTCCTGCGCAGCGTGATGGGCTGGCCCGGCCTCCTCGCCGCGATGCTCACCCTCGGGCTGCTGGCCGCCGGCTCGCTGATCGCCCGGCGGGCGAGCATCGAGTGGCACGGGCTGCTGCCGATCTCGATCCTGGTCTTCGTGGGCTGGTGCACCCTGTCGTCGGTGTGGAGCGTCTACCCAACGCGCACGCTCTCCGGCGTCGGCTACCAGCTCGCGTTCGCCTTCCTGGCCATGTACGTAGCGCTCGTGCGGGACACGATCCAGATCGTGCGCGCCGCCGGCGACGTGCTGCGCCTGCTGCTCGGCGTCTCCCTGACACTCGAGGTGCTCTCCGGACTGCTGCTGGACCTGCCGATCAGTTTCCTCGGGATCCAGGGCAACATCGCCGCGCTCGGCCCAATCCAGGGCATTTTCGGGTCACGAAACGTGCTCGGCCTGATTTCGCTCATCGCGGCCGTCACGTTCGTGATCGAACTGCGCGCCCGGTCGATTAGGCGCGGCAAGGGCATCGCCTCGATCGGAATGGCCGCCGCCGGCCTGCTGCTCACCCACTCCCCGGTCGTCCTGCTGGTCGCCGTGACCGGCGGCGTGGCCGCGCTCGCCCTGTACGCCCTGCGCCGCACCCGGGCGGAGAACCGCTGGATGCTGCAGCTCGGCCTCCTCGCCGCCACCGTCGTCACGGGCATCGCGGCCTGGCTCGCCAGGGACAGGCTCATCGAGTTGCTGAACGCGGGCAGCGAGTTCGAGGTGCGGTACCGGCTGTGGCAGGAAATGTGGCGGCTGATTGCAATTCATCCGCTCGAGGGGTGGGGCTGGGCCGGATCCTGGCCGAACGGCGTCACGCCGTACGGCTGGCTCGAGTTCATCACCCAGCGCGGCCAGACCTCCGGCCTGAACGCCTTCCTCGACGTCTACCTCCAGGTCGGCCTGGTCGGCTTCCTCGCATTCCTCGGACTGGTCGGGCTGGCCTTCGTGCGCTCGTGGCTGCTGGCCTCGAACAAGCGCACGCTCGTGCACGTCTGGCCGGCCCTCATCCTGGTCGTGCTCCTGGCCACTTCGGCCGCGGAGAGCACGGTGCTGGTCGAATTCGGCTGGCTGCTGCTCCTGATCTGCGCGGTGAAGGCCGCCCAGGGCATGAGCTGGCGCAGTGCGCTCGCGCGCAGCCCTCGCCTCGACCAGGGCTAGTTCCGAGCAACTAATTCCAAGCGACGCGATTCGCCCGCCTGGGCCGCCTAGTTGCTGCGGACCGGCGGCTTCCGCTGCTCGTGCAGGGCCAGCTCGATGGACTTCCCGACGAACGGCGCGATCGTGCGTGCGAAGGTCGCGGTCATGTGCTGGCTTCCGAAGTACACGATGACCCCGCCGATGAGGGTGTGGCAGGTCCCACCGTCGCAGAAGATATTCGTCAGGTCGACGACCGACACCTCCGGCATCAGCCTCTCCGCCGCCATCATCGGATCGTTCACCTTGGCCAGCTGGGACGTGATCCTCGGCGTGGTGCACGGGTCGTATTCCTTGAGATGCTGGGCGATGCACCGCGGCACATCCGCACCGTTGGCATTCGGGATGTCCCGCATCACGATGACCTTCTTGCCTGCGTCGAGCAGCGGCTGCCAGGCGTTCGTGAAGTCTGCCGGGGTGATCGCCCGGAACGGGGCCTTGATGTGAGGATCCGCGTACCGCTCGGTGAAGTTGGAGAACACGACCCCGTCGATGCGCGGATCCTTGGCCACGCGCTGCAGCGCGTTCGCGCCCCAGGCGGCGCAGCCCCCGACGTTCTCGGGGGTGGCGTAGCCGGGTGCCGCGACCCCGCTCGCCCCCGTCCCGGCGCACCAGGTCTTCAGGTAGGTGACGAACTTCACGTGGTGCTCTCTGCCGTAGAGGTCGAGCGGCTCAAGGAAATGCCCGGCGTGCGAGTCCCCCAGCAGGGCCAGGGTGACGGTCGGACTGGTCACATCGCCGATATCGCAGGTCATCACGGTCGCGTCAGCGAGAGTCTGTTTGCACTGATCCTTCTCCTGCACGCCCTTTCCGATGTCCGTTTCGGCGAAGGTGGGATTGGTGAGAACGCTCACCCGGTACGGGTGGGCGCAGTGGCTGCCGGGCGTGGCCGCGGCGGCCCCGATGCAGGGCGCGTCCCCCGCCACGAGCTTGTGTGCCTCGGCCGCCGCGTGGGCGACGCTCCGCTCGGTGTGCACGGTCACCACCCCGCAGCCGGAGACGAGCAGACTCGTCGCGGCGACCGTGGCCGCCACCGTCACCCAGGGGCGCCGGCTCGACAGCCAGGCGGCCTTGCGGAACGGGTCTTCGACCAGGATCTTGGTCGCCCAGGCAAGAAGACCCGCGAAGACCAGCAGCGCGACGCGGTACCGGAACCCGAGCCCGTGGCCCAGCGCGAGCGGGGCGATGATCAGGATCGGCCAATGCCACAGGTAGAGGGAGTACGAGATGTCACCGATCCACTGCACCGGGCGCAGCCGGCCGATCTGGATGGGCGACCACCACGCGTCCGGTGACCCAGCCCAGATCACCAGGAGGGTGCCGACAACAGGCAGCAGTGCCGGGTAACCGGGGAAGGGGGTCTTTGCGGTGAACCCCACGACGGCGATGCCGATCATGATGATGCCGGCCCAGCTGGCGGCGGCCCGAAGGGCGGCTGTGCCCTTCAGCGGGTCGGCCGCGAAGAAGGCCAGGATGCCGCCGGCGCCGAATTCCCAGGCGCGTGTCGTGGTGACGAAATACGCGGCTGGTGCGCTGACGGCGGTCTCGATGACACAGTAGGCGAAGCTGGCAACGGTGACGACGATGAGCGCGATCGCGATCCCCCGGCGCACGTTCGGGTTGCGCCTCCGGCGCGCGAGCGCGATCACGAGAAGGATGATCAGCGGCCAGACGATGTAGAACTGCTCCTCGACCGACAGCGACCAGAAGTGCTGCACCGGTGACGCGGCGTTCTCGGCGCCCAGGTAGTCGACCGCGTTGAAGGCGAGTAGCCAGTTCTGAACGTAGAGAGCGGATGCGCCGATCTCCTGGGTGAATTGCTGCCAGAGGACCTGCGGCACCCAGAGGATCACGGCCACCCCGGTGGCGAGCAGGACGAGCAGGCTGGCCGGCAGCAGGCGTCTCGCGCGCCGCGCCCAGAACGCCACGAGCTTGAGAGTGCTCGTGGTGTCGATCTCGCGCAGCAGGTGTCCGACGATGAGGAATCCGGAGATCGCGAAGAACACGTCGACGCCGACGTATCCGCCGGTGAGCCGGCGAGGCCACAAGTGGTAGAGCACGACGGCCAGCACCGCAATCGCACGAAGCGCTTGGATTTCGGGTCTCAGGTTGCGGGCAGAGGCGGCCGGGGCTCGTGTATGAATACCTGTGCTCCAAGGGCGAGGGAATCGTGGTCGACTCCCGAAAAAGAGCCTTGGCTATCATGGCGTGGCAGCTCGCCGAAAGCCCGCTGAGGGGCGCTTTGACAGGCGATTGGCAGGGCCGGCGGCGGCGCCCCTGCCAATCTGGCGGCTCTGGCCCGGACCTATTTAGCCTGGCTGGGGATCGGGGTGCCGACCGGGATTGTCGCCATCTGCCGGGCCCCGATGACGAGGAGACCGGCGGTCGAACCACCCCGGGCGGTGAAGGTGGTCCAGTCCGGAATGAGGTGGCGTCTCGCGTCGACGACCTCGTACACGCTCGAGGTCCACGAGGCCCGGATCCAGAGTGTCTTGGCGGCCGGAGCGGTGGAGCGCTTGAGAGCCGAGCACGTCGTCGCTTCCAGCGCCGTGGTTCCGAGCCCGTGTTTGACCGCGGGGTCGATCTTGTGAAGGGTTCCGGCAGCACCGAAATACGGCACTCCGGCGCACGTGACGACCTGGGTCAGCTCTCCCAGGGCGGTCGGCAAGCCATCGACCGTGGACCCGCCGAGGACCGTGTAGCCCTTGAGCCCGAGCGCATCGCCGACGCCCCACGACGGCAGGTGGATCTTCCGCGCGATGCCGTCGACGAAGTACAGCTCCGTCTGACCGGTTTTCTTCACCAGGGTCGCGGGCGCCGCGTTCGCCGCGCTCCAGAACGGCGCGCCGAGGGGGATGGATGCCATCTGCCGCGCGCCGATCATGAGCGGGGTTGAGCCGTTCCGGAGCGCGTCGTAGGTTGCCTTGTCCGGAGCCCACCGACGCTTGCCGTCGACGATTTGGTAGACCTCTGGGGCCGTCGTTGACTTGAGCCAGATCGCGGCGAGGGCGGGGGCGCTGGACTTCTTGTAGGTGCCGCAGGTGGTCGCATCCAGTGTGGTGACGCCCAGTCCGGTCTTCGCTGCCGGGTCGATCTTGTAGAGCGTGCCGTCGGCGCCGAAGTACGGCACGGCGTCGCAGCTCACCACGGCGGTCAGCCCGGCGGCGGCGGTGGCATACCCGTCGACCCTGGTCGGACTGAGCGTGGCGGCGACCTTCGCCCCCAGCGCATCGGCCACCCCCGTCCGCGACATGATCTTGCGGGCACCGTCGACGAGGAACAAGTCCGGCTTGTCGGATTTCTTGATCAGGGTGCCCACAGCCGCCGGCGGCGACATGAGCAGCGGGCCCGGGCTGAACTTCGCGGCTGCCGCGGCGGTCATGACGGCCGCGTATGGCGCCTTTCCGCCGTTGAGCGTCGCAGCGTAGGCAGCCCCGTCGACGGGAGAGGAAACCGTTCCGTCAACCTTGTAGATCTTTGAGCTGCCGGCGAGCGTGTGGAAGTCGGTCACTCCCTGTCCGAGCGGCAGTAACGCAGCCTGGGACGGCGAGATGCTCGCGTAGGTGCCGCAGGGGAAGCCCCAGGCGGCCGCACGGGCACAGGTCGTGATCGCGTGCCGCTTGCCGTCCTGGACGAGCCCGACAATGCCGGTCTGCGGGTCAAGCACGGCCGGGCTCAGGTCCATGCCGGTCGAGAAGGTGTCGACGTAGGCCTGGCTAACCACTCGGACCGGTCCGAGCGCCGAGAAGATGTTCAGGACGGTCACGTTCGGAACGTGGTACTTCTTGGCACCGACGACGAGGTAAATCGCTGCCTGTCCGCTCGCGCGGATCATCGAACCCTTGCCGTGGGTGCTGCCGAACCAGTCGGTGTAGTAGTAGAAGAAGTTGCGGTTTCCGTAGGAGGAGCAGCTGTCCCCGATGCCGTAGCCGGTGGACAGCGCCGCCGCGTTGGGTGTGTACGGCGTGTACGTGTACAGGCTGCCGGTCGCCCTGTTCTCGATGTAGACGGACTTCGTGCCGCATCCGGCATTGGGGTTGTACAGGATGCTCGTGGTTCCTCCAACGCCGTACTTGCTGTAGTTGGAGTACCAGGCCGTGCCCGCCCCGGTGCCGGCAGGCATGGTGTACCGCTGGAACGCCCACGCGCCCGAGTACACCTGGTTGAAGTATCCGTAGTAGGTGGAGTCGCAGACGCTCGTGTCAGGACATCCGAAACCCATGGCCTTGCGGTAGATGGCGCTCGATGGATGGGTGCTCGTCACGAGCCCCTGCTCCTTCTGGAGCGTGGTGATAATGACCTTGGGGTTGATGCTGCAGGCGTGGGCGACCTTGTAGATGATGGTCGCGGCCGACTCGTTCAGGGCACCCGTGTACTTGGCACACATCGGATCCGCATAGCGGGTCTTCGTGTCCTGCCGGTAGCTCTTGAGGCAGGTGTAGCCGCTCGTGCAGGTGGGAACCTTGGCGTTGAGGAACGACTGGATCTGGGCCACGGTCATCGTGTTCG
This sequence comes from Microbacteriaceae bacterium, assembly GCA_036723055.1. Classification (GTDB taxonomy): domain Bacteria; phylum Actinomycetota; class Actinomycetes; order Actinomycetales; family Microbacteriaceae; genus Cryobacterium. The sequence goes on from DAIMHX010000015.1 coordinate 35,297, forward strand.
GATCGAAGAAGACCGAATCGTCGATGATGTTCCCGGGCTGGAAGTCACTGCCGCTGGCCGCAATCGACGGCGCTGCGGGCTGGATGACCGTGAACAGCGAGGCCAGCAGCAGGGCGGCAATGCAACTCGCCAAAAATCGCCGAGCGCTTCGACGCGGTCGCCTGACCCGATGAGGTGTCGTCACTGTAAATTCCCTGATGCCGGTGGATCGCTGTGCGACACCACTCCGGGTCTGGGCGCGTCGGTCTGATGCAGTCAACCCTATTCGGGGAGCAAACCGGTAGCCCCACGCCGGGGGGTATCGATCCGGGGCACCGGGTTCTCGCGAGCGCTCGTCCGCTCTGAGCGGTCGGCATCAATCGGGAGATTAGACTGTTCACGGCACGCGAGGATCCCAACCTCAGGTACTTTCCCGCGCCGTGTGTCGCGTGGCGGGGCCGCACGAACGAGCGCGACAAAGGAACGAATCGAAATGACCGACGGAACTCTTCGGAACGTGGCCGTGGTGCTGGCCGGCGGCGTTGGCGTACGTGTTGGACTCGGCATACCCAAGCAGCTGATCAAGATTGCCGGCAAGGCGATCGTGGAGCACACCCTCGAGGCGCTCAACAACAATGACCTCATCGACGAGGTCATCGTCATGATGAACGCCGCGGCGATCGGCGAGCTGGATCCCCTCCGCGGCGACCCGCGGTTCACCAAGCTCACCCAGATCCTGCCCGGCGGCGCCTCGCGCAACGACACGACGCAGCTCGCGCTCGCCGCGCTCCCCGCCGACGAGTGCAACGTGCTCTTCCATGACGCCGTGCGGCCTTTCCTCGACGATCGCATCATCGAGGACTGTGTCGCCGCCCTGCAGAGCTACGAGGCCGTTGACACCGCGATCCCGTCGGCCGACACGATCATCGAGGTCGACGAGAACGACTGCATATCGGGCATCCCCCCTCGGGGCCGGCTTCGCCGGGGCCAGACGCCGCAGGGATTCCGGGTCTCCGTCATCCGCAAGGCCTACGAACTGGCCAACCAGGACCCTGACTTCGCGGCGACCGACGACTGCGGAGTGGTCTTCAAATACCTCCCCGACGTGCCGATCTATGTCGTCGAAGGCACGCCGCAGAACATGAAGGTCACCGAGCCGCTCGATATTCACATCGCGGACAAAATCTTCCAGCTGCAGACGGCAAACGTCGGTGCGGCACTCGCCAGCGGCGAAACCGTGGATCTCACGGGCACGTCCATTGTCATTTTCGGCGGCAGCTACGGCATCGGCGAAAGCATCGGCCGGCTCGCCGGCGCGTCCGGCGCCACCGTGCACTCCTTCAGCCGCTCAGAGACCGGAACCGACGTCGGCTCGAGGAAGGACGTGCGGAAGGCTCTCGCCCTGGCCGCCAAGCGGTCCGGACGGATCGACTACGTCATCGTCACGGCCGGCGTCCTCACCATCTCACCGCTGACCCAGACGCCGAAGCGGCAGCTGAAGCAGACCCTCAAGACCAACCTGCTCGGCCCGGCCCAGATCGCCCAGGAGGCCTTCCCGTACCTGGAGAAGACCTCGGGGCAGATCCTCTACTTCACGTCGAGTTCGTACACCCGCGGCCGCGCCGGCTACAGCCTGTACTCAGCCACCAAGGCCGGCATCGTCAACCTCACCCAGGCCCTCGCCGATGAATGGAACGAGGTCGGCGTCCGCGTCAACTGCATCAACCCGCAGCGGACGCGCACCCCCATGCGAGAGAACGCTTTCGGCCATGAGCCGCCGGAGACGCTGCTCGACCCGGAGTACGTCGCCGAGGTGTGCCTCCACGTGCTGACGTCGACCCTGACCGGTCAGATCGTCGATGTGCAGGTCAACCGCGCCCCTCGCTGAGGTCAGGCGTCGGTCTGGGGCACCGCGAGGCGCTCGAAGACGAGGTCGTACAGCTCGGCGATGCGCAGGCTGTCCTTCCTCAGTTCGTCGATCTCGAGCCGAAGTTCCCGCACCTCGTTCTCGTAGGAGAGCACGCGCGGGATGAGCCCGTCGCTCTCCTCGCTCGCGTGGATGAGCGTGGTCAAAACCGTGGCCGCGCGCGGAGCAAAGCGCGTGAGCAGACGGCCGAAAAAATTCTCCATGGTGTTCCTTAATCGCCTGGGGAGGCACTGTATGAGTCGAGTGACAGCGTGACTGTCGCTGTCTTCCTTCTACCGTTCTTCGTTCTGCGCGAACCCGTCGTCACGACGTCAACCGCGAGCCTGTGCTTCCCGGCCTCCTCGCGAAGCCAGGTCAGGGGCAGGTGCCAGGTTTCCGGCTTATCCCCGCGGTAGTGCCGGGTCGAAAAATTGGTGTCGAACGTCGCGAACGCGTGGGCACGCTCGGTGAGCACCAGGCGAAGGAAGAGGAAGACGTTCCCTCTTCCCTCCTTGGTGAGGCCCTCGAGGACATGTTGCAGGTTGAAATGCCACGGCCGCCCCGACTTCACGAGTTCGGCACCGAACTCGAGCAAACGCCGCCGGTCGTACAGGTTGAGGTACCGGAGGTCGAAAGACGAATCCGTTGCCGCGCGGGCCAGGGCCAGTGCCCGGTAGCTGTAGTCGACTCCGATCACGTCATGCCCGTGTTCCGCGATGACCTCGGCGTTGATCGCCGTGCCGCAGCCCAGGTCCACCACGGGGACCGATCGGGGAAGCGCCCGCGAGAGCGCCCTGAGGTGAGACGCGTCCCCGTCGGCTCGAAGCCGTTCGTCGACCCTGGCGTACTCGGTTTCCCAGTACACCCGGTTCATGTTCTGGCTGCCGAACCAGTTCTCGAACCGGCGACGAGTCGCCAGCGGGGTCACGAAATGGAAGGACGGATCGGGTGTTTCCCAGTGGGGGCCGTAACAGGCCGCCAACCAGTCGGCAGGCACGGCCGGAGCGGGGAAGGGCACTCCGGCGATCTCCATCGTCTTCACGGGGACGAGAGACGACCGGGGCACGGGGGTGCGCACGTGGAAAGGCTGGCAGAAATCCTCGTTGCGATAAAACGCGCTGAAGATGTCGATGTAGTGGTCCGTTTCGCCCGTGTCGAAGAGGAACATCACCTGCAGGTGAGCGGTGCTGTGCCTGACGACCACGTAGCCGAGCGCGTGGAGCCGATCCTCGAGGCGGAAGCTCTCCAGGGACAGGTCTGACGGATGCGACTGCTCGAACAAGATGGACAGGTCGATGTCGTCGTCGTGCGGCAGCAGGTTGGCGCGGCGGACCGCGCCGAGCAGGGTGCCGCTGGTGATGCTGACGACGTAGCCGAGGTCGTGCAGCTGGTCGGCGAGTACTTTGGCGCGCGAGATCAGCCGCTCGGTCATCCCCGAACTGTCACCCTCGAGCGACGCGCCCATGCGCTGCCACTTGTTGACGGCGAGCCACCGTCCCTGCGCGTTCGTCACTTCGATCGGAGCGGACGAGCCACCGATCTGCACGTCCGCCTCGGCGACAACGGCCTCGGTGGCGGAATCCCGAACGCTCACCGTGGCACGACCCTTGAGATAGGGAACCAGTGCCGCCGGCCACCGCAAGTGGATGCGACCATCGGGCGCGGGAGCCGGAGGCGTCGTGGACCAGACCCTGTGGTCGTTCAGGAGAACGTCGATGCTGCCGGGAAGCGCGGAGCTCTCACCGGCAATGATCAAGGATCGTTTGGTCACAACAAGACTCTCGGTCAAGATCCTCCTCGGCAACACGCATCCGGTACGACGCGGCTGTGTCAACTGTACGCGACCGCACCGGGCCCTCTCCGGGTTCCCGGGGGTCATCGTGTTAGCGTTGTGCAGCTATTGCCGCCGTGTCGGCGCCAACGCCGTTCACGTCGGGCACGACGTTCGCCAGTTCTCCGTTGCAAAGGTTCCCATTACTCGCATGAGCAAAACGTCTTCCCCGCCGCCTGCCGCCAGAGGTTCGTTCGTCTTACGGTTCTTCAAGGCCGCCGGTGACGGGCTCATCGCGAACCTGCTCGCCATCGCGGGCCTCTGCGTCGCGCTCGGCGGATACCCCAGGTGGGTCACACTCGTTCTCGCCGGCCTGGCGCTCGCGCTGACGTTCGCCTTCGCCGCGCGAGTCGGTTCGGAGATTCTCTGGTCCGCCCGGCCGACCGGGTCATTCATCCTCCCCCGCGCCGCAGTGGTCATCGCGGTGTCGGTGGAGTTCGCACGCGTTGGCGCCGACCGGCCGTGGCTGTGGCTCGCCACCGGACTGCTGGCGCTGCTCATTGTGATGGAAACGAGCGTCGGCAGGGTCGCCAGGGGTGCGATTCCCTACTCGGCGAACCTTCCCGGCATCCAGGTGCGGAACAAGGCCGTCTTCAGCGCCGGCCTGGTCTTTCCGATCAACAGCGTGGCGATCCTCGTGTTCGCCGCGCTCGTCATGGCCGGCGCGCCGGTGTTCTGGCTGCTGGCGGTCCCCATCCTGGTCGCGATCCCGAGTGCGATCAGCCTGTACGACGGCATCCTGCGGATCCGCGCCCGACGGGTGGCCGAACAACGCCTGACCCAGGTGCTGACCGAGTATGGCCCGGTCTTCGCCCTGCACTGGGACGGCCCCAGCGGCGTGGCTTATCAAATCGCCATGTGGATGCCGTTCCTCGAGCGCCTGGGCAAGAGGTTCATCGTGATCGTGCGCAACCCGGCGACGTTCGATTCGGTCGTCGCGATGACGAACTTCCCGGTCCTTCTCCGCAAGGAGCCGATTGATATGGACCCCCTGGCCACTCCGTCCCTGAAGGCGGCGTTCTACGTCAACACGGCCACGAAGAACATGCACTTCGTGCGTCTGGCCCACATCACGCACATTCAGCTCAACCATGGCGACAGTGACAAAGCGCCCAGCTACAGTCCCGTCTTCCGGATGTTCGACAAGAACTTCGTCGCCGGGCAGGCCGCCATCGATCGCTTCGCCGCGCACGATGTGCACGTGCCGCGGGAGGCTTTCTCCATCGTCGGCCGCCCGCAGGTCGAGTCAATCCGAGTCGGAGACGGGCCGATCTCCGCTGTGGCCGAGAAGACGGTGCTCTACGCGCCCACCTGGGCCGGCTTCCACACCGACTCCAACTACTCCTCCCTGCGCCGCGGCTTCGACATCATTTCGGCGCTGCTCGACCAGGGCTGCAGGGTCATCTTCCGCCCGCACCCGTACACGGACCGCAGCGAGTCCCTGGCCCACGAGTCACATCGAATCAAGAAACTCCTGGAGCACGATTCGACCTCCTCCGGGCGCGAACACCTCTTCGGCCGCCGGGCCGAGAGCGAGATGAGCATCGTCGAGTGCTTCAACGCCTCCGACGCGCTCGTGGCCGACGTCTCCAGTGTGGTGCCCGATTTCCTCTACTCGGAGAAGCCCTTCGCGATGACGGCGATGCTGGCCGCGCCCGCCGCGTTCGCGGAAGAGTTCCCCATTGCCAAGGCCGCGTACGTCATCACCTCCAACCTCTCCAACCTCACCGAATGCGTGGGCAGCCTGCTCGGACCTGACCCTCTCGCCGGCGTGCGTCGCGATCTCAAGACGTATTACCTGGGCGACTTCCCCGCGGAGAATTATGCGGACGCATTCCTCACGGAGGCCGGCAGGTACCTGGAGTAGGTGCCCGCACAGGGCAGACTGGACAGCACGATGACATCATCAGCCGCACGCACCAGAACCATCCAGAACGTGGTCTTCCCGTCCGACCATGCGACCGAGACGCTCCCGCTGTACGTCGATCTGCCGCAGGCCGGCGCGGTCGACATCCTGGCGCGCGGCCGCGCGGTGTTCCAGCCGGGCACGACCGCGTCCTTCTCCACCTACTTCAATGCCTTCCCGGCCGCGTATTGGCAGAAATGGACGATCGCGCGCTCGGTGACCCTCCGCCTGGACACCCTGGGCACCGGGTCCATCACCGTCATGCGCTCGAACCAGCAGGGCGAGGCACGGGCCGCATTCACCCGCGACGTGTCCGGGGCGACCACATCCACGTTCGACCTGCCCGTCAGCGGTTTCGATGAGGGCGGCTGGTACTGGTTCGACCTGCACGCCGAAGAGCGGCTGGAGGTCACGGCAGGGTCCTGGCAGGTGCCGGACGCGCCGGTGACGGCAGGCAAACTGTCCATCGCCACCACGACGTTCAACAAGCCGGACTACTGCGTGGCGACGCTCCGCACCCTCGCCGACAGCCCGGAACTGCTCAAGGAGATCGACCGGATCTTCATCATCGACCAGGGCACCCGGAAGGTCGCGGACGAAGCCGGCTTCGCCGAGGTCGCGGCGCGGCTCGGCGACCAGCTGGAGATCGTCATCCAGCCGAACCTGGGTGGCTCAGGTGGGTTCTCCAGGGGCATGGCCGAAACCCTGAACCGCGACGACTCTGGGTTCGTCCTGCTGCTCGACGATGACGTCGAGATCGAGCCGGAGAGCATCCTGCGTGCGGTGCGCTTCGCGCGCCTGTGCGCCACACCGACCATCGTCGGCGGTCACATGCTCGACCTCGGCGACCGGTCCGTGCTGCACGCCTTCAGCGAAGTCGTCGATCTGGGCACGTTCATGTGGGGTCCGCCGGACCGCGCCCACGAACGACACGACTTCCGCGAATCCCCTCTGCGGTCCACGCCGTGGATGCATCGCCGCGAGGACAGCGACTTCAACGGCTGGTGGATGTGCCTCATCCCCACGAGCGTCGTTCGTCGAATCGGCCTTGCCCTCCCGGTGTTCATCAAGTGGGACGACGCCGAGTACGGGCTGCGCGCACGCGAGGCCGGTTTTCCGACGGTGTCGCTTCCGGGGTCGGCGCTGTGGCACATTTCGTGGATCGACAAGGACGACACGCTCGACTGGCAGGCCTATTTCCACGCCAGGAACCGGCTGGTGGCAGCCCTGCTGCACTCTCCGACACCCGGCGGCGGCTCCCTGCTGAACGAGTACCGCAAGCAGGATCTCAAGCACCTGCTCTCGATGCAGTACTACCCCGTCACCCTGCGGCACCAGGCGCTCCGCGATGTGCTCGCCGGCCCGGGCCGACTCCACGAGACCCTGCCCACGACACTCGGCGAGCTTCGAGCCGCGGCTGCGTCGTTCCCGGAGATGCGCGTCTACGCACCCGGCACGGCCCCCACGACCAACGAGGGGAAGCGGGCGTACCTGTCCACCGACGGCAAGGGGCCACGAGGCGTGGCGCTCCTGCTCTTCACCGCGCGAGCCGCTCTCCGGCACCTGTTCGCGACGCCGTCGCCCGAGAACGTCACCCGGCCCCAGCTCGAACTGAGCAAGCGTGATGCCACCTGGTGGCGGGTGCCCGCGCTCGACAGCGCCCTCATCGACAGCGCCGACGGCAAGGGTTCGTCCTGGTACACCCGCAACCCAGCGCAATTCCGTTCGCTGTGGTGGCAGAGCCTGCGCCTGCACCGCCGGCTCGCCCGGAACTGGGACGCCCTCCAGCGGCAGTACCGCGACGAGGCGGCTCAGATCACCTCCGTCGAGGCGTGGGAGAAGACCTTCCGTCCGTGACGCGGTTAGCGGAAGAGCGGCAGCAGCTTGTTCTCGAACATGGACAGCGCTGAGCCGATCGCCATGTGCATGTCGAGGTACTGGTAGGTGCCGAGCCGGCCGCCGAAGAACACGTTGGACTCCCCCGCCTCGAGCCCCCGGTACTTGAGCAGACCGGCGCGGTCCGCGCTCGTGTTCACCGGATAGTACGGCTCATCGGCGCGCGTGGCGAAGCGGGAGAACTCACGCATGATGACGGTCTTGTCGGTCGGGTACCAGTCACGCTCCGGGTGGAAGTGCCGGAACTCGTGGATGCGCGTGTACGGCACGGCGGCATCCGCATAGTTCATCACGGGCGTTCCCTGGAAGTCGCCGATCGGCAGGACCTCCTGCTCGAAGTCGAGCGTGCGCCAGCCCAGTTCGCCTTCGGAGTAGTCGAAGTAGCGGTCGATGGCGCCCGTGTAGACGATCGGAACCGATCCGACCGCTGACGCCTTGCTGGCGTCGTGGGAGGCGTCGAAGAAGTCGGTCTCGAGCCGCACCTCGATGTTCGGATGGTCGGCCATGCGCTCGAGCCAGGCGGTGTACCCGTCGACCGGCAGGCCCTCGAAGGTGTCGTTGAAGTACCGGCTGTCGTAGTTGTAGCGCACCGGAAGGCGGCTGATCACCTCGCTGGGCAGCTCGGTGGGGTCCGTCTGCCACTGCTTGGCGGTGTAGTCGCGGATGAACGCCTCGTACAGCGGGCGGCCGATCAGGGAGATGCCCTTCTCCTCGAGGTTCGCGGCATCCCTGGTGGAGTACTCGCTCGCCTGCGCGGCGATGACCGCACGGGCCTCGTCCGGCGAATAGGCAGCGCGGAAGAACTGGTTGATCGTGCCGAGGTTGATCGGCAGGGGGTAAACCTCTCCGGCGAAGTTCGTGAAGACACGGTGCTCGTAGCCGGTGAACTTCGTGAACCGGTTCACGTAGTCCCAGACCGTCCTGTTCGACGTGTGGAAGAGGTGCGCGCCGTACTGGTGCACTTCGATGCCGGTCTCCGGCTCCGGCGCGCTATAGGCGTTGCCGCCGATGTGCGACCGGCGGTCGATCACGACAACCTTGAGGCCCAGCTCGGTGGCAGCGCGTTCGGCGATCGTGAGCCCGAAGAACCCGGACCCGACAATGAGGAGATCGGCGTTCATGGTCATTGGTTCTTGAGAACGTTGATGGCTTCATCAACCGGGCCGTCGAAGATCTTCACGCCCTTTTTGATGACGATGCCCCGGTCGCAGAGTTCCTGCACGGTTTTGGTGTCGTGGCTGACGACGACCATCGTCTTGCCCTCCGCGACCAGTTCGCGGATCTTCTTGCGGCACTTCTCCCGGAACGGGGCGTCGCCGACGGCCAGGATTTCGTCGACCAGCAGGATGTCGAGCTCGACGTGGATGGCGACCGAGAAAGCGAGCCGCAGGAACATTCCGGAGGAGTAGTGCTTGACCTCGCTGTCGATGAACTCCTCGATCTCGGAGAACGCGACGATGTCATCGAAGCGCGCGTCGATCTCGCTCTTGTTCATGCCGAGGATCGCCGCGTTGAGGTAGACGTTCTCGCGCCCGGAGAGATCCGGGTGGAAGCCCGCCCCAACCTCGATCAGGCCGGCCACCCGGCCGCGGGTGAGGATCTTGCCCTTGTCGGGTTCGAGCACGCCGGCGATGAGCTTGAGCAGCGTGGACTTGCCCGAACCGTTGTAGCCGAGGATCGCCAGGGACTCCCCTTCGCCGACGGTGAAGTTGATGTCCTTGAGCGCCTCGAAGGAGGTCGAGATCTTCTTCTTCTTGATCCGGGCGATGAACGCCTCCTTGAAGGAGTGCGTGTGGCGCAGCAGGAAGGTCTTCTGCACGTGCTCGACGATGATGCTGGGGCGTTTGCTCATTACAGGTCCTGCGCGAATCGTCGTTCGAACCGGCGGAAGACCAGCTGGCCGATTCCGAGGATGATCAGGGAAATCAGCAGGCTGACGAGGGAGTCCCGAAGCAGGTTGGGCGGGTGAGGGAGCCCACCGTCAGTCGTGGACCACCAGAACCCGTAGTGGAAGAGTTCGACCGCGGAGGTGAGCGGATTGGACATGTACAGTTCGGTCGCCCAGCTCGGCAGCACCTTCGCGATGCTCGCGTAGCTGTAGAGCACCGGGGAGCCCCAGGTGGCCAGCATCTTGATGATCTCGACCAGGTTCTGGGCGTCCCGGAACGACACGTTCACGGCGCCGAAGATCAGGCCGAGGCCGCTGGCCAGGGTGATGACGACCAGCGCCCCGAACAGGATCGCCCCGACTTCGAGCAGACCGGGCGTCCAGCCGGCGATGCTGGAGACCACGACGAGCACGGCAACCTGCGGCAGGAAGTGCACGAAGGCGACGATCACCGCCGCGATGGGGAACATCTCCCGGGGAAGGTAGATCTTCTTCACCAGCGCCTTGTTGTCCACGATTGATTTCGTGGCGTTGGAGAAGGCCTCGTTGAACAGGTTGACCACGATGATGCCGGCGAGCAGGTACACGGCGAAGTTCTGCAGGCCGTGGGTGCGTCCGAGGACGATACCCATCACGAAGAAGTAGATGAAGTACTGGGTCATCGGCTTGACGTACGACCAGCCCCAGCCGAGCGCCGAGTTACGGTATCGGGTCGAGACGCCCTTGCGAACGAGCAGTCGCAGCAGGTAACGCCTGCGGAAGACGTCGATGAGGCCGTTGCCTCGCCCTGGGACGGTGAAGCCAGTCAGATCGACTGGCTCAGTTGAAGTCACGGTCACTGTTCTCTCTCCCACAGATTCTGCAAGCCTGAACCACCCCTCACAGGGCACCGCGGGCAAACAAGAGTCAATTGTATCGCCGCCGTTGTGTTCACCCTGACAGTCGCGTGCTAGCGCTCGGCGCCGGAGCTGGCGATGAAGCGGCGGTACACGACCCGACGCAGGCTCTCCGGAACGAGGCGGTAGCCGCCGCGCACGAGCACATTCACCAGCCATTGCCGACGCGTTGTGAAGCCGCTCCGGCGGAACCGGTGCTGCAGCGCCACCTCGGCCCGCAGTTGGGACCATCCGCCGCGACGGGCGTAGGCGCCGTCGCTCACCCGGTACATCACGAGCGATTCGGCGACGTTGTCGACGACGGCTCCCGCCTGGATCATCCGGCCGAACAGCCAGTAGTCCTCCATCAGCCCGAGGTCCAGGTAGCCGCCGGCGCGCTCGACCGCGCTCCTGCGGTAGACGACCGTCGGATGATTGAACGGATCACGGAATCGTGAAACGGATGCGATCTGCCCGGCTCCCACCGGCGGTGTGCGGGTCGCGATGATCTCTCCCGCCTCGTCGGCGAATTCGTAGAGCCCGGCCCCCACGAGGTCGAGTCCGCCATCGACCAGCGCCGGGATCTGCACGGCGAAGCGGTTCGGCAGGGAGATGTCGTCGGCGTCCATGCGCGCGACGATGTCATGCGAGCACCTGGCCAGGCCCTCGGTGAGGGCGCGGGCGAGCCCGACGTTCTGTTCGAGGACGACCAGCCTGACCGGCACGGGAGAGGCGGCCATGACGCGCTGCAGCGCGAGCACGAGCTCAGCGCTCATCGGCCCGTCCTGCACGAGGACGACCTCGTCCGGCCGCAGGGTCTGCTCCGTGACGCTGCTGACGAAGGCGCGCTCGAAGTAGTCGGCCCGGTCGGCGTGGTAGATCGGCAGCAGGAGCGAGAA